>JAUSMR010000210.1 GCA_030645955.1 Gallionella sp. | reverse complement strand
TAAGGAAACGCAGATTAAATCGTCATTGCGAGGAGCGTAGCGACGTGGCAATCCAGAAGTTCGTTTGATATCAAACAACTGGATTGCCACGCTTCGCTCGCAATGACGGATTGAGTGAATAAATCTGCGTTTCCCTAATGTTCAATCAAGGTTAAGGCTACACAAAAAATTTCTTTATGTGCGTTAGCGCACAGAGCGTCGTAGACGAAAGTGGGATAAACACAACCAGTGTGATAGATCGTCTTAGTTCCAGTTGATCATATTTTGAATTGGAGCAGACCAAGCTGAGGTTCACATAGCCGAGAAACATGTCAACAACGAATACTAACGTAGCACAGCGAATATTAACGCAGCACACCAGGATAAGTAGCAGCAAGGGGTCGGTCGATTGCACCGATGTATTTCTGGATCAGATAATGAGGAGAAGCAAATGAACAAATTCGAAAGCATTACCAAACCACTGAAGTGGTTTATGGCATTACTGCTGGCCGCTTTTGTGGCGGGATGTAGTGGAGGAAGCGACCCGATTCTGGGTGGAAGTGCTGTCGGTGCGGCTGCGCCCACAGTGAGTTCCACGGTTCCCGCGAACCTCGCCACGGGTGTGCAGATCAACAGGCGCATCACCGCAACATTCAGTGAGCCGACGATGAACACTGCAACGATCACCACGGCATCCTTTAAAGTGACCGGGCCGCTGGTAACTGCGGTACCGGGAGCAGTCACATACGCCGGTTCAACGGCGGTCTTTACACCTACGGCCGCTCTTGCCGCCAATAGCCTGTATACCGCGACGATCACCACGGTGGTCAAAAACCAGGCAGGCATAGCAATGGCGGCAGATCGCGTCTGGAGCTTTACAACTGGTCCAGCGGCTGACACCATCGCACCCACATTGATTTCCACAGGTGCTAATCATCTTCAGGAAGGCCTGCTCGTCAACAGAGACCTCACGGCAACCTTCAGTGAAGCGATGGATCCTGCAACGCTTGTTTCTCCTTCTCCTTCTACTTCTGCAGCAACCAATTTTGTGGTGTGTTCAGCGGGAATTGGAGCCTCACCGGCCGCAACTTGCGGACCTTCCGTAGCGGGAGTAGTGACCTATCTTGGCAACACGGCGACTTTTAACCCGGACAGCAATCTCGCATTCGATACCTGGTATACCGCAGAGATCAAGGGGGGGGCCACGGGGGCCAAGGACCTGGCAGTCCCAGGTCTTGCACTGGTAGCCGGAGCCAGGACGAACCCATGGAGCTTTAAGACCGGTGCCACACCAGACACCGCCGCACCCACGGTAACCCTCACCAGCCCCGCTAACCTTGCAATAGATGTAATTGTAAGCAAACAACCCTTTGCAACCTTCAGTGAGGATATGAAGTCAGCAACGATGATCACCACGAACTTTACGATGAAGGAGACAGTGTCCGGAAATAACGTACCAGGAACGGTCGCCTATGATGTGATGAACAAAATTGCGACCTTTTCCCCACTGGCCAGCCTCTCTCCCGATACCGACTATACCGTTACGGTTGGCAACGGAGCCCAGGACCTGGCAGGCAATGCACTGGTTGTGCCGGCAGTGGGTGGACTACCGAAACCAAATCCATGGACATTTAGAACATTAGCACTTCCAGTGATATTGCCAGCAGTAGACCTTGGATTGGCCGCTCCGTTCGGGATCGCGGCTACCGCCGGGGTTACCAACACCCCTCTTGTCCCTATTACCGTGATTAACGGGGATGTGGCGCTGGATCCAGTTGCAGGTGCTCAATGTAATTTTGTGGCAGTTGATGCTGCCGGAGGTTTTGGTCTTTGCGGAGGCTCTCCTCCAACAATCAACGGGACGGTAATCAGCCCCTTGTTTCCAGATGCAGGAATCACTTCAGGCGCTATCAAGGCCGATTTGCTGGCAGCGTTCCTCAGCATTACTCCTCCGGCCGGTCCCCCAGCCGCCGGTTCACTGGGAGGGGCCACCAATCTACCGGCTGGCACTACTTTAGGAGAGCCGACTGGAGCCGCGCTCGTGCAGGGTGACAACCTGTTCGCTCCCGGCGTCTATCAATCCCTCACGTCGATCATGATAACGGGTGATATCACGCTCGACGCCGGGGGTGACCCGAATGCTGACTTTATCTTCCAGTCAAATAGCACAATCGGCACGGCAGCCGGCGCCGCCTCTCCTGGGGTACACACCCGTATCCTCCTGATCAACGGTGCCAAGGCTTCCAATGTGTGGTGGCAGGCTGGTAGTTCAGCGACGCTTGGTACGAACACCGAGTTCCAGGGCAACATACTGGCCTCTGCAAGTATCACGATGGAGACTGGCGCAACCTCGTGCGGCAGATTGTTGGCAGGGGCGTTTACGGCCGGCGCGTTTGTATTTGACTCTAACGTCGTTTCCGTGCCGGGTCATGCCAGTGCACCTGTTAGTTGCCAGTAAGAAGGCAATAAGGCATTCGGTATGAACGCAGGACAGTTGCATCAGGAAATACTGGAGGCTCCCCTTCAATGGGGAGCCAACCGTAAGCAGGCCACTTTGCATTGGTTGCACTCGATGAGTTGCACCCAGATATTTTGGAGAAAAACATGAAAAACATGAAAAGAGTAGCTAAAACCGTAGGGACGCTGGGTCTTGTGGGGTGCGCCGTAATGAACAGCCCAATTGCAGCGGCGGACGATACTGGCTTTTACGTCGGTGCCAACATCGGTCAGTCAAAAGCGAAAATCGACGACGCGCGGATCATCTCCCAGTTGCAGGGATCGGGTCTTGCCACGACCTCGATCGACGACAACGACACCGACACCGCCTTTAAGATTTTTGGCGGGTACAAGCTCAACAAGAATATTGCCCTTGAAGCCGGCTATTTCAATCTGGGACAGTTCGGTTATACGGCGAACACGTTCCCGGCGGGAACACTGAGCGGCAAAATCAATCTCGACGGCGTGAATCTCGATATAGTCGGTAGTTTGCCCATCACTGGAAAGTTTTCCGGGTTTGGCCGGCTCGGATTGACCTACGCTGAAGCCAGAGACAGTTTCACCAGTAGCGGTGCCGTTGCCGCGCCGTTGGATACGAACCCCACCAAGCGCTTTGCGAACTACAAGGCCGGCCTGGGGCTACAGTACGATTTCAACGAAGCTCTCGGGTTGCGCGGAGAGTGGGAGCGCTACCGGGCCAATGATGCAGTCGGCAGTGACGGCGACATCCATATGTATTCGATCGGCCTGGTCTATCGGTTCGTCGAGAAAAAGCCGGCACCCGCCCCCGTCCAGAAAGCGGCGGCACCTCCTCCACATATCGATTACTCGCAGCCAGTGATGGTCATCGTCCCGGTCAAGGTGAAGACCCAGCAGTACTGCAGCATTCTTGACCTCACTTTCGAGATTAATCGGGACGTGATACAGCGCGATGACAAGGAGAAGCTCAGGGTGGTTGGAACCTTCATGGCAAAATACCCCGACACCACGGCAGTGATCGAGGGCCACTCCGACGATGTGGGTGATAGTGACGCCAACATGAAACTTTCCCAGCAACGGGCGGACAGCGTGGTGGATTACCTGGTGTCTGACTTCAAGATCGACCCATCCAGGCTGGCGGCAGTGGGGTACGGAGAATCGCGCCCCATCGCGGACAATAGCACCAAGGAAGGGAAGCAGGCGAACCGGCGTATCGCTGCCGTCATCGCATGCGCGAGAGATGTCGCGGGTCTCAAGGTTGCCGCCGCCAGGCTTACCATGGCGATGGAACTCGAGTTCGACCCGTACAAGGCCACCGTTGAACCGAAGCACCATAATGATCTCCGCGAAGTGGCGGACTTCATGAAAGCGAATCCAACTGTCACCGCAACGGTGGAAGGGCACGCCGGTAAATTCGTCGGTTTGGGCACCAAAGAAAAGACAATAAGCGCCGATGTGGCGATGGAAGTCTCCCAGAAACGTGCGCAGAACGTGGTGAATTACCTGGTGGACATCCTGGGTGTCACTCGTTCGCGTCTTGCCACCGCGCAATTCGGCCAGACCCGGCGTGTCGCCTACGGCACCACCCTGGAAGGGCAGCAGGAAAACCGCAGGATCAACATCATCTTCACCTACGCCAAGTAACGGCAGAACCGGGCTTAGTCGCTTTTGACTAAGCCCTTTCTTCGTGGTGTATGCGAAAACAACGAAGGGAAGCAAATGAAAGTTTCAAAGAATCTAAAATTAACCGGTATCTCGCTGTTATTGGTCGCCGGGCTAGTCGCATGCGACAAGCCGGGACCGGCGGAGACCGCAGGTAAAAACATAGACCGGTCTATGGATCAGGCAGGACAGAAGATCGGTGAAGCGGCAGACAAGGTCGGCGAAAAAATGGGCGAGCAAGGCGAGAAAGTCGGTGCAGCCATCGACGACACCGAGATTACGGCCAAGGTCAAAGCCGCCATTTTTGCCGAGCCCGGTCTCAAGACTCTGCAAATCAGTGTTGATACCATTAAAGGCGTGGTGACATTAAGCGGATCGGTCGATTCGCAGCAGAGCAGCAACAGGGCCAAAGAACTTGCGGGTGCGGTAGCTGGCGTAAACAAGGTTGAAAACCGGCTGGTGTTGAAGTCGAATAAATGAAATTAGGGAAACGCAGATTAAATCGTCATTGCGAGGAGCGTAGCGACGTGGCAATCCAGAAGTTCGTTTGATATCAAAAAACTGGATTGCCACGCTTCGCTCGCAATGACGGATTGAGTGAATAAATCTGCGTTTCCTTAAGCTGACACCAACCACTTAAGGAGTTGATCATGGAAATTAAAGACGCATATAAACAAAAAATGGCGGCGCAACTGAAAGAATGGACCGCCCAGATTAATTTACTGGAAGCCAAGATGGAGAACGCGGGCGCTGACATTAAGGTCAAGCGCGCCGAGGCACTTCGTGAGTTGCGTGCCAAACAGCGTGCGGCGTCTGAAAAAATGAAGGAGCTGGAGAATGCCAGTGGCGAAGCCTGGGAGCAGGTCAAGGCAACGGCTGACAAAGTCTGGGAGGATCTCAAGACTGGTGTAGCTGACGTCCATTCCAAATTCAAGTGAAGTAGCGGGTGACGCTGCCCAGAGCGTCTGCAACCTCAGAAGCTTTAAGGGAGCAGGAATTTACTAAAATACCCGTATAAAAATTCCGCCATATAAATGAAAAACCAACCCACCGCCACACTAACCCTCCCCCTGAAGGGGAGGGAACATAGCTCCTCCCCCTTCAAGGGGGAGGTTGGGATGGGGGTGAATGTGGGAGATTTGATTAACGGTATTTTAAGAATTTCCAACTCCCTAAGGAAACGCAGATTTATTCACTCAATCCGTCATTGCGAGCGAAGCGTGGCAATCCAGTATTTGGATGTAAATCGAACTTCTGGATTGCCACGTCGCTACGCTCCTCGCAATGACGATTTAATCTGCGTTTCCCTATACAGTCCGTTTGAGAGGCTAGCAAGATGAATATAAAATTAATACTGATACTTGTCCTCTCAAGCCTGGCTGTGGTGTTTATCGCTCAAAATGTTGCAGTAGTTGAAATCAGCTTTCTATACTGGAGAGTCTCAATGTCGAGCGCGTTGTTGATGTTTTTCACATTGATGATTGGATTTATTTTGGGTTGGTTCTTGCATGGCATCAGTAGTGCAGCCGCGTCAAAACCAGCCAAATCTACCCGATGATGTTTTCCGGCCAACCATAACACGCAGCAACGAGCAGGACGTGAATTTGGCCGGTGACCGCATCCGGCGGTTTGAGCGTCTGCCGAAGGTGGCATCGAAATGACAACGAGCAGCAGCCTTGTTTCAACCTTGTGGCGACGGAGTGCTCTTACCGTAGCGCTTGCGGGTGTCTTTGCCGCAGGCCAGGCACAGGCGAATGGCACGGATCCATCCGTGGTTGAGGGTCAGGCCAGCTTCTCCACTCTGGGTAGTTCGCTAAGCGTCACCAACAGCCCGGGGGCCATTATCAACTGGCAGGGGTTCTCGATCGGCGCCAGCGAAACCACACGCTTCATCCAGCAAAGCGCCGCATCGAGTGTCCTCAATCGCGTCATTGGTCCCGATCCTTCAGTCATCCTCGGCACGCTCACCTCGAACGGCCGGGTCTTCCTGATCAATCCGAGCGGCATCCTGGTAGGGCAGGGCGCGCATATCGACGTGGCCGGGCTGGTGGCCTCAACGCTCAACCTGAGCAACCAGGATTTTCTCGCTGGCCGGCTCAATTTCGCGTCCAATCCGTCTGCCGGCAGCGTGGAAAACCAAGGCAGTATCACCACGCCTACTGGTGGCAGCGTCTATCTGGTCGGAGCTAACGTCACCAACAGCGGCATCATCAACAGCCCGCAGGGTGACGTGATCCTCGCCGCCGGCCAGTCGGTGAGCATCTTCGACACCAGCACACCGGGAGTGAGGGTCGAAATCACGGCGAGCGACAACACCGCCGTCAACCTCGGCGAGATCCTTGCGCAAAGCGGGCAAGTCGGCATTTATGGCGCGGCGCTGCGCAACGCAGGCATCATCAATGCCGACCAGGTGGTGCGGGACGCAAGCGGCAAAATCGTGCTGCGTGCGAAGCAGGACGTAACGCTTGAAGCTGGTAGCCGCTTGAGCGCCAACGGCGAGCAGGGTGGCGCGATAACGGTGCAATCTGAAAGCGGCACTACGCTGGTGTCCGGAACGATTGACGCCAAAGGCACGGGCGCGGTGGCAGGAAACGGCGGCACCATCAAACTGCTGGGCGACCGCGTCGGGTTGATCGCGGCGAGCATCGACGCATCCGGCACTACAGGTGGTGGCACGGTGCTGATCGGCGGCGACTACCAGGGCAAGAATCCGTCAGTGCAGAACGCCTCGGCGACCTATGTTAGTCCTGACGCAAGCGTTAAGGCCGACGCCATCACCAGCGGCAATGGCGGCAAGGTGATCGTGTGGGCGGATGATTTCACCAGATTCGGCGGCAACATCAGCGCGCGCGGCGGCGCATACTCCGGTGACGGCGGTTTTGTCGAGGTATCCGGTAAGCACTACCTCGATTTTCTGGGAATAGTGAACACGCTAGCGCCGGCTGGCAAAGCAGGAACGCTGCTGCTCGATCCGTCGGATATCACGATTAGCGCTGGTGTGAATGCCGGTATGACGGCTCCAGGTACAACGTCCCCTTTCACGGGTGCATTGGCTACTTCAACTCTTAATGTAACGACCCTCACGAATGCGCTTGGGGGTGGTAATGTCTTAGTGGATGCTTCTGCTGGCGCTGCCGCAGGTGCCGGCAACATCACTGTATCAACCGTGATTACCTGGGTTGCCGCGACAACCCTCGAGCTGAGGGCTAAAAATGACCTGCTCGTCAGTGCCGCGATGACCGACAACACTGCGGGTGCCGGGATCAAGCTGACCGCTGGACATGACGTGACAGTCAATGGCGCGATCAGCGCCAACGGTGCTCCTGCCGCGATCACGCTAAGCGCTGGACATGACGTGCTCGTCAACGCTGCCCTCAGCGCCAACGGTGCTGGTTCCGTAGTCGAGTTGCGTGCCGACAATCTTGGTACCGGTATCGGTACGGTCACTTTTTCAGGCGCAGGTAGTGTTTCTGGACCGACACCAACCACCAATATTTACTACAACCCCACCTCGTACGCCAACTACGCTGCTGACCGCGCTGTCTACCTCAGTTTTGTCCCCAGCGGCCTGAACACTTACATGCTCTTGTTCGTGACCGGTTTAAGTGCGGACAAGACCTATAACGGCAACACTACGGCGGTCCTGACCGGAATCGCCACGATCGCCCCTGCTATCGGCGACACCGTAAATCTCGCTGGCACCGGCAGCGTCACCAACTTTAGCAACAAGGACGTACATACTGAGGTCCTCACGCTTAGCGGATACAGCATAAACGGAGCGAATGCTTCAAAATATTCACTCTTCCAGCCCGCGAGTCTGTCGGCGAGCATCACCGCCAAGGCGCTGACCCAGAGCGGTTTGTCCGTGGCGGCCAGCAGGATTTATGACGCCACCACCGATACGACGCTGATCGGCGCTTCCGCGCTGCTGGCCGCCGAAGCGCCCGGCGCCGGCACGGCCGCGGACGGCAAGGCGTATACCGGCGACGACGTCAGCCTCACCGGCACGTCCACCGGCACCTACAACTCCAAGGACGTGGCGACGGCTTCGACCGTCACCTTCAGCGGCCTGTCGCTTGCGGGCGCACAGCTCGGGAACTACTCGCTGACCGCGCTTGCGACCCAGGCGGCCCTCATCACCGCCAGGGACATCACCGCGGTGACCGGCATCACTGCCGCCGACAAGACCTACAGCGGCGACACCACCGCGGTACTGACCACCAGCGGCGCGGGCTTCACCGGCATCGTCGGCGGCGAACTGCTCACCGTGGGCGCGGCCACCGGCACCTTCAACGACAAGGATGTGCTCGATGCGACCACCGTCAACATCACCGGCATCACCCTGGCCAACGGCGTCGACCCGCTGCACCTGGCGAGCAACTACAACCTGACCAGCACCACCGCCAGCGACGCAGCGATCATCACCGTCAGGGACATCACTGCGGTGACCGGCATCACTGCCGCCGACAAGACCTACAGCGGCGACACCACCGCGGTACTGACCACCAGCGGCGCGGGCTTCACCGGCATCGTGGGTGGCGAAGTACTCACCGTGGGCGCGGCCACCGGCACCTTCAACGACAAGGATGTGCTCGAAGCGACCACCGTCAACATCACCGGCAACACCCTGGCCAACGGCGTCGACCCGCTGCACCTGGCGAGCAACTACAACCTGACTAGCACCACCGCCAGCGACGCAGCGATCATCACCGCCCGCGCGTTGACCATCGGCGGGACCGTGACGAACAACAAAGTCTATAACGGCGACACGCTGGCGACGCTGAGCAACATCGGCTCGGTGGCGACGGGGATTGCGGGTGAGGCGCTGGTGCTGAACGGCCCGCTCGCGGCGAACATCAACTTCAACGACCTGAACGTACTGTTGGCCAACACGGTGACGGGCACGGGCTACAGTATCGCCAATGGGGTTGGCGGCCTGGCGAGCAACTACGCGCTGACTTCGACCACCTCGACGGCGGCGGCGAACATCACGACCAAGGGCGTAACCATCGGCGGGACCGTGGCGAACAATAAAGTCTATAACGGCGATACGCTGGCGACGCTTGGCAACATCGGCTCAGTGGCGACGGGGATTGCGGGCGAGGCGCTGGTACTGAACGGCCCGCTCGCGGCGAACATCAACTTCAACACCAAAGACGTGGCTACGGCGAACCTAGTGACGGGCACGGGCTACAGTATCGCCAATGGGGTTGGCGGCCTGGCGAGCAACTACGCGCTGACTTCGACCACCTCGACGGCGGCGGCGGACATCACGCCTGCGAACCTGGCAATCACGGCAGATGCACTAGGCAAAGTGTATGGCACAGCCGACCCGTCTCTGACCTACACCACCGGCGCGTTCCAGTTCGGCGACACTGCAGCCACCGTCCTGAGCGGGACACTGAACCGCGCGGTGGGTGAGACAGTGGCCGGTGGCCCATATGCCATCAACCAAGGCGCACTTGTCAGCCCCAACTACACGATCAGTTACACCGGTGCCAACCTGAGCATCACGCCGGCGCCGCTTAATGTTGTTGCAAATCCCCAGAGCAAGCTGTTCGGTACGAGCGATCCGGCATTGACATTTAGCGTTACGGGACTGGTAAACAACCCGGCACTCGGCATTGCCGATACGGCAGGCAGCGTGCTCTCTGGTGCGCTCACGCGCATTCCCGGCGAGAGTGCACTTGGCGGGCCTTACACCATCAATCAGGGCAATATTGTGGCCAACAGCAACTACATCTTGAGCTATACGCGCAACAATCTCATCATCACTGGCGTTGCTGCAGAGCCCAGTTTGGGTTTCAACCCGGGGCAAGTCATTTTTACTGGAATAATCAATAACGATTACTACCAGCGTCCAGGTAACTTCTGGCATATTTCTCTGAATTACAATAATGCTGATCCGGGATTTGACGTGATGAGGGGAACCAACGACTTGAACTCACGATTGAACCGGAGCTTGAATAGTTGCGATTCTGTTTCCGGAGGAGGGGCGTGCGAAACCTGGTCATTCCCGCAGCAACGCGAGAAAGTCGATAAAAAGAAAGGAGAAGAAAAATGAGTATTTGTGCAGGATTTACTGGTTTTAGTAAGTTGCAAATTGTTTTCAGCGCGTTTCAGGCAGAAAATAATTTTGTTAACGTGCTTATCCCGTTTATCGGGGTTAGGGGCAGAAGAGGGATAGCATGCCGTCAATAATTCGTTGCATGGGGCTTGCGATGCTGCTGCTGACATCGGCGCAATCCTTTGCGCAGACACAGACCGAGCATTTCGATATTGATCGATTCAAGATCGAGGGCAATACGCTGCTCAAACCCGATGAGATCAAAGCGGTGCTCAAGCCCTTTACCGGCAAACACCGCGAGTATGGTGACGTGCAGCGGGCGATCGAAGCACTCAGGCAGCGCTATCGCAACGCAGGTTTCAACATCAGGGGGGTGATCGCGTCCGAGCAAGATTTCGACCGGGGGCTAGTCACGCTGAAGATCATTGAATCGCGGATCGTCAAGGTTCCCACCGAAGATGACCGCTTGGCTGGTGATGCAAGTATCCACTCAAGCCTTCCATCGCATTCGCACAGAGTAGGGGAGATTCCGGTGAACGCTCAGCTTGTCAACGAGAATCCTGCCAACTTGGCACAGATACAGACCGAGCATTTCGATATTGATCGTTTCAATATCGAGGGTAATACGCTGCTCAAGCCAGATGAAATCGAAACGGTGCTGAAGCCTTTCACCGGAAAACAACGCGAGTTTAGCGACGTGCAGCGCGCGATCGAAGCGCTCAGGCAGCGCTATCGAAGCCAAGGTTTTAGTGCGGTGTGGGTAGTCGCACCCGAGCAGGATCTCGACCAGAGTACAGTCACGTTGCGGGTCATCGAAGCGCGGATCGGCAAGATCACAATCGAAGGCAACCGTTTTTTTGAGGATAAGAATATCCGCGCAAGCCTTCCGGGGCTCAGGGAGGATGTGTCGCCCAGAGCAGGGGATA
The DNA here is from genome assembly GCA_030645955.1 of Gallionella sp. The sequence goes on along the minus strand of JAUSMR010000210.1, from coordinate 11,696 downwards.
TCTCAGCGAACGCGCAACTTGCCAATGAGAGCCCGTCCAAACAGGTGGATGTGGTGTTGCGCCCTGGCGAGAAACAGGGCGTGGTGGATGCAACCGTCGACGTCATAGATGTACGTCCACTCAAGGCGTTCATGACTGTTGATAATACCGGCAACCCGCAGACCGGTGACTATCGTGTCGGTGTTGGCGTGCAACATGCCAATCTGTTCAACCGCGATCATGTTGGCACGTTCAACTACGTCACCTCGCCTGGGAATTGGAACCAGGTCAGCCTTTACAGCGGGAGCTATCGCGTGCCGCTATATTCGCGGGGCGATTCCGTGGATTTCATCATCGCCAGATCGGATGTCAGCGCCGGCACCGCGCAGACCGTCGCGGGGCCGCTCACTTTCTCCGGCAAGGGCACCGTTTACGGCTTGCGCTATAACCAGTTGCTGGAGCGGCGAGGTGAGTATTCGCACCGGCTTGTTTACGGCCTCGATTATCGTGCGTACCAGAATAACTGCTCACTCGGTAATTTCGGCGCGGCCGGCTGCGGACCGGCTGCGGTAGATGTCACCGTGAGGCCCATCAGCTTGACATACGATGGAAATTGGGCGAAACCCGGGCGGATCTCAGACTTTTATGTTGCCTTGTCGCACAATGTTCCCGGGGCTGTTAACGGGCAGGAGAGTAATTTCAATGCGGCGCGTCCAAGTCCGAATGGCGGGAATGGGGCATCTTCCCGTTACACGATACTTCGCTTTGGCACCAGCATGGTGAACGCCTTTGAGAGCAACTGGCAAATCCGCGCCGCTTTAAATGCACAGTACACACCGGATGCCCTCGTATCCGGTGAGCAATTCGGCATTGCCGGCGGGACCGCCGTGCGCGGATTTCTGGAGCGTGAAATTGCCCGCGATACCGGATATTTCGCCAATCTCGAACTTTATTCGCCTAACCTGTCGGGCAAATTGATCTCCGGCGAGGATAATCTGCGCGGCTTGCTGTTCTACGACATCGCCAAGGCTGCCAACAATCCGTTAGTTGGTGAACCCCGACAACAGGCTTCGATCGCCAGCATTGGCGGGGGTTTTCGCTGGAATATCCAGAGGAACTTCAATATGCGCTTCGATCTGGCGCAGATAATTGACGGAGGCGGGATTAAGAAAGCCGGTGACCTTCGTGGGCATATCTCGGTCTATTCTGGCTTTTAGTTTAGCGGTGTAACAGTTACTTCGACGCCGTTCGCCCTGAGTATGTCGAAGGAGTGAATGGCGCTTAGGAGAGTTTTGTCGAAGTGTCGATATAACTAATTGATTGGTGGTAATTTAATCTGTTCGTGGTTCGACATAACCAGCGACTTGGCTGGCGTCTTTTGCGAGATGGGCATAAAGCAGCCCATCCCTAAGTCATTACTAAACCACGAACGGATTAAATCAGCGTTTCATCAGAACGACTTGCGCCATGTGAACGAGATTGAGTGGCGTTTCGGTTTGATCTCGATCCGATCCGCTTTCGATTCGAAGCGCAGCAGTGATGACAAAAATGCAGATCCGCCGCCGGGTGAAAATTGCCAACTCGGGTTTGCTGTCCACGCTGTGTTTTTTTGCGGATCAATAATGTCGCTTCGTCCTTGAGGGTTGCCAAACTCTGAGCCGAATGGCGAAGTGAGCTCTGAACGGGTAAGTGCAATACCCGTACTAAGCCGGTAAGCATGTTGCGCACCGGTATTTGTGATTGCGGACTGAATCGTTGCCAGATCCATGACGGGTGCGAAAAAATCTTCCTCAGACTGCGCTGTACGTGACGCTACGACTAGACCCGCGAATACAAAGCCAAAAAACATGCGTAGTGCGATCGTTCGAATAGAAACAGAAATTGGGCTGAACATGGTGCTCTCCTTTCCATACTTTTAAACATCGCCGGGGCGCGGTGGACACTACATCTGCCAGCTTCTCAGCAAGTTATCGCCGCTTTCCAAGCGGGGACTTCATCAATGTTTGAGTGATTGTCGTTTGCGAACTACCGTCAAGCTGTACGGTGACGCACATAACGCATAAATAAATTTTGAGTGAAATGCCACCGATCTCAGCCGTTTTTAAACGGGCTTTATTCTGAAAACAGCACTTGATCGCGCCAAGCCGCCAAGACAATCAACATATTCAAAAAAACCGTCTGCGAGTTGATGCCTACAAGGCATCATCCCTGCTTACCCCACTTCGCGCCAAGACGCAAAGACAATCAACGTATTCAAAAAAACCGTCTCGCGCCAAGCCGCCAAGCCGCAAAGAAGTACGAAACAAAACAGATATTTATCACTGACCTGCCTGTGCCGTATTAGGTATGGCAGACAGGTTCAATAGACGTATGTTTTTTGACAAGTTATTGGTTTTCTTGGCGTCTTTGCGCCTTGGCGCGAGACCGATTTTGAATGTCTTTGTTTTTGAGCGTGCCGAGTTTCTGAAAATAATTTTCTCTATGTGCGATAGCGCACGGAGAGTTGCGGACGAAAGTGGGATAAACGCAACCGTGTGTCAAATGCTTTGGTTGATGAGACTACTAAGTATTGACTAAACGGTATGAAACCACCTCAAGTCACTACTTATTCGGTTGATTCGATTTTGAATTGGAGCGGGCTGAGGTTAGTAAAGTTGCAAAGCAGGTTGGCAGCAAATATTACGTAATACACCAGCAGCAAAGGGTCGGTCGATTAAACCGATGCATTTCGGGATCATTAAAAGGGGAACAAAATGAACGGATTAGATAGAGTTACCAAGCCACTGATGTGGTTCATGGCGTTGCTGTTTGCCGCTTTGACGGCAGGATGCGGCGGCGGAGGGCAAGGTACGATTCTGGGAACCAGCGGTACAGGCGCTGGTGTTGTTGCCGCATGCGTACCTGGCGTCGGAACTGTCAAGGCTATTACCGCCTTTTCGCTTGCCGGGGCAGCAGGGATTGTCAACGAAGCGGCAAAGACCATCTCTGTGGTCGTGCCGACCGGGACGAACGTAACGGCACTGGTTGCGACATTCACGACCACAGGAGTCGGTGTGAAGGTAGGCGCTGTGGCGCAGACAAGCGGTACAACGGCAAATAACTTCACAAGTCCGGTGATCTACACGGTAACCGCTGGCGACTGTACTACGGTGAACTACACTGTAACCGTGACCGTCTCCACGCTACCCGTCGCAAGCTGTGCAGGAGTAGGAACGCCTGTGCCCCTCGGGACCGCAAATAGCTTTGCCGTGCTGGCCGGAACTGCACTGACTCTTACCAATCCGCAGGTGATCACCGGTGATGTCGGATCGCCGTCGATAACCCCGGCTGCGGGTCCCAGCACGCTCATCGGCACCAAGTATGACACTGCTAGTGGTTCACTTGCTTTAATCGCGACCGCAGTAACCGATATGAAAACGGCCGCTACCTGTCTCAAAGCACCCTCCCGTGCATGTGACCCAGCTCTGACCTTCGGTGTTGCTACGGATTTTGCCGCCCTGCCCCAGCCGCTGGCAGCAGGCCACTATTGCGTCACAGGTGCGATGTCTGTCGGTTCAAACATGACCCTGACCAATCCCGGTGTATACATCTTCGAGTCCTCAGGTGCATTGAACACAGCAGTAGGCCCTATCACGGTGGCCTATGGTGGTGCCGCGAATGCTGCGAATACCACTGTGTACTGGGTACCAACCGGTATCACTACGATCCAGGCCGATGTCACGTTCCTGGGCAGCATCCTGTCTGATATTGATGTTGCGATCAATGTGGGTGCTAATTCAACGTTGATACCTGGCCGTGTGCTGTCAGGCGCTGCGGTGAATCTGACCGGTGGTACCAACACGATCACCAGGCCTGTTCCGTAAGGCTTGAGGCATAAAATTAAAGGCCGGCAGCGTCATTCCTGCCGACCTTTATTACCCAATCAGGATAAAATTATAAGGTGCGGTGAAAATGTACCGTAACTTCTGGAGAAAATCATGAAATTATCAAGAGTATCAGGCCCGCTTGGGCTGGCAGCACTCGCTGTAATCGCCAGCCCGTACGCTGTGGCGGATGATTCAGGCTGGTACGCCGGCGCCAACGTTGGTCAGTCGAGAGCGAAAATAGACAACCCGCGAATCACAGCACAACTGCTGGGAGCCGGTCTTGTTACGACCTCGATCGTCGACAACAACCGATCCACCGGCTACAAGCTCTTTGGCGGTTACCGGGTCAACAAGAATTTTGCCATTGAAGGCGGCTATTTCAATCTGGGACGGTTCAGTTATGTGGCGACCACGGCAGCGCCAAATGCAGGGACATTGAACGGGAATATCAAGCTCCAGGGCGTGAATCTCGACGGCGTTGGCACGTTACCCATCACCGAACAGTTTTCGGTGTTTGGCCGGCTCGGTTTGAACTATGCACAAGCCAGAGACTCCTTCGCCGGAACCGGAGCCGTCATTGTGAACAATCCTAATCCCAGTAAGAATCAGGTCAATTACAAGTTCGGCGCAGGGCTTCAGTACGATTTCACTGATGCTCTCGCAATGCGTCTCGAAGCGGAACGTTACCGGATCAACGATGCCGTCGGCAATAAAGGCGACATCGATCTGTATTCACTCGGTCTGATCTATCGCTTCGGCGTGGAAAAACCGGCTCCTGCTCCTCGTGCCGTTGAACCTGAACCGGTTGTCGCGGCCGCTGTGCCGGTGGTTGTGGCGCCTCCTCCGCCTGTTCACAGGAAAGCGGTTTTCGCTGCGGATTCCTCAGCGGACTCCCTGTTCGATTTCGACAAGGCGGTCGTGAAGCCTTCCGGAAAAGCCGCGATTGACAAGTTTACTGCCGACCTGAGCGGCGCCGACTTTGAAGTCATCACGGTAACGGGACACACTGACCGGATCGGTTCTCATGCTTACAACATGAAGCTGTCCCAGCAACGCGCCGAAGCGGTCAAGGCCTATATGGTTGAATCTGCAGGAATTCCGGCAGACAAGATTCAGGCCACAGGCATAGACGGAGCAGAACCCGTGACAAAGGCTGGTGAGTGCAAAGGCAAGAAAGTAACTGCCGCACTGAAAGCCTGCCTGGCACCTGATCGTCGCGTGGAAGTTGAAGTCGTCGCAACGCGCACAGAAAAGTAATTGCAGTATTGGTTCCCCGTTTCGTCATGCCGGACTTGATCCTGCATGACGAATTACCGGAGTTTTCTTTAAGCACGAATTACAAGAGGGACTGAAAATGAAGCTTACCGCCAAAAAATTTGCTACCTTTTGCTGCGCAGTTGCGCTTGCTTCTGTCGTCGGATGTGCATCGACCGCTACGCAGGAGGGAACCGGAGAGTATGTTGACGATGCGGTCATCACCACTAAAGTGAAATCTGCAATCCTGGGAGAGCCAGCGCTGAAATCGCTTGAAATCAAGGTTGAAACCTTCAAAGGCATCGTGCAACTGAGCGGCTTCGTCAGTTCCGCTGCCGCTGAAAGCAAAGCCGTTGAAGTTGCACGCAGCATCAAGGGCGTGAAATCGGTCAAGGATGACATGCAGGTTAAGTAACAGCACAAGATCGGCTAGCCGTCAGGCGCTCCCGCAAGGGTTCGTTTGACGCTCTTCATTTGATCTGTCAATTGATTGCGGATTGTTTTTTTCGATATGAATCAGTTTTGAAAGGGAACCAAAATGAAAGTCCTGGAAAATTTGAAATTGGTCGGAGTTTCGATGCTGTTACTTGGTGGGCTTGCCGCATGCGACAAGCCTGGCCCTGCAGAGACCGCCGGCAAGAAGCTGGATCAGACGGTTGATGAAGCACATGAAAAAATAACAGAAGCCGCCGATAAAGTGTCTGAAGGCGCCGATAAAGCCGCTGTTAAATTGGGCGAGCAAGGTAATAAGGCGGGTGAGAGCATTAATGACGCCGAGATTACCACCAAAGTCAAAGCAGCTATTTTCGCCGAGCCGGGACTCAAGACGCTGCAAATCAGCGTTGATACGGTCAAGGGCGTCGTGACACTGAGCGGATCGGTTGATACGCAGCAAAACAGCGATAGTGCCAAGGCTCTGGCGGGTGCAGTGTCTGGCGTGCATGAGGTTGAAAATCGCCTGATGATCAAGCCGAGCAAATAACCCGTTGGCAAACACTCAAGGAGTAAATCATGGAAATTCAAGAAGCCTATAAACAAAAAATGGCGGCGCAACTGAAAGAATGGAACGCCCAGATAAATTTACTGGAAGCCCGTGTGGAAAACGCAGGTGCAGGCGCGGCAGTCAAGCGTGCCGAGGCACTGCAGGAGTTGCGCGCCAAACATCGTGCAGCAGCTGAAAAAATGCTGGAGCTTGAAAAATCCACCGGCGAAGCATGGGGACAGGTTAAAGAAACGGCAGATAAACTCTGGGAAGATCTGAAGGCCGGTGTGGCTGACGCTCATTCAAAATTCAAGTGAAGGCAGGCGGTTTGGCAGAAAACGGTGAATTTCTGCTGACTTTGCTGCATTCATTTCTTTTTGACGCCAGTTCGCTGTTGCAACGAGCGCACCACACACTTGCATGCTTGTCACGTCAGGCAGGCGTGAATTTGGCGGCCCGAATGAAGAACTCTCCCTGTCGCGATGGCGGAACACGTAACGACCACGTTCAGATGCATTTCTACGATGGTGAAAATTTCTACCTGCACGCATGCCGGGGCGGGCTGAAGCTATGTGACAAGTCTGTTTTTACGGAGAGAATGATATGAACGCAGTCAAAATGTTGGCAATCGTCTTGATCGTGGCTGGTGGCCTGGCATTGGCGTATGGCGGTTTTAGTTACACCAAGGAGACGCATCAGGCCAAGCTGGGTTCGATAGAGCTGTCGATCAAGGACACTGAAACAGTCAATATTCCGGTATGGCTCGGCGTGGGGGCGATAGTGGCGGGGTTGATTCTGCTTGTTGGAAGCAAGAGGAGCTAGTTACTGAACCTTCAGCCATTAAAAACATTTTTTTCTGCATTAGTAGTGGCTTAGACGCCGTTGCGTCTTAGTCAAATACTTAGTTGTTTTATCAGATTAAACTGATTTAACATGATTAAACAATTGGTTATAGAATGAGACTGACTAACCTGTTGGTGGATATTGCAATATTTATAAGTGTTTTAAAAGCTGTGTGAATCTGTGTGAATCTGTGTGAATCTGCGTAATCTGTGGATTGAACTGAGGTTTTAAGGGGTATTGTAGTATTTGATTAACAACGTTAGATTCTCTCGGGTATTTTTTGGCATCAGCCCTTGGCCCCGTTAATTTCAAGGAGAACTCCATGCTTGTAACCTTTAAAACCGATGCCTATGCCAATATCACCATGTTCGGTGCTGACGCGCTTTCCATGCTGAAAATCATGGGTCACAGTGGAACCATACCCAGCGCAATTCTGGCTGAAGATGTCCCCGCCGCACTCAGTCTCCTGGTCGCAGCTATTGATGCAGCAAAAGCCACACAGCCTGCTCAGGAGAAGGATGCGGATGCAGTGAGTCTGGTCAACCGGGGTTTACCTTTGATTGAGCTTTTAACTGCCGCAGCCCGTGCAAAGTCCAACGTAATGTGGGAATAATCGTTCTGTTGACAAGGAGCTGTCATGAAGAAAATGGAACAGCTGGAATTGGATGCGTACCGCAATGAAATCGTTGCAGACATGAGCGATCTGGTTGAAAAATACCGTAGAATTTTCGGTTGGGATATTCCTGAAATTGACCAACCGGCCGCAGATAAGCTGATCTTAGCCGCGATGCACAAGGCTCTGGACGATATTCCAGTTTAATTGGTTGTGGCTTCCCGTCCGTTAACGTGAACTGCAATCCTGCGGTTACGGCAATAGCTGACAGGGTGACAATTCGCGATGGCGGCGATTTGCGTCTGTGCAACTCCTCGTTTTGCATCTCCAGTTCGACCTTATGCATGAGGAGTGCATGCGGCAGCACTTCGGCGGGCTGCGCTGTCATCTCTTTCGGAGATAAGCATTCTCCGCCTCTGTCCATAATACCTTGTGCATTTCTACAGGGTCTGACTGGTGCTTCGTGCTGTATTCTCCTTGCCCTGCTTGTGCAACAAGAGTGCCACAAGGATGCCGAAAAAGAGCGCATTGACTTCATAATATAAAGCTAATGTCAGTTTTATTTTTGGAAATTTACGGGCGTATCAATAGCAAATGTCATGATCAGAATAGCAAGTTCAGCCTTTATTTTTTTAGCGCTAATCCTGATACCCCCAGCAGCCCTGGGCGATTTTGAAACAGATCTGTCTGACACAGGCAAATCTGACAATTCACAGATGACAGACCGGTTGCGTGTCCGTGCGATGGCGGGCGATGCAGATGCACAGCTTTATATGGGCAGCTTGTTTTTCAAGGGCCAGGAGGTGGCGCAGGACTACGCCGAGGCGGCAAAATGGTATCGGCTGGCAGCACGGCAGGGGTACGCCCAGGCCCAGTTCAATCTGGGCATGATGTACGATACGGGGTTGGGGGTGGGAAAAAATCAGACTGAGGCGGTGCGCTGGTATCGCACAGCTGCCGAACAGGGGCTTGCCATCGCGCAGCTCAATCTCGGCGTAGCTTATGCAGAAGGCCTTGGTGTTTCGCAGAACGAGGACGTGGCGGTCAAGTGGTTTCGCCTTGCCGCCAGTCAGGGGGAGGCGCAAGCACAATTCAATCTGGCTGTGGTGTATGCCAATGGTCAGGGTGTAACGCAGAACTTCGTTGAAGCATATCAATGGGCCAGGCTTGCCGCAGCCCAGGGGCACGAAATGGCCCGCGCAATGATGAGCGATTTATCCCGGCAAATGACACCAGTGCAAATAGCCAGCGCAAACAAGCTGGCGGATACAGGTCAGCGCAAGATGAGTGAAAAGCCCGCATCGGCGAACAGGGAAAAACCAGTCGCCGACGCAGCGACGGAGAATGGCGATATTTACCTGCAACTCGGTGCGTTCAAATCGAAAATTCAAGCAGAAAAATTCAGGGTGCTACTGAGCGCCAAGCTCGGTGATGTCGGCCGGCCATTTAGCCTGTTCACCAAGGACGATTTTGTGCGAATTCATGTTGGCCCGTATACCAGCCTGAGCGAAGCGCGTCTCAGCGCGGATAGCCTGAAAGCAAAACTGGGCTTTGAACCCCTGCTTAAACGGCACTGAGAACGGATTAAAACAGCTCGATCTTTTTGGCGGTCGCCTGTTTCTTTTCGGTCAGCGTGCGTTCGTATTCCTGCTCGGCACGTGCAACATCAATCGCGTTGGCCTGAGTAGTCGGAATGCGCCGACAGAAGGCATCGCCACTCTGAGGCACGAAGACTACTTTGCGTGACCAGGGGCCGTTGAAATCGGATGCGACCAGCGGAATGCCCTCGCGCTCCAGCCATTCGTGTGCGAACGCAGCGTTGCGCTCACCGATGGCCATGCGGATGGAGCTGACGATAGTTCCGCCGCCGAAAGCCTTGGCGATCAGTCTGGATTTTTTCGCCCCCTTGTTCAGTAGCCCGTTGACCAATACTTCCATGGAGTAATCTCCGCTCAGAATCACGTCTATATCGGCGTTGCTGGCACTGGTGCGGCTGGGTAGCAGGAAGTGGTTCATGCCGGCGAGTTTCAGCTGCGGGTCAAACAGACAGACGGCAACGCACGAGCCCAGCAGCGTGGAGATGGGGCGCTCGGACTCAATCGCCCATCCGCCGGGATTGATATTCCTGGCGATGCGTTCAAAATCCTTGCCTGTCTGATGGTGGTTCATGGCGTCGCTGCTGAAAATAAAGGTCTTCTCCTTATGATGTATGCATTCTACAGGCAATAGTTCGTATCAGTATGAGGGCGTTACGAAATAGCGTGTATTGGATGTATGATGCACCCCATGGATAAACGTGAGATATTCAAGACGATCGCAAGCGAAGTGGCACAAGGAGAGCTGGTGTTCCCGACCGGCGCTCAGGTGGCGCTCAAGCTGCGTCAGTCGCTCGATGATCCCGACTGTTCTATCAATACCGCAGCCCGCCTGATACAGGCGGAGCCGCTGCTCGCAGCGAGGGTTATTGCCATTGCTAACTCGGTAATCTATAACCGCTCCGGGAACGAGATTGCCGATGTGGAGATTGCCGTGATGCGACTCGGGTTTAATGTCGTGCGGTCATTGGCGATGGCATTGGTAACGCGTCAGATGGCGGGCTTGTCAACAGACCAGAAACATCGCGAGCTGGTGAACAAGCTTTGGGAACACACGGCCCACGTGGCGTCCCTGGCCCATGTAATTGCGCGTCACGTAACACTGCAGAATCCGGAAACCGCCATGTTCGCGGGTATCATCCATGAAATCGGCGGTTTTTATATGCTCTCCAGAGCCTGCGATTTTCCGGGTTTGTTGGAGGGTGACTTCACGGAATGGCTGGAATGTGGTGAGGTCGAGGTGGGGCGTGCTGTCCTCAATAAGCTGGCCGTTCCCGAATCGGTTGTCACTGAAATGGAGATGTTCTGGGATGGTTATCTTGCCATGCCGCCTGTGACGATGGCGGATACCTTGCTGCTGGCCGAAGAGCTCAGTCCTGTTACGTCACCGCTGCATCAGTTGGATGGTATTGAGGCCGGACAGATGCAGGCCGCAAGCATTGAATTGGTGATTGGCGAGGAAACGTTGAGTCGCATCATGGCTGAAGCGGCTGAAGAAGTCGTCTCCCTGAGCCAGGCGTTACAATTTTAGGCATGGATTATGAGTTACGAAATCAACGATACCGAGTTTAAGCGTCTAAGCGGCCTGCTTTATAACATTGCCGGCATCTCGCTGTCCGATGCGAAAAAAGTACTGCTCACAGGGCGTCTTTCCAAACGGCTCGTCGCCCTGGGTTTGGATACCTACACGCAATATTTCAAGTATGTAACTGACCCTGCAAATGCCGATGAACTACGTTTCATGGTGGACTTACTCACCACCAACGAAACTTATTTCTTTCGCGAGCCGCAGCATTTCGAATTTCTCAAACATATTGTCCCGTCTGCCGTCGAGCGGGGGCAGTTGTATCGCGTGTGGAGTGCTGCCGCCTCTAAAGGTGCGGAGGCCTATACCATCGCCATGGTGCTGGCGGACAAGCTGGGCGTGGAGGGTGCATGGGACATTCTTGGTACCGACATCAGTCATTCCGTGCTGGAGCAGGCCAGGCGCGGACACTATGGTTTGCCTGAGGCTGACAAGATCCACCCCCAGTACCTGAAAAAATATTGTCTGAAGGGGCGCAATGGTCAGGAGGGTACGTTCCTGATCGACAAGAAGTTGCGTCAGCATGTGAGTTTTGAGCATCTGAACCTGAACGTGGAAGGGATGAAGAAGATGGGCGATTTTGACGTGATCTTTTTGCGCAATGTGCTCATTTACTTTGATATCGAAACCAAGCAGCGCGTCGTGGCGAATCTGATTCGCAGCCTCAAACCCGGCGGTTATTTTATCGTCGGTCATTCCGAGTCGTTAAGCGGTATTACCAATGTCCTGACCACGGTGAAGCCCACCGTCTACAGGAAACCGTAAGAATGGGGGTGGCGACGCCTGATCGTGAGGTTTATCTCAGGCCGGGTGATTTCTGTTTCGGTGAGGGACGCTTGCGCATCACCACCTTGCTGGGTTCCTGTGTTTCCATTGTGCTGTGGCATCCGACGCAGGCCCACGGCGGTATGTGTCATTACATGCTGCCCAGTCGCTACCCGTCGCGCGGCAATCATGCGCCGGACGGAAAATACGGTGA
>JAUSMR010000203.1 GCA_030645955.1 Gallionella sp. | reverse complement strand
GCCCTATCTGGTCCTGCTCGACCTGGGTCTACCCAAGCTCAGCGGCTTGGCCGTGATGCAACGCATGCGGGACGATCCCCGAACGTTTTTTATCCCCGTCATCATGCTGACATCAGCGAGTGAGCAATCTCAGGCTGTGATTGCATTCAAGGGAGGGCTCAACAGTTACGTGAGCAAGCCGCTTGACTACTATGTGTTTGAAGAAAAACTTCAGCAGCTCAACGAGATCTGGCGCGCCTCCGACCTTGCCCCCCTGGGCAATAACTAATACGCCGGCGGCCCGGCGATGGCCACTGAAACCGAATTCACGCCGCGGGACGCAAGGAGCAGTTTTTTGCCGGTCCGGTGGACTGGGATCTCCGAATTGCGCTTAATTGGAAACTACCTCGAACGTTCGGCCATCAGCCAACGATGTTGAGTTCTGGCCCTGAACAATAAGCGGCGTAAACACCCGGATAACCGTGGTGCTGGGAACCTTGAACTCCACTTGCAGAGTGGACTTCCCCGTACCCTTGGTGATCGCCTCTGACCCCTGAGCAATGTCGGAGTTGTCAGCAGCCAGCACCACAAGCTTGATGGTTCCTGATTCTGCAGTCAGGACATGGCTGACATCGACCTTCAGCTTGACTTGCTCTCCAGCGCGAAGCACTTGGGTTGTGTCGGGTGAAATGGACGTGATTTGCGCCAATGAACCGAAGGGCGGAGTCTCGGTGCGTTGCTCCGTGCGCTGGCAACCCATCAAAAGGGAAGAAACAGCAATCGCGGCAAAAATCGAGGACAGGAATTTTTTAGGAATCATGGATTTCAAAGTTAATGTGAACCGCCACGCCATCCCGTTAGTGGACAACGCATGGAGTTTTTGACCGTCTTCTTGCGCGTTTTATTGCGCGTCTCCGGGGCGACGACTTTCATCGCTTGCCTGCCGCCATGGAAGTTTGCGCCGTAAAGCTCAGGTCGGCAAGCATGAAACCGTATGGCGCACTGGCTCACAGCAGTTCAAGCGTGTTTTTGTCAGGCATACCGCCAAAAAAGCGTTCCAGCGCCTGGGCGAACAAAGGCTCTTGCGGGGCGACCTGCGCGAAAAGCGTCATGCATGACCAGAATTTCAGGTCATCAGGCGAGTCAAAGATATCGTGGGCAGTTTTGCCACCGCTGACGGCCAACACCAGTTTCGTGCATTCCTTCAGGCGTGGGCCAAGGACTGCGTGCTGCCAATAGGCAATCGCCTCGTCTCTGGACTCAATGCCAAAGTGCCTGGCGATGGTGCTTCGGCCCAGGGCCTTGAGTTGAGGAAAGACGAACCACATCCAGTGGCTGGTCTTTTCCCCAGCGGCGAGTTCCTCCAGGACCGAGGAATAGACGCTGTCTTGCGCTTCTACAAACCGCTCAAGGCCTTGCGTTGTTAAATTAAATTGCACAATTTTTTCAACGAAGCGGCCGGGTCACAGTGCGCCAGCTGCGCTCAGTTCAGCCTCCGCGGGCCTTCTTGACTGCCGAGGCACCCGTCTTCATTGCTGATTCCATAGCAGTCTCCATCGTGGAGGCAGCAGATTTCAGTCCTTTTCCGACAGTAGTAAAGACTTCCGTCGCTGGATGGGCCTTTTGCAGCGCATCGACGCTAGTGTGAAATTGCTCAAAACCCAGCGCGGTGACGTCCTTCAGGTTCTTTGTTGCCATGGCCAGGCCATTTTCTGCCGAGGCCTTCATCGCCTCAAAAGCAGCTTGTGGCTCCTTGATGCTTTTGAATGACTCGACGG
>JAUSMR010000195.1 GCA_030645955.1 Gallionella sp. | reverse complement strand
AATGAAATCTCCGGCTTAACGAAGCTGACTTCGCGCTATGGGTAACTCATTCACCCATCCGAGCAGTTGCTGCACAGCCGCCTCCGTCGTGTACGGACTGGCACGACCATTGTCATCGAGACCTACAGTCCGCCACCGATCAAAAAGCGGCTCCAGGGCAGCGGCTAACGCACGGCCCACACTAGCGCTACCAGCCTCACCTTCGCCCGAACAAACGGCCAGGTGACCTTCGCCTCGGATCAGCGCAGCCATCTGCGGATTGCGATGCACGACGGCCAATATCGGCCGCTGCATCCACAGATATTCATAAAGCTTGGAGGGTATGTATTCAGAGCAGATGGCATCTTCGCCGTGCAATAGCAGCAGCACATCCACGGAACGCATGCGGTGCAATATCTGCTCACGTCCGCTCAAGCCGGTTCGGGGATCGGCTTCAATGCGACCAAAGTGTCGCATGCAGTTACGTACCCGGGAATCAGAAATCATATTGTTTGAAATCTTGTCCAAAGGTCCGCCATACAGATGTAATTCAGTGGCATCCACCAGATCACGCCGACGCTCGTTGAGCAGGGCCAGTGCCTCCACGATTGGCCCTAAATGCCTGGTCGGCGAGAGTGAACCAAAATGGCCTATGACAAATTTCTGACCGGGTTGGTAAGGCGGCAGCACCTGAAAGGGCTTGTCGATGCCGGGCAGCATCATCTTCCCACGCTCTGCCAGTTGCGGACAGCGCAGACGGGCGCTGGTCAGGGCCTGCTCGGTGAACCAGATCGCAATATCGGCATGGGTACAAATCAGACGCTCGACTTGTGCCTGCATTCTTTGCTGGGGTGAGGCCGGCAACTCTTCAGGTATTGCCAACGGATCGTGTACCTCCGCCAACCACGGCGTACCGGTAGCCCGTTTTAACGAATGCGCGGCCAAATGAGCAGCGAAGGCGCCGCCCGTCGAGTAAATCAAATCAAAGGGCTTCTGTCGTGCCAGGGATCGGCCCTTCAGGTAGGCCGTCAACCACCATGACCAGGAACTTTCAACGGGCCGCGCCAATTTTTCCAGCAGCATCCAGGGCAGCAAGAATATGGATGCCAGCGTCATCAACAGGCGATAGCGAAAACCATTGCCCCAGCGACGCCGCAGCACATGCCGCAATTCAAAACGAAAGCCGGCAGGCCCCATCGGCCACAGTTGGTGGTGCTCGACCTCGGCATCATGCCTACCCGAAACACCACTCAGCACCACGACCTCGATACCTGCACGCCTGAGATGCGGTATCTTGTCAGTAATGGTTTGGCTGGCGGCCCGACCATCCATGTTGAATGCGTGAGCGATGACGAGCCATCGTTGCCTGGAGTTAGCAGTCATTCGGGTAACGGGAGCCGTAGGGATTGGAATTATGAAAAGACAGCTTTATTCCGAAGAAACTAAAGCTTCGAAGCCGCCTGCAAGTACAGTTGTTCATATTGTAGGGCGGCCCTCTCCCAGGAATGCTGCTCGGCAAATTGCAAGCCATGGCGGCGCAGGTTTGCCGCGAGGTCCGGGTTCTCCAATACCGATTGGATGAGCACGGCCA
>JAUSMR010000186.1 GCA_030645955.1 Gallionella sp. | reverse complement strand
CCGTCTACGGGCCCTGGGGCCGGCCGGACATGGCCTTGTTCAAGTTCACCGAGGCGATTCTCAAGGGCGCGCCCATCGACGTCTACGGTCAGGGCAAGATGCAGCGCGACTTCACCTATGTGGACGACATCGTCTCGGGCGTGATCGCCGGCCTGGACCGGCCGCAGGGCATCGATCCGGCCTGGGACGCCCAGGCCCCCAATCCGGCCACCAGCGGCGTCGCCCCCTGGCGCATCCTCAACCTCGGCAACAGCCAGAGGGTGGAGCTGATGCGATATATCCAGGTGCTGGAGGAGAAGCTCGGCCGCAAGGCGCAGCTCAACCTCATGCCCATGCAGCCCGGCGACGTCAGCCGCACCGAGGCCGACACCACCGAGACCCAGGCCGCCCTCGACTACGCGCCCAAGACTCCCATCGAGACCGGCATCGGACGGTTCGTCGACTGGTATCTGGACTACTTTAGAGTTTAGCCTCAACGCCGCCCTCCGGGGGTCGAGGTCAGGCGCAATCGGACATGGGTCTCGATCCCCAAGCCGGCTTGGACCGTCACCAGAGCCTTCCAGGAAGACCTCCCGAGGACGCCGGGCCACGGACCGCCCTTGCCTCAGAACACGCGGCAGAGACCCACCTGCAGCCGGCTTCGGCGAAAATCGAATTTGCTGTCCTGGCGCGTACGGCGCAGCGAGCCCCTTCGGCGCGAACCCGGATAGGTGAGGCACCACCTCAACATGATTGGGGGGCTGCGGTAAGCCCCTCGCCTCCAAGACGGGCGCCGACGCCCTGGCGCTGATCAACGAGTGGGATCAGTTCCGGGCGCTGGACCTCGACCGCATCAAGGACTTGATGATGGCCCCGGTGATGGTCGACCGGCGGAATGTCTACAAGCCTGAGGACCAGCGCCCGCGGGGCTTCAAGTACGCGAGCATTGGGCGGTGGATAGGCTCCGTTCGCACCACCCGGCTGAAAGCTCACCGAGCTTATCGAGCCCATAGGAGCCTTGAGACGAAAAGGTGTCGCCCGATCAGCTCAAATTCCCGGCAACAAGTTAATTTGCACCCCACTCTTCCAGCCATGCTTGGAACATCAGAATTGGCCAAAGGCGCTTGCTGTGATCTCGCCGGCCGGACAGGTGGTCGTCCCAAGTGGTGCAGATCACTTGGGAGTCAAAGAAGCCCTGCCGGGAAAGGCGATCCTCGGAGAGCAAGTCTCCAGCCCATTCACGTAGGGGGCCTCGTATCCACGAGCCGATCGGCACCGAGAATCCGGCCTTGGGCTGGCTCACCAAAGCTTCCGGCACATATCGGTGGAGTACCTGCCGCAGCAGCCATTTGCCGGTGGATCCGCGGATCTTCATCGATAGTGGCAACCGCCATGCAAGCGCAGTAACGCTGGGATCTAGGAACGGACAGCGGACTTCCAGGGAGGTGCACATGGATGCCCGATCAACCTTCGTCAGGACATCGTCAGCTAGATAGGTCAGGTAGTCCCAAAGCATCATATCGCTCGGAAAATCCCCACCGACTACAAGCGGATGCTCGTGCCGCAGTCGGCTATTGTCGATGGCGCTGTCACGGACAGGCGGCAAAGCCCAAGCTTGCACAGCCCGTTGATAACACTCAAGGGGATCGCCGGTCGCGAGCAACAAATCGGGCAACAGATCTGCCCGCCGTCCGAGCTGCCCCACAGGGCCTTTTAACTCGGACATTGCCTTCAGCAGGATAGGGGGGGCCCGGCGGAGCGCGGATGCTGCGATGTCACGAGCTCTGTCCGGGAGCATCGACGTGAGCCGCTGGATAGTCGGAAGCCAGAGATATCGATTGTAGCCGCCGAACAACTCGTCGCCACCGTCCCCCGACAAGGCGACGGTGACGTGACGTCTCGCTAGACTGGAAATCAGGTAAGTCGGAATTTGAGACACGTCAGCAAATGGCTCATCATACATCGCCGGGAGCATCGGAATCACTGCCTGTGCATCCGCAGCCGTGACGCGGAGTTCGCGATGCTCCACAGCCAGATGACGGGCAACCCCCGCTGCAGCGCTGCTCTCGTCGTATCCGGCCTCCTCAAAAGCGACGGTAAAAGTCTGAATCGCCCTTGTAGATTGAGCCTGCATCATCGCGACGATCGTCGACGAATCCACACCGCCCGACAGGAAACCTCCAAGTGGCACATCCGAGCTCATCTGTGCCTTGACGGCTCTGCGAAGGACGGCGTCGAGAGCGTCTGCGGCTGTAGCCTCGTCGCAAAACAGATCCTTTGCGCCTGCGCTGGCGACACTTTCAATTGAGAAGAAGCGGCGGGGTTCAGGCCAGTGACGCTCGCGCAGGTCGTCGGCGCGAACTTCGAGGAAGCAGCCGGCCGGGAGTTTTCGGATGTTCCGATAAATAGAATAAGGGGTGGGGACGTAGCTCAATTGAGTGAAGCGGGCCAGGGCCGCCCGGTCAATCTCGGCGTCACTGTGGGGCGCGGCGCGAACTGCCTTTAACTCGGAGCCGAAGACAAAGGCGCGTCCGGCGAAGCCGTAGTAGAGTGGCTTCTCTCCGGCGCGATCCCGCGCCAAGAGCAGGCTCCGCTCACCCCTGTCCCATAGAGCAAAGGCGAACATGCCTTCCGCCTTTGTGAGGGCTATCTCGGCCCCCCACCGATCAATCGCAGCCAAAAGCACCTCAGTATCAGAGTGCCCGCGCCAGGTGACGCCATCACCCATCTTGTCCAGGCTGGCCCGAAGTTCGGTCGCGTTGTAGATCTCTCCATTGTAGGCGATGACATACCGGCCGCTGTGAGAGGTCATAGGCTGGGCGCCGTGGGGCGAGAGGTCGATAATGGAAAGTCGGCTGTGCCCCAGGCCCACGCCGCCTTCCGGGTCGATCCAGATGTCCTGAGCGTCAGGGCCGCGGTGTTGGAGCGTGCGCGTCATACGCCACACATGCTCTGCGTTGAACTCGTCTACAGACAGCAAGCCGGCAATGCCGCACACGGGCGGGGTCCTTTCAAGTCAGGGTGCGCGACCTTCGCCCCGCGTTCAGAACTAGCTACGCAGGACGACCTGATCATTCCAGAACGGCGTGCGCTGCCGCGCGCTTGGATTTTCGCTGCGGTAGATACCAGATGCAGCGTAGCTCGCTGAAGAGATGAGCAGCAGCCAAGCGAACTGGGGGTGCCCATGCTCGAACCAACCCGTCGACTGATAGGTGGTGATGAAGGCGATGGTCCAAACCGCCCCGGCAGTGGCAAGCGCCTGGCCCTTCGACCGCGGCAATCGTCGGACGCGCTCGGCGGCAACAAGCGCGCGGTATATAAGCAACAGACAGAAGGCGAGAAGTACTAAAAAGCCAAGAATTCCAGTTTCGGCCAACGAACGTATGAACGCGTTGTGAATTTGTCCAACAACCCAATAATGTGTAATTTGTCGTGAATTAGCAAAGGCCTCGGCGTAGGAAGACAAATTGACCATGCTTCTGTTAATTCCGACACCGAATATAGGGTTCTCAACAAATAGGCGCCAGCCGAGTTCGTAGGATATCAGTCGCGTGTTCCAAGAGTATTGAACTGATGAAGACTGAAGGGTTGA
Organism: Gallionella sp.; assembly: GCA_030645955.1. Next base: position 17,753 of record JAUSMR010000186.1, on the reverse strand, counting down.
CATAGCGGCAGGAAAGCCGAAGGCCCCGATGAACACAAACAGGGGAAGAGATATGACTCTAATCCACCAAGAGGCGCGCATCAAAAAAGTAAGACATAGGGCCACCACGAGCATGACGAAGGCGGCCTTGCCACCAGTCAACATAAGGCCGAAAGCAATAAGTCCGGCCCAAGCATATCGCCGTCCGAGGAAGTAGTAGGTAAGAGGAAATATTAGGACTGGTGAGATGGAATCTCCCAGAAATCCAAAGTATCTCGCGCCTTGTAACCCCGAAAAGTGCTCTCCAAATCCCAGGAAGCGAGATCCAACGAGATTGAGTACCAGAATGACTGAGGCAATCCCTATGGCTCGGTCCCAATATGTTTCGAAGTCGCTTGGCCGCCAAACAACGGATCGGGCTACCCATCCGGGAATAAAAGCCGCCGCCATTACGAGGGCATACTGGGCACCGAACCGGAAACTTCCGTCCGAAATCACGAACTGCTGAAGAATGAGAACGATTGTGTAGGCGAGGAGTATAAGCCAATCCGCTTCCCGACGAATCCGGATCGGAGAAAATATGGCGGCGACGACAAAAACTCCTCCGACCGCTAGCACCTCGTATACACGCGTTTTCGAGTGGTCGTTTGAGTAAATGAAAGGTGCTAGCATCAATACGAATGGCAGCAACGAGCGCAGGTCGATCGGCACCGTGACTACTCCTCGACCCGGATGGAGGTCAGAAATGCCTCCCATCGGTCAACTACATCGCAGCGCTCAGCGAGTGTGGCGATCCGCTGACGAGCCGCCTCCCCAAGACGAGCGCGCAGATCGGCGTCAGCCATCAACTGCCGTAGCCCTTCCGCGAAGCTCGAAACCCTGTCGGGGTCATTCCCGACCAACAGGCCGGTAACGCCGTCGAGAACGACTTCATTTGTGCCTGGGCAATCCTTGAAACCAAGCACAGCTAACCCGTGGGACATGGCCTCAATACTCACCAGCCCAAACGACTCATAGGCTGACGACAGCGCGAAAAGATCGGCTGAGGCGTATTCTGCGTCAATTGACTGGGTCAGGCCTGGCATTGCGACTCTCGTGCTCAGGCCAAGTTCCACGATCAGGGCTTCCAGGCGGGGGCGAAGCGGCCCCTCACCCATTATGCGCAAGCGCCAGGTCGGGAATTGGTCCGCCACGCGGGCGAACGCCCGAATGAGGGCATCTTGGTTCTTTTGAGGATCAAGACGTCCAACATTCAAGATAATTCCTGGATTGTCTCGCGTTCGCCCACGGGAAGGCAGCACTTCGGCGAGGATCGGATTTGGCATGACGAATAGCTTCGGGCGGACATCAGCCGTGTAGCCTAGGCGCCCTGCGTCCGAGATGACGGTAATCTTTCTAAGAAGCCTCGCTGAGGCGCGGAGCAGAAAGTATTGTAGAGGTCTGGTTTCGTAGTGAGCCATCACCGCGTGTTCGCTACCGACCACGGGCGTGGTCATGCCCAAGGTGGCGAAGGCAAGCGGCACGAACATGGAATGACCAAAACCGATCACCACATCCGGCGCAGCTTCGGAAACCGCGCGGCGGAGGTCAAACAGTCTCGTTAGGAATTCACGGGGCCGGGTTGGCTGTGAGCTGTCGCCAAGCCCCCGGTTGATCACGCGAACGGCCGGGTTAAAAGGATAGTAGGGCTGGCTTCCGGGGGCGTCCCAGGTCAACACCGAAACCTCATGCCCTCGGTGCGCCAACTCGGAGCAAATCCTGGCGAGGACCCTCTCGGATCCACCCGCGGAATTCTCCAGGCGCTTGATGGCAAACATCAGCTTCATGGGTGTTTGGCCAGATTGAGGAACAGCTCTTCCCACCGGTCAAAGACCTCAGTCGGCGCGAAAGTGACGACGGCCTCCTTCGCCGCGCCGCCCATCCGCCGCCGCCGATCATCATCGCTCATAAGTTCAGCCAAAACATTGGCGAGGTTTTCTGAACCTGCCGCTGCGAGGAGGCCGGTCTCGCCTGGCACGATCAACTCATTAACGCCCGCGCAGTCGGCAAACCCAACGGCTGGAAGGCCATAGGCCATCGCCTCGGCGAGTGCATTTGGGAATCCTTCCCAGCGCGACGAAAGGCAAAACAGGTGGCTACCTAAGTATAGTGGCCCTACATCTGAGACGGCCCCCAGAAAGGTAACTCTATTTTCTAACCCAAAATTTTCGACAAGAGATTTGAGCTTGGTCTCATCCTCTCCGCCACCAGTCAAAATCAAATCCCAGTCGGGAAACGCGCCGGCGAGAGAAGCAAATGCCCGAATAAGTAAATCTTGATTCTTCTGGTAACTAAGTCGCGCGACGCACAAGAGCTTCTTCCGGGATTTGGGAATGCCCGCCGGCGCAGCGGATTGCAGCTGCTGAAGGACAGGGTTTGGTATAGTAACTATGCGCCTCTGCACAAACCTAGGGTAGTGCTTCCGATAGGACTCGAGCTGGATTGCTACTCGCTTTGCTAGGCGGAAGCTTTCAAATTGGAAGCGCCGACCGTGGCCATCCCTCAGGTGATCGAACCTTTGCGGCGCGTTCCGCTCGGCAGCCACGACCGGTAGCCCCAGGCCTAATGTGGCGACCGCGAGAGAGAAAAAGGCTCCCTGCTGAAACCCTATTGCAACATCAGGGCGCGCATTCAAAACGATCCGTCGGATGATCTTAAGGCGCGTCCATACCTCCTGCGAGCTTGCCTTATGGTTCGCATCGCCGATGTCGATGCGATGCCACTCAACCGCCGGATCAAGGGGGTAGAAGGTCGTAGCGTCGGCTCTGTCAAGCGAGATCAGCTCAATACTGTGCCCGCGTGCGGTCAGGTCGTTCATCATGGCTATTGCCATACGCTCGACTCCCCCTGCAATTCCGTCGAACAGGCGGCTGGAAAATATCACCTTCATTCGGCCGAACCCCGCGCCCCGCCTATGCCCCACTCATGTCTTAGTCGGGCTGGCGCTGACCTAAAGAGGTGCCTTGTGGTGCGTAGCGGATGGCCCAAGAAAACCCAGGCTATTTGCATCAATGCGGCACCATACCGGCGCGTAAAGTACTTCTGTCGGAAGATGAACCAACCTCGAGCGTAGTCGTACAATCCTCTATGTTTAAGATACTCTCTATATTTCTCGACGACAGATAGTTCGGCGGCCAAATTGCGATCCGCAGTCTTGTCCGCGGCCACGGTCGCGTATTGGATGTAGAGGCGCTCTGGGCAGCCTATGAAGTGCGCTCCCTTCAATGCCAGCCTGATGGCAAGATCGACGTCTTCCACGCGACGCAGCGAGGGGTCGAAGCCACCAACAGCGCGAAGCAGTTCGGTCCGAGCCATGAGAGCGCAGGTGGGGGTCCCGGCACCATAAAAGACGCTAGGGTGGCGCTCGTTGAACAGCAGATAGTCGATGACCTCGTGGCCAACCGGCGGCCGCGGCCGAGAACCTATGGCGTCTGCTTGGAGGCGGTAATTATTTGGATACTCGCGCTCTCCAGAGGCGAAGCAGAGGACGAGGGTGGTCGCCGCTTTCGCTTCGTAATCAAGAATTGCGCGTATTTGTACCGTCAGCCGAGAGGGGGCGCTTACGTCGTCGTCATCGAAAAATGCAATAAAATCTCCGCTGGCAGCTTCGAGGAGGGTGTTTCGCGCAGCTGCCGGACCGAGATTCTCTGTGTGCTCGATTAGTCGAGCGTCCACTATCGGTGCCAAGGCTTCCCTTACGACCGAGCCCGAATTGTCGGTGGAGCAGTCGTCCACCACCAGAATCTCGACCGAGGGCCAATCCTGAGCCGCGGCACTCGCGATCGCGCGCTCAATGGTGGACGCCGCATTGAAGCAGGTAATTCCGATAGTAATTCTTGGCGGTTGTTCCCTCCCGGGCGTCACTGAGCCGTTCCTCCCGAACACGGCACCGCCGCCGCTCGCGCTAGGACGTACGAGGTTCGGATGCGCAGTTCGTCATCTGAGAGCCCACGAAAATCTGGATGTAGCTTCTTGCGAGGCATCGGCAACGCAGGCCAGCGGCCGAATTCCTCCTCGACGATGTGAAAGCCCGCGCTCCGTATCAATTGGTGCATCTCCGTCGCTCGCACACGGTTGGTATAGAAGCCGGCCCCGCGCATTAGGGGAGCCTCCCAGTCCGCTTCCGAGAAACGAAGACTATTTAGCGAATAGTCGAGGTGATCCTGAAAATCGATATTGTGAGACATGACTCCCTCGGGCCGGAGTACCCGCCTTAGCTGCGCCATCAGCTCAGGCAATTCGGATTTGGGGATGTGCTCCAGAACGGAATGGGACCACGCATAATCGACGGTTGCGTCCCCAAGTTCCGAAAAGCTGCTGACGCCCGACGTCAGGTATTCCGCCTGGCATGCCGAAAGCATCCCCTGCAGCGTGTCCACCCCCGCTAGATCTGGACTTCGATAGCCGCACGCGGATAGCTGCGCCGCGAGGGAGCGATAGAAGCCGAAATCCACCGTTGCGAACCGCCCGGCGTCCACCAGAATGATTCGCCCGGCACCGAGGGCCCGCCCGATAACGGCGGAGGCGAGGCTGTCGCCAGGGCCGATCTCCAGAACTGTCTTTCCGGAAAGGTCACCCTGTGGGAAGGCGCGACTTGCATGCAGTTGAAAGATCTTCACTGCGTATTCATAGGAATCCATTTGGCCATGTCGGAATAGACCTGCCTTCCGCCACAGCTCGTAGGGAATCCCCAATCGCGACAGGACGACCTTTGCCGAAAGCTTCAGCAACCACTTCATGTCATATCCTGGTGCGCTTTGACTTGGAGACTGTGATGCAAACGGCGGGCGGAGGCCCGTGAGTCGGCCATTGGTAAAGCGTAGGTCAAACGCTTTAGCGTGAAGAAAGGGTGACTCGTCCCGAGTATCAGTAAGCCCTTGAAGAACTTCGCCCGCCGTCCTTGAAGCCACTCGAACTTCAACTGGAGCCACGCTCGGCCGAGGGCGTGCTCCGCCGGTGTGCGGAACTGCGCACGGTGCTTGTCAAGCAGAACCAAAGCGAACTCCAGCTCTGTTTCCAGCGATTTCTCCCTCGTCACCATCATCTCTTGGGTTACTAGCGGCTCGCCAATGCCGGCGAAGTGAGTGCCGGCCAGCGCAAGCCGTATCGAAAGATCCGTATCCTCGCTCCGGCGGAAAGACGGGTCGAAGCCGCCGACAAGACGGTAAGTCGATGTGCGGCCCATCTGACTGCAGGTGGCCAGTGATCCGTAGCCGTCCCGCAGCGGTTTGCCGGTGAGTATGCGTTCAGCCACCGCCCAACCCGAGGGCACCGGGGCACCTATCGAGGTCCCCATGGTGGTTTCGACGCGAGACGAGCCGTCTGGATAAAGCTGGATACGGGCGGTGTGGCAGATTACCGGCGCGCCGGCGGCGAAGGTCCGTTCGTACCTCTCAATGCGCTCGACCTGGGCTTCGATTCGGTGGCCTGCACTTACGTCGTCATCGTCAAAAAACGCCACGAATTCGCCCCGCGCCTCGCGCAGGATTGTATTGCGCGCGCCAGCAACGCCAGTGTTCACGCCATGCCTGATCAACCGCAAATTTGGATGCGCAGTCGCAATCTCGCTGATCCGATCTGCCGTATCGTCGCTGGAGCAATCGTCTACGACAACCACTTCAATCGACACCCACGTCTGAGCGAGAGCAGACTGAATAGCGCGTGCAATTGTGTCCTGAGCGTTGAACGCGGTTATGCCAATAGTGACGAGCGGCTTCTTCATTCAAAAAAACCGCGCTGACACCGTACGCACACGATGCTGTTCGAGCATATTCTTGTCACAATACCGCCCATCTGCAAATTCACTCGGCGACCCCCTCTTCCTGAGCCCCCGACAAGTCCGGTTATGATGGAGGCAGCGATCTACGGCGGCGATCCTCTAGAGAACGCGCGCCCTCGTAAAATCGTACGAAAATCAGATTCGGGGGCGCGCGCATTCGACCGTCACAATGTAGCCGACCGGCATCAACCACGCCTTAACGGGCTTCGCCTTTCGGAAAAGCGCGCGCAAGAGGAGCACGGGTGGAGCGAGGGTCCACGCTGCAATACGGGAAAATTTTCCGCCAATCATGGGCATTCTGAGCACGAGCAGCGCAATTGCATCCAGCCAATGTCCACGCTCCACTACTTCGACGTTGCTAAAATTGCTAAACAAATTCAACAACGAATATCTAGTATACCTAAAATAATCGTGCGGACTGTCATGGATCATAAATATAAACGGCGTGGTCACAATTGCTACGCCGTCATGACTCAGCAGCCGCAGAATCTCGCTCGACGCGGCTTGAGGATCTTTCAAGTGTTCAAAAACTTCAGCCACTATAATGGCTTGGAACGAACCGTCCGGAAGACAAGACGCGCAAATGTCGTCGATTATCATCGGACTTCTGGTGCCGTCTACATCTGAGGTGACCACCTCGATGTTCCGATCTGCGGTCGAGCTGCGCACTATCTCCTCAATTGGCCCACCCGATCCCACGCACAAGACCCGACAAGACTCCGGCAAATTAAGACAGAAATTCCGGATCGCGGAATTTACGGGACGCCGGGATATATTTTTCGCTATCCGATACAACATGATCCAGTCGCCTCTTATTTCTTGCCGTACCAAGACTGCCAAATAGTCACTTTGTAATACTCAAACTGAAAAGTGAGCTGAATAACCTGCTCTTCCGAACAATATGGGGGAGCAGGGTCCTCGGCGCCAATATTCCTGCAGCAAGAGACCAGAGGATCTTCGGAGTGCGGTTCCCGCGCGCGTAATGATGTCGCGCGTAAGCCTGAGCTATAGATGCGTAAAATAGTCCGCGGGCTCGCAGGAAAGCCCGATACTTTCTACGGAGCGCCAGAGAGTGCCTCAAGGGCCCATTACCCGACTTCTCATTGCCGGAACCTATGGTTAAATACTGCGTAACAAGAGATTCATTCACTGCGATGAAATGAGCGCCCTTTAGCGACGCATGGATAGCAAAGTCCCATTCGGCTCCCCGCCGAAACTCGGTGTCGAATCCGCCGAGCGTCAGTATCGCTTCCCTTCTCATCATTAGGGTGCAACTCCCAAATTGCCCCCAAACAAATGGCGGACGCTCGAGCAACAACAGGATAAAGTCAGCGACCGCCGGGCCGTAGGGCTCGGGTTCTAGGCGACCAATAGCCCGAGTTATCGCGCTGACCTCTTGGTCGCCAGCCACTACAACTGACCGGTTACTATAACACAAAACAAATTCCGCTTTCTTGTCCCGCTCGTATCGAGTTATCCTCTCCCACTGCGCTGTAACGCGGCACGCGACACTCGTATCGTCATCGTCGAAAAACACAACGAATTCGCCCCTCGCTTCGCTAACCAGGGTGTTGAGTGCGGCGGGATAGCCCCCATTTCGCTCCAGTTGAATTAGGCGAACAGATGGATTGTGATCAATTATTTTCTGAATTAGGTCGCTAGACCCATCCGTCGAGCAATCATCGACGATGATGATCTCTTTGTTAGGCCACTCTTGTTCGAGCGCGCTATGAATCGCGCGGGATATTGTATCCGCGGCGTTGAAGCAGGTTACGCAGATGGAGATGAGTGGGTAGTCCATTAGGCCAGAATCCAGATAATCGAACCGCTAGAGGCGCATACAGAGGGCGAGGCCGCCCTCACGAGGGTGCAGTGGTCTCGGCCCTTGGTGCTTTGAAATCCACTTAGATGATGAGCACTTTCGATATTCAAATTCGTGATGCTCCCTGTTTAAACTTCCGGATTTCGCCCCTCCAGTAAAGGCTCACTATCATCAGTGTCGTCGTTACAGCGGCAGCTGCACCCCACAGTCCGCCGACGATCGTCAACGGGACAATCAATACAATTATGGACACGGTGTAGACGGCATTGCTGATAAGAGACGATCTTATGTCGTAGGCGACGGAGAAGGAGCGACACCACCACAGAGATAATTGGATATACGCTCCGGCCAACATTATAGCGAATGCGAAATACTGACCGGGAGTGTAGGAAATTCCGTTCCAGAGGCTGTATACTGCCGCCGCGGGCGCGATAACGAGGGCAATAGCGAAGAAGGCGCGTCTCAGAACGCGCTCGGTGTTGGAAATCGTAAACCAAACATCGCTGCGCCGATCTTCGGCGATCGCGGCTACGAATTTGGGTGCAATTTGTGTGGTTAGCGGATTTGAGACTATGTTTACGGGGCTCATGAATTGTTTGAACAAATTATAGACTCCGACTTCGGGGGCCCCAGTCAGAGCTCCAAGTGCTAGCGTGTCTAGGCCTTGATTTCCGAGTTTTATGGTCGAAGACGCAAAGGCACTTAAGTTAAATTTCACGTACTCCGCCACATAGGTGGCGCGAAAGTGAGAATTTTTGAGCGTTTTCAGTAGCTGCCTAGTTTGCACAGCGTAGAATACAAATGTCATAACGCCAGCAGAAAGGCCGGTCGACACAATAACATTCGATAGAGACAAGGTGGCTTCCGTTACCACAAACCACAGCAGTAAAAGCAGGCGCGTCGTCTGTTCGAGGACGGACAATACATTTAGCGTGCGGAACCTAGATGTCGCAATAATCAGTCCGTAAGCAGTCCCCCTCAAGAAAGTTATCAGGGCGACCGCAGCGTACATTTTAACGGAAGTAACAAGTGTTGCGTCGTGTAGGAGGCGCTCAGAGAGGAGCGGCGATAACAGGAAAAGGGAAGTATAAAGAAAGGCTCCGAGAATCGCATCGATGAAGAAAGACATTATTAGAATAGTCTTAACCTGGTCGAAATCCCCGCTTATTGTTCCCCTAGTAAAGAATTTTACCACCGCGTCGTTGCTTCGGACGCCGACCGCAGCTTGGGCGAAGCTTGTCATTGCGATTAAAATGGCTAGCTGCCCATAGACAGCTAGTCCGCCATACCGCGTGATCAACGTGACGCTGATGAAGCCCAGACCTGTCGTAAGAGCTTGGGTGGCATATGAAAAGATGGCATTCGTTCGAAAATTTCGGTCGATGAGGCTCGGTCTTGGGGCTTCTCCCGTCATCGACTGGAGACCGGGCTTGTTCCATCAGCCGGGTGTGCATTGGCTGCCACGGTCGCCTTCTCCGGCGTGGTTGTTGACGCACCAACACGATAATTTGGGGGTGATCGACGTGGATCGCCACCGGTTGGGGCCCCGCCGCTCTCCCCCTCAATGTGTGCCAGAGTGCTGTGTGTGACTTTGGCGAGTTCGAAACGTTGAGCGCAAATGAGAGTGCCAGCCAGGCCCATTTTTCTAACTCGTTCGGGGTCGCGCGCGAGGGAAATCATCGCTTCAGCTAGCGCAACAGAGTCCCGTGGGGGAACCAGTAATCCATTTACGCCATGAGTTACGGTTTCGCGGCACCCTGGTGCGTCGGTCGTTATCACGGCTCGGCCTGTCGCCATCGCCTCAAGATTTGTTCTTGGTGTACCTTCACGATAGTATGACGGGAGTACGAATACATGGCACGCGGCGTATTCTGGCTGGGGATCAGAGAGGTGACCCCTTACCTCGATCAATCCTTCGGATAACCATGCTGTGATCTCGGCCTGCGTGACGGCCTCAGGATTGGCGTCGGGTGCGCCGACGAGCACAAACCGTGCCTCAGGTATCTGCTGCCTCACCAACCGGGCGGCGTCTACATAGTCGTGCACGCCCTTGTCTCGGATTAGGCGGGCGACCATCAGGAATGTCGGAGCCCCACCGGGTAAGGTGATCGCCGGGAACCGCTCCATATCGATTCCGGAACCGTCCACCACCGCTGTTGGCGTCTTGGGGGATAGAGCGCCGTTGGCACGGAGGTCTGCCCTATCGTCTTCGTTTTGGAATAGAACGATGCTTGACGCGCGGAACGCTAGTGCGTAGGCCGCCCAAGCAATCGTAGAGACTAGGCGACGCCTTATGCCATATCCGTCTGTAAATGCGTACCCAAGACCTGGTATCATAGCGGCTCGGCGAGGAACGCCCGCAAGCCGCGACAGGATCATTGTGTAAATCACTGACTTGATTGTGTGAGCAAACACAAGACTGCATCTGCAGGCGCGCAAGGTGCTCCATAGATCATGAAGTGCCGATAGATCGCGAACTGGATTGAGTGAGGATTTGCTCAATCTCCAAGGTACGAATTGGATACCACGCTCAAGAAGTTGGTCGTCATTGAAGCCGGGTACCGGCGTGGCCAAGACAATCGTGCGATAGCCCTTCGCCTGGCAAGCCTCAATCAGGGCTCCCCGGAATTCCATCATGTATTTAACGTCGGCCCCGACAAACAACGCCACGGGCGCGACCGGTTCCTCTTGCATGGAAACTGGAATCGGCCGTGCATTAGCACTGGGATCGCTGCAGCCCTGCTGGTAAATGCGCTCTGTAGGGCTCACTCGGTGCATCAACTTGAACATTATAGAGGTCACGATCTTTTGCGTGGGAATCAACTCAGCACTCGCAAGAAGAGAGTGGTGCGTCCGGTAAAATATCTCGCAGTCCTGGACGCCTTCGGATACCAGACGGATTTAGCGTTCATTTTACTAGCGAGCTCCGCCGCCCATAGTGATTGTCCAGAATGTCCTGGCGATGATCTGGAGATCGAGCGTGAAAGAAAGTTTCTTTACGTAATATAGATCGTAGATTAATTTCCGCTTGGCCTCCTCGGCCGTTGCGGAGGGCGGAGCGTTGACCTGAGCCCATCCTGTGATGCCGGGGCGCACGAGGTACCGATATGCGTAATTGGGCAGCTTGCTCATGTACTCGGAGTGCATGAGCGCCGCCTCGGGGCGGGGGCCGATTAGGCTCATGTCGCCCCTGAGTACGTTCCACAATTGCGGTAGCTCGTCGATACGGAATCTGCGCAGGATACGCCCGACTGGGGTTACTCGGTCGTCACCGACAATCGTCGCTCGCATTGCTTCGGCGTCACGCCGAATGCGCATTGTCCGCAATTTCCAAATCCAAAATGGTGCGCCCCCCAATCCAATGCGTTCCTGAAGAAAGAAGACTGGCGCCCCCATCGTTAGCAGGATCGCCAATGCGCTTAGGAGAACGGCGGGAAGTCCTACGGGTAGGATGAAGACCACGAGGGCGATGTCGAGTAATCGCTTGGCGGTTCTGTAGGATGCGATGCCATTCGGAGGGAGATGTTCGAATTCGAAATGGTCTAGTGAGATGGTGCCTTGCAATTCCTCGACGTACTGGCCGACATGTCGGACCCTACAGCCTGCCAGCATAGCTCGTGACAGTGCGCGGGCCCACTCGGCGCTAACGGTCTCGGTTAGGGACACGAGTACGGTGTCGAATCCGCGGAGGTCGGTTCGCGGATCGGTAATTGCGCGGCCGTAGGATAACGCGAAAGTTGCATCACCAATAAGGGGGGCGATAACGGCAATGCGCGTTTTGGTCATCTTGTGTTTCAGCCAGACGACCAATGCGCAGGTGAATAAGGCGCAAGTGGTGACAGATAAAAGCATCGGACGTGAAAAGAATAGACGGAACGACATGATAATTAATGAATATACGCCGAATATGAAGAGAGTAGAAGTGAGGCTCTGACCCAGCTTATATTCTAAGCTTCCCCTCATTCGGCCGGCATTTACTGCCGATATGGCGCAACATGCGGCAGCAGTAGCAAGGTGTAGGAGGTGGGGTGTAGAATGAAGCCAAAATTGCAGACCGCCAATCTGGTAGGCGCTAATGAGCGTCCACGCGACGATGACCGCCGAACCCGCAACTAGCACCATGAAATGGTGATGACCTGACTGATCGGGCGAGGTGACCAAATCTTCAGTGGCCTCGGCTTCAGCAACTGGTTTCATTTGCATGCTTCGCCGGTTCGCTCCTGGGTGCCTATTGAGCGCCCCGCAAAACCGCCTCCTTCAAATCTTAACTCTTGGGATTTGCGCGCAAGAAGCGCGCCAGTTTGCCGGAACTCAGCGCCGCGCCCAATCCCGGAAATTCTATAGACTCAGGCTCAATATAAAGGGAGTGATTTTTGGTATCCGTTCACAGCGCGTTACCCACATCTGATGCTCTCTCAATTGTAGCCGGAAGTTAATGCGTTCGGTGGAAGCATTTTGTACACGGGGGAAATTGAGTTGGATCAGGGACTGAGCAAGTCGCCAGAGCGCATATCCTTCGGCGGAATTCCGATTGAAGGCCCGCGGTCTCAATCGGCCCAGAAAGGAGATCAGATGGCGCGATTTGGCGCGCTCGGCCCTCGGCTAAGTCTGCCCATACGATTAACGGGCAGTGCCCCCGCGCAAATTTCCAAGCACACGCTAAGATGAGCATAGCCAAACATTCTGTGCAGCCTCGGAGCCACCTATGCCCCATGAGAAGTTGAATCAGCGAACCGACTCGCAAGCGCTCATGAAAGATATGTTGAATAAATACCTGAGCCCGGAGATGGCGCTGTACGATGTCGGTTGCGGCAAGAAACCCTTCGCCGAATTCCTTCGAGGGCGGGTTAGTCGACACATTGGGGTCGACATCGATCACGGGTTTTATGGCAATGAGTTCATTGACCTAGTCGGAAGTGCCGATAACCTGCCTGTAGAGGACGGGGTCGCGGATGCCATCTTGTCCAGTCAAGTGATTGAGCACTTACCCGACCCGCTAAAGAGTTTCTCAGAATCGTATCGAGCGCTCAGGCCGGGGGGATACCTATTTCTCAGCTACCCCTTTCTCTACCCCATACATGCCGCACCGTATGATTTCATGCGATTCACGCGATTTGCCACAGAAAAAGCGCTGCAGAATGCCGGCTTCCAGCTAGTCGAGATCAAAACGCTCGGTGGCTTCTGGTATCTGCTTGGGGTCATGGGGACGATCTACCTCCAGGGTATAGCGCCGCTACAGAAGCTAAGGTTATTCGGGCCCGTGTCTTTGTTGGCACGCACGATCTTCAGCTTCATGCACCGGCTCGAGGCAAAGGTACTTGGGATGATGAAGAAGGATGTGGTTGCTGCGCGAGCCGCTTGGGCGGTTACCTATGTTCTCGTCGCACAGAAGCCGCTACCCGCGTGAAATGAATAAACAGGGTGCTCGGCGCAATTCCACAGATCGGTTCCTGAGCGCAACAGGATCCGACGAGCCGGTTTCTCCCGAAGCGCGTTCACTGAAGGGCATCACGTGTTGGGCGACCCCGATACTCAGGTGGGGCTGCCCTGCCGTGATTTCGCCTTAAGCACATCGGCCTCCAGTTCCAGCCTACAGGCAGACCCCTGGAACTACATGCCGCTCTAAAATTAACACGATCGAAGGCTGAATGCAATTCACCGTAGACGAAGTTCTAAGTAAGAGTGTCCACTCATTCAAGATGTATAGTATTTCTTGTATTCGGCGTAGTAGTAACCAGGGTCGCCGTAACCGTATTTGGTCTGTTGCTTCATATCCATCTGAGTCAGCGCCACGCCTCCGACGTGAGCGCCCGTCCCTGAAAGTAGCCGGAACGCCGCCTCAATGGCGTGTTGCGGAGTCTTGCGCCACCGGGCCAGGAAGACCACGACATCGGCCTTGGGGGCCAGAACTCGCGTGTCGGCTACCGGCAAGACCGGGGCTGTGTCCAGTATGACGAGGTCGTAGGACTGGCGAAGCTCGGTCAGCAGCTTGTCCATGGCGACCGAGCCAAACACATCCTTGGGGGTGAAAATGTTTTTTGAGAGCGGCAAGATGTAAGCGCCGCTGGCGGCATCCAGGGTGACCGCCTGTTCCAGGGTGGCATCTCCATTTAGGACCTCCAGCAGGCCGATCTCCGGTTCGGCCTCCAGCATGCGGTTCACCGTGCGGCGGCGTAGGTCGCAGTCCACCACGAGGACCTTAGCGCCCTGCAGGGCCGACGAGCGGGCCAGGCAAACAGAGGTGGTGGTCTTGCCTTCGCCGGGAAGCGCTGAGGTAATGGCAACGATCTTCACCGGTTCGCCAAGACGGGAATGAAGGATAGAAGTCCGCAGGTTCCGGAACGCCTCGGAGAAGCTGGAGAGAGGCTTGGCCACCACATAATCGATCGGGGATTCTGTTCGTCCCTCCGACACAGAGGCCAACAAAGGGATGGCGCCCAGATAGGAAGTGTCAAGTCTACGCTCCACGTCTTCGGCGGTGGCCAGGCCTGCGTCCAGTAGTTCGGCCAGAATCACGGCAGCTATCCCGGAACCCACGGCGAGAACCAGTCCGAGGGCGAGGTTGAGCGCCACCTTGGGGGAACTTTGCCCAGTCGGAATGTTGGCCTTGGAGACTACGCGGGCGTCGGACTGCTCCAGTCCGCCCTGGGTGCTCGTCTCCTTGTAGCGGTTCAGATAGCTCTCATAGAGGGTGCGTGAAGCGTCGGCGTTCCGTTGCAGCTCGTTCAGTCGCACCATGGCGCGGCTGTTGGCCGCCAGGGTGCCCCTGGCGCCGCCAAGGCTGCCGGAGACGGCCGCGGCACGCTGGGTTGAGACCTGGGCCTTGGCCTGCAGGTTGGAGATGATCCGCTGGATCTCCTGCTGGATCTGGGCGTCGATATCCGACAGCTGGCGCTTGGCCTTTAGCATTTCGGGGTGCCGCTCGCCATAGCGGCCCTGCAGGTCGGCGACCTGGGCACTCACCGCCGCACGCTGCTGGCGCAGCTGCTGGACGACGGGCGAGGTCAGAGCTTCACCGACGTCATCGCCTGAGGAACCTCGCGCCAGTTGCGAGCGCGCGGTCGACAGGCGCGCCTGATCCTCGGCGACTTGGGCGCGGGCCTGGGAGAGTGTCAGATTGTAGTTGGAGATCTCTTGCTCGGTCAGATTGGTGCCCGAGGCGCTCAGCAGGTTGTTGGCGATCTTGTACTGCTGAACGGCGGCTTCGTCGGCCTGCACCTGTCCGCGGAGTTCACCGAGCCGGCTGTTGAGCCAGGTCGTCGCCTGCTGAGTGGCGTCGAACTTCGCTTCCATCTGTTCGAGCAGATAGAGTTCGGCGAACTTGTTGGCGATGGTCGCGGCCTTGGTGGCGCTATCAGACTCGTAGTTAACATTGATCACATATGTGAGGCCGGCCCGCTTGACCGACAGCCCACCAAGCACGGCGCCAACGATCTGCTCATGCCTCCTCTGTTCCGCTTCGGCGCTCAAGGTAACCGCTTCAGGAGCCTTGACGCCAAACATGGAACTGATCCCACTCAGGAGCGCCTTCACGCCGCTTGGCTTGCGGAGAGCGCCGTTGAACTCTGGATCTTCTTCAAGCCTGAGGCTCTTGACCACCCGTTCCGCCAGCTGCCGGGATTTGAGGATTTCGACTTCGGTATCGACGGCGCTGGAGTCGGCCGGTAGTCCGGACAGGACTTCCTCGACGTTGCTGACCCGCTCCTTGCGGGTGTCCAGCATCACGTTGGCGGTTGCGGTATATTTCGGGGTGGCCTGCAGCGTCACCAGGATGACAACCAGGAGCACGGCCAGGGCCACGGCGGCGAACAGGCGGAACCGCCGGCGGAAGGCGACAAAGATCCGACGAATATCAAGTCCCTCGGCGACCGTCGGCAGCCAGGTGGCGGACGTGCGCGCCCGCTCCTGGAAATCGGCATCCGCGCCGGTAGGGGAGGGGCTATGCAGGTTCATGCAACTCACGCCTTAACAGTTAGGGCCAGGCGTCTTGCGAACGTCTGGCCCATATTGGGTCCGCTTCTCCGCGGCATTTCAAAGATCGCGCCAACCCGCCCCCAGGACGGCGCGATCGAGACTAGAACTGCAGGGTCAGGGTGGCGTTCACCTTGTTGACCTTAAATTCAGCGCCACTGGCGAGGCCGCCTGAGGTCTGCTTGGCGTAGCTGTAGCCCACATTCAGGCCGACATTGTGGTTCAAAAGATAAGTCGCGTTGACACCAGCGCTCAGGCGCTTGTCGCTCCGATCGATCTTCTCATACTCGTCCTTGCCATACCCCACTTGGCCCGCGACCAGCACATTGCGCAGGAACTCATGGTCGACCTTGGCCGAGATGTTGTTCGAGACATAGGCGGCCGTAGTTGAAAGGACGCTGTCCTCCACAGTGCGGCTGCCCGCGAAGGTCACGGTGGTCAGTTGGCTGGGGAACCATTCCACCTGCGCCCTAGCACCAAAGCCGGACACGTCGCTAAGGGTGGCGTCATCGTAGGACTGGCGAAGATAGCCGACGCCCACCTCGCCGCGGGTCAGGGCGCCGAGTTCGAAATTGGCGCCGACCAAGGCCTGCACGCCCTTGGAGTCGCGGGTCAGGGCGACGGCGGGCCTGTCGACCCGATAGTTCCGCTTGTTGCCGATCACTTCCACGAACAGGGCCGTGTCCGGGCTCACCGCATAGTCAGCCCTGCCCATGATCGAGGTCTGGGTGCGGTCGCGGAAATCCTGGTCGATGACGCTGGCGGGGCCGACGCCAGGCCGCTTCGTGTCCCGATAATCGTTCTTGGCGTAGTCGAAGCGGGTGGAGAGGCGCAACCGGTTGAACGCGTTGGTGCCACCCAGATAGAAGGTGGTTGCGTCGAAGCGCGTCGGCTCCAGAGCCGCCGCGGGAGCGTTCGGAGAGGTGCGGGGTTCGGTGCTCCGCGATCCGCTGCCCCCAAAATCGACGTGGGCGTTGCGGGACGCATCAAGCCTGACATTCACGCCGCCATTGTAGTCGGTGGTGTTCTCGCTGGAGTTGTCCTGGTAGCGATTGGCCGTCGCGCTTGCGTAAAATTGCAGCGAATGCCGGCTCCAGTCAGAAGCGACCACAACCTCAGGCCGAACGCGCCAGACGACGTCGTTCGTCTCGCCGGTCTTCTGGGCGTAGATGTTGTCGTTGGCTTCGCCGGTCAGCGAGACCTTGGGAAACGCCGTGAAGCCGCCCATGTGCAGGCCGCGGGCCTCATAGCCTTGGTGATTGCGCTCCGTGACGGCGATGTTTCGATCGCGGGCGAAGTTCTCCGCCCCGCCGCCAGCCTGTTTCACGGTTGACTGGGCCAAAGCCTGGGAGGCGCTGCCGGCCAGGAGCAGGGCGGCGCCCGCCAAGAGAATGCGTCTGTCTGAAGTCACCGGAAAACCCCATTATCCAACGGTCGGGAGGCGCTTCATACGCCTCACCGCCCTGTCGCCATTGATATGCGCCGGACTCTGATCCGGCGCGCTGTCTAAATATTATCCGACGTAGAACGGAGCCGTGGGCTCCGTGGCGTTCGGCTGCGTGGTCGCCACCTGAATGGTGCCCGTCTGGTTGTTGTCGACGAGCGTTTGGACCGCGTCGCCAAGATTGGCGACAGTGGTCGTCGTCGACGAATTGAGATCGCCGGAAGACTGAGCCAGCTGGAAAGCCGCCGCGGCGATCGTCGGGCTCACGCTCGCCGTGGCGACGACGTCGGAGACGGCGGCTTGAATGGCGGCCGGATCGCTGCCGGCATTGTTGGCGGCCTCGACGATGGCGGCGGCCAGCACCGTGGTCTTCTGAGCGAAGATTGCGTCCTGAACGCCTGGGATGGTCAAGACCGCCGTAACAGTCGAGGATTTCGCGGCGGCGGCCAGGGCCGCATTGGCGATGATCGGATCCTGGCCGACGAGGGCCGCGGCGATCGCCGCTTCCACGTCGGCCTGCTGGTTTCCCGTACCCGTTGACGCATTGGCGATCGCCGTGGCCAAGGTCTGGGCCAGGGTGTCGGCCGCGGCCTGCTGCGTCGGCGTCAGGGCGGCGACCGCCATGCTGGCGGCGAAGGTGGACGCGCCAATGATCGAAACCACCGCGACAGCACGGAAGACGGCGCTCACAGCCGACGACTTGAGGTTCATCTTGGTCT
>JAUSMR010000158.1 GCA_030645955.1 Gallionella sp. | reverse complement strand
GGGTTTGATATCAGCTCTTTATTGCTCATATTGTGTCAATGCGTGGGCTCCATGCCAGAGCAGAGGGTGCCCACTTGGTCGCATACGGGTTTGTTAAAAATGGCCGGAAGGCGGGGCTGCTAGTGACCCGCGAGGGGCAGCAGGTTGCAAAGCGGTTGGGCTGGAAACGGCCGATCGGGTCTTCTCGGACCCGAGAAGGCCCCAGAATCGAGAGGGCTCAGGGCGGTGGCTTCAGCTTCTTATTGTACGGCGCACCGTCTATGCGTGGAATTCCGCATGTTCAGGAAAGCAGTTAACAGGCTGCTGAAATACTCTGCGGGTAAACGCAACACCCTGCCCGGGTGGGTTGATTTTTCACTCAGCCCACTCGCATTATGAAATTTTTTCTCGCTTTGGACCCGTTTTCGACGTTTTGAGCCTGGTTTTTCCACATTTCCCGCCCCTCACGCCGTCTGCAGACGGATTTTCCCCAAGGTGCGCATGCGCGTGAGGTTGTAGGCCGCCATCGTCAGCACAAAGATCTGATCAACCCGCTTCAGTCCGCGCACCATCACCTGGCGGATGCGGCCCACGGTCTTGGCCCAGCCAAAGCCCTGCTCGATGAGTTTTCTCTTTTGCACCGAGATGGCGTAACCCGCACTGGCAGCGATGGCGTCTGGCACAGCCGATCGGCGCCCCGAGGTGTTTTGCGCCACGTGCGGGATGACGTTCATTGCCTGAAGGGCGTCAATGAATTCTTTGGCGTCATAGCCCTTATCGGCACCCAGAGTGATTTCTGCCTGCGCGTTGTCGGCGGCCTGCCGGGCGTCGTTGATCATCGCCTTGGCCGCTTCGCGTTCGGCAAAGCCATCGGCAGTAGTGACCATGGCGTTGGCCACCAGTCCATAGCGGTTGTCAGTCAGGGTGTGACCCATGTAGCGCAACCGGCTGGCGTTGTCGCCTTTGCAGTACAGCCGTGCATCGGCATCGGTGTTCGATACGTGCGTGTCGTTGCTGCGGCTTTGGTCCTTGAAGTTGGCGCTGTCGCCGTCATCCTCACTGCCGTCTTTGCGCACGAAACTCTTGTGACCGGCCCACGCCTGTATGAGGGTGCCGTCCACGCTGAAGTGCTCGCCTGAGAGCAGACCCTTGTCCTCGGCCTGCTCCAGCACCAGGTTGAAGAGTTCGATGATGGCGTCGTGCTTGATCAGGCGTTCACGGTTCTTGGTAAAGACGGTGGGCACCCAAACGGCGTCGTCCATGGACAGCCCAATGAACCATCGAAACAGCAGGTTGTATTGGGTTTGCTCCATGAGCTGGCGTTCAGAACGAACGCTGTAGAACACTTGAAGCAGCATGGCACGAAGGAGCTTTTCGGGCGCGATGCTGGGGCGACCGCCTTTGATGTCAGCTTCGTACATCCCAGAGAAAAGCACATCCATCTTCACCAACGCGGCGTTGACCATCTGACGAATAGCTCGAAGGGGATGCTCGGCAGGTACGAAGTCTTCCAGCTTGCGCAGGGTGAAAAGGCTCTCGGTGAAAGTGTCGGCTCCGCGCATGAAGTGGGCTCTGGCTGGGTCAGTGAATCGGTATCAAGCTAAAACGTCCCAGGGGCTGGGGGCGTGGACCACCTGGGAGGCATTTCAGCAGCCTGTTAAAGTCCAAACTGCCTTTTTTTGAATAATCTGAACTCGCGCTTTAATAATCAATGTGTTACGAGTTGGTCATGTCGAGCCCCATCAATCACCCCAAATAAAGCCTTACCGTACATGTAATTCCTGCTGCTTAACTGATAGCAGGCTTTTTGCTTGTGCTGTTAATTGCTGCTCTTAAGCTGTCGAGGCAGCACCTCAACCCCCGGTTTTGTCATGATGCAGCCCATCTTCGAGTCGTCACTGTCTGGCAGTGTGCTCGCAATCGTCCCAGGGAAGAACATCGCATCCACAGTGTGGCGCTACGATGACGGCCTTGGCCGGTGCAGAAGGCTTGGATGCTCCCGGAGCCGTATTTTTGGGTTTCGCGCTAGGCAGCATAGGCTTGACATCCGAGCTGCCCGTGGCTGCTTCCAAATTTGGAATCCAGCGCATGAACGGCGTGAGGTCTGTAACATCGACGACATACCAGAGCTTTTTGGCGGCGTCCCAGCGGGCTCCAAGCGCCTTTACGGCGTCTTTTTCCGAAAACGGCGTGACTAAATTGATTCTCATCCTGCGAATTATCCGTGTTTGTTCACAGCAAGCGCTCGTTCGTCGCCACCTTTTCACTTGCGCGCGTCCGACTTGCAAAGATGCTGAATGTTGAGCAAGAAAAATCATGTCGCATGGGTGAGAACATGGCACCTATCCATGGCAACCCCCTTTGATAGAAAAGAAATGAAAACACTAATTGTTGCAGCCATCCTTGTCCTCAGTGGAACATTCGCACATGCCGCCGACAACCCATCGCCAGTGTCACCCCTGACGGCCATCAGCGCCCTTGATGTCCCGCGCTACATGGGTACCTGGTACGAAATTGCCAAATTCCCGGCCTGGTTTCAGAAGAAATGTGTGGCGGACACGCGGGCAGAGTACAGCTTGCTGCCAGGCGGAAAAGTTCAGGTCATCAACCTTTGCCGTCAAGAAAGCGGCGAGATGAAAGAGGCGGTCGGAAGCGCTCGGCAGATTGGGGAAAAGACTTCTTCCAGGCTGGAAGTCCGGTTCGCTCCGGCATGGCTGTCGTTCATACCCGCGGTATGGGGCGATTACTGGGTGATCGACCTCGACCCTAAATACCAGCTGGTCGCTGTCAGTGAGCCCAAACGCGAATACCTGTGGATTTTGTCCAGGACCACGAAGGTCGACTCTGCCGCGTACGATGCCTTGCTTGGGCGGCTGACCCGCAAGGGGTTTGACCTCCAGCTGCTTGAAAAGACGATTCACCGCGATTAACCAGTGGGTTGCCGTGGGGCGGGCGCCTGTGGCACAGCGCCGCCACGACCCCAGCGTCATCTGAGACCCTTGTCATGCCTTCCCCCAAGGGATGGGGCCCAGGAGGGAGCCGCTACTAATGACGCTTGGAGCCAGCGTTGAATCAGGAATTCCAGGCATTTCTGTTTCATAATTGCTGCGCTGCAACAATCTTACAAAGGCTATTCATGTTTTCCAATTCCCCTTTCGAGTCCATCGCAAAAACCATGAAGGAAAATGCGGAGAAGTTCAACCCTGCTGCCTCCCAGGAAGCTTTCAAGCCTGTGATGGAGCAACTCAAGGCCTGGGGTGACCTGGCACAGAAACAGGCACAAGTTGCGCAAGCTGCCGTTGCTGAAACCGTTGAGTCGTTCAAAAGCATCAAGGAGCCGCAAGCTGCTTTTGAAGCCATGAAGGCCTCTGCAGAAAATGGCCTGGCGATGGCAACAAAGAACCTGAAAGACGTCACTGCGTTGGGTTTTGAGCAATTTCACACCAGCGTCGATGCGCTGCAAAAAGCCCATCCCGCGCCGGAAGTTTTTGCGACTGTCGGAAAAGGCCTGAAATCCGCTGCCTCCAAGATGGAGACTGCCATGGAATCAGCAATGAAGACGGGTGCCTCGGCAGTCAAGAAGGCACGCGGAGGCTGAACTGAGCGCATCTGGCGCACAGTGACCCGGCCGCTTCGTTAAAAAAATTGTGCAATTTAATTTGACAACGCAAGGCCTTGAGCGGTTTGTACAAGCGCAAGACCGCGTCTATGCCTCGGTCCTGGAAGAGCTTGCTGCTGGGCAAAAGACCAGCCACTGGATGTGGTTTGTCTTTCCTCAACTCAAGGCCCTGGGCCGCAGCACCATCGCCAGGCACTTTGGCATTGAGTCCAGAGACGAGGCGATTGCCTATTGGCAGCACGCCGTCCTTGGCCCACGCCTGAGGGAATGCACGAAGCGGGTGTTGGCCGTCAGCGACAAAACTGCCCACGATATCTTTGACTCGCCTGATGACCTGAAATTCTGGTCATGCATGACGCTTTTCGCGCAGGTCGCCCCCGAAGAGCCTTTGTTCAGCCAGGCGCTGGAACGCTTTTTTGGTGGCCGGCCTGACGAAAACACGCTTGAACTGCTGT
>JAUSMR010000178.1 GCA_030645955.1 Gallionella sp. | reverse complement strand
TTGTCGATATCCGCGTTGTCTGAATTTCTGCCGTAGAGAATGCTCAACTTGCTGTCTTGCAATACCGCCTGGTAAACGGCGGCCTGTACCTCGGCCCGGATGACCGGAACCTTTTGCGGCAAGCCGCGCGGGAGAACTCGGATTTTCTTGGGCCACTTTGCAAGGCCATTGCCATGTTCATCGAGGACGGCGCGGGCAGTATTGAACCAGGGACGCAGAGTTTCCAGAGTGCTGGCGGGCAATACCGAGCGAAGATGCGTTTCCGCCATATGGAACGCCAGCGCGGCTTGCGGCTCAAGCCCCGGTATGTCGAACTGACCGGCATTCGGCAGCCAGCCCCAGCCCTGTGGCTTGCTCTGATCCGATCCCAGAGGCAGCACTTCGGAAAGATTGTTGAGGTCGCGCTGGATCGTGCGCAAATCAACGTCGAATCCCGCGCTGGTCAGGCGGGCGATCAATTCGCTTGTGCCGATTTTGCGCGGCAATCTTGGAATCGCCCGCAGCATGGTCCATTGACGCTGCAGGGTGCTGCGTGCATTGCTCTTTGCCTTGCGTGCCATCTGGCGTCCTCCGAATGGGAATGCGTTCAGTGTGCCACGACTATACGACACTGGTTGTCGCATATTTCGGTATTGTGCTATCCATCTGTAAAGGAGCTTCCGTGGATATTCCAGCTGAAATCTTGGCGCGGCTGCGCGCTGCAAAGCATGTGATGGTGTTCACCGGGGCCGGAGTTTCGGCCGAAAGTGGCATCCCCACGTTTCGCGATACGCTGACCGGCCTATGGGAAAACTACGACGCAGCGGAGCTCGCCTGCGAGCAGGCTTTCCGGAATGATCGTGCCTTGGTGTGGGGCTGGTACGAGTGGCGGCGCATGCGGGTGATGACCGCGCAGCCCAATGCAGCGCATCGAGCAATCGCAACACTGGCGAAGAGCGTGCCGCGTCTGACGCTGGTGACGCAGAATGTGGATGATCTGCATGAGCGCGCCGGTAGTCGCGATGTACTGCATTTGCACGGCCGCTTGCTCAAGCCATTCTGCTTCGCCTGCAAGCGAAGCCATGAACTCCCTGCCGGTATCCCGAACGAACCGGAAGGCGGCCGGCGTGTCGACCCTCCATGGTGCTCACATTGCGGCGGCCACATTCGTCCCGGCGTAGTGTGGTTTGGCGAAATGTTGCCGGACATAGAGTGGGATGCCGCCAACGATGCGGCCTCACGGTGCGACGCCATGTTGATCATTGGTACGTCGTCGCTGGTGCAGCCAGCGGCGAGACTACCGACCCTCGCAATCAAGCGCGGGGCGATAACTATCCAGGTGAACCCGAACCCGACGACGATGGATGATCGGGTAAGCCTGAGCTGTAGTGGGCCTGCCGGGGAAGTGCTTCCAGACTTGATCTCGTCGGTTTGGTAAGTGATCTGCGCCCGATGATGCAGTTGAACCCCGCCCCTGGACAACTCAGCCATGTCAACACGTGATCCCCATAGCGATCCTGGTTTTGCCAAGGGACGTCGACGTTTTCTCAATGCCTGCTTGATCCTCGGTGCATCGGGTGCTGATCCGGCATCGTGCGTGACGGTGAGTCGCTTGCTCGGGACTGGAGTGCCGCAGGCAATCGGAAAGCGCAGGCGCATGGTCCAACTGCGGCACACTGTCGCCGACTTCGGCAACGCCGACGCGTACTATCGATTTCGGACGACGCTTGCCGTACATGCGATCAATCCTTGGGAGCGTTCCTGGATGGAAGGGCTCGACGATGAGCTTCCGGATGGCTTCGAAGCCCTTGTTGAGGTGAACCATGAAGCAGAAGAAATGGCAGTCGGCACGCTGCTGGAATTCTCCGAATGGCGCTATTCCGACCCAGACATTAATGCTACCGGAAACGAACTCTCATTTGATGAGTGGCTTTGCGAATTTCGCCCGGAAAGTCGGGATGATTTCCTGATGGTGTTGCCGCTGTACCATTTGTATCAGCGTTCGGGAGAAGTCATTCCGAAGGTTCAGGCAACACCAGATCCATGGCTCGATGCGATGCTAAAAAACACGCGGGGCATGCTCCTTTGGACGCAGCAATGGATCGAGCTATTTCGCGTCATCAGCAATATTGACCGGCAAGGAGCCTCCCGACTGTTTAGTGACTATATGCGGAGCTGCCCGGATGCGTCTGTCGCCCTCAATCAGACACGTTACTTCGCAACAGGGCAAAGTCTTATGCAGATCATTAAGGAACGGAGTCCTTCCCGACTCCCGTTCGGGTCGCCGGACTACCTTGTAGGTGACTGGCTGCACCAATACTGGGGCTGTAGTGAGCCCACAGGGGAAGTTTTGCCATCATTCATCATCACGTAGCCGCCATGCCGGATGTGCATGTCGGCAGGGGCGCCACCATCGGCTCGGTGATCGCCACCCACAAGGCCATCATCCCGGGAGCGGTTGGCGTCGACATCGGCTGTGGCATGGTGGCCTGTCGACTTTCGCTCACAGCCAACGACCTGGATGAAAAATTGCTGAGAAAGGTTTACGGACAAATTTCGCGCGATATTCCGGTCGGTCGTACCGAGCACTCAAGTGAGCGAGCGCTGCCGGACGCTGCGCAACCCTTCGAGTCTCGCTTGACTGCTAAGACGCAAAGACATGCTCAGCTCCTCAAGAAGTTTCGCCGGTTCTCCACCTGGATCAACCAGATGGGCACGCTCGGCGGCGGCAACCACTTTATTGAGGTCTGCCTGGATGAAGTTGATCAGGTCTGGGTCATGCTCCACTCCGGAAGCCGGGGCATAGGCAACGCTCAGGCCAGCTACTTTATCGAACTTGCGCACCAGGACATAGAACGCCAAATGGTTCACCTGCCTGATCGTGATCTTGCCTATTTTGTCGAGGACAGCGTTCATTTCAATGACTACGTCGAGGCGGTGACCTGGGCGCAGGAATACGCCATGAAGAACAGGCGCTCAATGGTCGCACTGGCACGCCACCTGCCACCATTTGTGGTGACCTCGGAAGTCGCGAACTGCCACCACAACTATGTGGTAGAGGAACATCATTTTGGCGCCGACCTTTTTGTCACCCGCAAGGGAGCTATTCGTGCCCGCGAGGGTGACATGGGAATCATCCCCGGCAGTATGGGCGCAAGAAGCTATATCGTGCGCGGCAAGGGCAATCCAGAAAGCTTCACCTCATGCGCCCACGGCGCTGGCCAACGCATGAGCCGCACCGCCGCCGAGAAGCAATTCACCAAGGAAGACCTGGTCCGTCAGACCGAAGGCGTGATTTGCCGCAAGGACAAGAATGTGATCGATGAAATTCCGGGTGCCTATAAGGACATCGACGTTGTGATGGCGAACCATACCGATCTGGTTGAAGTGATTCATACCTTGAAGCAACTGGTATGCGTCAAGGGATAGATGGCACCACAGCGAAGACAAGATGGAAATGACTGGGCGGATCGGCTCGCGTATCCAGCGGGATTTTGTGGGCTGGTATCGGGAAAATGCTTCTCGGTTTACCATCCCATTGCGCTTGATAGCACGCAGCCGCAGGCGACTGGACTTGGCTTTCGTCGGAATTACATCTGTTATTTCGGCGAGGCTGTCAGAAAATGAGTTGATCGTTTCAGCCGACATGGATGACGAATGTTTCGACACCATCGCAGATATTGAAGCTCATCCACTAAATACGCCGCTTGGATATGTCTGCACGTTGTGCGACCCAAGTGACCGAACTTTCTATCGCACGCGCAAGGAATTCTGGCGCCAACACCTGTTCGAGCGGTTTCTTGCGTGGGCGAATGAGAAGCTCGCTCCGGCACACTGGATACGCTTGTCCAGCATTGACGGTGGGGAGGCTACCTGGGCAACGTTAATTCGGGACGAAATCGAACTAACGCAACAGGATCGTACTCTGCAACTTATACAGAGCCTCAGACGGCTCGGTGGGCAGCATGTGTTCGAAGGCGGCCAGGAGGATGTAACCAATCATCTGATTGCGCTGAAGCTCGAAACCCTCTGATTGAAAAGCTGTGATATTTCCCCGTCAGTTCCTCTCTGCATCCTCAATCCAGTGATGAAGCGCCAGAACCGCAAAGCCGGCCACGCAACTCACACGGCAAATGAGAAAGAACTCGGCGCGATCAGCCGTTTCCTTTCATTCGCGCTACGTCATGGGCCGGATAAAGTCGGAATTGGACTCGACTCCAACGGCTGGGCCAGCATCGAGGAACTGGTCAGGCAATCGAACCGGTGCGGCAGGCGACTGTCGCCGGAACTAATTCGCACGATTGTTGCCACAAGTGATAAGCAGCGTTTTGCTATCTCAGGTGACGGCCTTTACATTCGGGCAAACCAGGGACACTCGATTGCGGCCATCGACGTCGCTCTGGCGCCGGTCGAGCCGCCCAAGTTTCTCTTCCACGGCACGGCACAACGATTTGTCGCCTCGATCCTGACGACAGGGATAAGCAAACGCTCCAGGAATCATGTACACCTGTCGGCGGACGAATCTACAGCAATCCACGTCGGACAGCGTCATGGCAAGCCGGTGGTATTGCGAATTTTGGCGCGCGCAATGCACGCAGAGGGCCATGAGTTTTTTCTCTCCGCCAATGGGGTCTGGCTGACCGACCACGTACCGCTACGGTTCATTCAATCTACTGGCTGAATGGGTTGCTATCAGGCCCTTGAGCGTTGAAATACCGCCGCGCCGCCTCGGCCGAGTCCATTGATTTTCTCGGGCCCTTGGTGACGAAGATATTGCCGTTGCCGCCCATCAGCGCTACGCGGGATGGATACGCTCCGAGGTCACCTCGAAGAGTCGGCGCTGGCGGTACGGCGGCGCGAGGCCCATTTACAAACGTTCCCTGGCGGCCCTCTCCAGCAGCAGTTGCATTCGCCCGTCCGCCATGTCCAGATCCTCGACGCAGCATCTCAGGTTCATTTCCGCAGCCAGGACAATGAATGCTCCCGCCACGGCGCCGAGTTGAAACAGGTTGCCGTCAGGCCGGACACTGAGCAGCACCTCCAGGCTGGACGCCTGTGAATCGTGTTCGGCATTCAACAATTGCATCGACACCCCGGCAGCCGGATTGAAAGCCAGGCGAAGGTCCAGTTCGTGACGCAGATTCTGAAAGCTGTCCGCCAGCGAACGGCGCGTTGATTCAGTCGCGTCCTTGGCTGGCCACGCCGGTCGTCGTGAAGTTTTGGCGCGGGCAAGAACGGCATCGGCGAGAGCGGCAATGCCGTCGCCGGTCAAGGCACTGACCGGGTGAATGGGCGGTGCGTTGCGCCACAGCGGTGCCACCGTCCGCAACGCCTGACAAGCGAGGTTCGCCCCTGGCGTGTCGCTCTTGGTGACGACCAGCAGGTCCGCCAGTTCCAGGATGCCGGCCTTGATGGCCTGCAACTCGTCGCCGAGACCCGGCGGAAATACCACCAGCACCGTGTCCGCCAGTCGCGCGATATCTATCTCGGACTGGCCGGTGCCAACCGTTTCGACCATGATCAGATCGAATCCCGCCGCATCCATCAATTGAACCATTTGCCGAGCTGCGGTGGTCAGGCCGCCCAGGCTGCCGCGGGTGGCGGTCGAGCGGATGAACGAACGGTCGTCGCCGACGGATTCCCCTATGCGAAATCGATCCCCCAGCAGGGCTCCGCCCGTTACCGGACTGGACGGGTCCACGGCGAGCACCGCCACACGATGTCCCATCTGCAAGAACTGTCGCAGCATGACGCCAACGAGGGTGGATTTGCCCGCGCCCGGTGGTCCGGTGATTCCGATCACACGGGCCCGGCCCAGGCTGTCGGCAAGGCGGGCAAGGACAACCGCGGCGGAAGCCGAATCCCGCTCGGCAAGTGAAAGCGCCCGCGCCAAGGCCGGACGCTCTCCGGCCGCAACTGCCACCGCCAATTCATCAAGCGCAAGACTCATCTATTGACACTCCCAACGTACTGCGTATACAGTATCCAGTATTCCATGACGCGAGCGCAATAGCGCATTCGATTCTGCCATGAACACTTCCATCAAACCCCTCGACAGACCGGCCGGCTTGGCTGATCGCGTCTATAACCAGTTGCGCGACAACATCGGCAGCCACCAGATTCGCCCAGGGGAGCGCTTACAGGAAGTCAGTCTGGCCGCACAACTCGGCGTTTCGCGAACCCCCGTGCGCGAGGCCTTGGCGCGCCTCGAAAGCGAAGGAATGATTGCCGTGGAGGGACGAGGCTTCGTCGTGCCGGAACTTACCGACGCCGATATCGAGGAAATCTACCAGCTTCGCTTTCTGCTGGAACCTGCCGCCGTCAGCAGCGCGGTCGCCGAAGTCAGCAGCGCCGCCGACCTGGTGAGCATGTCGTGCGCAATCGAAGATGCAGTCGCCGCAGAGAAGAGCGGCGACTTCCGAGCGTTCCTCGATGCCAATGTCCGCTTCCACAACGCATGGCGGGCCTTGGTGCCCAATCGGCGAATGTCGAAACTGCTCGACCAGTACGTGGGTCACGTTCGCTTTCTGCGTGTCCTGACACTCGGTGACGCGGCCGCGAGGAAAACGGCACTGACCGGAATGAAGAACATTCATGCCGCGTTCAAAAAACGCGATGTGGCGGCGGCGGCCAAAGCGATGCACAAGCACCTGGAAGCGGCCAAGCACTTTCTTATTGTCGTGATTGAACAGATCGACAAGGAAAAAGAGGCAGAAAAAAGCAGCTCGGCCCCATAGCGACGGGAATGGCCGCACTTGCGGTCGCACACCCGGCAAGAGGGCAGATTCAAACCGGACATCCCGGCGCCACACATAAAGAGAAATCCAAATGACCTACAAAGCAGAAATTCCCTACGGCGCCTATTGGAGTACGCCGTTTGCCCGTTGGCAGGGCAGCTTTGCCAACCTGCACAGCATCGAGTTCGCTGCCCACGTGGTGAAACTCGAACTGGCCAGGCGCAAGATCGACCCGCAGATCTTCGACTATGGAGTAATGGGTTTCTCGGTGCCGCAGAAGCACTCCTTTTACGGCATGCCGTGGCTCACCGGCATGATCGGCGCCACCCAGGCCGGCGGCCCGACGCTGATGCAGGCGTGCGCCACGGGCGTGCGTACCCTGCTCGCCGCAGCTCAGGAGATCGAAGTCGCCATGGCGACGACCGCGCTGGTGGTCAATTGCGACCGCACCTCGAACGGGCCGCACATCTACTACCCGAATCCGCGCGGCCCCGGCGGCACCGGCTCCGCCGAAGACTGGGTGATGGACAACTTCGGCTGCGATCCGCTGGGCGGTCATGCGATGCTGCAAACTGCGGAAAACGTCGCCGCCAAACACGGCATCGGCACCGCAGAGCAGCACGAACTGGTGCTGCGCCGCGAAGAGCAGTACCGGCAATCGCTGGAGAACGATTCGGCCTTCCTCAAGCGTTTCATGACCCTGCCTTTCGAGGTACCCGCACCCAACTTCAAGAAGGCCGCGAGCACGATGGCCGGCGACGAGGGAATATCGCATTCGACGCCCGAAGGACTGGCGAAGCTGAAGCCGGTCGTGCCCGGCGGCGTGGTTACCTTCGGCGCCCAGACCCATCCGGCCGACGGCAACGCGGCCATCGTCGTCACTACGCGTGAGGGAGCGCGGGCGCTATCCACCAACCCGAAAATTGCCGTGCGCCTGCATGGTTTCGGCCTGGCGCGTGTGCCGCTGGCCTTCATGCCTGAGGCCATGCTGCCGGCGGCGCAGCGCGCGCTTGCCCAGGCAAATCGCAGCATTGCGCAAATGACCGCGATCAAGACGCACAACCCGTTCGCGGTCAACGACCTGTTCTTTTCCAGGCAAACCGGCTGCGACCTCAAGACCATGAACAACTATGGCTGCTCGCTGGTCTGGGGCCATCCGCAGGCGCCGATGGGCACCCGCGCCATCATCGAACTGATCGAGGAACTGGCCCTGAAGGGCGGCGGTTTTGGCCTGTTCACCGGCTGCGCCGCGGGCGACACCGCGATGTCGGTGGTGCTGGAAGTGTGCGACGCGAAATAGCGACATGAGCATAGCCGACTGGATCGAGCGCAATGCCGCGCTGACCCCCGACAAGACGGCGATACGTTTTCCCGGTCGGGACGTTTCCTGCGCGGCATTTGCGGCCGTGGTCGAGCGGCTCGCGTCGGCCCTTGCCACCTCGGGCGTTAAGCGCGGCAATTGCGTCGCCTACCTTGGCCTCAACAGCCCGGAAATGCTCGCCCTGCTGTTCGCCAGCGCCCGCCTCGGCGCCATGTTCATGCCGCTCAACTGGCGCCTGGCCGGCCCCGAGCACCGCCAGATGCTGGAAGACTGCCCGCCGGCGCTGCTCTTCGTCGAGCCGCAATATTTCGCCCAGATCGACGCCTTCCGCGACGCACTGGCCGCGACCGCACTGGTCGGCTTCGGTGCCGTCGGCGCGGGATGGATCGGCTGGCCGGAGTTCTGCGGCCGCGCCGGAGGCCCGGCGCCGCGCGACGCGCAGGTTGGTCCCGATACGCCACTGCTGATCTGCTACACCTCGGGCTCCACCGGCAAGCCCAAGGGCGTGGTGCTGACCCAGCGCGCGATCGACTGCAACGCCGCCAACAGCGCCGACATGCACGAACTGACGGCCGACGACGTGATCCTCACCACCCTGCCCCTGTTCCACGTCGGCGGCCTCAACAACCAGACCACGCCGGCGCTGCAAGCCGGCTGCACGGTGGTGCTGCATCCCAAGTTCGATCCTGATGC
>JAUSMR010000166.1 GCA_030645955.1 Gallionella sp. | reverse complement strand
CGGATATTGCGCCTGCGCATTTTCCAGGCCTGAAAGGTGCGCTTGAGCGCAAATAGAGAGCCGAGATAATAAATGACCTTGAACATCACGATGGACCGCGCCGTGGGCGTTGTGCCAAAAACGTCGCCCGCCAACACCGAAAGCAAGGCTTCCTTGACCCGAAACGGATTGCCCGGGTTCATGAACATTTCGCGCATGGTGGGGTTGGTCACGCGATAGATAAACCAAGAAAAAACCTGGGGTCCATGGCGCAGGCGCTGATCAAACTTTTTCAAGGCGGCAGCGGTCTGCTCTGGATGGCGCAGGCAGGTGTCCACCGTATCGGCCCCATCAAAAGCGTTTTGCATGGCCAGCATCACGCCGGATGAAAAAACCGGATCAATGAACGCAAAGGCGTCGCCCAGCAACAGGTAGTTGTCACCATGGGTGCGCTCGCACATATAGGAAAAATTGCCGGTCGCCTCGACCTCGGATTGAATCTGCGCGTCGGCCAGGCGCAGTGCCAGCTTCGGGCACAGCGCAATGGTCTCTTGCAGAAACTCATTTAGCGGTTTTTGCCCACGTGTTTTCAGGTAGTAAGGCCAGGTCACGGCGCCGACACTGGTCAAGCCATCGGCCAGGGGAATGAACCAAAACCAGCCGTGGTCGAACCAGAAGATCGTGATATCGCCGGCACTCTTTCCGGGATTGCGTTGGGCGCCGGAAAAATGCGCGAAAAGGGCGGTGCTGTTGTGTTTTTTGTTGCGCTGTTTGATCTTCAGGCGATTGCCCAGAAAGGTATCACGCCCGGACGCGTCCAGTACAAAGCGGGTGTTCCAGGACGCGAGTCGCCCGTCATCGTGGCGCGCCTGCACCAGGGCACCTTTTGAGTCCGGCAAGAACACCACGTCCTTGACCTGGCAGCCTTCTATGACGTTCGCATTTTTTGCGGCCGCATTGCGAATGAGTATTTCGTCAAACTCGGAACGGCGCACCTGGTAGGACATGGGCATGGATTTATCCCAGGCGTCCGCGAACTCGACCGTCTGCTCGTGCTCATGCCAGGGGGAGACAAATTGCGCGCCCCACTTCTCCATG
>JAUSMR010000155.1 GCA_030645955.1 Gallionella sp. | reverse complement strand
GCGTGCTTGTGCAGCAGCGATTCCACCTCCTTGAGGTGATGCTGCACATTCTCGGTGTAGTGATTTTCCTGGTTGATATTGATCATGGCGGCGCCCTATAAATCGCGGGCTATTGTAAAGAATTCGACGTTTGGCTGCGCGGCAAATTTGGCCGGGCGAATCTGATCGGATTCAATGACGGTCGCGCGCGGGTATCAGGCGTATTTTGCAATCAGTTGCTCAAATTCCTCTACCGGAACCGGTTTGCTGAACAGATAGCCCTGAAAGGTATGGCAGTCATTCAATTCGAGGAACTTGCGTTGCGCCTCGGTTTCCACGCCCTCGGCGATCACCGCCAGATTCATGCTCTTGGCCAGCGATATGATAATTCTGGCGATGGCCGCATCGTTGGGGTCGGTGAGCACATCGCGCACGAAGGATTGGTCGATCTTCAACTGGTACAAGGGTAGGCGTTTCAGGTAGGAGAGCGAGGAATAGCCGGTGCCGAAATCGTCCATCGAGAAGCTGATGCCGAGTGCTTTGAGCGCGTGCATCTTGGTGATGGTGTCGCCGACGTTATCGAGTACCAGACTTTCGGTCAGCTCAATTTTCAGGTGTGCCGGATTGATGCCGGTTGCGGAGAATGCCTGCAGCACTTGTTCGACAAAATCCGGCTGGCGGAACTGGCGCGCGCTGACATTGATGGCGAGTTGCAGATCGCGGGTGGCGGGGTGGCCAGACCAATCCCTGATCTGGGCGCAGGCCGTTTGCAGCACCCACAATCCAATCGGTACGATCAGGCCGGATTCTTCGGCCAGCGGGATAAACCGGGCTGGAGAAATCAGGCCGCGTTCAGGATGTTCCCAGCGCAGCAAAGCCTCGGCGCCGATGGCACGGCGTGCGCTGTTGACCTGTATCTGGTAGTAAAGGTGCAACTGCCGGCGTTCCAGCGCACGGCGCAGATCACTTTCCAGCGCGCTGCGCTCGACCAGCGCGGCCTGCATGTCGGGGTCAAAGAAGCGCACGCTGTTGCGCCCGCCCTTTTTGGCATGGTACATGGCGATGTCGGCATGTTTGAGCAGGTCATCGGCAGACTCATCATGGTTGCAAAACAGGCTGACCCCGATACTGGTCGTGCAGGTAAACTCGATGTCCTTGAGCATATAGGGCAATGCAATGGCCTCACGCACCTTCACGCCCACCATGCCGGCCTGAATGGCCGCTTCCCGGACATCCTCGCTCAGGTCTTCCAGCATCAGCACAAACTCGTCGCCGCCCAGCCGCCCCACGGTATCGCCCTCGCGCACGCTGGCATTCAGGCGATGCGCTATCTCGATCAGCAGCAGGTCGCCGACATCGTGGCCGCGCGTGTCATTGAGTGTCTTGAAATTGTCCAGGTCCAGAAACAGCAACGCGCCATAGCGTCCGCTGCGGCGGCTGGTGGCCAGTGCCTGTCCCAGCCGGTCCATCAGCAGGCGGCGGTTGGGCAGATGGGTGAGCGTGTCGTAGTAGGCCATGCGGTGGATCTCTGCCTCTGCCTCGCTGTCCTTGGTGATGTCGGAAAAAGTGCCGACGTAATGGGTGATGCTGCCATCGGGCGCGGTGACGGCGGAGATGGTCAGCCACTCGGCGTAGATCTTGCCGTTCTTGCGCCGGTTCCACACCGCTCCTTGCCAGTAGTTTTTTTGCTCCAGGGTCTGCCACATCTGCCGGTAGAACGACTGATCGTGACGCCCGGAACTGAGCATGGCCGGTGTCTGGCCCACCGCCTCCGCCGCGCTGTAGCCAGTCAGCCGGGTGAAGGCCTGGTTGACCCGCACGATGACGCCCTTTGTGTCGGTCACGATCATCCCCTCCTGGGATTCGAAGGCGATGGCGGCGATACGCAGTTCCTCTTCGACCAGCTTGCGTCCGGTGATGTCGCGCAGGAAGGCGAAGAAATGCCCTCCCCCCGGGTCCGGCGGGTAAACTGTGCTCACCTCGATGTCCAGCAGTTGCCCATCCTTGCGGCGGTGGCGCGTTTCGAAGCGGGCATAACCTTTCGCCATGACTTCCCGGATATGTTGCGCCGTCTCTTCCGGGCTTTCCTTCGCCTCCACATCCGTGACGTGCATGTTCACAAGCTCGTCGCGCGTGTAGCCAATCATTTGGCTATAAGCGGCGTTCACATCCAGAAAATGTCCATTGTTATCTGCAATCCAGAAGCCGTCCATTGAGGTCTGGATAATCTGGCGGTAGCGTTGCTCGCTTTCCCGTAGCGTGGCTTCAGCCCGCTTGCGTCCGGTGATGTCGGTGAGCGCGATGCGCACTGAGAGCCCGCCGTTGCCGGCCTCCATGTGCAGGCAGTCCAGATAGGCATGAAAGGTCGAACCATCGCCGCGCTTGAGTGCCAATTCGCAACCCTGCCGCTCGCCATGTTGCACCACGCGCATGAAAAACTGATGCCAGCGGTCGTTGTCTTCCGGCGTGACGAAATGCGTAAAGCGGCGATGGGCCAGTTTTTTGCGCTCCACTCCCAACAGCGCGGCGCCGGTGAGATTTACCTCGGCGATTGTGGCTTCGCGCGTAAGAGTGAGGTAACCGATGGGAGCGAAGTCA
This sequence comes from Gallionella sp., assembly GCA_030645955.1. The sequence goes on along the minus strand of JAUSMR010000155.1, from coordinate 115,942 downwards.
TAAATATCCACGTAGTGGTCACGGGATGCTTCTATGACGGACTGTGCCTGCCGCAAGGTCTCGTTCTGCATCTCCAGTTCGATCTGGTACACCCGTAGTTCGTGCAGGAGTTCCTCTGCGGGGCGGGGCGGTGTATCAGTAAGCGGCGCGCGGGCGAGTTTCGCCTCGGCTTCGGCGCGCAGCGGGTCTGGTTTAACTGGCTTCTTTTTCATGATGTCACCTTACAAAACACAGTTGCAGATAGCCATACACACTGCATCTGTCATTGCGAGGAGCGTAGCAACGTGGCAATCCAGTGCTTCTGACTTCGTTGTCACTTTTCTGGATTGCCGCGCTACGCTCGCAATGACAACTCATTTATTCCAGCTCCAGCGATGTATTTCATGCGGATTCAGCCGCACCTACAAAACCATTTCCATCGCCAGCAGGATCATTTGCGTATCGCCGGTATTGCCGACGATGCGGCGGGCGTTGAGCAGCATCTTGTGATGACCGATGGCGGGGAAGTCGTGTTCCACCGCATAGCCTTCAAAACTCTGGTCGCGCGGCAGGATGGTTTCCAGCAGTTCGCGCAATTTCGGAATGTCCCACTGGCGGTTGCCCAGAACGTAGAAATGGCGGCCCACGGTATCTTCCGGTGTGGTTTTAAATTCACGGTAGAACGAGCGGCTGGCGGAAATGACTTTCAGTTTTCCGTCCAGCACGATCAGCGGCTCAAGCACCGTATCAACGATGCCCTCGGCCAGTTTTCGCGCCGACCTTTCCGCCGCCTCGGCAGCGACGCGCTTGCTGATGTCGGCAAAGGTCAGCACCACTCCTTCAATCACGTTGTCCAGCGTGCGGTAGGGCTGGATGCGCGCCAGATACCATGCGCCGCCGACGGTACGCACCTCGCGCTCGCGTGGCACCAGGGTATCCAGCACGGCCTGGGCATCGGCGAGCAGGTCTTCGTCTTCGATGTTTGACTTGATGTCGCCCAATGGCCGCCCCAGGTCCGAGGCGACCAGGCGATAGACCTGCACCGCCTCACGGGTGAAGCGATTGATGTTCAGGTGTTCGTCGAGAAAGATGGTGCCGGTGTTGATGTTGTCGAGCAGGTTTTTCATGTCGTTCTGCATCCCGGCGAGCTGCTCGATTTTCGCCTGCAATTCGGCATTGACGGTGATCAGTTCTTCATTGACGGATTGCAACTCCTCCTTGGAGGTTTCCAGTTCTTCATTGGTGGACTGGAGCTCCTCGTTGGTGGATTGCAATTCTTCATTGGTGGACTTCAGCTCTTCATTGGAAGCCTGCTGTTCCTCGATGGTGGATTGCAGGTTTTCCCTGGAGTAGGCCAGCTCGCGCTCCAGTTCCTCGACGCGCCGCAGTTCGCACTGCCCCGGTGCAACGCCTTTGCCGCGCCCCGGCCTGCCGGGCGCCGGGTGCGCCACATCCTGAAAGCTCACCAGCAGTAATTTTTCGCTGGCATCCGCAGTGGGCAACGGGCGCACGCTGAAACTCACGGCATGGGAATCGCCGTTGCTCTTGACCGATATTTCCCGGCTCAGGGTTGGCGTATCCTGGCCGGCGCTATTCAAGGCGGCGCGCAATTCCAGTTGCAGTCCGTCGCGTGCCATGTCCACCACGTTGAGTGTTGCCTGGCCGGGTGCCGGGCGCAGATATTTGCCGGTGTCGCCATGCACGAAAAGGATATTGCCCTTCAGGTCGGTCACCACCGAGGCGGGCGCGTAGGACTGGAGCAGCGCCCGCCTGGTCAGTTCGGCGAAATTGGTTTCCTTGATCTTTTTGGTCACTTCATCCGGTCCTTTCGTGTTGATATCCCTGGTCCATAACAATCCGCCGGACATCACCGCGCGTGTGGAAGCAATGGTGCCGGTGGCGCGGTAGAATTTCCACTTGCGGTTCAGCGGCGCGAACAGCTCAGGGTGATTGCCGATGCTCTCCGAGGGCGAGAGAAACAGCACGCCGCCCGGCTTGAGGGCATAGTGGAAAGCAGGGATCAGGCGGTTTTGCAGTTCCGGTTCCAGGTAGATCATCAGGTTGCGGCAACTGAGCAGGTCGAGCCTGGTGAAGGGCGGGTCCTTGATGACATTCTGAACGGCGAACACCACCATCTCGCGGATTTCTTTTTTTACGCGGTAGCCCGCCTCGTCCTTGACGAAGAAGCGGCGCAGCCGCTCCGGATGGACATCCTGGGCGATATTGGGAGGATAGATGCCGGCGCGCGCCATGGCGATGGCGTCATCGTCGAGGTCGGTGCTGTAGAGCTGGATCTTGAATTCCTGCCGGGTCTCGTCCAAAAACTCGCGCAGCAGCATGGCGATGGAGTAGGCCTCTTCGCCGCTGGCGCAGCCCGCCACCCAGACGCGGAACACGTAACCTTCCGGCTTGCCCTCGAACAGCAGCGGCAGGATATCCCGCTTCAATGTGACGAAAGCCTCCGCATCGCGGAAAAAACTGGTGACGTTGATCAGCAATTCCTTGAACAGCGATTTCACCTCGGTGGGGTGTTCCTTGAGGTAGCGTGCATAGACTTCCGTATCCCCGATGTTGTGCTGCGACATGCGCCGCTCGATACGGCGGCCGATGGTGCTCTTTTTGTATAACGAAAAATCGTGGCCGGTACCGGAACGCAACAGCATCAGGATGCGATTCATGCCGCCCCCAGCCCCGGCTGGGGGCGTTTCCCGGCGGACGGACAGGGTGTGTATGTCGTCCAGCAGCACTTCGGACATTTTTTCCACCGGCAGGACATGGGTGGCGTAGCCGGCGTTGATGGCACTGTTCGGCATGCCGTCGTATTTCGCCGTGGCCGGTTCCTGCACAAGCGAGACGCCACCCGCGCCGAGGATGGCGCGTAGCCCCAGCGTGCCGTCGGTGCCGGTGCCGGACAGGATGACACCGATAGCATTTTCTCCCTGATCATCGGCAAGCGAACGCAGGAAGGCGTCAATCGGCATGCGCTGCCCGCGCGGTTGCTCCGGCACGCTCAGTTGCAGCATACCGTGGAAGATGGCCATGTCGCGGTTGGGCGGGATGACATAGACGCCGTTGGGCGCTACGGCCATCTGGTCTTGCGCCTCGGCCACCGGCATGGTGGTGGTGCGCTGCAGGATTTCGGTGAGAATGCTGGCGTGGTCAGGATCGAGATGCGACACCAGCACGAAAGCCATGCCGCTGTCGGGCGGAACACTGCGGAAGAACTGCTCGAAGGCTTCCAGTCCGCCGGCGGAAGCACCGATGCCGACAATGGGGAAGCCGGCGGCGCGCATCTCCTGCGGTACTTGGGATTTCACGGCTGAGCTAGATTCCGGATTTCCCGGGGCGGCGGGCTTGTCCGGGGTTCCGGCTTTATCTTTCTGAGCCTTGCGCTTTTTGGTAACCACGATGAATCCTTTGCGGAGAGCTTGTTCGGATGAGAGCGTAGGATACCTCAGGTTGGCAGCAATCAGGGTGTCAACGAAAGTGCCGTTGGGTTGAACGCCTGTAGGGGCGATTGATGGAACAACTAGCCATTCGACTAAGCTGTCAAACAACGCCAGCAAAGTCGCTGGTTATCATGAATCGCCACTACAGGTTTGCTCAGGGAATTTCCGCGTCATTCATGCGCCAAAGAATGATGTCGGTTTTGCGCAACAGACCGCGCGCTTCGCGGTGGGTATCGTAATAACGCGGGTTGGGCACCATCGCGGCGAGCTTTGCTGCCTGTTCAGCAGAAAGATTGGCCGCGCCGGTGCGATAGTAGTGGCGCGCGGCCGCTTCAGCGCCGAACACGCCGTTGCCCCATTCGATGACATTCAAATAGATTTCGAAAATACGCCGTTTGTCCATCACCGCTTCCAGCATCACGGTGATGACGGCTTCCTCGGCCTTGCGCCACGGCGTGCGTTTGGTGGAAAGGAACAGGTTCTTGGCAAGTTGCTGGCTGATGGTGGAGCCGCCCGCGACGATCCTGCCCTTCTTCAAGTTCTTCTCGTAAGCCTTCTGGATGCCTTCCCAGTCGAAGCCCTCGTGATCGACAAACGTCGCATCTTCGGCTGCAATCAGCGCGCGCTTGAGGTGGTTGGAAATTTTGGAATAGGGCACCCACTTGTGCCGGAGTTCGGCATCGGGATTCTTGTCCTGCATGATCTCCAGCCGGGTATCCATGAACGCGCTGGTGGAGGGATTGAATTTCACCCACCAGCAGACGTGCGCAAACAGCCAGACCTGGTAGAGCAGCACCAGGCCGATTGCAATAACGAGCGCGCGCCACATCCAGCCGCGTAATTTTTTCATGCTGCAGAAATCCGTAGCCTGGATGCAGCCCTTCGACTTCGCTCAGGACAGGCTCCGCGGAATCCGGGGGTTAGTGGATGCGCCCGGTGTTCTTCCGGATTCCATTGCATTCCATCCAGGCTACGTCCAGTGGCTGAAGGATGGGCGGGTCTGAGGGTTGCCATGAACTCTATTTCGCCGTGCGGAGTGCGGCGATAATCGGCGCGGTGTCAGGGCGAACGCCGCGCCACCACCAGAACGACTCGGCGGCCTGCTCGACCAACATGCCGAGACCATCCGAAACCACAGCAGCGCCGTGTTCGCGCGCGAATTTCATGAACGGCGTTTCGCGCCCGTACATCATGTCGTAGGCCAGCGCGCCTGGGGCGAAGATGGACTGGGGCAGCGGGATTTCGCTGTCGGTCAGCCCGGCGGAAGTGGCGTTGATGACGATATCAAATTGCCTGTTGGTTAGTTCTGCATAACTATTCACAAAATTTGGTAAGCCGTACTTAAGGCCTTTGCGTGTATATAAGTCACGCTTTAAGAATGTCTGAAGCCCGTGGCTAAGTTGCTGCGCCTTGTCGGGGGTGCGGTTGAAGATGTTAATGTTTGCTCCCGCTTCCAATAGCGGGAGTGACACTCCCCAGGCAGCCCCACCTGCACCAAGCAGCAAAACGTCCCGGCCTTGCAGTGTAAATTTTAGATTCTGCTGGATATCGCGCACTAATCCTGCGCCATCGGTGTTGTCGCCCAAGATGGTTGCACCATCAAATTTAAGCGTGTTAACCGCCTGCGCCACCTGTGCGCGTTCGCTCAATACGGCGGCGAGTTTAAAGGCCTCGAATTTGAACGGTACAGTGACGTTGCAGCCTTTATAGCCTTCGTCGCGCAATTGAATAACCTTGTCTTTGAAGCCACCTTCTTCACGTGGTGCTTCGATGGCTTCATAGCTGATGTCCTGCCCGGTCTGCTCGGCGAACATCTTGTGAATTTGCGGCGACCTGCTGTGAGCAATGGGGTTGCCGATGACGGCGTATTTGTCGGTCATGATGGTTTCCATTATTCGCTTTCCAGCCTGTCCGACGAGGCGAACGTCCAGGTGCGGGTAATGGTCAGGATGTCGGTATCCGTGGTGATGTTCGCGGGCAGCGGGGAGTAAGGCGCGGCGAGTTTGACGATGCGTATTGCTGCCGCATCCAGTATGCGATGGCCCGAGGATTTGCTGACTTCTACGTTTTCCACGCTGCCGTCTTTGAGTATCGAAACGCTGAGCTGCAATTTTCCGTAGAGCCGCTGGCGGCGCGCTTGCTCCGGGTAATTCAGATTGCCGATGCGTTCAACTTTGATGCGCCAGTCCTCAATGTATTGTGCGAAGCGGTATTCCTGCGTGCGCGCGCCAATAAATTTGCGGCGCGGCAACTTTTGATAGGTATCCCAGTTTTTATTGATTTGAGCTTCGAGACGTGCGATTTCCAGGCTTTTTTGCACCAGATCATCGCCGCTACTGGCATCGTTGCTTTGCTGTTTCTTGAGTTCCGGTTGCGCCGACACCGTGTAATCGCTCTTCAGCCGGTTCAGCATCCGTTTCGATTCTTCCTCAAGCTGCGCAACGCGCTTGCGGCGCTGCTCGGGGGTAAACTTAAGGTCGTCGCGCATCGCCGGCAGCGGACTTTTTGCCCGCCGGTCTTCGGCGGTGTTGCCGCCGCCATCCAGATGGGCTTGTGCCAGGGCATCGGCTTTTGGCGGTTTGGAGGTAGATTTGGCGTTGACCAGCACCACTTGCAGCGGCTGCAGGAAGTTGGCTGTGTTGCGCGGATCAGGAAGCACCAGCGTAACGCCGAACAGGAAGAAAGCGTGCAGTGCGATCGACAGAGACATCGAAAAAGATAGCGGCGTCAGCATTGATAGCGACATCACCATTGCCAGACGTGTTTTGAGTCTGGCTATCAAGCCGCACCTCCTTCAAAAGACGTTGTTGCTTTGAAGTGCGTGAGGAGGCGCGAGGGAGGTATTCCCGCACCGGACGCTTGCGCGCACCGTGTCATGCCTCCCCCTCCCCCAGCGTTCCGGCAAAGCGCGTTTGCACATTCAGGTCAAGCAAATCAATCTCGCCGATTGCCAGCTGCACGCGGGTATTGGCGGGCAATTCCGGCAGCGACGGCGCACGGAAGACCAGCGGGATGCCGTCGACCTTCACCAGATTTTCGCGCAGCACAACCGCAGTAACGATAAGCTCGCGCAGCGATTCGCTTGCCGGAATTGACAATTGTTCTTCTCGTTCGCTTCCTCCACCGCTTGCGGGGGAGGATTGAGGAGAGGGCGCTTTCGCGTCGGTAGAACCGCTATGACCAATAGCCAATGCAGCTTGTTCCTGCTGCAGCCAGCGCAAACACCAATAGCGTTCCATGTTTTTCTGGAAGTCGTTGTAGATGGTATACATGGTATCGAAATCGCGTATCGCAGCGTACAGCGCGGTGTCGTTCTTCGGATAGGGCGGTTCTTCATCACGCAACATCGCGATGATCTGGCGCTGATTCACCATATCCACGTAGCGGCGCAGCGGTGAGCTCGACCACATATATTGCGCCACGCCCAGGCCCTGATGCGGCGCGGCTACCGTGCTCATCCTGACTTTGCCGTTCTGTTGCGTGCGGTAAATGCCGACAAAGCCGTGCTCGGCAAGGTGCCTGCCCCATTCGCTGTTCACCAGGATCATCAGCTCGGAAACCACTTTGTCGATCGGCGAGCCGCGCCGCCGTTGGCTGATCGTGATGCGGTCATTCGGGTGCCCGGCCACAAGCTCTTCGGACTCGACATGAAAGTTGTAATCCACCTGCTGCGTGCTGTTGTCGGATGACTTGCCGCGCACCGCTTCGAGTTTTTGCGCCAGATTCCACAACAGGGTGAGCTCGCCCGCGTAGGGATAATCCAGCTTGCCCGCCGCCAGCGTTTCTTCGTTGAATAGCGGTTCCAGCGTGTCATGGCGCAGATTCGCGGCGATATGGATGCGCTCGACGCGGCTCTCGTGACCCAATATCGCCAGCGTTTCGCCGTCCACCTCGTTATACATCGACAGCGCCGGACAAACACGATCCGCGCACAAAGTGAAAGCCTGCACCACGCTGTCAGGCAGCATGGTAATTTTCTGGCCGGGCATATACACGGTGGAAAGCCGCTGCGCGGCAATTTTGTCGCCCGCCGAATCGCGCGGCAGCCCCAGTGTGGGCGCGGCAATATGCACGCCGATACGCCAGTTGCCGTTGTCCAGTTTCTCCACCGAGATCGCATCGTCGATTTCCGTCGTGGTGGCGTCATCGATGCTGAAGGCGTTTACGCCGGCCAGCGGCAATTCGTCCCATGCGCTCAACTCGACAGGCGGAAAGCCCGTGCCGCCTGGGAAGTGCTCAAGCAGAAATTTTTGAAAATGAAAATCATGCGTGGAAGGCAACGCGCCGCAGCGGTGCAGCAAATGCGCGGCGGACAAATGCGTCGCTGCGCAGGCCGCTTCCAGCGCCTTGACCTCGAGGGTGTTGCGATCCGGCTTGTATAGCAATTGGGCCAGGTGTTCGGCGAACTCGGCCGGCAGCTCAAAGCGGCAAAGCTGTTCGGTGTAACGCGCCTGCAACGCCAGTTGCTGGCGCTTTTTCTCGGCGCCGGCGAGCGCGGCCTTGAGCACATCGGGCGGCGCGGCACGGTAGCGGCCCTTGCCCTTCTTGTGGAAATAAATCGGCGCGGAATGCAGGCGGATCAGGGCGGCAGCCGCTTCCAGAGAACTCGGGGTATGGCCAAAATATTCGGCAGCGATTTGCTCTGCACCAAACTCATCCGGCGGGCAGCATTCCCACAGGAAATCCACCTCTATGCCTTCGGCGAGAGACTCCGCCTGAGCCATAAATTCGGCCAACGCAGGCTGGGTGAATCGCAACATCACATTGGCTGCTTTGACCTTGCTGCGCTTGCCGGACAGGCTTTCAACCTGGAGAGAAGTGGTGTTGTCGGCCATGACGCTGCCGACCTTGAAGCTGCCGTCTTCTTCATAAAAAATATTCATTGGAGGGTGAAACGAAAAAAGTGCTGCAATTATACCCTGCCGGCGTTACTGCCCCTCACCTTGGGTGGCTTGATTAACAGAAAACGGAATAGCAGAAAATAGCAGCCGTATCCGCAAAAACTGAAACGACAAGGCCAGCATAAAGCTGGCCTTGTCGTTTATGCAGAATGAAAATGTTTACTTGAGTGACAGTATCCACGCCACTATGGTCTTGATATCGCCATCGCTGACAGTCTTTGCTGTGGCGGGCATGGGCATGGGACCAAACACACCCGAGCCACCGCTGCGTACTTTCTTTTCCAGTTTTGCATGCGCTTCTTTATCGCCGGCATACTTGAGGGCAATATCTTTCAGCGATGGTCCCACCGACTTCCTGTCGGTTGCATGGCAGGCAATGCAATTACCATGCTTGAACAAAGCTTCACCATTGTCTGAAGCAAACGCAGCAGCAGAAACGGACAGAGCAGCAATCAGGGCGGCAAAATAACGGGTTTTCATAATGGGCTCCTTGGACGTAAAAGTTGATGCTGTAATCTACTTGTGAAAGCATCCGGTGCATTGACTTGAATCAAGCGTATTAAGTATACGCTTTTCGCAGGCCAGCCGTGCGCTCGCCGGTTCCCCCATTGGTTTTCATGGTCAGGACACTCCCGCCAGCTGTGCCTGCTCATCGGCAAAATAGCTCGACCTTACCATCGGCCCGCAGGCGGCATGGCTGAATCCCATCTCCTTCGCGGCGTGCTCGAACATCGCAAAGGTTTCCGGCGGCACATAGCGCAGCACCGGCAAATGCCCGTCGGAAGGTTGCAGGTACTGGCCGATGGTGAGCATGTTCACGCCATGCGCGCGCAGGTCGCGCATCACCTGCAGCACCTCCTCATCGGTTTCGCCCAGACCCAGCATCAGGCCGGATTTGGTCATCACCTGCGGGAAACGCGCCTTGAAGTCTTTGAGCAGCTTCAGTGAGTGTGTGTAGTCCGCGCCCGGCCTTGCCAGGCTGTAAAGGCGCGGCACGGTTTCCAGGTTGTGATTGAACACGTCGGGCAGGCTGCGGGAAAGAGCATCCAGCGCGGCTTCCAGCCGGCCACGGAAATCCGGCACCAGAATTTCCAGGCGCGTCGCGGGTGCGCTGGCGCGGATCGCCGTCAGGCAATCGGCAAAATGCTGCGCGCCGCCGTCGCGCAAATCGTCCCGGTCCACGCTGGTGATGACCGCATATTTGAGCTTGAGCAGGCCGATGGAACGCGCGATATTTTCCGGCTCATTCGCGTCGGGTGCTTGCGGCTTGCCGTGCGCCACGTCGCAGAACGGGCAGCGGCGCGTGCACACATCGCCGAGTATCATGAAAGACGCCGTGCCCTTGCCGAAACACTCGCCGATGTTCGGGCAGGAAGCTTCCTCGCACACCGTATGCAACTGGTGCTCGCGCAGTATGCGCTTCACGTCGTGATAGCCCTGCCCGCTGCCGGACTTCACGCGTATCCATTCCGGCTTGCGCAGCCGCTGCTGCAACGGCACGATCTTCACCGGGTTGCGCGCGGTCTTGGCCGCGCCGGTCTGTTTATGTTCAGTGTTGCTCATAACATTTTCTCTTCGTATAAATCTGTTCTATTGTAGGAGCGTGCCCTGCACGCGATTGCCGCACCTTTACAACCACACCGCATTCCAGAACGGATAATCCCCCAACCGCGTTACCAATCCCGCGCGCAACGGATTGGCAACCACATACCGCGCCACATCCTGCAAATCATCCTCGCTGCGCAACGCATGATCGTGAAATGCTTTCGCCCAAACCGAGCCTGTCCTGCCCAAAGCGCGGTTCGCGTGTCTGGCGCTGGCCGATTTCAGCCGGCTCGCCACCACACTCAACTCATCCCGTCCGCCCATTTGCAGCAACCAGTGAACATGATCCGGCATCAACACCCACGCCAGCATTTTCGCATCGCCCAATAAACGCGCGTCCTCAAAACACCGTGCTACCGCGCTACCCGCGCCAAAATCGGCAAACAATTTCTGGCGCTCAAGGGTCGTGGCCGTCACGAGATAAACACCATTTGCGATGGAAACCCGCCCCTTCCGCAAAGCGCGATGCCCCTGTTTTTGTAGGAGCGCGCCCTGCGCGCGATTTGTATTTTCATTCGCGGGCATGGCCCGCTCCTACAACAGCGTACATCATGCGCCCTCCACCAGCGCGATCTCTTCATCGGTCAGGCCGTACAGCGCATACACCAACTGGTCTATCTGCTTGTCGGTCGCGTCGATCTGGCGTTGCAGCAGGGTGGTGTCCTGCGGGGTTTTCGCGGCGGTGAGTTGCTGGTGCAGGGCGAGCATTTTTTCGACCAGCGCGACGAGTTTGTCGTGCTTGTGAGGATCGAAAACTATAGGTAAGTCCTTTAAGTCAGAAACCAATACCTTTGGAAAAAGCCCCTTTTGAGATTTGGGGCTGCGTTTTTGGTGATACCAAGTTATTAACCAAGAATTTATTATCCCAAGTAGGTATAGGAGAGCGATGCCATCAATTGGCTTTATGGGGATTACATCACGGCTGTAGTAAAGCTCATCCTCACAATAAGTGGCAACAATCCTTTTATCCGCACCGCCGGTAATTTCTTGGACTAATATTCGCGGGCCCAAAAAATTTTCAGGGTTCCGCGCCGCTGCTAACCAAGTACCGTATTTAACCCAACGATCTTTTGATGGCTGAAGATAATACCGCCTCAAATTCTTTCCGCCTATTTCCGGCTTCCAATTTGCATTAATTTGTTTGGCGGAGTGATAAGGCCTTGCTGAAACTGTCGCCTTTGTATGTGCACCACCTTCAGGTGTAAGCCCCTTCCCGACTTCATAGGGGTTATATCCTGAACAGGGCATTGCAAATTGGCTTAATGGAAGAGACTTAGAAGTAATTTTTTCAAGAATAGTTGTATCTTCCTGGCTTTCAAAGATAGCAATGGAATAGTCTGATGAAATGAATTGCGATTGGCTAACACTTACTGTTTTGCTAGCTGGCTCCTTAAATCCAAGTGAATTATGGATATTGATACAAACATCTTTTTGCGGCGCATTTTGAATAATGGAAATTAGGGTATTAACTTGAGCATTTGAAAAAACAAGTTCAGGTAACCATTCAATTTCCTGCACCCAGAAATTATCTAAAACAAATTTTCTCAATGAGTAAGCAGAAGGAATTGTTAGCCATGTAACAGGAACAATAAACCCGTGCATCCCGCCTACCTTTAAAAGCCTTAAGGTTGCTTCGTAAAAGAGAAAGTAATGCTCATAACTACCGTGGGCCGCATCAAATTTATTTTTTAGGTATGGCTTTACTTGTTCTGAATGAATTTGGTGAAAACCATACGGCGGGTTCCCGATCACTACATCGAAACCGCCGGACGGAGAATGCGTCGTTGTAGGAGCGCGCCCTGCGCGCGAATCGCGCTTATGGACAGAATCGCGCCCAGGGGGCGCTCCTACATCCGAATTGAACACCTGCGGGAACGCGGCCTGCCAGTCGAACACATTGATGCGCCGCGCGGCCTCGTCGTCCAGATCGAGCTGGCTGTCGTAGAAGTCCGGCCCGATCAGCGAATTGCCGCACTGGATGTTGCGCTCCAGGTCGGGCAGCACGCGCTCGTGAAACAGTTTCATCTGGCTGGTGAGCGTCTGGTCGGATTCGCCTTCCAGTACCTTGAGCAGCAGCGACAGCTTGGTGACTTCCACCGCCTGCGCGTCGATGTCAACGCCGTAGATGTGTTCGAGCAGGATGCGTTTTTTCTCTGACGTGGTGAGCCGCCATTCGCCCGATGTGCTGTGGCGGAGGCGCGCGTTTTTGCCTTTGCTGTGTTTCTCCGCGCCTTCTTCGATATAGCGCGCCAGATACCAGTCGAGCAGGTATTGGTATGCGCCGATCAGGAACGATCCAGATCCGCACGCCGGGTCGAGGATGGCGATGCCCGCTGCCTGTTTGCTGCTCTTGTCTTCCAGCAGTTTGCCGACGGTGTGTTCGACGATGTATTTCACGATGTAGGCGGGGGTGTAGAACACGCCGCCCGCTTTTTTCACTTCCGGCTTGTCCTCCACCACGGCGCGGTTGCCCGCGGTCAGGCGGATGACCTTGCCGAGGAATTGTTCATACACGCTGCCGAGGATGTCCGCGCCGAGCACGGAAAATTCGTAGGGGCAATCGGGGTAATAGAGGTTCTTGAAAATCTCCTTGAGCGGCTTGTCGTCGATCTCCAGGTTCAGCGTGAGCTCATCCGGCGCTTCGGCGCGGCCTTTTTCGCGCTTGAAGTGGAACAGCCCCGAGTTGTAGCGTTCGTCCGCATCGCGGAACAACTCGCGCAGGCGGCCATAAACGTTGACTCCGTTCTGCAAGGCCATCAGCCGGCCATAAGGTTCGATGCCGCGGTCTTCGCAGATGCGCAGGAAGATGATGCGGTCTATGGTTTGCTGCACCGCGAAGTTGAGTTCGCGTTGGCTTAACCCGCATGGGCTTTCCGTAGGAGCGTGCCCTGCACGCGAATCGCGCCCAGTGGGCGCTCCTACAAGGGCGGAATTACGCAGCGCGATGTTGCGCGCCAACAGGTCGCGCCAGCCTTCGATTTCTTCCAGAAATGCGCTGTCCACTTCGGTGGTGCCGCGCTTGCCTTTGTTGGTGCCGGCATATTTGTCGAACGAGCCTTTGAGCACCGCTTCCTTGGAAAATATCGCGGCGATCTCGTCCCACTTGTCCGCGTAGTCGTGGAAGGTGCAATAGAACAGGCGCGCCTTGCTGGCCTTGTCGCCCTTGTCGGGCTTGGCGCGGCAGTCATAAATGGCGAATTCCTCGAAATCGGTGACGATAGACAGCGGCAGCTTGGCCGACCACGCATAGCGGCGCAATTGAAAAGCAGGTTCGATGTCGTCCTTGACATTGACCGACGGCTTTTTCGCTTCGAGAAAAAATTTGCGCTGCCCGCCGACGCGGAAGCTGTAATCGGGCGCCTTGGTGGAACTGCCGATCTTGATCGCGTCTTCGTGGATCACGTCGCGGTAGGCTTCAGCATAGCCCGCGCTGTTGTCCATGTCCCAACCCAGCGCCTTGAATAACGGGTCGATGAAATCGCGCCTTACCTGCGTCTCGTTGTATTTACCGCTGCGGTAGGCATCGAGATTGCGCTCGAAGTTTTCGATCAGGGTCAGAACGGTTTGCGGGGCGGGCATGGTTGGTCCTTTATGGGGATTTGGCGGATTCACCTGCAGGAGCGGGCCCTGCGTGCGAATCACCCTCATCCTTAGTCGGCGGTTGTGTAGGAGCGGGCCCAGCCCGCGAATAGCGGGCAGGGCCCGCACCTACAACAGATATCAGGTGTTGCTGCAAAGCGTGGATCAAATTCTGCGACAACTGCGCTTGCAGTTCCTCGATGCCGGCGGTGATGCCGAGTTCGCAGCATTGCGTGACGCGCAGTCCGGGGTAGCCGCAGGGGTTGATGTTGGCGAACGGGGTCAGGTCCATATCCACGTTCAGCGCGAGGCCGTGGTAGCAGCAGCCGTGCTTGATTTTCAGTCCGAGCGAGGCGATCTTCGCATCATCCACATACACGCCGGGAGCATCTTCGCGTCCCTGCGCGGCCACGCCGAATTCGCAGAGCAGATCGATTATCGCCTGTTCCATCAGGCGCACCAGGTCGCGCACGTTGATCTTCCAGCGGCGCAAGTCGAGCAGCAGGTAGGCGACGATCTGGCCGGGTCCGTGATAGGTGATCTGCCCGCCGCGATCGATCCTGATGACCGGTATGTCGGTGGGATGCAGCAGGTGTTCCGGCTTGCCCGCCAGGCCTTGCGTGTAGGTCGGCGGATGCTGCGCCAGCCAGATTTCGTCGCGCGTCCCCGGTGTCTGGCCATCGGGCGTGCGCCCGGCGGTGAAATTGCGCATCGCGTCCCAGGTCGGCTGGTATTCGACCAGGCCGAGCGAGTGAATGACAGGAGGCGAAATGTGAGCAGCACTCTGTGAAGCAGGACCAGGCAGGGCATCTTGCCCCTTGTCCCTTTCCCCTTGCCCCTGATTCGTCATAACACCATCACAATCGACGGGTGATCGCACAGCTCCTGATACAGCGCGTCGAGCTGTTCGCGCGAAGTGGCGTTTATCGTGCAGGTCAGGCTGAGATAGCGGGCGTTTTTGCTGGCGCGCATTTCCATGCTGGCGGCGAGAAATCCCGGGTCGTGTTTGTTGACCACTTCCAGCACGGCCTGAGCAAAGCCCGCCTGCTGCAGCCCGAATATCTTCAGCGGAAATTCGCAGGGATATTCGATCAGGCTGGACGTTAATTCTTTTTCTGGTAATTCACTCATGGTTATTTGCTAAAAACCTCAGTTAGCCACAGATTTACACGGATAAACACTGATAAAACATTACATTACGAGGGGTTGTCATTTCACCAAAACGGTATAGAAAAAAAGCTGATGCAGCCTATTTTTCATCTGTGTTAATCCGTGGCTCAATTGTATTTTTCGGGTGTATTCATGCGCGCATCACGTCGCGTTTGAAATCCTGGTATAGCTTGTGCAGTCTGGCGAACATTGCGCCCGGTTTTCCTGTGCCTACCGGTTTGCCGTCGAGTTGCGTGATCGCCAGCACTTCCTTGGTGGACGAGGTGAGCAGCAATTCGTCGGCGGCGAACACTTCCGCGGCGGTGATCCTGCGCACCTCGTGCGGGATGCAGTTGGCGGCGGCGAGTTCCAGCACCACGTCGTAAGTGATTCCGGGCAGCATCAGGTTGTCTTTGGGCGGCGCGAGCAGCTTGCCGTTTTTCACGACGAAGATGTTGCTGGCCGCGCCCTCGGTCATGAACTCATTATCGCGGATCAGGATGGCCTCGGCGCAGCCCGCATCGACCGCCATCTGGCGCAGCAGCACGTTGGGCAGCAGCGCGATGGCCTTGATGTCGCAGCGCAGCCAGCGGTTGTCCGGCGCGGTGATGCAGGCAATGCCGCTGTGCAACAGGTCGGCGGGCGGGCTGGGCAGCGGGCTGCTCATCATGAACACGGTGGGCGTGACGGGCGGCTTGGGAAAGGCGTGGTCGCGCTTGGCCACGCCGCGCGTGATATGCAGGTAGAGATATTGGTCTTCGCCTGCGTTGCGCGCGATGAGTTCGTTGATGATGGCCGTCCATTCCGTGTTGCTGTGCGGGTTGGCGAGCTTGATGCCGTCCAGGCTGTGTTGCAGGCGCCGCAGATGTTCTTCCAGGCGAAACGCCCTGCGCGAATACACCGGGATCACTTCGTACACGCCGTCGCCGAAAATAAAACCGCGATCCAGCACGGAGACTTTCGCTTCCTCGATGGGCATGTATTGGCCGTTCAGATAAATTGTCATGGCCGCCTCCTTATTCAAAGAGTAAACGCATGCTGTCCCATCCGCGCGAGAACACGTTTGCCAGCGGCGCGCTGTCCAAGGCGACCAGGGGGAACTCCGCATAGGGCTTGCCCTCAAGTGTCAGCTTGAGCACGCCGAGTTGTTGCCCGCCGCTGACTGGTGCCAGGATGGGCTGATTCGTTACCATCTTCGCCTTGAGATGGGCAAGCGTTCCTTTCGGGATGGTCAGAAACAGATCCCGGCGGAAGCCGACCTCAATGTGGCTCTCGGTGCCTTTCCAGATGCGTAATGTGGTGACGGGCTGATCTTTTTGGTACAAGCGCACGGCATCAAAATGCTGGAAGCCGAAATTCAGCAACTTTTGGCTTTCTGAGGCACGCAGCCTGTCGGAATCCGCGCCGAACAGCACCGAGATCAGGCGGCGATTGTCACGTTTGGCCGAGCCGACCAGGCAATACCCGGCAGTTTCGGTATGTCCGGTCTTCATGCCGTCGGCGTAAGGGTCGAGCCACAGCAGGAGGTTGCGGTTAGCCTGGGTGACGTTGTTGAACGTGTATTCGCGCAGAGAAAACAGCGGGTAGTGCTGCGGATAGTCGCGCACGATGGCTGCCGCCAGCAAAGCCAGATCGGGAGCGCTGCTGTAATGTTGCGCATCCGGCTGGCCGTCCGCATTGGTAAAATGAGTGTTATTCATCCCCAGCCGTTTGGCTTCCTTGTTCATCAGGTCAACGAAACCGGCCTCGCTGCCGGCAATGTTAAGCGCCAGCGTGATTGCCGCATCGTTGCCGGATTGCACGATCAAGCCGCGCAACAATTCATCCACCGTCACGGATTGACCGGCTTTAAGCAGCATGCGTGATTCGCCGCTGGCGACTAGTGTGGCGGCAGCAGGCACTGACAGGCTCTGATCCGCAGATAACGTGCCATGTTTGAGCGCATCGAAGGTCAGGTAGGCGGTCATCAGCTTGGTCAGCGAGGCGGGCTCCATGCGCGCATCACCGTTCTGGTTTACCAGGATTTGATTGCTGGTGTAGTCGTATAGCAGGTAAGACCTGGCCGACAGCAGTGGTGCGTCATAACCAATGACTTGGCTGTTGTTTTTGGACTGCCTAGTCAGATGGCTAGTCGTTTCATCAGGCAGGGAGTCGGGCTGCGCGGCTGCGAGCGCGGGCAGCAGCAAAATGAGGAGCGAAAAGGCAGATTTCATGGCACGAATAGTTATCCTGAGGCAGCAATTATAGTCTTTGCTCCGCAAGTGGCGATAGTAGGCAGGCTGGAGGCTGGTGCAGCCCGCCCAAGGGTGTAGGGGCACGGCGCGCCGTGCCCCTGCTAAAGGGGTTTATTTGGAACGAGAAGGCGGCTTGGCGAGTTTTCGTTGCAGCGTGCGGCGGTGTATGTTGAGAGCGCGGGCGGTGGCGGAAACATTGTCCTCATGTTCGTGCAGCACGCGCTGGATATGCTCCCATTCCAGATTTCCGAGCTGTGTAGGCTGTGCTTTGATCGGCGCATCGGTGTCGGCGATGTGCCCGAATGCCGCCACGATTTCATCAGCGTTGGCAGGCTTGGCAAGATATTGCGTCGCGCCCAGCTTGATGGCCTCGACGGCGGTGGCAATGCTGGCATAGCCGGTCAGCATTACGATGCGCGTATTCGGGTCAAGCTGGTGTAAAACCTTGACCAGGACCAACCCCGGTGCGCCGTCCATTTTCAAGTCCACCACCGCGAATTCCGGCGGATTTGCTTCCGCCATCGGGATCGCTTCCTCCACGCTGTGTGCCACAGAAACGCTGAAGCCGCGTTTTTCCAGTGCGCGCTTCAGTACCTTGCAGAAGGTGATATCGTCATCCACCAGCAACAGCGAAGCAGATTCTTCATGTGGTTCGGTCATAGGTCAGCCTTGGTTATGGGTAAGACGATTTTTGTGGTTGCGCCGCCTTGCTCGCGATTGAACAGGCGCACCGAACCGTTCATGCGTTCCAGCGTGGCATTGGCCAGAAACAGGCCCAGCCCGTGCCCTTCTTTTTTGGTGGTGAAGAATGCCGATCCGGCTTTGAGTTCCGCTTCTTCGCTCAGCCCCTTCCCATGATCGTGGATTTCCAGCGTGAAGTTGATGGCATCCCAATGCGTGCGAATTTCGATTGGTTGCGGCGCCGCGTCCGCCGCATTGTTGAGCAGATTCATCAGCGCGGCGCGCAGCGTGGCATCCACGCTGACAAGCGGGGCGGGCAGCGCGCCGTCGCTGTGATATTGGTATTGCGCGGCGGGGCGCAGCAACTGCCATTCATCCAGCACTTCCGCCATCAGCCGATCAGCCGGTTGCAGCGAAGTTGCCCCGCTGACTTGCGCGTTGGCCAGTATCTTGTCGAGGATGCGCTTGCAGCCGCGCACTTGGTCATTGAGGATGGCCAAAGCATCGCGCCAGCCGGGCTGCGCTGCGGCGTCGTGCTGTAATTCGCCGATCACCACCGCCATCGTGGACAGCGGTGTGCCCAGCTCATGCGCGGCGCCGGCGGCCTGCGTGCCGAGAGCCACGATCCGCTCGTTGCGCAGGATTTCCTCGCGTACACGGGCCAGCATTTCATCGCGGTTGCGCACCGCCTGCGCCATTTGCACCACGAAATAGGCCACCACCACCGTGCTGAAGACAAAGCCTAGCCACATGCCCACCACATGAGCATTGAACGCGCTGTCGCCGTCATGTTGATGGTTGTGCGGCAGCGGAATGTAATAGAACATCAGCACGCTGTAGCAGGCGGAGGTAAGCGCCGCCATGCCCCAGGTGTAGCGGCCCGGCAGCGTTGCGGCGGCAATCACCAGCGGCAGCAGGTAAAGCGAGACAAAAGGATTGGTCGATCCTCCGCTGTAATAAAGCAATACGCTGAGCGCCAGCACATCCACGCACAATTGGGCGAATAACTCCGTGTTGGGAACCGGCTTGTCGCTGCGCAAGCGCAGCCAGGAAAATAAATTGATTGCGGCGAGCGCGGCGATGGTCAGCAACATCGGCTGCCAATCCAGCTTCAGCTCAAGAATCTTCCAGACTGCCGCAAGCGTCAGGAGCTGCGCCGTGACAGCCATGCTGCGCAATGCGACCAGACGGCGCAACTGGCTGTGGCCGGGAAGAGTGGAGAATATTGAGTTGTTCATGCGCCTATTGTAAGCGGAGAGATGGGCGTTGGGGGGTGCGGCAAATTGTCGCGCGGCATCATGTCACATTCCCAAAGCGATTTTCCCGGCGAATAATCCGCCTTGCCAAAAGCCCATCGCATTTCCGGTGGTTCCCCTCCCAGGCCGGCACTTTAAAACCGGGAATGCGATGCCGGCTTTTGGCTTTTGCGAAGATCCGGATGCAGGGCGTATATACTCCGCAACTCCAATTCGTTTCTAATGGGGAAAACATCATGACAAGATTTTACCGGTTTGGCGGGTTGCTGGCTGCCTTGTTGCTGAGTGCCAGCGCTTATGCGGGCGATATCCAGGTTGAACGCGCTTGGACGCGCGCGACTACCCCCGGTCAGGATAAAGCAATGGTGTACATGTCCATTACCAGCGCGCAGAACGCAACCATAGTCGGAGTCTCCAGCAAGGCGTCCAAAACTGCGGAGATGCACACCATGGAGCATAAAAACGGCACGATGAAAATGTACCAGGTCAAGTCCATCAGCTTGCCGGCAAATGGGCGCATGGAGATGAGCCTGCACGGCTATCATCTGGAACTGGCAGGTTTAAAAGCCCCGCTCAAGGCCGGTGAAACCGTGCCGTTGATGCTGAATATTGAAATGGCCGATAAGCGCATGGTCAAGGTTGACGTGCTGGCAGAAATCAGGTCGCTGAAAAGTGCAACTCAAAAATGACACTAGCCTGTATTGCCATCACCGGTGACGGGCGGAATTCGCGCCAGGCCCAGTAAGCGTTTGCTTTCACTAAATATCAGGCGGCACGTGCCGCCTGTTTGTTTTCTGGTGTAGAATTCGCGGCAAATTTTGCGAGCTTTCGCCTTGGGGGTGAAATGCCTGCTTACCCCCTTTTGCGAGGAAAAACCATGTCCCTTACGCCTTCCGCCGCCGAAAAGAAAGCGCGCACGCTTTCCGAAGCGATGCCCTACATCCAGCGTTTTTTCGACAAGACTATCGTGATCAAATACGGCGGCAACGCCATGACCGATCCCGCGTTGCAGGAGAGTTTCGCGCGCGATGTGGTGTTGTTGAAACTGGTCGGAATGAACCCGGTGGTGGTACACGGCGGCGGGCCGCAGATCAACGAGATGCTCAAGCGCGTCGGCAAGCAGGGCGAATTCATTCAGGGTATGCGCGTCACCGACGAAGAGACCATGGACGTGGTCGAGATGGTGCTGGGCAAGGTCAACAAGGACATCGTCAATCTGATCAACCGCTGCGGCGGCAAGGCGGTCGGCTTGACTGGGCAGGACGGCTCGTTCATTCGCGCCGAAAAATTGTTGCTGGAAAGCAAGGACGAGCCGGGCAGGATGCTGGATATCGGCTTGGTCGGGGAGATAGGCAAAATCGACCCCGCCATCATTACCTTTCTTGATTCCGGCGACTTCATTCCGGTCATCGCGCCGATCGGCGTGGGGCCGGACGGCGAGACGCTGAACATCAACGCCGACGTGGTGTCCGGCAAACTGGCCGAAGTGTTGCGCGCCGAGAAGCTGGTGCTGCTGACGAACACGCCGGGGGTATTGGATAAAGACGGCAATTTGCTGACAGGCTTAACCCCCAAGCAGATAGATGACCTGGTGGCGGATGGCACGCTGTCCGGCGGGATGCTGCCCAAGATAGCGTCCGCGCTGGACGCGGCGCGCGGCGGAGTGCGCTCGGTGCACATCATCGACGGCCGCGTGCAACATGCACTGTTGCTGGAAATCCTGACCGACGAGGGTGTGGGTACTCTGATAAAGAGTAAATGAGCGCAGGCTGTATTTCGGAGTGACGAAATTTTGGATTTTTGATCTGGACAACACGCTGCACAACGCAACGCCGCATATCTTTCCGCATATCAACCGCAGCATGACGGCGTATTTGCAGCAATACCTGCAACTGGACGAGGCGGCAGCGAGTTCATTGCGCACGCATTACTGGCAGCGTTACGGAGCGACGTTAAGCGGACTGATGCGCCATCACGGCACCGACCCGGATCATTTTTTGTGGCACACACACCAGTTTCCGGACTTGCCGCAGATGGTGCTGCGCGAACCGCGGTTGCGCCACGTGCTGAAAGCATTGCCGGGCAAAAAAGTGGTGTTCTCGAATGCGCCGCAGCATTATGCCCATGAAGTGCTGAAGCTGCTGCGGATCGCGGATTTGTTCGACGATGTGATGGCGGTGGAACATACGCGTTATCGCCCCAAACCGGACAGTTTTGGTTTTATGCGCCTGTTGCAGAAGCATCGCATCAGGGCGGCGCAATGCGTGATGGTGGAAGACAGCCTGGAGAATTTGCGTGCGGCAAAACGGCTGGGGATGCGCACGGTATGGGTGACTGCCGGCAACAAAGGCGCGCCGTATGTGGACGTGAAGATTAGGGATGTGATGCAGTTGCCGGACGTGCTGCATCGGTTGGGTTTGTAATTCGCTGGTAGGGCGGGTCACACCCGCCATTGCAACATTCGGTGTTACGGCGGGTGTGACCCGCCCTACATGCTGCAAATATTTTTTACGGAATTAAACGGGGGCAAGATGGCAAGCAAACCGGGCGAGAGAAAATTACAGATACTGCAAACCGTGGCGCAGATGTTGGAGCAACCCAAAGGAGAGCGGATCACCACGGCTGCTCTGGCGGCGCGACTGGAGCTTTCAGAAGCGGCGTTGTACCGCCACTTCGCCAGCAAGGCGCAGATGTTCGAGGGACTGATCGAGTTCATCGAGCAGACCGTGTTCGGCCTGATTAACAAGATCACCCAGGAAGAAAAAAGCGGTGTGAAGCAAATCGAAGCGACCATGTCCATGTTGCTCAGTTTTGCGCAAAAGAACCGTGGCATGACGCGCGTGCTGATCGGCGACGCGCTGGTGAATGAGGATGAGCGTTTGCAGCAGCGCATCAATCAACTGCTGGATCGCATCGAGGCCACGCTCAAACAATCGCTGCGCATGGCCGTAACGCAAGGCGAATTGGGCGCTGCAGTGGGCGGCCAAATTCAGAATGCTGCGGTATCTGGAACGGGAGTGCCACCCTCTTCCCCTTCCCGCACCGCCGCTGCGCGCACAGTGTCAGGGGAAGACATCTCTGCGCACGCCAATCTGCTGTTGTGCTATGTGATCGGGCGCTGGACACAGTTCGCCAAGAGCGGTTTTACGCGTGAGCCGATGGCGCAGTGGCAGGCGCAGTGGGCGATTTTGTTGCATAAATAACCTGGAAGAAAAAATGATACTGATTCTTAGTTCCAACGCAAGCGAACAAGCCCAGGAATACCAGCAATTGCTGGCGCATCTGGCCAGCTTGCCGGGCATCCAGACCCGCGTGCATGTCGAGCGCGGCAGCGAAAAATCGCTTACCGAGATATATCTGATCGGCAATACCAAAACGCTGGAAATCGAAGACATGCAAAGCCTGCCTTGCGTTGAGCGCGCGGTGCGGGTTTCCGAGGAATACCGCATCCTGGGCCGGCACAAGGACGATCAGCGTCCCACCCATTTTGAATACAACGGCGTGCGCTTCGGGCAGGACACGCTGAACGTGTTTGCCGGATTGTGCGCGGTGGACAATCGCGAGCATGTCGAGATCATGCTCAAGGCGGTGCACGACAACGGCCAGGTATGCACGCGCATGGGCGCATACAAACCGCGCACCAGCCCGTATGCGTTCCAGGGACACGGCAAATATTGCTTGCCCTACGTGTTCGAGCTGGCTGGAAAATACGGCATCAAGGTGATCGCGATGGAAATCACCCACGAGTCGCACCTCAATGAGATCAAGGAAGCGCTGCACCAGACCGGCAATCCGACCGGCGTGATGCTGCAAATCGGCACGCGCAACACGCAGAACTTCGAGCTGCTGAAAATCGTCGGGCGCCAGACCGAGATGCCCATCCTGCTCAAGCGCGGCTTCGGCATCACGCTGGACGAGTCGCTGAATGCGGCGGAATATCTGGCTTCCGAAGGCAACCGCAACGTGGTGTTCGGCCTGCGCGGCATGAAGACCAACATGGGCGACCCGCACCGCAATTTCGTGGATTTCGCGCATGTGCCGGTGGTCAAGCGGTTGACGCGCATGCCGGTGTGCATCGACCCGTCGCACTCGGTAGGGTCAAGACAAGCCGCACCGGACGGCATCCTCGACATGATGCACGTTACCGCGCAAGGCGTGCTGGCCGGAGCCAACATGGTGCTGGTGGACTTCCATCCCGCGCCGCCCAAGGCGCTGGTGGATGGGCCGCAGGCCATGCTGCTGAAGGAGCTGCCGTATTTTCTGGAAGACGTGCAGATCGCCCGCGAGGCGTATCTCAAGCGCGTCGAGTTACGCCAGCGGCAAGTGTAATTTTGGGTGCGGATATCCCGCCGCTACTCTCTAACCGCCAGGGAGGCGGAACACAATGCAGATCAAGAATTTCATGCTGTCTTTCAAGCCGCACATCGCGCCTGTGCCGGCAGCGGAAAAAATACGCAGCGCACTGGCCGCCGGCATTGCAATACTGCTTCTGGGATTAACGGGCAAATTCCTGCCGCAGCTCAACCATCCCCTGCTCATGCTCGCTTCGATGGGCGCGGCGACCTTCCTCCTGTTTGTGGCACCGCACAGCCCCATGGCGCAGCCCTGGCCGTTGCTCGGGGGAAACCTGGTTTCCGCAGTGGCCGGATGGGGATGCAGCCAGTTCATTCCGGATCCGGTGCTGGCTGCCGGCTGTGCTGTCAGCTTGGCAGTATACCTGATGCATTACCTCCGTTGCCTGCATCCGCCGGGCGCGGCAACCGCGCTCATCATGGTGCTGAGCAGTGCGCAATTCCACGCGATGGGCTGGCAATGGGCAGGTTACATTGTGGCGGCCAACACCGGAATCCTGCTTGTGCTGGCGCTGCTGTTCAACAACATCATGGGCCGGCGTTACCCGTTACCGCAAGCTTACCCGCACCACCCTGTCCCGCAAACAACCCCGCCGGTTGCCGGCCTGGAACTGGCTGACATCGAGTGGGCGATATGCCAGATGGATGGCGTGATTGACGTCAGCGAGGAAGACCTGGCCGAGATCTACGAACTGGCCATCCAGCATGCGCTTGATCGCGACACCTCCCATGCACAGGTGCGCTAAGCAGCAGCAGGAAGCTGTTTGCATAAAATGCTGTGCGAATGTGATGCGGGGTCGGGCGGTGCTCTGAGTACTCATGTGCTTCTATGGATACCCCGGTTCCTGCGGCCCGGTCTCCCCCGCCTGAAAACGCGCATAAGCCGTAACTCAAGCGCGCCGAGTTACGCCAGCGTCAGGGAAGATTCTTGAATCTGCCTGTGGAGCTGAGGATGGTTGAGAGCAACGATTTTCCGTTCGAACGCAGGGCAGCAAACTTACCCGATCTTTCGATAGATATAATCTTGTTGCCGATGCCAGCCTCCTGGCTGTTTGGAAGTTGCCCGTCCAGCCACATGAAGATCGGCGTGAGCTCGCGTCTTTCTGCAGAAGTGGTTGCTTCGTCCATTTCGAACACGCCCAGGCCATTTCCCGCTGCGTGGAGGTAATTGTCAGAATCACTGATGCGGGTGAGGAATGGCAGCTTCAAGGAAGTGAGAAACCGCTCCAGTGATTCATAGACTGTAGATGAGCTGCGCACGCGGTTGGCAACCACCGCGATTTTCGCCTTGGAATTGCGCGCTCCGCCGAACAGGAACAGCTCCTTGATAAAATCGGCGGTGGCGTGAATATCGATGGGTGATGGTGCGACCGGAATCACGATAAAATTCGACTTGCGCACAAGCTCCTGCAGCAACAGCCCTTTTGCTCCGGCAGGCGCGTCAATGACCAGGGTCTCGGTGTCCGCAGGAACCCATGTCTGCATACTGCGCAAGGCAGTACTTTTCGGGGGGGCGCCATTGGCGCCGTGAATCTTTTCCATATGGTTGGGGCGCACCCGCAGCCACTCCAAGCTCGACCCCTGTGGGTCGTAGTCCAGGATCGTGGTTCTGGCCTTCATGCTGGCATAGTAACTGGCCAGATTGGTGGTCAAGGTGGTCTTCCCTGAACCACCTTTCGAATTGATGACTAGTATCGTCCGCATGGCGCACCTACTCCCCCTGAATATCGAACTGCAAAACTTCGGATCAGAATGAAGTTTTCGATTGTTCGTAACCCCATGTCATGAAACATTAAAACATTAAAACCTTAAAAAAGGAACCATGTTCTGATTAAATTCCGGGTCTGGCACTTACCCCTGCACATCACGGTCACTGGCTGCGAGTTTTTGTATGTAGTCCGAGAATTCGGGGTCTTCGCCGCGCAGCAAGGCGGGCAATGAAGAGCTGAAATCGGCGCGGTTGCACCATTCACCCATGTAGTCCTCCCACGAACGCCAGCGTCTTGACTGCTTTTCCGTCATGTCGTCCTCGTATAGCAGCAGATAGGCGCGTTCGAATAATGAGATCAGCATGCTCAGGATGATGAACATGCGTTCGCGCTGTTCTGGCGAGAGGGCGGGCGTTTCCTCGTTGGCGAACAGGCGCAGGTCGGGGTTTTCCAGCGCGATCTTGAGGAATTCCTGATAGTTGTCGGAGAGCAGTTGATAGACTTCTTCTTCCTCGTTGTTGCGCTCCTTGCGCTGCTCGAAAATGAACACGGAAATCGCCAGCGGCAGGCCGATCACGGTCACGACGTAACTGAGTAGCTCCCAGGTTTCCAGCGCGGACATCAAATCAATCCCATCATCACCAGCGCGATGAATGCGGCAAACAGGACGAAGTGGCTGATACCCTCGATGGCGTTGGTCTCGCCGTCGTGCAGGTTGTTCATCACGGTCAGGAAGGTCAGCAGCAGCATGCCGGCCTGAACCGGCGTGAGCGCCATCACGATGCGCTCGCCTCTGAACAGCGCAATGGCCTCGATTACCGGCAGCGTAAGCAGCACAGTGGCGAGCGAAGCGCCCAGCGCGATGTTGACGGTGGTTTGCATGCGGTTATTTTGAGCAGCCTTGAGCGCGGTGAGAATCTCCGGGCTGGCGGAAATCAGGGCGACCAGCACGGCGGGAATCGCCTTCGGCAAACTGCTGCCGGACAAACCGGCATCCAGCAGCACCGACAATACTTCCGAAAGCACGCCGACCAGCACAATCGCGCCGAGCATCACCGCAACATGCAGCGCATTCGGGCTGTGCGCGAGATCATGGGCTTCTTCTTCCGTGCCGGCGGTATATTCAAAAAAGTTGCGGTGCTCCACCGTTTGCAGGCGCAGGAAAGCCAGGTACATGATCGCCATGACACCGATCGAGAAGATCGAGTAAATTCGCCATTGCGCCTCCGGCACAAAGTCCGGGATGAACATGCCGACGCCGATGGCGACCAGCAGCATGGCGATGAAAGAGTTGGCCGAATCCAGATTGTATTTCGAGCTGCCGTGTTTCAGTCCTCCGACGATGGCCGCCAAACCGAGGATGCCGTTGATGTCGAACATCACGGCGGCAAAAACCGTGTCGCGCGCCAGGGTCGGATTGGGCGCGCCTTGCAGCAGCACGATCAGGATCACCACTTCGACCGACACGGCGGCGAGCGTGAGAATCAGCGTGCCATACGGCTCGCCGAAGCGCATCGCCAGCACTTCGGCATGATGAGCGATGCGGAACGCCACGCCGATAATCGCGGCGAGGATCACCAGCAACAATCCCCATAACCCTGCGCCGCCATGCTCCACCGCCGTATGTTCAAGCGTGAAGCCCAGCGCCAGCACGGCCAAAGCGATAACAATCGGGAATTCGGATTTGAGTGGTTTCATGGATATACTTCGAGAGAGTTACGCAACGTGCACAATAATAACCCCAACCGGTTGACCAGTATAGGCAGTGTGCCTATTATGCTAAACAAAATAAGTATTTAAAAAGTACTGAACAGGCCTTATGCAACTTGTAGAATAATCTGCGAGGCGGTATTTCAACCCGGAATCATCGAGGAGTTTGACATGACTGAAAAAAAGTTAAAGCCAGTTACAAAAAAAGTGACCGCATCCAAAACCAAAACCATTACCAGGAAAAGCAGTGCGGTTTCCAGCAAACCTGAAACTGCCAAAACGACGGTAGCGACGGCTGCGAAAAAAACAGCAGCCAAAAAGCCAGTGGCGAAAAAGACGGCGATCGCAGCCGCAGAACCGAAAAAGACCAAAGCTCCCGCAGTGGTAAAAACAGCAACACCCGCTGCCGGGAAAAAAACACCGGCTAAGAAAGCACCGATGAAAAAGGCTGCGACCCCCAAGGCCAAGCCAGCCCCGGCTGAGAAAGCGGTAACGAAGCTAACCCCTGAAGAGCGTTATCGTATGGTGGAGACCACCGCTTATTTCATTGCCGAGCAGCACGGTTTCCAGGGACGCTCGGACGAGCATTGGGCGGCCGCTGAGCGCGAGATTGCCGCCAAGCTGAGTTGTTGATCCAATTGTTTTATTTCATCGTTCCCACTCTCAGTGAGTGAACGAGGATGAAATCATCCCGGATTCCCATGATGAGCCGAATTTATTGAGGCTCCCTGATATGAATTACAGCAGCCCAGCTTTATGCGCGCAACGGTTGCGCAACGGATGGATTCGCAACCGCTTCGCATCCGGATTGTTACTCGGTTTAATGTTTGCCGGCATCGCGCAAGCCGAAGAATTTTCCTCAAACATCGACGGCGATATCGGACCGGGTGTTTTCTACAAGAGCCGCATTATCCGCGGCCAGGCTAATCAGACCTCTGTTTTACCTTATGCCTATTTCAGCTATGACAGGGCGTTCATACGGCTGGATACGCTGGGCGTTAAAACGCGGAAATTGGGATACGGGTATCTGGAAATCGTGGGCAGGTATAGCCAGGATGGTTTCGACGCCGACACCAGCAGCCTGGCAGGTTTGAAAAACAGACAGACCTCGATTCCATTGGGGATCGGCACGATGCAGGTAACGCCGATAGGCGCGTTTTTTATCGACGCATTTCATGATGTAAATAAATCCGGGGGCAATCTGCTCGAGGTGATTTATGTCGGCAAGCTGGCTGCCTCAGGGTTGACGTTCTATCCATTGTTTGGCGCCGAATATCGCTCGAAGGAATATGTGCGCTACTACTACGGCGTTTCCTCCCAGGAAGCGGCGACCAGCCAATACGCTGCCTACCAGCCGGCGGGGGCGTTTAACCCGCTCATGGGCCTGATGGCGGATGCCAGGTTGACCGAGGAATACCACCTCAACTTTTACGTGCGCCGCAGATGGCTGGACAGCTCCATTCAGGATAGTCCCATCGTCGATCAGAAATTTCTCGATACTGCTTTTGTTGCGCTGAGTTATCGCTTCAAATGACCGCGAACAGCGAAGGAGTGTAGCCATGAACCAATCCGCCAAACTTGAAGCAGTCTCCCAACCGAGGACGATAGAGCGCATCGTCAAGGGAGTGTCCACCAGCGACGGCGCGGGAGTCAAACTCACGCGCGTGCTCACGCAGGATCTGCAGCAGCGGCTTGACCCGTTCCTGTTGCTCGATGCCTTTCGCACCGATGACCCGGATGAGTACATCGCCGGTTTTCCAGACCACCCGCATCGCGGCTTCGAGACCATCACCTACATGCTCGCCGGGCGTATGCGCCATCGCGATAGCGCCGGCCATGAAGGGCTGCTGCAGAACGGCGGTGTGCAATGGATGACCGCCGGCCGCGGCGTGATCCATTCCGAAATGCCGGAACAGGAGAACGGCGTCATGGAGGGTTTCCAGCTCTGGCTGAATCTGCCCGCGCGGCGCAAGATGATCGCCCCCTGGTATCGCGACATCCCCAGGGAAGAGATTCCCGGTTATGTCACAGCGGAAGGCGTCGCGGTGCGCGTGATAGCGGGAACGAGCAATGGCGTTGCGGGAGCGATGCAGCGCGAAGACACCGAGCCGGTGTATATCGACATCGACCTGCCGCCAGACAGCCTGTTCTCGACGGCCTTGCCGGCGGCGCATAATGCCTTCGTCTATGTTTATCGCGGCGAGGTAATGATAGGCGGCACGCTGCTGGGCGAGGGCCGCATGGCGATACTCGCCAACACGCCGCAAGCCTGTCCTGAGCCCAGTCGAAGGGCCGATGGCGTGGTGCTCATCTCATCCGGCCCGGCCAAAGTTATCCTGATTTCCGGCAAGCCGCTCGGCGAACCGATCATGCAGCACGGGCCGTTCGTGATGAACACCAAAGAGGAAATTCTTCAGGCCATCGACGACTTTCGCAATGGCCGTCTGTCTGCAATCGTGTCGTAGTCGTAGGATAGGTTGAGCGATAACAAAGCGAGCGTATCCCGGATGGAATGTAATGGAATACGGGGCGCTCTCTGGTTGCACATTGCTCCCCGGATTCCGCTTCGCTTCATCCGGGCTACATGTTGCATGACCTTCGTGTCAAATCGGCTCGCCGTATTTTTGATCAAGTTCCGATGTGCGGGCTGAGCGCAGCCCTCTGTTATCATTACGCCATGCTAAATATCCAGAACATGACCTACCTGCAGGGCGGGATTCCGTTATTTCAACAGGTGAATTTGCAGGCGTACTCCAACCAGCGCATCGGTCTGGTGGGCAAGAACGGCTGCGGCAAATCCACGTTGTTCCGCCTGATACGCGGGGAGATCAAACCGGATAGCGGCGAAATCTCCCTGCAAACCGGCAAGACTATCGCCTTTGTCGAGCAGGAAATCGCCAGCTCCACACAGCCTGCTCTGGAATTCGTGCTCGACGGCGATATACAGTTGCGGGAGCTGGAAAAAATCCTGGCGCGGGAACAGCATGACGCCGCGTGGTTCGATGCGCAGCAACACTTCGAGGCCATCGACGGCTATGGTGCCAAGGCGCGTGGCGCACAACTCCTGAACGGACTGGGTTTCGCCAACGACGCGCTGGAACGCCCGGTGACGAGCTTCTCGGGCGGATGGCGCATGCGTCTCAATCTCGCCCGCGCGCTGATGCACCGGGCCGATTTGCTGCTGCTCGACGAACCGACCAACCACCTCGACCTGGAGGCCATTATCTGGCTTGAGCAGTACCTGTCGCGCTATCCCGGCAGCATTTTGCTGGTCTCGCATGACCGCGAATTTCTCAACGCCACCGTCAACCGCATCGCCCACGTGAACAATTTTGTCATCGACAGTTATACCGGCGACTATGACAATTTCGAGCGCGCCCGCGCCGAAAAAATCGCCCAGCAGAATCAGGCATTCCAGACGCAACAGGTGAAGATCGCCCATCTGGAAGACTTCGTTCGCCGCTTCCGCGCCAAGGCCACCAAGGCCAAGCAGGCGCAAAGCCGCGTCAAGGCATTGGAGCGGCTTACGCGCATCGCACCGGCTCATGTCACCGATGGTCATTTCGAGCTGGAGATCGAGGCGCCGGAACGCAGCCCCGACCTGTTGCTGCGCGCCGAAAAAATGGGTTTTGCTTATGGCGAAAGCGGGCAAGCCCGCTTCCCCCTATCCAACTTTCCCCCGCAAGCGGGAGAAAGAGCAAGCGAATCGCTACGCGAATCTCATAATCGGAAGCTGTTCCAGAACGTCGATCTGGTGCTGCGTGCAGGCGCGCGCATCGCACTGCTCGGGCCGAATGGCGCCGGCAAGTCCACGCTGATCAAGCTGCTGGTCGGCGAGCTTCAGCCCACCTCGGGAAAACTGGAAATCACCCCGGACATCCGTATCGGCTACTTCGCCCAGCATCAACTGGAAAATCTCGACAGTGCGGCCACACCGCTGCAACACATGGAGCGATTGGCGCCGAAGGAAACCACTCTGGCGCTGCGCACTTTCCTCGGGCGTTTCGGTCTGGGCGCAAGCAGCGAAGACCGCCCGGTAGAAAGTTTTTCAGGCGGCGAAAAAAGCCGCCTGGCGCTCGCGTTGCTGGCTTGGCAAAAGCCCCATCTGCTGCTGCTCGATGAGCCCACCAACCACCTCGATCTGGACATGCGCGATGCCCTCACCATCGCGCTGGAGGAATACACCGGCGCGGTGGTGCTGGTCTCGCATGACCGGAGTTTAATTCGCGCCGTGGCCGACGAATTGTGGCTGGTGGCCGATGGACAGGCGACACTGTTCGACGGCGACCTGGAAGACTACAAGAGCTGGATCGAGGCACGCCGCCCGCGCGAGACGGTTCAGGTTCAGCCGGAAAAACCACGCCAGGAAGCTGCGCCCAAGCCGAAGAAAAAAGCCCTGCTGTCGAAGCAGACCAGGCTCGAAGCCGAGCTGGCCAAAGCGCAAGCGGAACTGGCCGAAATCGACCGCCAGCTGGGCGATCCGGCCACTTATGCCGACAGTGCCGGTGACAAAATCAGCCGTTTGAACGCCCAACGCCAGAGCCTGGCGGGCAAAGTTGCGCAGCTGGAAGAAAGCTGGCTGGAGCTGGAAATGACTTTAGAGGATGCGGTGTAGCTGCTCTGAACAAGGTGCTTGTTTGTAATAACATACGGCTCCGCGCATTCGGTGGCAGGCAATATATATTCTTGAAGGACAGCAAGCTCATCCCGGTACAGGAAACGGCGGCTACCGCTACGCCACGATCAATCCCGAAATAACCTTGTGAAATAAGCGATGCGCATAACTCTGGTTCACCCTGCAGGATTCAATTTTGTTCCCGGCCAGCCGGACTTCTCGGTATTGGCGAACCGCATGATGCCGATCGGCATACTCACCCTTGCCGCCTGGCTTGAAAAACACGGGCACCCCACCGCGGTTCACGATTGCCTTGGCCCATGCGCCCCGCCCGGCATCGAAGCCAACGCGGATATCATATTGGCCACCAGGCCGGAAATAGTGGGCTTTTCCGCGACCACTTCGGCATTCATGGACGCGATCGAGATCACCCGTGCCATCAAGCGGAAACAGCCCGATATCAAGGTGGTATTCGGCAATGTTCACGCCTCGTCCCTCGGCGCACCCTTGCTCGAACATTTCCCGGAGATTGATTACCTGTGCATCGGCGAAGGAGAGGGCATGTTGCTCGACATGGCCGAAGGCAAGGCGCTGTGCGATATTTCCAATCTGGTCTACCGCGACGGGGATCGCATCGTCACCAATCCGCGCCGTGCGCGCATCGTCAATCTTGACGATTTGCCGTTCCCCGCTTACGAAAAACTTGCCGGCTTCCCGGAAGGCTATCACTTGCCGCTGTTCTCGTATGCGAAGCGCTGGGGCGCGACGATGATCACCTCGCGGGGTTGCCCCTTCACCTGCTCATTCTGCGACCGCACCGTGTTCGAGCGCCTGTACAAGATCAATTCGGCGGCCTACATCTACAAGCACATGAAGCATCTGCGCGACAACTTCGGGGTGTATCACATCAACTTTTACGATGATCTGTTCACCGCCCAGAAGAAACGCGTCACCGAGCTGTGCACGCTGCTGATCGAAAAACCCCTGGGAATGCAATTCAATTGCGCGATCCGCACCGGCCATACCTCGGACGAGATGCTGCGCATGTTGAAGCAGGCCGGGGCGCTGATGGTCTCGATGGGCGTCGAGTCTGCCGACCCGGAAATGATGGAACGCCACAAGGCCGGCGTGACGCTGGAAGCGGTGCGCGAAACCGTTGCAAGCATCCATGCCGCCGGATTGCGCGCCAAGGGGTTGTTCATTTTCGGCCTGCCGGGCGAAACGCCGCAGACTGTGAAAACCACCAGCGACTTCATCCTCTCGCTCGATCTCGATGAAATGAACATGACCAAGTTCAGCCCGCTGTATGGCGCACCGATCTGGAACGAATGCGTCAGCGGCGAATCCGGTGATTTTCACGAAGACTGGCGGCTGATGAACTGTCTCAACTTCGTCTTTCTGCCCAAGGGGTTCTCATCGCGTGAAGAAATGGACGCACTGTACAACTGGCACATACACCGGTTCTACGACAGCAAGCCGTACCGGCGCCGTTTCGCCAAACGCATATGGGAACATCGCTGGAGTATCTGGCATCTCCTGAAAAACGTGCCCAGGGTAATTCAGGCAACACGCTACTTCGGCGCCAACCAGCAGCAACTGGAAGCCATCAGGAAAGATTTTCCGCTGCACCCCAGCCAGCCGCGAAACCTGAAGCCGATGCTCGGGCCGGAACTGTTCATCGAGCCGATGGGCGGCAAGGTTAGATAAATAAGTTTGGAAAAGGCTTGTCCACGAAAAGCACGAAACGGGATAAACAGACATCTCGCGGCAATGTGGAAGTTCGCAACATATTCAACAAAGCCATGCTTGAATCGTTGGCCAATGGGTAATTGCGGCTTCCAAGCAGTTGATTGAATTATTTCGTGCCTTTCGTGCTTTTCGTGGATCAATCAAGGTTTTCAGGGTGACAGGTCAGACGATTGCGTTCGCAATCACCCAGTAGCGCGCGAATTTTCCGATTGCCATGTATAACGCAGCCTGCCACGGGTTGAGGCGCAGCCACCCAGCGGCAAGACACAGCGCGTCGCCGATCAGCGGAACCCAAGCGAGCAGCAGCGCGGGTGTGCCGTAGTGGCGCACTTTTTCAACATGCTTGAGTTGCTGGGTTTGCGGCAGCAGCCAGCCCATCCCAAAGCTCGCCATGCCGCCCAGGGTGTTGCCGGCGCTGGCGATGATCAGTGCGTTCCAGAATGTTTCCGGGTAGGCTGTGAGCACGCCGAACAACACGGCTTCCGAGCCGCCGGGCAGCAGCGTCGCGGCGAGGAAACTGCTGATGAAGAGGGAGTAGAGGCTGGCGGTTTCGGTCATGCAAACACCTTGGTAACGGTCATTCACGCCGCAGCCTGCCCCGAATGGGGCTGTTGGGGGCGGGAATGACGGGGTCATTGGTTAGCAACGTAGCCTGGATGGAGCCGCAGGCGCAATCCGGGAATGCTCCCGGATTCCACTTCGTTTCATCCAGGCTACGGCTCTGCACAAGTTCCCTCTCCCCTAGCCCCTCTCCCACAAGTGGGCGAGGGGAGTGCGAACATCAATGTTTTTTCTTCGGAGCCAGCAGATCGGTGATCGTCCCTTCCGCCATTTCTGCCGCGAAACCCAGCGTTTCCGACAGCGTCGGGTGCGGGTGGATCGTCAGGCCGATGTCTTCCATGTCCGCGCCCATTTCCAGCGCCAGCACCGCTTCCGCAATCAGTTCGCCTGCATTCACGCCGACGATACCCGCACCGAGAATGCGGCGGGTTTTCGGGTCGAGCAGCAGCTTGGTTGCACCTTCTTCGCGACCGATGGACAAGGCACGCCCCGAGGCTGCCCACGGAAAGTTGGCTTTCTCGTAGGCTATGCCTTGTGCCTTGGCTTGCGTTTCGGTCAGGCCCATCCAGGCAATTTCGGGGTCGGTGTAAGCCACAGACGGAATGGTCAGCGGCTCGAAGAAAGCCTTGTGCCCGGCGATGACTTCAGCGGCCACCTTGCCTTCATGCACTGCCTTGTGCGCCAGCATCGGGTCGCCGACGATGTCGCCGATCGCAAAAATGTGCGGCACGTTGGTGCGCATCTGCTTGTCGACCGGGATGAAGCCGCGCTCGTTGATCGTTACGCCTGCCGCTTCCGCGCCGATATCTCTCCCGTTGGGACGGCGGCCCACGGCCATCAGTACGCGGTCATACAGTTGCGGCTCGGGAGCCTGTTCGCCCTCGAAGTGGACCTTCAGGCCTTGTTTCGTGGCTTCGATTTTGTTGACCTTGGTCTTCAGGTAAATCGCTTCGTAGCGGTTCTCGATGCGCTTGTGCAACGGGCGCACCATGTCGCGATCCGCGCCGGGGATCAGGCCGTCAGCCAGTTCCACCACGCTGATTTTTGAACCGAGCGCGTCATACACTGTGGCCATTTCCAGCCCGATGATGCCCCCGCCGATGATCAGCATGCGCTTCGGCATATCCTGTAGCGCCAGTGCACCGGTGGAATCGATAATGCGCGGATCGTCATAGGGGAAGCCGGGGATGCGCGACACGCTGGAGCCTGCCGCGATGATGGCGGTATCGAAGGTGATGGTCTTGCTGCCGTCTTTGGTTTCCACGCTGAGGCTGTTGGGCGAGGTGAATTTCGCAGTGCCTTGCACCACCTGCACCTTGCGTTGCTTCGCCAGTCCGGCGAGGCCACCGGTGAGTTTGCCGATGACGCTTTCCTTCCAGCTGCGAATTTTGTCGATATCGATATTCGGTTTGCCGAATGTTACGCCATGATGCGATACCTCGCCCGCTTCGTTGATGACCTTGGCGACATGCAGCAACGCCTTGGACGGAATGCAGCCGACATTCAGGCACACGCCGCCCAGCGCGGCGTATTTTTCGAGTAGTACCACCTGCTTGCCCAGATCGGCCGCGCGGAATGCGGCGGTGTAGCCGCCGGGGCCGGCTCCCAGAACTACAACTTCAGCATGAATGTCGCCCTTGATGATGTTTACCGGGATGTGAATTTCCTGAGAAGCGGCTGCTTTTGGTGCAGGCGCGGCGGGCTGGACTGCGGTGGCTTTATGGGCAGGCGCAGCAGCGCTTTCCAGCATCAGAATCACATTGCCTGCGCTTACCTTGTCGCCTACCTTTACCTTCAGCTCTTTCACCACGCCTGCAACCGGCGCGGGCACATCCATGGTGGCCTTGTCGGTTTCCAGCGTGATCAGCGATTGCTCTGCTGTCACAGTGTCCCCGGCTTTGACCAGCACTTCGATGACAGGGATATCTTTAAAATTGCCGATGTCCGGTACCTTGATTGCGATGGTTTGGCTCATGGTTATACCTCTTTAAAATTGAACCTGGAAAAAGTTGTCCACGAAATACACGAAAATATTCCACTAGATATCACGATTTGTGGCTGCACCTAATGGGTGAGATGGTACACACCTGCAACCTTTTGATTTTTTCGTGGCTTTCGTGCTTTTCGTGGATTAAATTTTTTGGTTGAATGACGAAGCTCAGGGTTAGTTAAACCCTGATCTGCCCGCTGCCCAGCACAATAAATTTCTGCGAGGTCAGCCCTTCCAGGCCAACCGGGCCACGCGCATGTATTTTGTCGGTGGAGATGCCGATCTCCGCGCCCAAACCATACTCGAAGCCATCGGCAAAGCGCGTCGATGCATTCACCATCACCGAGCTGGAATCCACCTCGCGCAAAAAGCGCATCGCCTTGCTGTAGTTCTCGGTCACGATGCTGTCGGTGTGCTGCGAACTGTAGGTGTTGATGTGTTCAATCGCGGCATCCAGCCCGGCGACTACGCGCACGCTTAAAATCGGCGCAAGATATTCGGTGCGCCAGTCTTCCTCGGTGGCCGCTTTCATTTGCGGCACCAGCGCGCGCGCCGCATCATCACCGCGCAGATCCACGCCCTTGTCCAGGTAAATTTTGCACAGTTTTGGCAGCACAGCCGCAGCCACGCTTTGCGCAACCAGTAGCGTTTCCATCGCGTTGCACACACCGTAGCGGTGCGTCTTGGCGTTGTCCGCAATGCGTATCGCCTTGTCGAGATTGGCTTCGTCGTCGATATACACATGGCAGATGCCGTCCAGGTGTTTGATGACCGGAATTTTTGCTTCGTCGGAAATCCTCGCGATCAGGCTCTTGCCGCCGCGCGGCACGATCACGTCCACATAATCCTTCATCGTGATCAGTTCACCTACCGCCGCGCGATCCGTGGTGGCAATGACCTGCACGGCGGTTTCGGGCAACCCGGCGGCGCGCAGCCCGGCGTGGACGCAGGCGGCGATGGCATGGTTGGAATGAATCGCTTCCGAGCCGCCGCGCAAAATCGCCGCATTGCCGGATTTCAGGCACAGCCCGGCGGCGTCTGCCGTCACATTGGGGCGCGACTCGTAGATGATGCCGATCACGCCGAGCGGTACGCGCATCCTGCCAACCTGGATGCCGGACGGGCGAAAGCTCAGGTCGCTGATCGCGCCAATCAGGTCGGGCAGTTGCGCAATCTGCAGCAAGCCCTCGGCCATCGTGCGCACGGATTTTTCGGTCAGGGTGAGCCTATCCACCGATGCATCATCCAATCCGCCGGCACGCGCTGCCGCGACATCCTTGGCATTTTCAGCCAGCAGTTGCGCGGACTGGCTTTGCAGTGCGGCGGCAATTTCCGTCAGCGCGCGATTTTTCGTGGCAGTATCGGCCTGCGCCATGACGCGCGAAGCAGCGCGCGCCTGCTGGCCGATTTGCTTCATGTATGTCTTGATATCTTCCATCGTGCTTCACTCGTCATAGAACCGTTAGGTTGGCGAACCCATTTTACCGCAAGCGGGATGGTAAAATGCGCCCTAAATGTTTTGTCATTCCCGCGCAGGCGGGAATCCAGCGGGTTTAGCCGGCCTGCGCAGCAGACAAGACCAAGCTGTCGTCCCACTGCGTGGGTTTTATTAAACTACTGGATTCCCGCCTGCGCGGGAATGACGAAAAAATGTCCGACATCCTGAAAAAAATCCTCGCCGTCAAAGCGCAGGAAATAGCCGCCGCACAAGCCATCAAGCCGCTTGCAGCTATCCGGGCCGAAGCGGCACAAGCCGCACCTACCCGTGATTTTGTCGGGGCGATCCGCGCCAAAATTGCCGCCGGACAATCAGCCGTGATTGCGGAAATCAAGAAAGCCAGCCCGAGCAAAGGCGTGTTGCGCGCCGATTTTCGCCCCGCCGAAATCGCAGCCAGCTACGCGCAACACGGTGCCGCGTGTCTGTCGGTGTTGACTGACGAACAGTTCTTTCAGGGTAGCGCGGAATACCTGAAACAGGCGCGCGCCGCCTGTACCCTGCCGGTGCTGCGCAAGGATTTCATCGTGGACGAATACCAGATCTATGAGGCGCGCGCGATGGGTGCGGATGCGATCCTGCTGATTGCCGCCGAGTTGGATGTGGCGCAAATGCGTGCATTCGAGTCGCTGGCGCACAGCCTCGGCATGGCGGTGCTGGTGGAGGTGCACAACGGCGAGGAACTGGATGCCGCGCTGCAACTGGCCACGCCGCTGATAGGCGTGAACAACCGCAACCTGCGCACCTTCGAAGTGAGCCTGCAAACCACGCTGGAGTTGCTGCCGCGAATTCCGTCCGGGCGCATCGTCGTCACCGAAAGCGGCATCCTCAAGGCAGAAGACGTGGAACTGATGCGCGGCCACCGGGTGTATGCATTTCTGGTCGGGGAGGCGTTCATGCGCGCGGGCGATCCGGGGGTGGAGCTGGCGAAAGTGTTTTCTTTCTTGCCGGGATACTATTCCTGAATCACTTCAAAATCATGGGTAATCGCGGCAGTCTGCCCGAGCATGATGGATGCCGAGCAGTATTTCTCCGCCGATAGTTTGATGGCTTTTTCGACGGCCTCCGGTTTGACGTCCTTGCCCGTGACGACAAAGTGCATGTGGATTTTGGTGAACACCTTGGGGTCGGTTTCGGCGCGTTCCGCTTCCAGTTCCACATAGCAATCGGTAATCGCCTGGCGGCTTTTCTTCAGGATGCTGACCACGTCGAAGCTGGTGCATCCGCCTGCGCCGAGCAGCAGCATTTCCATCGGTCGCGGGCCGAGGTTGCGGCCGCCTGCCGTGGGCGGGCCGTCCATCAATACAGCGTGGTTGCTTTCGGTTTCCCCCAGAAAAGAGGCCTGTTCCACCCATTTGACGCGAGCTTTCATGTTGATCCTTCTGCTTGTTAACTATTGGAGATGGCTGACTTTACCCGATAGAAGAGCAATCCGATAACTTCGTGTACAAAAATTTTACTGTCCATCAGGGAATCGGCACGCGGCAGGAATGCGAACAGGTCGGTCTGATAGCGCGTGGTGAAGGCGGTGGGCGCTTCAACCACCTCGAATCCGGCACGGCGGAATACCCCGGCGGCGCGCGGCATGTGCCAGGCGTGGGTGACGAGATAGATTCTTTTGATGCTGGCCTTTTGCAATATCTGGAATGAGTAGCGCGCATTTTCGAAGGTGTTATCCGAAGCATCTTCAATCCAGCGCACCGGTACGCGGAAGTCCTGTTCAAGCGAGGAACGCATTTGCTGTGCTTCTGAAACGCTGTTGCCGAGCGGTTTGCCGCCGGTCACCAGTATTGGTTTGCCGGTCTCGCGTTGCAGTTTTGCGCCATAGCGCAAGCGAAACAAGGTTTGCTCGTTGATGGTGTCTTGTCCCGCAAATTCCGGCGCACGGAAATACGTTCCTCCACCAAGGATTACGATGGCATCGGCGGTTTGGGGTTGGCCATTGGGGCGGCTGCCATCCAAAGGACTGGTTTGCGCCTCCAGCATATGCAGCGCACCCTCGGCAAAATAGGGTGTGGAAGCGATCCAGAGCAAGCAGAATGCGGAGAGTATTAGCGTCTTGGCAAGCTTGCGGCGGCGGTAGAGCAGGAAAATGCCCAGCCCGAGTACGAGCAATAAGCTCAGCGGCGGCAGCAGGAATGAGGCGATGAGATTGGTGATGAACCAGGACATATGGATAGATATAATTGCCGGAACGGACATAATCTTACATGCTTTCATATATTTCCTTACGGTTGCTGTAGGGGGGGCGACGGGAAGGGTGCCAGTCCCGAGGTCAAATAGCGTTTGACAGTGACAGGCGGGCTGCAATAGAATGCGCGCCCTTCGAGGTTTACTTATTGAATTTTTAGGAATTGTGGCTATGAAAACATTTTCCGCTAAAGCCGAGGAAGTCCAGCACGACTGGCTTCTGGTTGACGCAGCAGATCAGGTGCTGGGTCGTTTGGCAGCGCAGATTGCTTCGCGTTTGCGCGGCAAGCACAAGGCGATATACACGCCGCACGTGGACACCGGCGATTTCGTCGTGGTAGTCAATGCAGACAAGCTGCGCGTGACCGGCAACAAGGCGGAAGCCAAGTTGTACCATCGCCATACGACTTACCCGGGTGGTTTGTACACCACCAACTTTGCCAAGTTGCAGGCGCGTCATCCGAGCCGCGTTTTGGAAAAAGCAGTCAAGGGTATGTTGCCAAAAGGCCCGCTGGGCTATGCAATGTTGCGCAAGATGAAGGTGTATGCAGGTGCGACGCATCCGCATGAGGCGCAGCAACCTAAACCCGTTAATTTGTTGAAGGCATAACCAATCATGAGCGTAAGTTATAACTACGGTACCGGTCGTCGCAAAAGTGCGGTGGCTCGTGTATTTATGAAGGCAGGCAAGGGCGATATCGTGGTGAACGACAAGCCGGTTGATGTGTTCTTTTCCCGTGAAACCGGCCGCATGGTTGTGCGCCAGCCGCTGACGCTGACCGATACCCTGGGCAAGTTTGACATCATGGTGAACGTCACCGGTGGCGGCGAATCCGGTCAGGCCGGTGCGGTGCGTCATGGCATCACCCGTGCACTGATTGATTACGATGCTTCCTTCAAGGCGGTGTTGAAGCAAGCCGGTCTGGTTACCCGCGATGCGCGTGAAGTCGAACGTAAAAAAGTCGGTCTGCGCAAGGCGCGCCGCCGCAAGCAGTTCTCCAAGCGTTAAAACCTGTCCGGAGCCTGATGAAGGGCTGGTCGGACATATCGCAAAGCCGCCTTCGGGCGGCTTTTGCATTAGGTTTTTGTTGTAGAATGCGCAGCGTTATTTATGGAAGCGATGATGATTAAAGTTGGCATAGTTGGCGGCACAGGCTACACCGGAGTCGAATTGCTGCGCCTGCTGGCGGCACATCCGCAGGTTTCCTTGCAAGTGATCACTTCGCGTGCCGATGCCGGTATGCTGGTCAGCCAAATGTTTCCCAGCTTGCGCGGTTATGTGGATTTGCCGTTCACCCATCCTGACCAGGCACATCTTGAAAAATGCGATCTGGTGTTTTTCGCCACCCCGAACGGTATCGCCATGCAGCAAGTGCGGGCTTTGCTGGATGCGGGCGTGAAAGTGATCGATCTGGCTGCGGACTTTCGTTTGCAGGACATCGCCTCCTGGGAAAAATGGTATGGCATGGCGCACGCCTGCCCGGACCTGGTAGCCGAGGCAGTGTACGGCTTGCCGGAAGTAAACCGCGCGCAGATCAAATCAGCCCGGCTGGTCGCCAATCCCGGTTGTTATCCGACGGCGGTGCAATTGGGCTTTATCCCGCTGCTGGAGGCGGGCGTGATCGAGACGGGCAGCCTGATTGCCGATGCCAAGTCTGGTGTATCCGGCGCGGGGCGCAAGGCGGAAATGGCATTTTTATATTCCGAAGCTGCGGACAATTTCAAGGCTTACGGGGTGGGCGGACACCGGCATTTGCCGGAAATCAAACAGGGCCTGGCGCGCGTGACCGGCAAAGAAGTCGCGCTGACCTTCGTGCCGCACCTTACCCCGATGATCCGCGGCATTCATGCCACGCTGTATGGCAGGCTGACGCGTGAAGTGGATTTGCAGGCGCTGTTCGAACAGCGTTATGCCGGCGAGCCTTTCGTGGACGTGATGCCTGCCGGCAGCCATCCCGAGACGCGCTCGGTGCGCGGTGCGAACCGTTGCCGCATCGCGGTGCACAGACCGCAGGGCGGCGACACCGTGGTGGTGTTGTCGGTGATCGATAACCTGGTCAAAGGCGCGGCAGGCCAGGCGGTGCAAAACATGAACATCATGTTTGAACTGCCCGAAGCCACCGCCTTGAATAACGTTCCTTTGTTGCCCTGATATGTGGCGCGGGGTAGAACGCAGATTCAGCATATCCGCGCCGCAGATGCAGGTGCGGCCCCAACACCCCTGGTATTTGCGCTGGAGCATGATGTTGCCATTCGTGCTGGCTGCAATCGGATTGGCCTGGTGGGCATATGACAGCGGGTTGGAGTTTGCCGGTTTTCATCGCGGCAAAGCTGAGCAGGAAATGACCAGGCTGCGCGAACAGGTCGCCAAACTGAGTGAAACAAATGTGCAACTGACAAATCAAGTTGCGCAATTTGAACGGCAAATTCAAATTGAGCAGTCCAGTAATCAGGAAGTTGCGAAACAGCTGAAAAACCTGACGGATGAAAACGACCGTCTTCAAGAAGATCTGGTATTTTTTCAGGATCTTACCGCAACGGGCAGTAAAGAAGGCGAACTGGGAGTGCATCGTTTGAGGCTGGATCGGGATAAGATGCCTGGCGAATACAATCTGCGCATGTTGCTGGTGAGAGGCGGGCAGCGCATCAAGCAGTTTAATGGCAGCTATCAATTGGTCGCAACGATAGTGGAAAATGGGCAGAGCGCCACCCAGGTATTCACGCAAGACGTATCCGGGAATGACCAATTTCAGCTCAATTTCAGGTATTATCAGCGCGTCGAGCAACGCATTCAGTTGCCGCCCGAAGCTCAGTTGGAAAACGTGCAAGTGCGCATATTCGAAAAAGGGGTGACCGAGCCAAAGGTGCGGCAGAGTGTGAGCCCCTCATAAGCCAAGGAGTAAATAATGTTCGGAAAAACACACAGTAAGCCACAAACCCAGATTGATTCGCTGATTGGTGCGAATGCGACCATTGGAGGAGACCTAAATTTCAGCGGCGGATTGCGTATTGACGGGCAGGTGAATGGCAATGTCATTGCCACGCCGGGCAAACCGAGCACATTGGTGTTGAGTGAACACGCGCGGGTGAATGGCGAAGTCAGCGTTACCCACCTGGTAATCAATGGCACGATCAACGGATCGGTATCAGCCAGCGAATATCTGGAACTACAAGGCAAAGCCAAGGTCACAGGAGATATCCACTACAAAACCATGCAAATCCAGCTGGGCGCGATCATTGAAGGACGGCTGATACACGGCAAACCTGAAGCAGATGATAAGGTCGTGGCGTTTAAGGCTGGCAGTGGCGAATAATTTATCTAGGAGATCAAAGTGAATGCAATTACTGAAGCGCAGGTAGCTGAAACGCAAGACCCGTTGCTGTTTACTGACAATGCGGCCAACAAAGTAAAACAATTGATCGAGGAAGAAGGCAACGCTGACCTCAAGCTTCGCGTATTTGTCAGCGGAGGAGGTTGTTCCGGTTTTCAATACGGCTTCACTTTTGACGAAGTTGCAAACGAAGACGACACCGTACTGAACAAAAATGGCGTACAGCTGCTGATCGATCCGATGAGCTTCCAGTATTTGGCAGGCGCGGAAATCGACTATCAGGACGGCCTGGAGGGTTCTCAGTTCATCATCAGGAACCCAAATGCGGCGACTACTTGTGGTTGCGGGTCATCGTTCTCGGCTTAACCGGGTTTGGTTGGCGTTGGGGTATTCAAAGCGGGTTATTTTCTGCGCATCATAAAGGCTGCGTGAAAATTGACGCGGCGTAGCGAATACACCTCTCATTCGGCGGAAGTCGCCTCTCTTTTTCCTGCATGATTTACGGCACCGGCACGGTCTCCCCCAGAGTCACCACGCCGGTGCCGTTGTCGTTGTGTACCCGGGTGTTGAGCGCCGCCGATAGCGTGCGCAGCTCGTCAATCACGGCATCAGCCGCCGTTCCAGTCAGGGGCTGGGGCTGGAACTGCACCTCGAAGTTGTTCACGTTGATGGGAAACAATCGCACACTCTGAAGACGGGCATTGCGAAAACGCAGCTGGGCTACGGCGCTGCGCGCGGAATTCATACTGTAAGAACCGAAGGTGAAGTTGCCGAGACTGTAGAGAATGATGCCGTCCTTGTACTGTTCGATGCCTTGCAGGATGTGCGGGTGATGTCCGATGACGGCGCTGGCACCTGCATCAATGGCGACATGACCAAGGCGAGTCTGGTAGTCGCGCAGTATGGTCTTGCCTTCCTGCCCCCAATGGAACGATACCAGTACGATATCTGCCTGTTCGCGCGCGGCCATGATATCGGCGCGCACATGCTCCTCATGGCCAAAGGCGGTACCCGCCTTGTTTGCGCCAGCAAAAAAACTCTCCGGCAAGGTCATTGAATAGGCGAGTATTGCGACCTTCAGGCCGTTAGCCTGGATCAGTGCCGGTTGGCGCGCCGTCATCAGGTCGGCGCCGGCGCCGGCATGCTGGATGCCAGCCGAGTCCAGCGTCTCAATGGTCTGGATTAAGCCCTCTGTGCCGTAATCGAGGGTGTGATTGTTGGCGAGCGACACCACATTAAAACCGGCTGTCCTGAGCGCGGCACTAACCGTGGCTGGTGGAGAGCGGAACACATAAGTTTTGTCCTGCTCGGGCGTTCCCCGATTTGTGAGGGGGCCTTCCACATTGCCAAAGACGATTTGTGCGCCGTTGAAATACGGGAGCATTTTTACGAATGGGTAGTCGTAGCCCTGCTCAGCCATTACCGGACGTGCCGTGCCATCCAGCATGATGTCGCCGACCGCGCTGATGACGAGGTCCGTCGGTTCCGCCGTTGTCGAAGCGCTGATGGCTGGTTCGGTGACTTTGGGATCGGCTGCCTTGAATTCGTCCGACAGCACTGCAGCCGGCGATGCCAGCAACAAAACAGCAAGCAAAGGGATAGAGAAAACTTTCATGGTGTGTTCATCCGCAAAAGGGAAGTGTGCAGGCTACGAATGGCGATAAACCGCGCCCAGTATACAGGGATGCTTTGCGCCGGTGACCAGCGGCAGGTTGGCGGGTTCGCCTTGCAGGTTTTGTTGTGCCAGCCATGCGAATGCGGTGGCCTCCAGATATTCGCCATCCACGCCGAGGGCGTCGGTGGTTCGCACGCTACAGTCTGGCAACAAGGCAGCGAGGCGGTTGTGCAGGGTCTGGTTATGCGCGCCGCCGCCGCATAGATATACTTCTTTTGCGCCGGGGCAGTGTTGCTGAATTGATTGCGTGATGGCGCGACTGGTCAGCTCCAGCAGGGTGGCTTGCACATCCTCAGCCGCTTCATTGCCTTTCAGTTTGTCTTGCAGCCATGACAAATTAAACAGGTCGCGTCCACTGCTCCTGGGTGGAGGCTGGGAGAAGAACGGTTCGTTGAGCATTTTTTCCAGCAGTGCGGGCAGTACCTTCCCAGATGCCGCCCATGCGCCGTTGTCGTCGTAGGGTTTGCCGAGGTGTTGCATGCACCATGCGTCCATCAGCAAGTTGCCGGGGCCGCAGTCGAAGCCGGAGGTGGTGGCATTCGGCGGCAGGCTGGTCAGATTGCTGATGCCGCCAATGTTGACAATGACGCGGTGGATAGCGGGGTGGCGCATCACTTTGTCATGAAACGCTGGAACCAGCGGCGCGCCTTGCCCTCCGGCAGCGATGTCGCGGCTGCGGAAATCGCTGACCACGGTGATGCCGGTCAATTCGGCGAGCAGTGCGGCGTTGCCGATTTGCAGCGTATAGCCGTGTTCGGGGCAGTGGC
The DNA here is from genome assembly GCA_030645955.1 of Gallionella sp. The sequence continues at coordinate 70,964 of JAUSMR010000155.1, read as the reverse complement.
GGATGGTTTGTCCGTGACAGCCGATGGCTTTGATTACCCTCTCCCCCAACCCCTCTCCCGCATAACCAGCGACTTGGCTGCCGGCATTTGGCAGCCTGGTCGAATGGCTAGTAGTTACATCAAGCGGTAGAGGGAAATTGTTATGCAGCCCGGCTTTGGTTAACAGCGCGTTGACTGCTGCGGCATAGAGCCGAGCCAATTGATTGCCAACGAGTTGCGCCTGATGCAGTTCATTGTGGCTGGGCTGGTGCAACGACAGCAGGGCGTTTCTCAGCGCATCGTCAAAGGGCAGATAATGCTTTGCGAGTTGTACGGGTTTTGGTTGGCCTAAATCGACAAGGGCAGCGTCGATGCCGTCCAGGCTGGTACCGGACATCAGGCCTATATACAGTTCCTGCGGATGCTGCACGTGATGGTTAATGTGATACTCGCGTAGCGAGGCCGCGTCCCCCTCTACCGCTTGCGGGATAACCAGCGGCTTGGCTACCGTTTTTTGATGGTCTAGCCGAATGGCTAGTGGTTCCATCAGAGGGCGGGGTGAGGGAAACGGGCATGGCGGGTTTCATTATCAGGAATGGAATTTTGCCATGCCCGTTAGTCGAGTTTGGCGAGATTGGTATTGCGCAACAGGTTCAAGCGCGCAACCAAATCGTCCGCCACGGATTGAAACGCGACTCTGTCCGCATTATCGACAGGTTTCGCATCCGGCAAGGCAACGCGCATCGGGTTGTGCTGTTGACCGTCCACTTTAAATTCATAGTGCAGATGCGGGCCGCTGGCCAAGCCTGTCATGCCGACATACCCTATCACCTCGCCCTGCGCCACGCGTTGCCCCCGGTGCAGGTCTTTGGCATAGCGCGACAAGTGCCCATATACAGTGGAGTACCGGCCTTGATGGTTTATTTTGATGACGTTGCCATAGCCATTTTCTCTGCCGACTGAAGCGACTACGCCATCAGCAGTCGCTTTTACTTTGGTGCCGATCGGTGCGGCGAAATCCACCCCTCTATGTGCGCGCCATATGTTCAGAACCGGGTGAAAGCGCGAGTTGGTGAAACCGGAGCTTACGCGCGAATACTCGATCGGTGAACGCAAGAAGGCTTTGCGTACGCTCTTGCCTTCCGGTGTGTAGTAATCGCCATGCTGCTCATCCTTCTGGAAATATACGGCACGGTAAGCACGGCCCTGGTTGATGAACTCAGCCGCCTGGATGCGACCCGCACTTAGCAGCGCACCGTTGCTGTATATCATTTCATATACCACGGTGAATTTGTCGCCTTTGCGCAAATCATGGTGGAAGTCGATGTCGCCACTGAAAAGCTCATTCAATTTGTCGGCGGCAGCATCAGGCATGCCCGCCGCATCAGTGGCGGAATACAAGTTGGTTTGGATTTCGCCGGTGCGCACAAACAGGCGTTTTTCCAGCGGTGCCGGCAGGGTGCGTGATGTAAAATCATCGCCCTGTTTTTCGATTATGACCTGAGTGGTGTTGTCGCCAAGATAGCGCAGGGAGATGAGTCCGCCAACAGCATTGGTCTCGGCATGCACTTCCTTGCCGACGGCTAATTTTCGGAAAGACCCGGCTTCGGCGGCTTTGCGCAAATAGTCACTGGCAGCCGCATCTTCAATATTCAGGCGGCGCACCAGTTCAACCACGGTGTCGCCGCGTTGCACGCGCTCGCTGCGCCAGAAGCTGGCGGCAGCGGTTTTTTTCTCGGCGACTTCAGGCAAAGCGATTTCATCGATGGCAGCCTTGAACGGGGTCAAATCAAACTCGTTTTGCGGCACCAGACCAAAAGCAGTGACCACGCCCAACAAAGGCAGCGTGGACAGTGCGACGAACCAGCGCAGTTTTTTTCTGCTTTCTGTGATTTTGCGTTCTTGGCTGAACAGGTTTTGGGTTAACATTCGCGCCTCCTTGGGTTGCTTTGTTTAATATTAGCAACGTGTTGCGTATATTGTTGATATGCACTTTACCAGAAACAGGCACCCCCTCAAAATCGGGCTGACGGGCGGTGGGTATCAAAACCGAGTGGCAAAACGCGACCGATGAATGGTTGAAGTGCGAGAATGAGCGGCATTTCTTCCATCTTTCTGTATCTGTAGTTGAATTGACAGTGAATATGATTGAAATGACACACCCAAAAAATACACAAACAGACGCGCTGGCGCAAATCAAGCGCGGCGCCCACGAATTGCTGATCGAAGACGAGCTGAAACACAAGCTTACGCTGGGCCGACCGCTGCGCGTGAAGGCTGGCTTCGACCCGACTGCGCCGGATTTGCATCTTGGTCACACCGTGCTGCTCAACAAAATGCGCCAGTTGCAGGATTTGGGGCATCACGCGCTGTTCCTGATCGGCGACTTTACCGGCATGATCGGCGACCCCAGCGGCAAAAACGCTACCCGTCCGCCGCTGTCGCGCGAGCAAGTGCTGGGGAATGCCCAGTCCTACCGTGACCAGGTGTTCAAGGTACTCGACCCGGAAAAGACCGAGATCGTGTTCAACTCCACCTGGATGGATAAATTCAGTGCGGTTGACTTGATCAAGCTGGCGGCCACGCACACCGTGGCGCAGATGCTGGAGCGCGACGATTTTTCAAAACGCTACAAGGGCAACCAGCCGATCGCCATCCACGAATTCATTTATCCGCTGGTGCAAGGCTTTGATTCCGTGGCGCTCAAGGCGGACATCGAGCTGGGCGGCACGGATCAGAAATTCAACCTGCTGATGGGACGCGAGTTGCAGAAACATTACGGGCAACCGGCGCAGTGCGTGCTCACCATGCCGCTGCTGGAAGGCCTGGACGGCGTGAACAAAATGTCCAAGTCGCTGGGCAACTACGTCGGCATCACCGACACGCCGCAGGATATGTTTGGCAAGCTGATGTCGATTTCCGATGATCTGATGTGGCGCTATCTGGAATTGCTGTCGTTCCGCAGCCTGAATGAGATCGGCGGCTGGCGCGAAGAAGTGGCGCAAGGCCGCAATCCGCGCGATATCAAGGTGTTGCTGGCGCAGGAAATCGTGGCGCGCTTCCATTCGCAAAATGCCGCCGTGAATGCGCTGGCGGAATTCGAAGCGCGTTTCCGCCATGGCGTGCTGCCGGATGACATGCCGGAAGTCAGTGTTGCAGCGCCTGGCGGTCGCATCGTCGTGCCGCAACTGCTCAAACAGGCCGGGCTGGTGGAGGGAACATCCGAAGCAATGCGCATGATCCAGCAAGGCGCGGTCAAGTTGGACGGCGAGCGTGTCAACGACAAGGCCGCTGTGGTCGAGGCCGGCAGGGTGGTCGTGGCGCAGGTCGGCAAGCGTAAATTCGCCCGGATCACGATTAATTAAATACAGGTTGTGGCGCACAAGGTGTTTTGCTAGAATCGCGCCCTCAATTTTTTAGTAGAAAGCAGTTTGTACATGACAACAGTACGTGTTAAAGAGAATGAGCCGTTTGAAGTCGCGATGCGTCGTTTCAAGCGTTCCGTGGAAAAAACCGGTCTGCTGACCGATTTGCGCGCCCGCGAGTTTTACGAAAAGCCTACCTCTGAGCGCAAGCGCAAGATGGCTGCCGCCGTGAAGCGCCACTACAAGCGTCTGATGAGCCAGGTTCTCCCACCCAAGCTCTATTAATCTAATCTATCGCGCCCGGCTTGGGCGCAACGATTGGTTTCGATATGAGCCTCAAGCAGCAAATCACTGACGACATGAAAACCGCGATGCGCGCCAAGGATACGGCGCGCCTCGGGGCGATTCGCCTATTGCTCGCCGCCATCAAGCAGCGCGAGGTGGATGAGCGCATCGAGTTGTCGGATGCGGATGTGGTTGCCATCATCGAAAAGATGAACAAGCAGCGGCGCGATTCCATCAGCCAATATGAAGCGGCAGGCCGTCAGGATTTGGCGGATGTCGAAAAATTCGAGATGAGCGTTTTGGCTGCCTATATGCCGCAACAACTTGGCGAAGCTGAAATCACTGCCGCCGTTGCCGATGCAATTGTTGCAACCGGCGCGACTGGACAGCAAGACATGGGCAAGGTGATGGGCGTGCTCAAACCCAAATTGGCCGGACGCGCCGATATGGGTAAGGTGTCCGCGCTGATCAAGGCGCAATTATCCAAATAAGTCCGGCTTTGCCGTTCCGGCTCTCGCCGGAATGACGAAATTCTTAAAGTATCGATCTTGATGTAAGGGCGGTGCTGGCGTGATTCCAAAAAATTTCATTCAGGATCTGCTCAATCGTCTCGACATCGTGGACGTGGTTGAGCGCTATGTGCCGCTCAAAAAGGCCGGTGCGAATTTTGTAGCCTGCTGTCCGTTCCACAGCGAAAAATCCCCCTCGTTTACTGTCAGCCAGACCAAGCAGTTTTATCATTGCTTCGGCTGCGGCGCGCATGGCACGGCGATTGGTTTTATCATGGAGCACGCCGGATTCGGCTATGTCGAGGCGATCGAAGATCTGGCGAGCAGCATCGGTCTGGAGGTTCCAAACGAACGCCCCGCCGCAGGCGAGGCATATCAAAAAGTTGCGCCGGACTTGTATGAGGTGACGCAAACCGCCACGCGCTATTACCGCGAGCAACTCAAACTTTCCCAGCGCGCGATCGATTACCTGAAACAGCGCGGACTGAGCGGCGAGGTTGCCGCAAAATTCGGCATCGGTTACGCACCGGATGCATGGCAGAACCTTGCCGCCGCGTTCCCTGATTATCAGGATGCGACTCTGGTTGAAACCGGCTTGGTGATTGAGTCTGATGAGGGAAAACGCTACGACCGCTTCCGCGACCGCATCATGTTCCCCATCGTCAATGTGCGCGGCCAGGTCATCGGCTTCGGCGGGCGCGTGCTGGACAAGGGTGAGCCCAAATATCTGAATTCGCCGGAGACGCCGCTGTTCGAAAAAGGCCGCGAACTGTACGGGCTGTTCCAGGCGCAAAAAGCCATCCGCGCCGCGCAGCAGGTGCTGGTGGTGGAAGGTTACATGGACGTGGTGGCACTGGCGCAGCACGGCGTGGAATATGCCGTGGCGACCCTGGGCACGGCGACCACGCCGTATCACGTGCAGAAATTATTGCGCCTTGCCGGGCACATCGTGTTCAGTTTTGACGGCGACAAGGCCGGCCAGCGCGCGGCATGGCGTGCGCTGGAAAACGCGCTGCCCTATTTGCAGGACGGCAAGCGCATCAGCTTTCTGTTTTTGCCGGTCGAGCATGATCCCGACAGTTTCATCCGCGAATTCGGCAAGGATGTTTTCGAGCAGCGCGTGCGGGAAGCAATGCCGTTATCCGCCTACCTGTTGCGCGAAGTCAGTGCGGAGCTGGATCTGCGCAGCCAGGAGGGACGCAATCAACTATTGCAACGCGCCAAGCCATTGCTGACCGCTATCGTTGCCCCCGCTACCGCCTTGTTGCTGCGCAAGGAAGTCGCGGCGCTTTCCGGCATCAGCCAGGCGGAACTGGAAGCGTTATATGAAGTCAAACCGGTCGCGCGTGCAGCCCAGCGCAGCTTTCAAAAAACCGCACGAACTCCGCCTTCGACCCACCGCTTATTGCTGCAATGCCTGATTGCGCAACCTGATTTGGGCACGCAGGTTTCCATTGGCTGGTGCGGCGAAGGAGCAGAAGCCGGGGCGGTTGCGGATGTCCTGGCGGTGTTGCGCGAAGCCGATTTTGCGCTGAGTAGCCCCGCGCTCATGCAGCTGTTTCAGGGCACGGTACATGAGAAGACCCTGGCAACGGCTGAGGCGGACATGCTGCACTGGGGCGAGAACTTTGATGTGGCTGCCGAGTTTGCCGGGCTGTTGAACAAGATTCATCAGGGGCGGCGCCGGCAAAGCTTTCAAGCCCTGCAGGCGAAATTGGCACAAGGCGGCTTGGCCAACCTGACCGACGCAGAGCGCGGGCAATATCTGGAGCTGCTTCAGCGTAGCTAACGGGCATGGCAAAGATGACACCCATAATGAAGCTCGCCATGCCCGTTTCCCCCTATCCAACTTTTCCCCGCACGCGGGAGAAAGGGCAAACGAATCGCTACGCGAGTTTCACGTTAACCATCTAATGAGACTGGCAAAAATCAGATCAGGATAGGAAAAGCCTGCCGGAATCAGGTATAATCCGCCGCTTTTCTGCGGCCATTAACGCATTTTGGGCCTTACGCAATTTAGGAATATGAACATGGCAAAGCTTAAAGACAAGAAAAAACAGGACAAGAAACAGGCCGTCGTAGTCGAACAACCGGCTGTTGATCAGCTGCTTGATCTCGAGGCACGGCGCACGCGCCTGAAAGCCCTGATCGTGCTGGGCAAGGAGCGCGGCTACCTGACCTACGCGGAAATCAACGACCATCTGCCGGATATGCTCGAAGTCGAGCAGATCGAAGGCGTGGTGAGCATGATCAACGAGATGGGCATCTCGGTGTGCGATGTCGCCCCAGATGCTGAAACACTGATCATGACGGATGTTGCCCCTGCGGCGGCGGACGAAGATGCGGTGGAAGAAGCTGAAGCCGCGCTTTCCACGGTGGACTCGGAATTCGGCCGCACCACCGACCCGGTGCGCATGTACATGCGTGAAATGGGCACGGTCGGATTGCTCACCCGCGAAAAAGAAATCGAAATCGCCAAGAGAATTGAAGAAGGCCTGAAGCATATGATTCAGGCGATTTCCGCATGTCCGGCAACGATAGTCGAAATCCTGGCGCTGGCCGAAAAAATCAAAAATGACCAGATGCGCATCGACGAGCTGATCGACGGCTTTGTGGATACCCAGGATGAGGCCGTCATCGGCCCGGAGGGCGATGAAGAGGAGGCAGAAGATGAGGTCAGTGCCGACAATGGCGCCGAGGAAGAAGAGGATGAAGAAGCGGTTGCGGCTGCCACTGCGGCCAAATTGGCCCAGCTGAAGGAAGACTCGCTGGAGCGTTTCGCCGTGATTTCCAGCCTGTTCAACAAAATAGGCAAGGCTTACGAGAAGTACGGCTATCGCAGCAAACAGTACGACAAGCTCCAGGAAGCCATCTCCGACGAGTTGATGAAGTTCCGGTTCTCCGCAAAGCAAGTTGATGCCTTGTGTGAAACCATGCGCAGTCTGGTCGAAGAAGTGCGCCGCAGCGAGCGCAGCATTCAGGATCTGTGCGTGACCAAGGGCAAGATGCCGCGCCCGCATTTCATCAAGACCTTCCTGGGTAACGAAGATAATCTGCAATGGGTCGCGCAGGAACTGAAGACGAAAAAGCCATACAGCGAATCGCTGGAGCGATACCAGCACGCCATCGTCGAGCAGCAGCAACGGCTGCTGGAATTGCAGCAGCGCGTCGGCATCCCGATCCGCGACCTGAAGGAAATCAACCGGCAGATGACCAACGGCGAAGCCAAGGCACGCCGCGCCAAGCGTGACATGATCGAGGCCAACCTGCGGCTGGTGATTTCGATTGCCAAAAAATACACCAATCGCGGCCTCCAATTCCTCGACCTGATCCAGGAAGGCAATATCGGGCTGATGAAAGCGGTGGACAAATTCGAATACCGTCGCGGCTATAAATTTTCGACCTATGCGACCTGGTGGATACGCCAGGCGATTACCCGCTCCATCGCCGACCAGGCGCGCACCATCCGCATCCCGGTGCACATGATCGAAACCATCAACAAAATGAACCGCATCTCGCGGCAGATCATGCAGGAGACCGGCCAGGAGCCGGATGTCGCGACATTGGTAATAAAGATGGAAATGCCGGAAGACAAGATCCGCAAGATATTCAAAATCGCCAAAGAGCCGATCTCCATGGAAATGCCTGTGGGCGATGACGACGATTCGCACCTGGGCGATTTCATTGAAGACTCGCATACCACCGTGCCGATCGATGCGGCCATTTACGAAAGCCTGCGCGGCGCGACTGCGGACATCCTCGACAGCCTGACCCAGCGCGAGGCCAAGGTATTGCGGATGCGTTTCGGCATCGAAATGAACACCGATCACACGCTGGAAGAAGTGGGCAAGCAATTCGATGTCACCCGCGAGCGCATCCGCCAGATTGAAGCCAAGGCGCTGCGCAAACTCCGTCATCCATCGCGTTCCGAAAAGCTGAAGAGCTTCCTGGATAGCGAGAATAGTTAAATCTTTTTCGGGTCGTTAGCTCAGTTGGTTAGAGCAGAGGACTCATAATCCTTTGGTCGGTGGTTCAAGTCCACCACGACCCACCATAAAATCAAAGGCTTGCAGAAATGCAGGCCTTTTGTTTTTGAGTTAGTAGACCATTAGTAGACCTTTGAGCAGATGCTTGTTGGCGTGTTGAAGCTCCGAATGAGGATACAACTAAAGAATGATACTTTCGATCCCATACATGGGAACCAAGCGCGATATTGCGCCGATGGTTGCCGACATTATTTGTTCTGCAAAGCCAGGAATTACCCTTGATGCATTTTCTGGGATGTGTGCAATAGGGCAGGCGGTAGGCGAAAGGCGCAATGTATGGAACAACGACATACAAGTTTTCCCGTCAGAAGTGGCAAACGCGCTGTTTACTTCGGAAGTATCACCGCCCTCGCAAGAGGAAATAATTAGCGCAGTTGCCCCGTTTTACTATGCAAATAAAGAAGAGTTAACTCGACGATTTTCTAAACGGTTGAATTTGGAAGCAAGTGCTATATCAGACAACACTTTTCAAGCAATGAAAGAGTACCTTGAGAATGCAGCGCATGTCGGAAATTATTCATACCTAAACGAGATTCGTTGCCACCTGAACAACCAACCTAAACTTTTCCCATATTGCCTGTTCACGATAACCTTTTCCGATGGCTATTTTGGATTTGCTCAGTCTGTAGAGATAGATTCAATACGCTACGCGATCGCCCAATGTGAAGAGCGCGGACTATTGCTACCCGATGAGTCAAGATGGTTGCTTATTTCACTGAGCCATGCCGTCGTGAAAGTTGCGACCACAACCGGTCATTTTGCGCAATATTTGAATATCAACGAGAACAATGCGAGGGGCTATATAACCAAACGACAACGAAGTGTTTGGGATGCTTGGTTGGAGTGCACGCTTAACTTAAAGCCTGCGGGTTCAAAAAACTGGCGAAAAAAGAATAGGGTATTCAATATGGATAGCCTTTCTTTACTTCAGCGCCTATCAATGACAAAGCAAAAACCGTCTGTGGTCTATGCAGATCCGCCCTACACAAAGGATCAGTATTCGCGGTACTACCATATTTGGGAAACATTGGTTAAGTATGATTATCCTGCAGCGTGAGTGATGCAAAGCGGGGCTTGGAGAAATATTTCAAGTTCTACAACCAGAACAGACCGCATACGGCGCTTGACGACAAAACGCCGGATGAGTTCTACTTCGACAACCTACCTGCAATGCAAAAAGCAGCGTAGGCATTAACCGCAAGGCTTCCACTTAAGAAATGGGAAATACTGTCCAAACTAGCGGAGCCACTCCTGCCAGTCTTAGCCAGCAACCAACCAACACTCACTGAGGCCGCAGATGGTGATGCAAGAGATTAGCATCCTGCTAAGTGCGCTACCGCACAGATTGTCTGGCGAAACCCTCAGAAAATATTCGCGATGAATTGAGTCTGTAAGATAGTGCGGTATGTATTTAAACCCACCGTGATATATGGACGGGAAGTGTTCAATCAACTAATCCGTTGAAAATGAGGAAAGCACCCATGCGCAACCTACTCGGCCTCGTCATCGCCACCTTCTGTTTGATGTGGATGCCTACCCAAGCCCAAGCCCAAGCCCAAGTCACCAAGCAGGGTAAAGCAGCTAAGGCATCTAGAGCTGCACAAGCACCCAAAGTAGGCAAGATCTTCCGCGACTGTCCAACCTGTCCAGAGATGGTGGTCATCCATTCGGGGAGCTTTGACATGGGTTCGCCCGATTCTGAGACTGAGAAAGGGCGGGGTGACGACGAAAGCCCGGTGCATCGCGTCAAGGTTGCCGCCTTCGCTCTGGGCAAGACTGAGATCACCCGGGGCCAGTTTGCGGCATTCGCAAAAGCAACCAAATATAGCACCGACGACAAATGCTGGACGCTTGAGAAAGGTACCTTCGAAGATCGCAGTGCCAACTGGGACAAACCTGGCTACGCACAAGGCGACAAGCACCCTGTTGCCTGCATCAACTGGAACGATGCCAAAGCCTATGCAAAATGGATGTCACGCAAAACAGGCAAACGATACCGTCTGCCGACAGAGGCTGAGTGGGAATACGCTGCCCGTGGCAAGACCAGCACCTCACGTTACTGGGGGGACAATCCTGATGAGGCCTGCGAATATGCGAATGTTGCGGACGAGAAAGCACAAGCGCAGATAGACGGCGCTACATCCTGGTGGGTACATAAATGCATGGATGGTTTTGCCTATACGGCACCGGTGGGCAGCTTCAAGGCAAATGCATTCGGACTGAAAGACATGCTGGGGAATGTATGGGAATGGACGGAAGACAGTTATCACGACAGCTATGAAGGTGCCCCGACTGGCGGCAGTGCCCGGCAAGGGGATGGCGCGAAGCGCACGCTTCGCGGCGGCTCGTGGAACAATTCACCGCAACACGTGCGCGCAGGTGTACGTCACAGCAACAAGCCAACGCGCCGTTTCAGCATCTTCGGATTTCGCCTGGCCAGGATGCTACCGTAACATAGGGAGTTTGGGCAATGTCCTTCTTTAAACGTAGATTCAACTTAATACCGGGTCTGTTGTTGGGCATGACAGTGCTTTTTCCCTTGAAACTGTTTGGCGCAGAACAACCTGTTCCCCCGGCAGAGCAATCAGTTCCCCCGGCAGAGCAATCAGTTCCCCCGGCAGAGCAATCAGTTCCCCCGGCAGAGCAACCTGTTCCCCCGGCAGAGCAATCAGTTCCCCCGGCAGAGCAACCTGTTCCCCCGGCAGAGCAACCTGTTCCCCCGGCAGAGCAACCTGTTCCCCCGGCAGAGCAACCTGTTCCCCAGGCAGAGCAACCTGTTCCATCGACACCCATACCCGATAGTTTTGATCAGATGGACACGTCGCGCGATTATTTGTCCGCGAAAATTACCAGCTTCGCAAGTGATATCGATCGCTTCTTTGGGGGTGATCGTCATTACCAGGAGAGCAACCAAAGTGTAATTCAGGTGGACACTGCCAGAGTTGATGGATATGGCGGCGAAAACAAGTTTAATCTTGGCGTCAGGCTGAATTTGAGATTGCCTATAACCGAGGGGCGATTGCGTCTGGTGGTGGAAACAGATCCCGAGAGAAATGCAGCTGTTGTAGCCACGCCACCACCAGGCAATGCCGCTCTTCAGAATAAAGTTAATGTGCCCAAGAGTGTTGCCGTGGCGGTACGTGTTGTTGCAGCAGAGGAACGCGCCTGGCATTTCAGTACTGATGTGGGGATCAAATTTCCAATTCCGCCAAAGCTTTTCGCACGCGCAAGGGGTAGCTATTCAGTCCCGGTGGGTAACTGGCAGCTGAAAGCAGCGGAGTCTGTGTATTGGTTTAATACCCTGGGCTTGGGTGAAACCACCCAGCTTGACCTGGAGCAAATCATAAGGCCCCAGCTTCTGTTTCGTGCCACCAGTAATGCCACATGGCTCAGGGACAAACGGAACTTTGACCTGCGTCAGGATCTGTCGTTTTATCACACCATCAATGATCGCTCCGCCTTTATGTATCAGGCGAGCGCGATTGGGGTCAGCAATCCGCAACTTCAAGTGATGGATTATGTCGTGCTGCTGTTTTATCGTTACCGAATGCATAAGGAATGGCTATTCTTTGAATTAAGCCCGCAACTCCATTTTCCCAAGGATAGGGCTTTTCAGGCCAGCACTGCGTTCAGCATGCGCCTGGAGATCCTGTTTGACGATTCAAGATGATATTGAGTGGCGAATTCAGGAATGAAGTGCAATTTTGAGTAACGCTGGTCAGGTGGGCGGGATGCGGTAGCATCCATGCCTTTTTGACCAGCTAGTCGAAATCACCTCATGGCCTTTGTTTCTTGTCCCCCGCCCGCCCAGCGAATCAGGCTACGGCGGCTCGTACTGCGTTGCTCGTTCCCCGCCTCACCTGCCTTACGCCCCCACCCGCCCCAAGGGGCTCCCTATGCGCAATGATGCGTACTGCAAAAGAAAGAATGCTGCAGTTGGTACATTCCCCAGTTGATCCTTGCTGCACCCTGCACAATTCACGCGCGCGAGTGAAACATTAATACATCCACGCGCATACGCGCAAAGCGTAACTGAACAATGAAGGTGAATAGACAAGTTAAGGTCTTGCATGGAAAATTTTTCCGCGCCACCGAGAAATTCCATAGGGGGCATCGTCAAGGAATGTCTTTGGGAACCCTTACATTACCGGGGGGCATGCTTTTTGGTCAAAGGATGCACCCCGCCTGCCGGATCAACCGTGAGGCACTGGCGGGACACTAACAGGCAAAAAACCAGCGAAAGCAGGAACATACTGGAATGATATAATATTTGTAACAGATTGATTATTTGATTTTGATTTGTTTTGATGTGTTATGGCTTGCGTCTTTGGTGCGACGCATAATCCTTTGGTCGGTGGTTCAAGTCCACCATGACCCACCAAAACAAAGGGGTTGCGCGATGCGTAACCACTTTCTTATTTTGTCTGTCAACAAACTGTCAACGGCTTCAATGTTGCCTGTTGGTGGCAGGCTACGTCTTTACTTGATCTGAAGGACAGTGCCTGCCCCAGCTTCCACCAGAAGGATACATTCAGTCCGGCCTTTTGGATGACTGGCCCATCGCCCAGCAGAATGGAAAAGTGGCAGCATGAAATCTACCCGTTGGAAGACGACAGGCAGAGGGAAGCACGGTTACATATACAGTTGAAGTTCAATTTATAAGGGATTGCAATGCGTAAAGTTATTTTGATGATGCTATTAACCGCTGTGAGCAATAGTGCGATGGCGGAGTGGGTAGATATTGCCAGCAATGAAAACACGACCATCTACATCGATCCCGCCACCATTCAAAGGGCGGGCAATAGGGCAAAAATGTGGCAACTGACTGACTTTAAGACGGCTAATAAAGATATGGGTGAAGCGTATTTGTCGGCGAAGGATCAACATGAATACGACTGCAAGGAAGTGAAATCGAGAAGGCGTGCTTCCTCGCAGCACTCTAAAAATATGGGCAGTGGTAAAGTGGTCTATAGCGACACTTATACCACGAAGTGGAAGCCAGTCCCGCCCGACAGCGGCATCGAAATTATGTGGAAATTCGCCTGTATAAAGCGGTAGTCTCTTGTGAACTGATCACTGGCTATCGCAGGAGCCAACCTTGCGCCGGTTCTTTTCTTCCCCTCTTTAATCAGATCGCGACTGCCCCATATGCAGTGATGCGTTTGATGTTATTGTTTTGCATAGCTCTATAATGCACGGCTATTGACGGGTCACATATTCCTTTGGCCGGTGGTTCAAGTCCACCACAATCCACTACATAGAGGGATTAGCCATGTGCTAATCCCTTTTACTTTCATGAGGCTTAGAGCTTGAATACCGTGTTATCAGCCAGCGCCTTGCGGCGCAAGGCGCGTCTTGATTCTCTGTCCGCGATCGAGTTTCCCGCCGATCTGCCGGTGGTGCAAAAGCGCGCGGATTTGGCGCGCGCCATCGGCGAAAATCAGGTGGTCATCGTGTGCGGCGAAACCGGCTCGGGCAAGACCACGCAGTTGCCGAAAATCTGCCTGACGCTGGGGCGCGGTGTGCGGGGCTGCATCGGCCACACTCAGCCGCGCCGGGTGGCGGCGCGGTCGGTGGCGACGCGTATCGCGGTCGAACTGAAAACCGAGCTCGGCGGCGCGGTAGGCTACAAGGTGCGTTTCCACGACAAGGTGTCGCCGGACACCAGCATTAAGCTGATGACCGACGGTATCCTGCTGGCGGAAATTCACAGCGATCCGCTGCTGAAAAATTACGACACGCTGATCATCGACGAGGCGCACGAGCGCAGCCTGAACATCGACTTCCTGCTCGGTTATCTCAAACAGCTGCTGCCGCGCCGCCCCGATCTCAAGCTCATCATCACCTCGGCCACGCTGGATGCAGACCGCTTCGCCAGGCATTTTGGCGCATTGATGATCGAGGTGTCCGGGCGCAGCTACCCGATCGAGACGCGCTATCACCCGTTGCAACTGGATGAGGCAGGCGATGCGCAGGATGTCCCGCAGGCGGTGAGTTCTGCGCTGGATGAACTGGCGGCTGGCGGATTAAAAGGTGATGTGCTGGTGTTCCTGCCCGGCGAGCGCGAAATTCGCGATACGGCGGAAGTGTTGCGCAAGCATCATCCTAGGGGTATCGAAGTACTGCCGCTGTTTGCGAGGCTGTCTGCGGCGGAGCAGGACCGGGTGTTCAAAACCGGCGCGCAGCGGCGCGTGGTGCTGGCGACCAACGTGGCGGAAACGTCGCTGACCGTGCCGAACATCGGCTACGTGATCGACTGCGGGCTGGCGCGGGTGAACCGCTACAGCATCCGGCAGAAAGTCGAGCAATTGCATATCGAAAAAATCTCGCGCGCCGCCGCCAACCAGCGCGCCGGACGTTGCGGGCGGGTGATGAGCGGCGTGTGCATACGTTTGTACGACGAGGCGGATTTTTTGCAGCGTGTCGAATTTACCGACCCGGAGATCTTCCGTGTGTCGCTGGCGACCGCCATCCTGCGCATGAGCGCACTGGAACTTGGAGAAATCGCCGAGTTCCCGTTCCTCGAGCCGCCCACGCCGCGCATGATTGCCGACGGCTACCAGTTGCTCGCCGAACTCGGCGCGATCGATGAAGCGTTGCAGCTCACCCATCTTGGCCATGAACTCGCAAAACTTCCGCTCGACCCGAAGATTGCGCGCCTGTTGCTGGCCGGGCGGCAGTACCACTGCCTGACGGAAATCCTGATCATCGCCAGCGCGCTGTCGGTGCAGGACCCGCGCGAGCGTCCGCTGGACCGGCAGGAGGCGGCGGATGCCGCGCACAAGCGCTTTGCCGATGAGCGTTCCGATTTTCTCGCTTACCCGAAGATATGGGCGTGGTTCGAACAGGCGGTGGCGCACAAAAAATCCAACCGGCTGCTGGCCGAAGCCTGCCGGGAAAATTTCCTGTCGCCGCTGCGCCTGCGGGAGTGGCGCGAACTGCACCAGCAATTGCACGCACAAGTCGCCGAGATGGGCATGTTTGCTGCCCGGGCAGTCTCCCCCCTCCCCCCTCCAACTCCCCCCTTGAAGGGGGGAGAGCGTGGCGGTGGGCGCGCATCACACCCTCCCCTTCAAGGGGAGGGCTGGGGTGGGGATGGGGTGCGAACCCCAGCCACCTACGAGCAGATCCACAAAGCCCTGCTGTGCGGACTGCTCGGCAATATCGGCATGAAAAGCGTGGAAAGCAACGAATATCTCGGCGCGCGCGGAATCAAGTTCTTTATCGCGCCCAATTCGGTGCTGGCAAAAAAAGGCAGCAAATGGGTGATGGCGGGCGAGCTGATCGAGACGCATCGCCTGTATGCGCGTTGCGTGGCGCGCATCGAACCGGAGTGGCTGGAAGAAGTCGGCGCGCATCTGATCAAGCGGCATTACTACGATCCGCATTGGGAGAAGAAGGCGGCGCAGGTTGCCGCCTATGAGCGCAGTACCCTGCACGGCTTGCTGCTTAACGCCAGGAAGCGCGTGCATTACGGGCCGATGAATGTTGCGGAATCGCGCGAGATATTCATCCGCCAGGCGCTGGTCGAAGGCGAATTCAACACTCAAGCGCCGTTTTTTGCGCACAACCAGAAGCTGATCACCGATATCGAGGCGCTGGAACACAAGGCGCGCCGTCCCGATGTGCTGGTAGACGATGAACTGATTTTCGCGTTTTACGACAGCCGTGTTCCTGCGCATATCCACAACGGCGCTGCGTTCGAACACTGGCGCAAGGAAGCGGAGCGCGATGATACGAAGTTGCTCTATCTGAAAAAAGACGACCTGATGCGCCACGAGGCGGCGGGCATCACCACCGACCAGTTTCCGCCGCAATTGAAGATCGACAGCGTCAGCTTTGCATTGGGCTACAATTTTTCGCCCGGCAAGAACGACGACGGCATCACCCTCACCGCTCCGCTGGAGCTCATCAACCAGGTGAGCGCGGCGCGCTGCGAATGGCTGATTCCCGGCATCCTGGCGGAGAAGGTGGCGCAACTGCTCAAGACGCTGCCGCAAAAAATACGCCGCAATCTGGTGCCGGTGCCGGAATTCGCTGCGGTATTTTGCCGTGAAGTGCCCGCCTCTAATACGCCGTTGTTACAGTCGCTGGCACGCTACATCCGCGAGCAGAAACAGCTCGACGTGCCACTGGATGCGTTTCGTCTGGAGCAGTTGCCGCCGCATCTGCTGATGAATTTCCGCATCGTGGACGAGCACGGCCGCCAGCTTGGCATGTCGCGCAATTTTGCGCAGTTGCACGGCGAGCTTGCGCCGCGTGTCATGCCTGCCACAATTGCGGCGACGCGGGCGGTGGCCGGGGAAAAAGGCGAAGCCGCTTCGGAGCAGCGTTACACCTCGTGGAGTTTTGGCGCGTTCGCGGAGACAAGTGTTGTGAAGCGCGCCGGGCAAGCTGTCACAGTATTCAACGCACTGGTGGACGAAGGTGATGCGGTTATGCTGCGCAGCTTCGATACCCGCGACGCCGCACAACTCGCGCATCGCGGCGGGCTGCGCCGTTTGTTCATGCTGCTGCTGAAAGAGCAGGTGAAGTATCTGGAGAAGAACCTGCCCGATGCGCAACGGCTCGGTATGTTGTTTATGCCATTCGGCACGCAGCAGGATTTGCACCAGCAGATACTGGCGATGACTTTCGAGCGCTGCTGCCTGAACGATCCGCTGCCGGCAAACGAGGCGGAATTCGTTGCGCGCGGCAAGGAAGCCAAAAACCGTTTGCTGCTGGTTGCGCAGGAACTCGCGCGGCTGGTTGGCAGCGTGCTCGCCGAATATCAAATCGTGCAAAAAAATATGCCGCACCTCAAGGCAAGCGCGCAGGCCCATCAGGATGTGCGCGCGCAACTGGAATGGCTGCTGCACAAACGCTTCATCGCCGAGACAACCTATGAGCGTTTGCAGCATGTGCCGCGTTACCTCAAGGCGGTCAATCTGCGCATCGAAAAACTGCGCAGCAACCCGGCGCGCGACGCGCAGTGCATGGTGCAGATGCAGCCGTTAAACCAGGCGTGGCAGAAGCTGCGTCAGGCGCAGCAGGGCAAGGCCGATTCGCGCGTCGACGAGTTTGCCTGGATGTTGCAGGAGCTGCGCGTATCGCTGTTCGCGCAGGAATTGAAAACGCCGGTGATCGTGTCGGTGAAGCGGCTGGAAAAGATGCTGGCGGGACTCAGGGGCTGATGCAAGTGCAAGCCAGTTTCACCGCGCGATGAACAATCGCCCGACCAGTCGGGCTCCTACGGTGCAATGATTGGTTCTGCAATCCTTATAGAGTCGGTCATCAAATAGTTTTGTAGGCTGGCGGTGAGCAATGCGAACCCCAGCATGTTCGAGGTAACCAAACGCTGGGGTTCGTGCCTCACCGCCAACCTACAGCATAGCGACCATTTCAATCTGTTTAATGGCCAGATCAATAATGTGTAATCCGGGATGAAACTAAGCGCCGGATGCCCTATAAATACTGGCGCAACTTTCTGCTATTAACGCCGGACCGCGATAGATCAGGCCGCTGTATATCTGCACCAGGCTGGCGCCCGCGTTGATTTTCTCGGCGGCATCCGCGCCGTTAAGGATGCCGCCCACGCCAATGATCGGCAACGCGCCTTGCAGTTCGGCAGCCATCTGTCGAATCACGGCGGTGGACTTTTCGCGCACCGGTGCGCCGCTCAGGCCGCCGGTCTCCGCGCCGTGCTCGATATTCGCCACGCACTCGCGCGACAGCGTGGTGTTGGTGGCGATCACGCCGTCGATGCGGTGCTGCATGAGCAAATGCGCAATCTGCGCGATCTGGTCGCCTTCCAGATCCGGCGCGATTTTCAGGGTGATGGGCACGTATTTACCGTGAGAGTCGGAAAGTTTTTGCTGTTCCGACTTGAGTTGTGCGAGCAGATTATTAAGCGCGTCTTCGTCCTGCAGCTGGCGCAGATTTTTGGTGTTGGGCGAGGAAATGTTGACGGTGACGTAGCTGGCGTGCGCATACACTTTGCGCAGGCAGATCAGGTAATCGTCCGCAGCCTTCTCGATCGGGGTGGCGGCGTTCTTGCCGATGTTGATGCCGAGGATGCCGCGAAAATCGGCGTGCTGCACGTTTTCGATCAGCTTGTCCACACCGTCGTTGTTGAAGCCCATGCGGTTGATGATGGCGTTGGCCTGCGCCAGGCGGAACAGGCGCGGCTTGGGGTTGCCTGGCTGGGGCAGCGGCGTGACGGTGCCGATTTCGATGAAGCCGAAACCGAGCGCTGCCAGCCCGTCTATGCAGCCGCCATTCTTGTCGAGCCCGGCGGCGAGGCCGACCGGGTTGGGGAAGGTCAGCCCCATCACGGTGCGCGGACTGTCGGCCGGGCGCTTCGCGATAAAGCCGCTCAAACCAAGCGAATACGCAGTCTTCAGCCCGCTCAGCGTGAGGTGATGGGCGGTTTCCGGGTCAAGCCGGAACAGAGCGGGTCGCAACAATGAAAACATATTAAGTACCTTGATTTGTCATATTAGCGTAGGGCCGATGAAGCCGCAGGCCGTTACCTCGAAGAGGTTCTTGCACCCTGTGGGTGTCCGCCGAATGGCGTTACAGCGATCCTTTATCACATGTTTGCCAAACACCGCCGATCAAGCCCTGCGCGGGCTGATATTGTGTCTTGTAGGACATCTTGCGGCTGTGCTCGATCCAGTAACCCAGATAAACAAAATCCAGGTTGAGTCTGCGGCACAACTCGATTTGCCACAGTACGTTGTACACGCCAAATCGGGCACGCGGAATATCCGGTTCGTAGAAAGTGTACACCGACGACAGGCCATCGCTGAGCAGGTCGATCAAACTGACCATGCGCAGCACACCCTGCCTGTCCTGAGCCGTGACGAAGGGTTCGCGAAATTCAACCAGCACCGAATCGACATGGCTTTGCAGCACGAAATTTTGATACGACTCGCGGTCATCTTTGTCCATGCCGCCGTCCGGGTGGCGTACGCGCTGGTAGCGTTGATAAAGGCCGTAATGTTCGGCGTTGTCCTGCAACGGGTGTAGCGTGGTTTCGAGGTGAGCATGTTGTTTCCAGGCGCGTTGTTGTGAGCGGTTCGCCGCAAATCGCTTTGCCAGCACGCGTAGCGGCACGCAGGCGTGGCAGTCATGGCAGCGCGGGCGGTAGGTGTAGGTTCCGCTGCGCCGGAAGCCATGCTGCACCAGTTCAGAATACACCGGGGCGTTAATCAGGAAAGCGGGTGTGGCGACCTGGGAGCGCGCCTGCAGGCTGGGAAGGTAGCTGCACGGATAGGGCGCAGTCATGTAGAAATGCAGCGCGGAGAGCGGGATGTCGTTTAACAGGCTCATACGAAAAGATCAGTGTCGAATTGCCAATCAGTAACAGGCGCATAGTGTACCAATTCCTGCAGTCGAACGATAAATTCGCTGCGCGGAATTTCGCGCGCGCCGAGCGAGGAAAGGTGAGGGGTGTTCATCTGGCAATCGATCATGCCTGTCCTGAGCGTGTCGAAGTGGCCTGTCCCGAACCTGGTCGAAGGGCCGAACTGCCAGCGTTCAAGCTGTTTGGCGAGATGCGCCAGCGCGATTTTCGAGGCGTTGCTGACGTTGCTGAACATGGATTCGCCATAGAACATGCGTCCGATACTGACACCATACAAGCCACCTGCCAATTTCATTTCCAATTTATCTGCGATAATGCATTGCCGCCTTGCCTCACCTTCGGTTTGAAGCTGGAATGGTTTTTTTGGCATCCAGATTTCCACCGAGTGCGCGTAGCCCATCTCATGCAGCGCGCAATAGGCGGCAATCATGTCTTCGTGTATCCACGTGCCGTGATGCCCCACAGACTTATGGCGGGCGCGCGGTGCGGCGCAACTGCGCATCACTTGTTCGAAGACGGTGTCGCAGCGCACTTCATAGGAGCTATTGCGCAACACCTTGGCGAGAGAGCGGGAAATTTTGAATTCGCCCGGAATCAACACCATGCGGGGGTCGGGGCTCCACCACAGGATCGGCTCGCCGGGATTGAACCACGGGAATGCGCCGTGACGATAGGCATCCAGCAGTCGAGATGAGGATAGATCACCCCCGGCAGCGAGCAATCCATTGGGTGAGCGCAGTGCGCTCTCAACGGGAGGGAATGGCGTGTTTTTGGTCAACCACGGAATCATGTTAGTTAGCAAGTCCTGTTCAGCGGTCGGATTTTGTGGTGATATGGGTATAAGTGCAAGCAAATGGTTAGAGAGATAGAAAATGTTATCCGCGATATTCGGCAATAAATCCGTTCATCCCATGGTGGATATCAAATCCGCACAGGCGTTGTTGGATGATTTGCCGAAAAATGACGCGTTCCAGTCGCTCATGGAGCTGACTGAGTTGGTGGCGTTGTTGTTGGAACATACCGACTTCAAACTCGATCATCAGTTTGCCGTGCTGCGCTTGTTTGATGCGGCCGCCCAGCCTTATGTGCGCAAATTGGTGCGTGAGTATTTTACTCCGATCGAGATAAATAAATTCCAGGAAAACCGCCTGTGGTCGGCGCTGGGCAGTTGGTTCCGCCAAATCGCCACAGCGTATTTCAAGTTGTTCACCGATTTTTGCAACGCGGAAAAAGGCAGTAGCGCCATCAAGGCGCAAATGCCGTTGTTGGGGGCCCGTGCTGTTCACGCCATGATGTGGCAACTGAAACTTGTTTCTGCGCACTATGGCCAGATAGATAACACGTTCTGGGCCAATCTCATGCAGCTCTATAAACATGCCGAGCAGCTGCAATACCTCAGTACGCCAGTCAGCCTGTATCCGGGCTTGGCCAGCAACGCGTCGGTAAAATGTGAGGTGGGCAATCTGCTGGTATGGTACGACAGTGAAATCACCGCCTTGATTCCGCAGCATATGCATCTCACCGAGCGACTTATAACCAAGTATCGCTCAACTATAGATATTCACTCGCAGCTGGCCCAGCATAGCCGGATCGGTTTTGACCTGAATCGCCCGGGTGAGCCAACGCGTATCAACATGGGCGCCACAACACACTCTTCCATGCGTTTCATCGGCATGCCGGCGATGCAACCCAAGCTGGAAGAATTGATGAAAGTGCTGAAAAAAAATATCGTCCCGGACGATATCAATCTGGGAGGTAACTATTCTGCAGAGGTGGTTGGAGAGGCTGTTCAGCATCTGTTGAATTATTTAGCTGCGCCCCCTGTGCGACGCAATGTCAGACGCGCGGCCCATGTTACTTTGAGCGTGGTGAACGGTTTTGACAAGGTGGTCGAACGCACCGGGGAGAGGCTGGGGTTTGACGAAACCACCCTGGCGCACTGGGTAACTGATGAGATTAGCGTTGGCGGATTTAGCACTTTACTGCCGGTCAAAGGAAGCGAGGACATCGGTATCGGCAGTTTGCTTGGGATACAACCTGAGGGCGTGCCGCATTGGGGCGTGGCGGTGGTGCGGCGGTTGCAGCGCAAAAATGAGAATCAAATGAATGTGGGCGCGGAAATACTGGACAATCGCGTTGCCGGTGTGGTCTTGAATTACAACAGTGTGGCTGGTGAAGCGATTGAAAAGGGGCAGCCTGCGCTGTGGCTTTATTCAAAACAGAACGAGTCATCCGGCGAGGCTCAACTGTTGATGAAGGCAGATACATTTTCCCCGGGCCGCAGCTTGAAAATCATGCTGAATGGGACAGAATATTTATTGATGCCTATCGGGTTGCAGGAAAGAGGCCTTGTTTATGACTTGGCAAAATTCCGTTTCGTTATCCA
The DNA here is from genome assembly GCA_030645955.1 of Gallionella sp. The sequence continues at coordinate 49,047 of JAUSMR010000155.1, read as the reverse complement.
GGAAGTGAGCACCGAAGAATCTTATTGATTCATGCAAGTTGGGCCAATCCCTCAGCCCGGTTTACACGAGCCGTTCGGTCAACCAGGCTTCAATGTCCCGCAGTTCCTCCTCACACACCGAATGCTGCATGGAGTATTCATGCCATTCCACTGCATAGCCGAATTCCAGCAACGTCTCTTTTGAAGACGCCCCCAATGTAAAGGGTATGACCGGGTCGCTGCGGCCATGCGCCATAAAAATGGGAGTTGCACGCGTGCCTGCCAGTATTTCATTCGGGGCGCTTCCTGCCAATGGCAAATAGGTGGAGAGCGCCAATACCCCGCCAAGCGGAGCGGTCTGGCGTAACGCGGTGTGCAGCACGATTGCACCTCCCTGGGAAAACCCGGCCAGAAATATGTTGCCGGGCGCGATGCCATTAGCCACTTCCTGAGCGATCAGCGCTTCGACGGCGAATTGCGAGGCGCGAATTCCTGCCGCATCCTGATGCGCGTCGCTGCCTGTCCTGGTCAATGCGGAAGGAGGCGGCTGGGTGATGTCATACCAGGCGCGCATCACGAATCCCCCATTGATCGTGACCGGGCGCATCGGTGCGTGCGGGAATATATAGCGTACCGCGACGGGCAAACTCAGCTCGCCGGCGATAGGAACGAAGTCTTGTCCATCCGCACCCAAACCGTGCAGCCAGATGATGCTGTGCTGCGGTTTATTGCCGGATTGCAGAATGATAGGGGGAGGGTTGCTGGCCATTATTTTATCTACGCTGACTCTGGAATGATTTCACTCAGTACCTGAAAAATTTCGCGGTAATTTATTAGGGGGGCGGCCCTGACACGGTGGGGCGCAGCCCTCTGGTGCGGGAAGGGCCAGCAAGCCTCCGGCCTATGCGATCCGCCTCACTTCGGTTCGGGAATTATTTCACGCAGCACCTGAAAAATTTCGCGGTAATTCTTAGGAGGCTTTCCCGTCTCCATTTCTTTTTGAGCGTTGCGTATCAGCGTGCGCAAGCGCTGCGCATCGGCCTGCGGGTGAGCGGCGAGCAACTCGGTCAACGCACTGTCGTTTTCCATCAGGCGGTCACGCCAGCGTTCCAGCTGGTGCATATACCCGATGTGGTGTTGCGACTTTCCCTTCCAGGCATCCAACTTGGCGAGGATCGGGGCCGTATCCACGTCGCGCATCAGTTTGCCGATGTACTGCATCTGGCGGCGCTGCGCGCCGAACTTGTTGATGTTCTTCATCTCGCGTATCGCATCGCGCAGGTTCTCGGGGATGTCGAGTTGCGCGATTTGGTCCTTGCCCAGCTCGGTCAATTCCTTGCCGAGATCGCGCAACTCGTGCATCTGCTTTTTTATCTTGGTCTTGCTCGGAGGCAGTTCTTCCTCGTCCTCCGCGATCTGGGGTTGATTGCGCAGGCCGCGCCCCCGGGTGGACGAGCTGTTTAGGTTGCGTGCCGGGGGACGGATGACTTCGACTTCGCCATCATCATGTAACTCGGCATCGTGTTCCTCGGCTTCGTCATGCTCGTCCTCGTCATCTCCCAGATGAATATATAGCGGTTCGTTTTCGCCGGGTTTCTTTTTGTGCGTGCTCATAAGTGTCAATGTGGCTGGCCTTAATGTGGAAGGCCGATGCTGCTATGATACCGCTTTTCGCCAATAACCCGCTTTGCATATGAATTCCCTAGACTCTCCTGCTGTACGTTTCTCCCATTCCGCCGATGCGTTACGCAACATCGCCCAGGACATGCTGGATTATGCCAAAAAGCGCGGTGCAACAGCCGCCGCCACCGAAGTTTCGGCCGGTTTTGGCCAAGCCGTCACGGTGCGCCATGGCGAGGTGGAAACCATCGAATATAACCGCGACAAAGGCCTGGGTATCACCGTTTATATCGGCCAGCAGCGCGGCAATGCCAGCTCCTCGGATTTTTCGCCGCAGGCGGTGCGCGACACGGTGGATGCCGCGTTATCGATTGCCAGCTACACTGCAATAGACGACTGCTCGGGATTGCCGGATGCCGACATGCTGGCGCGCGATTTTCCCGATATGGACTTGTACCACCCGTGGGACTTGCCGGTCGATGCGGCGATCGAGATGGCCAGGCAGTGCGAGCAGGCGGCGCTGGATACGGATAAACGCATCAGTAACTCCGAAGGCGCTACCGTTAATTTGCACGAGTCTCAATTCGTTTTTGCCAACAGCCTCGGCTTCATCGGCGGCTACCCTTCTTCGCGCCACAGCCTCAGTTGCGCGGTCATCGCCGGGCAGGAAGACGCGATGGAGCGCGACTACTGGTATGCCGTGTCACGCGATGCCAAAGACCTGATGGATGCGCAGCAAGTCGGGCGCATCGCCGCCGAGCGCACGGTGCGCCGCCTGAATGCGCGCCAGATCAATACCATGCAGGTGCCGGTGCTGTTCGAAGCACCGGTCGCAGCCAGCCTGCTGGGCAGTTTCGTTGGCGCGGTGAGCGGCAGCAGCCTGTACCGCAAATCCACGTTCCTGCTCGATCAGTTGGACAAGCCGGTTTTTGCGCCGCACATCAACATCGAGGACATCCCGGACATCCGCAAAGGCCTGGCCTCCGGTGCCTTCGATGATGAAGGCGTGCGAACGCAACGCCGCATAATCGTCGAAAACGGCGTGCTGCACGGCTACTTCCTCGGCAGCTATTCGGCGCGCAAGCTGGGGATGCGCACTACCGGCAATTCAGGCGGCAACCACAACCTGATCCTGAAAGCATCCGGCGGACAATCCGGCGAGCTTGATTTCGCCGGGCTGCTGAAACAGATGGGGCGCGGGTTGCTGGTCACGGAGTTGCTCGGCCAGGGGGTGAACCATGTGACCGGTGACTATTCGCGCGGCGCGGCGGGCTTCTGGGTGGAGCATGGTGAGATTCAGTATCCGGTGCAGGAAATCACCATCGCCGGAAACCTGAAAGACATGTTCCGCAACATTGTTGCCGTCGGCAACGACGTGCTGGTGCAGGGCTCGAAACAGTGCGGGTCTATTCTGGTGGAAGGCATGACCGTGGCGGGACGGTGAGTTGCCGGGGGTAGCCCGGTGGCTAAGGCCGTTAGTGTTGAGCTTGTCGAAACATGAATGGTCGCATACAAGGCAACTTCGCCGTGGGCAGCCCGGCAACTCATTTCAATCCTCAAACCTTTACCCCATCCCCACCCTAGCCATCCCCTTGAAAGTGAGGGAATTGTTAGTGGGGCAATATTATGGGATGCAGCCCGCGAAGATGGCACCTACAATTCCTGTATTACCGGCCTTCCCCGCCTGCATGGTAGAATCCACACCTTTCCCGCTTTCATTATTTCAGGAATAACCGCCATGTTCTCCAGCAAAAACACCATCGCCCAGACCGATCCGGAATTGTGGGTAGCGATCCAGAACGAAAACCGCCGTCAGGAAGATCACATCGAGTTGATCGCCTCGGAAAATTACGCCAGCCCCGCGGTGATGGAAGCGCAGGGCAGCAAACTGACCAATAAATACGCCGAGGGCTATCCCGGCAAGCGTTATTACGGCGGTTGCGAATATGTGGACGTGGCCGAGCAACTGGCGATTGATCGCGTGAAAGCCTTGTTTGGCGCGGAATATGCCAACGTGCAGCCGCATTCCGGCTCGCAGGCGAATCAGGCGGTGTATATGTCGGTGCTCAAGCCCGGCGATACTATCCTTGGCATGTCGCTGGCGCACGGTGGGCACCTGACCCACGGCGCATCGGTGAATATCAGCGGCAAGTTGTACAACGCCATTCAGTATGGTCTGGATGAAAACGAAGAAATCGACTATGACCAGGTGCAGGCATTGGCAACGGCGCACAAGCCGAAGATGATCGTGGCGGGCGCGTCTGCCTATGCGCTGGTGATCGACTGGAAACGCTTCCGCGCGATTGCCGACAGCGTCGGCGCGTACCTGTTCGTGGACATGGCGCATTACGCCGGATTGATCGCAGCGGGTGTGTACCCCAGCCCGGTCGGCATTGCCGATTTCGTCACCAGCACCACCCACAAGACCATGCGCGGTCCGCGCGGCGGCTTTATTCTTGCCAGGGCGGAATATGAAAAGGTGCTGAATTCGGCGATTTTCCCCGGCATTCAGGGCGGCCCGCTGATGCATGTGATCGCCGCCAAAGCGGTGGCGTTCAAGGAAGCGGCCAGCAAGGAATTCAAGGTTTACCAGAAACAGGTGGTGGACAATGCACGGGTGATGGCGATGGTGTTGCATGAGCGCGGCCTGCGCATTGTGTCCGGGCGCACCGACAGCCATTTGTTCCTGGTGGACTTGCAGGCCAAAAACATCACCGGCAAGGATGCCGAAACCGCGCTGGGACGCGCGCACATCACGGTGAACAAGAATGCTATTCCCAACGACCCGCAAAAGCCGTTCGTTACCAGCGGCATCCGTATCGGCAGCCCGGCGATGACTACACGCGGCTTCAAGGAGCTGGAAGCGGAGAAACTGGCGCACCTGATCGCCGACGTGCTGGACGCGCCGAACGACGATGCGGTAATCGCGCGCGTGGTCGGCGAAGTGAAGAAGCTGACCACGCAGTTTCCGGTGTATGGAAACTAGTCCAAGAGGCGTAGGGGCAGGCCTAGCGCCTCCCCTTTGCAAATTGATGAAGGGCAGGCGCTAGGCCTGCCCCTGCGTCGTTCGATCATTATGAAATGTCCATTCTGTAAAGGCCCCGACACCCAAGTGGTGGATACCCGCGAAAGCGAGGATGGCGAGAGCATACGCCGCCGCCGCCGTTGCCTGACATGCGATAAACGCTTCACTACTTACGAAACGGTGGAGCTGCGCATGCCGCAGATAGTCAAGCAAAACGGCATGCGCAGCGAGTTTGATGAAGAGAAGCTGCGCACCAGTTTCAAGCGCGCATTGCACAAACGCCCGGTCTCTGCAGAGCTGGTGGATGCGGCGATAGACCATGTCACGCAGAAACTCTATGCAATGGGCGAACGCGAAATCGGCTCACGCCAGGTCGGCGAGATGGTGATGAAAGAGCTGCTGAAGCTCGACAAGGTGGCCTACATCCGCTTCGCTTCAGTGTATAAAAGTTTTCAGGATGTGGGCGATTTTACCGACGCGGTCGAGGCAGTGCGCAAATCGCCGGCGCGCAAATCTGCGGCTCGCGGCGGCAAACAGACGCCCTGACATGCTTTCCGCACAGGACAGCGTGTGGATGGCCCAGGCATTGCGGCTGGCCGAGCAGGGTTTGTACAGCACCAGCCCGAATCCGCGCGTTGGCTGTGTGCTGGTCGCTGGCGAAAAAATCGCGGGTAGCGGCTGGCATCAACGTGCTGGCGAGCCGCATGCTGAAGTGTATGCATTGCGAGAAGCGGGCGAAGCGGCGCGTGGTTCAACGGCTTATGTGACGCTGGAGCCATGCAGCCATCACGGACGCACACCGCCATGCGCCGAGGCTTTGATTAAGGCGGGTGTGACGCGCGTGGTGATAGCGGCACAAGACCCGAATCCGCAAGTGGCGGGTGCGGGCATCGAAAAATTGCGCGCGGCGGGAATTGTTGTTGAAAGCGGTTTGATGGAAGCGGCTGCTCGTGAAATGAATGTTGGTTTTTTCGCGCGCATGACGCGCGGCGCGCCGTGGTTGCGCAGCAAGATTGCGATGAGTCTCGATGGACGCACAGCGCTGGCGAACGGAGCCAGCCAGTGGATCACCGGAGACGCGGCAAGGCGGGATGTGCAGCACTGGCGCGCGCGCTCATGCGCGGTGCTGACCGGCATCAATACGGTGCTTGCGGATGATCCGCAGCTCAATGTGCGCAATATTGATGTGCCCACCCCGACACGGTGTGGCGCAGCCTCCGGGTGCGGGAGGGGTGAGCAGGCGGTGGCTTACGCATTGGAAGATACTGCTGCAAGTTCTGCCGCCGCCATAAGACAACCGTTGCGCGTGGTGCTGGACAGCCGGTTGCGCATGCCACTGAATGCGCGCATTCTGCAAAATTGCGAAAGCGGCAATGTGTTGATCTACACCGTATTGCGCGATGCCGAAAAAATTGCGGCGCTGGAAAAAACCGGCGCAACGGTCTGTGTTTTGCCGGATAGCAAGGGGCAAGTGGACTTGCCAGCCGTGCTGAGCGACCTGGCCGGGCGCGGATGCAATGAAGTGCTGGTGGAGGCCGGCAGCATCCTGAATGGCGCATTGTTGCGCGCGGGACTGGTGGATGAATTGTTGCTGTATGTTGCGCCGCAGTTGCTGGGCGATGCGGCACGCGGCATGGCGCAACTGGGCGAACTGACCGGCCTGGATCAGCGCGTTAATCTCAAGTGGCAGGATATACGGCAGGTCGGGAATGATATGCGCATAACGGTAAAGGTGGGAAATGTTTAGTGGAATAATTGCCGACGTTGGCAGCATCAATCAGGCGGCCGACCGCAATGGCGGACTGCGGCTGGTGATCGCGACCAAAGCACTGGATTTGAGCGATGTGCAGATCGGCGACAGCATTGCGGTAAACGGGGTATGCCTGACGGTGATCGAGCATACTTCCGATGCTTTTACTGTAGAAGTGTCGCGCGAGACGCTGAATTGCACCATCGGGCTGGATGCACAAGGCGCGCCGGTTAACCTGGAAAAGGCCCTGCGTCTGGCTGACAGGCTCGGCGGGCACATGGTCAGCGGGCATGTCGATGGCGTGGGCGAAGTCAGCGAATTTACCGACCTTGGCGAAAGCTGGAAGCTGTCGGTGCGCGCGCCACAGGCACTGGCGAAATACATCGCGATCAAGGGCTCGATCACCATCAACGGTGTGAGTCTGACTGTCAACCAGGTGAGCGGCGCCGAAGAACTTTTGGCCGGGCACCCGAACGAGTTCAGCGTGAATTTGATTCCGCACACGCTGACGATGACTAACCTTAAAAATTTACGCGCGGGCAGCCGTGTCAATCTTGAAGTGGATTTGATCGCGCGTTATGTGGAACGGATGATGCAGGCACAAATATGACCGATATAACACCGATACAAACAATCATCGCGGAGATACGCGCCGGGCGCATGGTCGTGCTGGTGGACGAAGAAGACCGCGAAAATGAAGGCGATCTGGTATTTGCCGCCGAATTTGTTACGCCTGAATTGGTCAACTTCATGGCCAAGCATGGCCGTGGTTTGATCTGCCTGACGTTGACCGAAGCGCATTGCCAGCAGTTGAATCTGCCATTGATGGTGCGCGACAACGGGTCACCGCTGGGCACCAACTTCACGTTATCCATCGAAGCGGCGTCGGGCGTGACCACCGGCATTTCCGCGGCTGACCGCGCGCGCACCATCCAGGCGGCAACCAATCGCAACGCGCGGCCGGCTGACATTGTGCAACCCGGCCATATTTTTCCGCTGATGGCGCAAAACGGCGGAGTGCTGGTGCGGGCCGGGCATACCGAGGCAGGCTGTGATCTGGCGCAATTGGCCGGACTGACGCCGGCATCGGTCATCTGCGAAATTCTCAAGGATGACGGTGAGATGGCACGGTTGCCCGATCTGATTGAATTTGCAAAACAGCATCAACTCAAGATCGGCACGATTGCCGATTTGATCGAATACCGCAGCCAAAACGAAAAGCTGGTCGAGCGGGTGGCGCGGCGCAAGGTGCAAACCGCATACGGCGAACTCGAGCTGGTGACTTATCGCGACAAAACCACTCAGCGCACACATCTGGCATTGGTGAAAGGTGACATTCGCCCGGATGCAGAAACGCTGGTGCGCGTGCATGAGCCGTTATCGGTGATGGATTTTCTGGAACAGGCGCATTATCCGCATTCCACCAGTGTGCATGAGGCGCTGGTAAAAATCAGCCGCTCATCCGCCGGGGTATTGGTATTCATGCATCATGGCGAGACTTCGCAGGATTTGCTGGCACGTGCCGCCGCCATGCCGGATAATCATCAGGTTGCGCGCTGGGATCCGCGCAGCTATGGCATCGGCGCGCAGATATTGCGCGACTTGAATGTCGGGAAAATGTGTCTGATCGCCACACCACGCAAGCTGCCCAGCATGACCGGCTTTGGCCTGGAAGTGGTGGGTTATTGCCAAGCCAAGGAAAATACATGAAAGAAATCGAGCAAAATCTGAACGGTTCCGGCCTGCGCATCGGTATTGTGCAAAGCCGTTTCAACAATGAAGTGTGCGAGGGATTGCTGGGCGCATGCCGCGCTCAACTGCTTGAGCAGGGTGTGCGCGAAGATGATATTACGCTGGCGACTGTGCCGGGCGCGCTGGAAATTTCGCTGGCGCTGCTGCACATGGCGGAGAGCGAAAAATTCGATGCGCTGATCGCACTGGGCGCGGTGATACGCGGCGATACCTTCCATTTTGAGGTGGTGTCAAACGAATCGGCGCGCTGTGTGAACGAGGTGCAGCTGGCCTGCGGCGTGCCGGTTGCCAATGCGATCCTCACCACCGATACCGATGAACAGGCGATTGAGCGCATGAACATCAAGGGTGGCGAAGCCGCGCTGGTAGCCATCGAGATGGCCAACCTGCTTCGGGTATTGGCATGAGCAATTTGGCTGCTGGCAATGAAGCAAAAAAAACGCCGAACAAAAGCCCGCGCCATCGCGCCCGCGAACTCGCCTTGCAGGGAATATATCAATGGCGTGTTACCGCTGGCGACGATGCTCAAATCGAAAAGCAGATTCACGCCGAAAAAAACCTCGGCCGCTACGACAAGGAATTATTTTCCAAACTGCTGCGCGGCGCATTGAAGCAGCATGCCGACCTGGAGGCGCTGCTCGCCCCGTACCTTGACCGGCCAATCGCCGAAATCAGCCATGTGGAATTCGCGGTGCTGTTGCTGGGTGCATTTGAATTATCACAGCATCACGAAGTGCCTTACAAAGTCGTCATCAACGAGGCGGTGGAGCTGGCCAAAACCTTTGGCGGCATCGACGGCCACAAATATGTCAACGGTGTGCTGGACAAGCTGGCAGTGCAAGTGCGCGCTGTCGAGGTCAAAGCGAAATGAGTGGCTGCTAGTCGTTAGATAATTCGTAGGCCGGGCTCCGCCCGACAGCAATACGCGGCGGGTGGAACCCGCCCTACAAAACATGTCCGAATTTGATTTAATCCGCCGCTACTTTACCCGTGCCACTCCGAGTGCATTGCTCGGTGTCGGTGACGATGCCGCGTTGCTGCAAGCGAGCGCTGGCAATGTGCTGGCGGTATCCTGCGACATGCTGGTGAGCGGCACACACTTCTTCGCCGATGCAGATCCGTATTTGTTGGGACACAAGACGCTGGCGGTAAATCTTTCCGACATGGCGGCGATGGGCGCAACACCCCGCTGGGCGACGCTGGCGATTGCGCTGCCCAGTGCGGACGAAGCGTGGCTAAAAAAATTCAGCGCGGGATTTTTTGCTTTGGCGCAACAACATGGCGTAGAGTTGATCGGCGGCGATACCACACGCGGGCCGCTCAACCTGTGCGTGACGATAATCGGCGAAGTGCCGGCACCACAGGCATTGCGGCGCAGCGGCGCGCAAATTGGCGATGAAATCTGGGTGTCGGGCAGTTTGGGTGATGCGGCATTGGCCCTGGCACATCTGCAAGGGCTCACCGTTTTATCCGGGGCCGAGTTCGACGCTTGTGCACCGGCTTTGCATCAGCCGCAGCCGCGTGTCGCGCTGGGAACGGCGTTGCGCGGTATTGCCAGCAGTGCGATTGATATTTCTGACGGGTTGCTCGCCGATCTCGGACATATTCTCGAAGCATCGCAAGTCGGCGCGCGGCTTGATTTTACGGCACTGCCGGTCTCGCCGACCATGCGTGGGCAAGTTATTGGAGCGCGGGCATCTTGCCCGCAAATAAGCGGGCAAGATGCCCGCGCTCCGGCGAATAATTTACTGGGAAAGCAATGCGTCTTGTCCGGCGGTGACGATTACGAACTATGTTTTACTGCGCCGGCCGTGCGCCATGCCGAGATATTGAAAATTGGTGCGAGCCTTGAATTGCCGCTGACACCCATCGGAGAAATTGTTGCGGGGCTCGAATGTATTCTGCACGATGCAGCGGGCAACCAGATCAAACCTGAGAGCAGCGGCTATGACCACTTCCGATGAATTGCTGATCAAACCCGGCTGGCGATTTCTGTTCAGCCATCCGGCGCATCTGCTGTCGTTCGGCTTCGGCAGCGGGCTGGCGCGAAAAGCTCCCGGCACGTTCGGCACACTGGCCGCCTTTCCGTTGTATTGGGCTCTCGCGCTCCGCCTGACCGATTTGGGGATTTTGGTCGTTTTGGTTTTGGCATTCGCCGTCGGCGTGTGGATATGCGATAAAACCGGCAAGGCATTGGGTTCAGCCGACTACGGCGGCATCGTGTGGGACGAGATCGTGGCGTTCATGCTGGTGCTGTTCTTCACGCCGCCCGGCTGGGAATGGTCGCTGCTGGCGTTCATGTTGTTTCGCTTTTTCGATATTGTTAAACCGCCTCCGATACGTTATTTCGACAGCAACTGGCATGGCGGGATGGGCGTAATGTTTGATGATTTGCTGGCCGCCGGTTATGCTTTGCTGTGTCTGGCCGCTATCAAGAGCGTGTTGCCATGAACAATATCCGTTTCCTGATTTGCGTCGCGCTGATCTGCTTGAGTGCGCTGGCGAATGCGGCAGAATTTAACGGCAAGGTGATTGCCGTGATGGACGGCGATACCTTGCTGGTCATACGGGACGGACATCCGGTAAAAGTGCGCCTCGCCGAAATTGACGCTCCTGAAAAGGCCCAGCCTTTCGGTCTGGCGTCACAGAAGTCGTTGGCTGAACTGGTGATGGGCAAACAGGTGCAGGTGGTGAGCCGTGTTGTGGACGATTACGGGAGGCTGATTGCGGCGGTACGCGCTGGAGATATTAACGTGAATCACGAACAGATGCGGCGCGGCATGGCGTGGGAATATTCGCGCTTCCATAGCAATCGCGAGTTGATGGCATTGCAGCGCGGAGCGCAGCAGGCCGGGCGCGGGCTTTGGGCGGAAGAAGGCGCTGTCGAACCTTCGCAATGGCGCAAGCAGCATCCCGGCACATTTGTTGCGCGGCCAGCTGGTGCTGCTTCGGCAGTCGCCCCAGCGCCACCCGATCCGGCTCTTTGACTGGGCTCAGGCCAGCGAGCGTTGCCCGGATGAAATGCAATGTAATCCGGGGCAACTTTTCGCACGCACACCATCACCCCGAATTACACTCACCCAGCCCGGCCTCCATCAGATTTGAATCAGAGCTGGATGAATGGGTGACCAAGCTGGGATGTTGACGAAAACAGAATCACATTGCATCCCCGCGCATCTCCCCGCAATGCCGAGCCCTGCTGATACCAGTCACCCAATACCCAGCGTTCGCAAATGTGCCCATCCACGGCATGCTCATGGCGGCCTGGCCGGTGGGTATGGCCGTGTATCAGGCGCGGGTAGTGATATTCGCGCAGCAACGCGGCCACCGCTTCATCGTTCACATCCATGATAGCGCTATCTTTGTTCTGTTTGGCTGCGGTACTGTGTTGGCGTAATTGTTCGATGAAGGCTTTGCGCGCGGCAAGTGGCCGAGCGAGAAAGTCTTTCTGGAAATCCGCGTCGTGCATTCGCTCGCGATAGCGCAGATAGTCCACATCGTCGGTGCACAGTGTGTCACCGTGACTGAGCAACGTCGGCGTGCCATACAAATCTATCAGGGTGGGATCATCCAGCAGCGTGGCATGGCAGGCTTTCGCCAGCACTTGACCCATCAACAGATCGCGGTTTCCGTGCAGCAGATAAACTTTGGTGTGGTGGTGAGTGAGACTGGCCAGGGCGGCAATCACCTGCGCGTGGAATGCATCGTCAAGATCATCATCGCCTGCCCAATATTCGAACAAGTCGCCGAGTATATAAAGAGCTTCGGCTTTGGAGGCAAACTCGGCTACGAAGTGCAGGAATTCCGCCATGCTGCGCGGCTGTGCGCGGCTTAAATGCAGGTCGGAAATGAACAGGGTGTGAGGCATGACAGGATGCGGGATTCGGGATTCGGGATGCAGGATATGTGATTAAGGGTTTTGTGCGGCATTGCCGCACTTGATTTTAAAAAATCCGAAGCCGCATAGCAGCTACAACACCCGAATCCTTAATCCCGTATCCCGCATCCTGATTACTTGACTACTTCCGCTTTGGTGATGACGACGTCTGCTTCAGGCACGTCTTGATGCCCTGATTTGAAGCCAGTCTTGACCTTGCCTATCGCGTCCACTACTTCCTTGCCTTCGACCACTTTGCCGAATACGCAGTAGCCCCAGCCATCCTGTCCCGGATAGTCGAGGAAGCCATTGTCTTTCGTATTAATGAAAAATTGCCCGGTGGCGGAATGCGGGTCGTTGGTGCGCGCCATCGCAATCGTGTATTTGTCGTTCCTCAGGCCATTGGCGGCTTCGTTTTTAATCGGGGCATTCACGGCTTTTTGCTTCATGCCGGGCTCGAAACCGCCGCCCTGTATCATGAAGCTGGGGATTACGCGATGGAAGATGGTGTTCGAGAAAAAACCGCTATTCACGTAGTCGAGAAAGTTCTTGACGGTGTTGGGGGCTTTTTCGGCATCCAGTTGCAATGTGATGGTGCCGAGATTGGTGTGCAGTTTGACCATGGTTGGTTTTCCTTTAGCTGATGAAACTTGAGTTGCAGAATGGGAAGATTGCATTGTGCAGCACAGCAGCAGTGCGAACAGTGCGGTGAAAAGTTGTTTCATATTATGCGGCTCCTTCGTAAATGATTTTCCAGAGATTGTTTTGCTTCATCCAGTACTGGCGTTTTTTCATGCGGTTGGACAGGTTGTTGCTGCTGTAATCCTGCTCGAAATTGACTACCACCAAATCGGGCTGTTCAGGATAGGTGAATAAGCTGATATTCGAGAGGCTGACTTTGATCCAGGACTTTGCGCTGTTCACCAGTTGTTTTTGCTTCGCCCATGCAGGGTAGTCCATGCTGTCGCTGGAGAAAGTTGGCGCATAGTGTTTGAGGTATGTGTCAGTGTCAAGACTGGACCAATCCTTGCGCCATTGTTCTACTGTTTGCAGCAGCTCTGTGCGCCCGCCAAGATCCTGCTCGTCGATCCATGTCATCCGATTGGTAATGATGACCGGCGTGATTCCGGCTTGCAGGTAGGGCGCAAGCTTGTCCAGATCCTCGTTCGCCAATACCACGCAGCCGTTGCTGGCGCGGGGTGGGCGGCTATAGGTATTACTGGGTGTGCCATGTAACCAGATACCGCTTCCGGTACGCTTGTTTTTGCGATCCCATTCGTTAGGGTAGCTAAGCGGGTAGGCACCACTGCCATAGAGATCGGCAAGTTTCCCCTTGGGTAATTCTGCTTTTACAAAATATACCCCGATGGGTGTGCGCTGGTCTCCTTCGAAAGTTTTTTCGGCGCCGAGCTTGCCGATTGTGATGTAGAAGTCAGTGACATAGCGCGGTTCGCCATTCACATTTTCATAAACGTATAGCGTGGCGCGGCTGGTGTCCACCACCAGCGCATACTTTTGTTCGGTATCCATCTGCCATAAAAAACGTGGCGTAAGCTTGGGGTCTGTTTGGGATAGAACGCGTTGCAGGCGCACTCTAGCCTCGTCGCGCAGGCCTTCAATCTCGTCGTGCGGCCCATTCGGCGCGCTGCCAAAATTTTCAATCGCGCCAGCGCGCGCCATAAGCAGATCGCCTTTGACTAATTGTGCCAGCTTGAAATTCGGCTTGGCGTCCAACAGGCCGTCCACCACGCTGAGGGCGATATCGAGGTGATTGTCATTGATGGCTTGCAGGCTTTTCACCAGCTGCGCTTCAGTGCCGCGCGAGCCGGATTCCGCATGCGCGGTGGTTATCAGCAAACCGCACAGCAACGAAGATATTATTGTTGGACGCGACATGGTTTACCTGGCACGCTCTTCCTGAATCAGCCACTTGTCGCCGGATTTCACCATCAACAACGTTTTGTTGCTGGAGGTTTTAAGGTGTTTTGCCTGATAAGACTGACGGTACTTCACGGTGGCATGGTCGCTATCGTTAAATTTTACGGTCGCGTTGCCGATGCCGACGTGGATGGATTTCGGCGTGCTGATGCGCTCCTGGCGTGCAGCTTCCCAGGCAGCACGTTTTTCACCGCCCGGTGTCTTGAAATCGGCGGCATAGAATGACAAATATTTCTGCACATCCCTGGATGACCATGCGGCAGCCCAGGCATTGACGGTTTTTAATACTTCGCTGCTGTTGTCCGCTGCGGGAGCGGGTTCAGCGCTTTTTTCGGCGGGTGAAAGTCTGATTGCGACAGGTGCGGCAGGCTCGGCCTTGTTTTCCTGCTCTGCCGCGATGGCCGGCGCTGGTAAGTTGCGCAGAGGAGTTGCCTTGCCGCGTGCGCCATCTGCAAACAGATCCTGAATCATCGCCAGCTTGGTTTGCGTGGCAGTGTTGCTGCGATCCAGTTGCAAGGCGCGATCGTAAGCCTGGCTGGCCATCTTGGCGTAAATGTCGCCGAGGTTCTCGTGTGCGGTGGCATAGCTGGGGTGAGTGCGGATCGCCATTTCCAGCGCCAGCTTTGCTTTGTCGTATTGACTCTGGCTGGCATACAGTACGGCGAGATTGTTATAGGGCTCAGGAAGTTCCGGGTAGTCCTCGGTCAAAGCCGAAAACGTCTTGATGGCATCGGCAGTTTTGCCCTGCTCGGTGAGGATCAGCCCCTTCAGGAAACGCGCTTGCGCATCTTTTGGTTGATTGACCAAAAATCCATTCACCTTGCCCAATGCCTGGCTGTGCTGACCTTGCTTGAACAGCTGGTTGGCATCCTGAATGTCGTCAGCCTGCGCAGCGGGGCTGGCGCTTAGCAGTAATGCACCGGCAAACAGCGCGGCGTGGAGAGGGAAACCGTTGAACATATTCATCGTGTTATTCAGTCCGTTGGGTACACTGGTCCAGATAGCGGCGAATTCTATCAAATTACCCGTGTATTTACACAGTTTATGTCACTGAGAGGCAGGATTGAGGATTGGGTTAAGGCAGAGCAGCAGTTTTTGCCCGCCCCTGATTTCTTGTCCCCGGATTGCGTTCGGATATTGAGTGAAAAACAAAGATGCGGGTTTTACTCGCTCCTCAATCCTTTGTTTACAGTGTTTTCGGGTAAAATCCACCGCGCATTCTGCCAACTTAAAATGAAACCGAGAAACCCAGCATGAGCAGCACTCCACAACCCGTCGTTTCCCCGACTCCTATTTCAAATTTCATCCGCAGCATTATCGATGCCGATTTGGCAAGCGGCAAACATCGCAGCATCGTCACGCGCTTTCCGCCGGAGCCGAACGGCTATCTGCATATCGGACATGCCAAATCCATCTGCCTGAACTTCGGGTTGGCTCAGGATTATCAGGGCAAGTGCCACCTGCGTTTCGACGACACCAACCCGGAAAAGGAAAGCGAGGAATACGCGCAATCCATCCAGGAGGACGTGCGCTGGCTGGGCTTCCAGTGGGACGGCGAGGTGCGCTGGGCATCGGATTATTTCGAGCATCTGTATCAATATGCGGTCGAGCTGATTCAAAAAAGATTGGCTTATGTGGACGACCTTACGCCCGAGCAGATGCGCGAGTATCGCGGCACGCTGACGCAGGCGGGCAAAAACAGTCCGTATCGCGAGCGTCCGGTGGAGGAAAATCTCGACCTGTTCACGCGCATGCGCGCCGGGGAATTTGCCGATGGCAGCCGCGTGCTGCGTGCCAAAATTGACATGGCCTCGCCCAACATCAACCTGCGCGACCCGGTGATCTATCGCATCCGCCGCGCGCACCACATTCGCACCGGCGACAAGTGGTGCATCTATCCGATGTACGACTACACGCATTGCATTTCCGACGCGCTGGAAGGCATCACCCATTCGCTGTGCACGCTGGAATTCGAAGACCATCGCCCGCTGTACGACTGGGTGCTGGACAACATCACCGTCCCCTGTCATCCGCGCCAATACGAGTTTTCGCGGCTGGAGCTGCACTACACCATCACCAGCAAACGCAAGCTGCTGCAACTGGTGAACGAAAGGCACGTGAGCAGCTGGGACGATCCGCGCATGCCCACCATCAGCGGCATGAGAAGGCGCGGTTACACGCCGGAAGGCATCCGCGAATTCGCCAGGCGCATCGGCGTCTCCAGGAGCGAGAACACTGTGGATATGGGCGTGCTGGAAGGCGCGATTCGCGAAGACCTGGAGTCCCGCGCGCCGCGCGTGATGGCGGTCATCAATCCGCTCAAGGTGACCATCTCCAACTTCGACGGCGCACAGGCGCGTGAAGCAGACTTTCATCCCAGCCATTCCGAGTTCGGCAAGCGCATCGTGCCGTTCGGTAAAGAGATATTTATCGAGGCCGACGACTTCGCCGAAGTGCCGCCCGCAGGCTGGAAGCGGCTCACACCTGGCGGCGAAGTGCGCCTGCGCCACAGCTATGTGATGCGCTGCGACGAAGCGGTAAAGGACGCGGCGGGTAAAATCGTCGAACTGCGTTGCAGCATCGACCACGACACCCTGGGCAAAAACCCGGAAGGGCGCAAGGTGAAGGGTGTGATTCATTTCCTGTCAAGTGTACATGCGCTGCCTGCCGAGATTCGTTTGTACGACCGGTTGTTCACCTTGCCTGAGCCGGATGGCGACAGGGAAGTGGACTTCTGCACGCATCTGAATCCGGCTTCGATCACAGTGGTGCAAGGCTGGGTGGAGAGTTGCGTGAAAGATGCCGCGCCGGAAACACGCTATCAATTCGAGCGTCTGGGCTACTTCTGCACCGACCGCCGCGATCATCAACCGGGCGGCAAGCTGGTGTTCAATCGCACGGTCACGCTGAAAGATTCGTGGGCGAAGGAAGCGGGTAGCTAGTAGCCTGTAGCTTGTAGCGCAACCAGGTTCTGCTACAAGCAACCAGCTACTGGCAACAAGCTTAAAAGATTTATCAAGGTTAAAAATGCTGAAAATCTACAACACCCTCACCCGCGACAAGCAGGAATTCACCCCCATCGAACCGAACAAGGTGCGCATGTATGTGTGCGGCATGACGGTGTACGACTATTGCCACCTCGGCCATGCGCGCGTGATGGTGGTGTTCGACATGGTATACCGCTGGCTGAAGGCTTCCGGTTATGACGTGACCTACGTGCGCAATATCACCGACATCGACGATAAGATCATCAGGCGCGCGGCGGAGAAGGGCGAATCCATCCATGTGCTGACGCAACGATTTATTAATGCGATGCACGAGGATGCCGACGCTCTCGGCGTGCAGCGCCCCGACCACGAGCCGCGCGCCACGCAATACGTGCCGCAGATGCTGGAGATGATCGCCAAGCTGGAAGCCAATGGATTGGCCTATCGCGCTGCGGATGGCGATGTAAATTACGCGGTGCGCAAGTTCGATGGCTACGGCAAGCTATCCGGAAAATCGCTGGAAGACTTGCGCGCTGGTGAACGTGTGGATATCGCCGAGGGCAAGAATGACCCGCTCGACTTCGTGCTGTGGAAACACGCCAAAGAACAGGAAGCCGATGAAGTGAAGTGGGATTCGCCGTGGGGCAAGGGCCGTCCCGGCTGGCATATCGAATGCTCGGCGATGGGCACCGAACTCCTTGGTAAGCATTTCGATATTCACGGCGGCGGCGCCGATTTGCAGTTCCCGCATCACGAGAACGAGATTGCGCAGAGCGAAGGCGCACACCGGTGCCGCTTTGTGAACTACTGGATGCACAACGGCTTCGTGCGCGTGGATGAGGAAAAAATGTCCAAGTCGCTGGGCAACTTTTTCACCATCCGCGAAGTGCTGAAAAAATATGATGCCGAAGTGGTGCGCTTCTTCATCCTGCGCGCGCACTACCGCAGCGCGCTGAATTATTCAGACGCGCATCTGGACGATGCGAAGGGCGCGCTGACGCGGCTTTATACGGCGCTGAAAAGCCTGCCCTCTCCCTCAGCCCCTCCCCCGCAAGCTGGGGAGGGAAGCAAGCTCCCCTCTCCCGTTAACGGGAGAGGGGCTGGGGGAGAGGGTTGTGTGGATTGGAACGAGCCCTATGCCCAGCGCTTCAAGGCGTCGATGGACGACGACTTCAACACCCCTGAAGCGGTGGCGGTGTTGTTCGATCTCGCCAATGAAGCGAACCGCAGCCAGTCCGCAGAAGCGGCCGCGCAACTCAAAGCTTTGGCAGGGGTACTGGGGCTGCTGCAACGCGACCCGCAGGTATTCCTGCAAGGCGATGCAAGCGAAGGCGGGCTTGATGATGCGGCGATCAGAGCGCAGATCGAAGCGCGCATCGCCGCCAAGCAAGCCAGGAACTTCGCCGAGGCCGACCGCATACGCAAGGAGCTGCTGGAAGCTGGGATCGTATTGGAAGACACGCCGCAGGGCACTACTTGGCGGCGCGCGTAATGTAGGAGCCCGATTTATCGGGCGATTAATCTTCACAACAATCGCCCGATAAATCGGGCTCCTACGGGGCAGCGTATTGCGCGAATATTGTTCAATTTTTGCGAGAGGGTTTTGTCATGGACGATGCGGAAAAACAACCCCATGGAAAAAATCTCCGCAAGGGTCGCGTTTCTCTGCCGAACCATGCCTACCTAGTTACCGCCGTTACCGCATCCCGCAAACCTGCTTTTATTTCTTTTGCCGCCGCGCGTGCAGCGGTGCGGTGTTTCCATGACAAGGATGTTGTGCGCCGTGCACAAACTCTGGCTTTCGTCATCATGCCCGATCATGTCCATTGGTTGCTTCAGCTTGAGGAAGATGGGAGCTTGTCGGAGGTAGTCCGCTTGTACAAGACCAAGGTGTCGTTGACCCTCCGGCAGCGGGTTTGGCAGCGCGGATTTCATGACCACGCATTGCGCGACGACGAAAACCTGAGCGACATTGCGTGCTACATCATAGCCAATTCCTTGCGCTCAGGTTTGGCCAATAGTGTTGGCGAATATCCACATTGGGACGCGATATGGCTGTAGGAGGGCAACGCGGGTTTTGTAGGAGCGCAATTCATTGCGCGAATGTCATATAAATCTATCGCCCGAAAGTTTCCTCATCGTTCCCATGCTCCGCGTGGGAACGGATTTACACCGGTTCGCGGAGATTGTTCGATCAACACAACGCGCCAGCACTCGCGACGCGGAGCGTCAAAAACCTTGTTACCACGCGGAGCATGGGAACGATAAAAGAACGGCAACCAAGCGGCTGGCTTAATCGGGCTCCTACGGCAGCTTGCCAGCCGCAACCATGCGGCTGAGCAGGATGTTTGGTGATATCCATACCACGAGATCGTCAAATTCGCCATTCGTAGCTGTGCTTGGGGATGGTACGTGGCTGACGAACACGCGATCATTGTCGGCGCTATTTGGATTTGGATTTTCCGCTTCATCGGTGCCAGTACCGCCGTAACCGCCATTCTTGCCGGTCGAATAGATTACTACGGGCACGCCCGGACTTGATGTGAGCGCAGAACCGGCGACAGAGCAGCTTGAGCTACTAGTGCTGGCAATTGAGCACACGAGCAAATTAGGCAAAAGATTTGAAATTCCGACCGTGCTCATGCTGTTAGTCGTGGTGAAGGTGTTGCTGTTCCACGAAGTCACTGCGTAGTGAATGCGGTTGTTCCATGAGTCAATGGCGAAACCTTGACTATCTATTGGCGTGAGCCCAAGCGTTGCGGCGGGTACAAAACCATTGTTAAAGTTTGAACAGTTGCCGCCACCTACGGGGCTTTCCATGCCATTGCTGGTGGAAGAGGCGGGACAGGGCAGGCGACCGCTAGTGATGGCGAATCCAATCAGTGCTTGCTGGATTTCATCCAGTTGTTTGCGTGTTTCATTACTGCGTTGCTGTTCGATCTGGCCTGATATGGTTGGCAGCAGGCCTCCCAGGAGCAGTGCCACGATGGCTAGCACGATAGCCATCTCGACCAAGGAGAAACCGTTAACCCTGCGATAGTCAGAAATAGTCGTGTTCATTGATATATCAGCATGTCGTTAAAGGAGGATGAAGGCGAAGCCTGATAGAAGAGATTGTAACCAATGCTTGGATCGGCACTCTCATTGCCACCCTCCAGATAATAGAACGCATTGCTCTTGTTTGAATTGCGGTTTGCCTGATTCGGTGTACTGAGTTTCTTTCCGGCAACAATCACGACAAATCTTGCGTGAGTATTTGAAGTATTAACCTTTAAACAGTTAGTAGTTGATGCTTCACAAATTGAAGGAAAGCTTAGGGCGGTCGTATCATTTGGTCTGAACCTTCTCGCCACACCATAAAACACCATTTCCTTCCAATTGATCCACCAAGCTCTTGGGGTGTTGTTGGTATGTGTGTTGCAGGTTCCCCATTGGTCGCTCATGAGGTGTGTATAACTGGGCCAACCGGTGTAGCTATCGCTCCAGGTTTGATCCAGGTTGTCTGGAATGCGCCCGAAATATTCGTCATTATTGTCGTTGTAAGTCAAACCCAAATCAGTGATTGGTGCAGCCCAAGGGTAGCGACCAATGTTGTTGCTTGCATAGTCTTCCAGACAGAGCTTCACCTCGGCCGCCACGCGCTTCTGTAATGGCTGCATGATGATGTTTTGCGAGATGACCAGCAACTGATCGTTAACGATGAGGTTGTCGTTGCTATCCTTGATCCGGCCCTGAATGAAACCGTTGGTTGTGCTGTCGGTGAAGCTGGCATTGTCTATGCCATTAGCAATGTCCAGGTAGTTGCTGGCGGTGTTGATGCCCGCGCTGCTGCGGTCTTGCAGCGCGCCCCCTTGACGTTGCAGGACATCGCCGGGGGCGATGATGACGGCAACCACACCGCTGCCTGAGGTAGCGTCGTTGATTATATTGCCATCAGAACTACGAACTGTGATGGTGCCCACGGTGTCGCTGTTCAGGCAACCGGATTGTCCGGGCGAGGTGCAGGTGGTGCGAGTGCTGTTCTTGAAATTGTTGGAGACGGCATACCACAGACGCTCGCCGCTGCCATCGCGCAGGTCAGGTAGTCCCAGCGTCATCCAAGGCAGGCGACCGATGCGCTGTGATTGATTGCTCCCGCTGGCATCGCCGCAGGAGGACTCGGCTACCCCGTCATTATTTCTATCAGGGCAGGGCAGGTCGCCTGGTCGCGCACTCCCGCTGAACAAATTGACCGATGTTGCATAGCCAATCAGCGCCTCTTTTGCTTGTGCAAGAGCTTCTGACGTATTCTGATCCCGTTTAATTTGCAGCCCCGAGCGGCTGAGCGAACTGACCAGGAAGCTGGCGGCGCCCATCACCATAATCACCAGCATCACCATCAAAGCCGCGCCGCGCTGCTTGCTGCGAACCGGTTTGGAAATAGCGATATGTCTGGCGGGCATGATTCTTTAATCCTCCTCTGCTGCGTCTTGTTTGGCAGTGCCCGGCTTTGAAGAATTCGGTTCTGACTTGTTAGGGCTGGCAGACGGACTCAGCAAGACGCGCTGTCCGACTTTGAGTTTGACCGATTTGTTTTGGCCGGGCAGCGGAACCGGCAGGCTTTCCGGCGTCTTCTCATCGCTGCGCCCGACCGCCTGGGGCACGCCGTTGATCCACGCGGTACGTTTACCGCCATGCATTTGCACGATGCCGTTGAGCGTCAGCGCGCGCGCATTGTCCGTCGGTGCGCTGCCGCTGTCCGGTCGCGTCCCTCGTGCATAATTGTAATCCAGTTGCGCGCGTTGTTCCGGAGTGAAAAACAGCCGCCCCAATTCCCCGGCGTTGGTGAGCGTCGCTGTTGTTAATGCAAAGGCACACAAGCCAATTTTGTGTAGGGGCACGGCGCGCCGTGCCCGTACGGGAAGCGTAATCAAGCCTATTTTGAGAAGCGGATTCATTGTGGCGCATTCCGGTTTTTAAGGGTAATCCAGCCACCGCTGCATTCCGCCCTGATGTTTACCGCAACGGCCGCAGCAGCACCCTCTTCATCATTGGCGCGCTTCACAGTGCAGCCTTCGAGCTGGTACTTCCCTTTGATCTGGCTGCGCAACCCGGTGAAAAAATCCAGCAGCTGGCCTTCGTGCAGCAGGTCG
This sequence comes from Gallionella sp., assembly GCA_030645955.1. The sequence goes on along the minus strand of JAUSMR010000155.1, from coordinate 26,987 downwards.
AATTGCAGTTTCATTTCGCTGTAGTGGAGGTCGAAGTTGCCGCTGTCTATCGCGGGTTGCGGCGTATAGATTTTTTGCGGTGCGATGCTGTAGCGGAAATCGACGGCAAGATTCTTTTGACGAATCTTCTCCAGGCCTTCCATCCAGTCCAGGCGGTGATCGTCGCCGATGATGTGACGTTCGATTAATGTGCCATATTCGTCGGCGTATATCGCCATGTTTTTCTGATCATCATGCGCCGCAGTCAAACGCTTGCGCGCATCGTTGAGCTGGCTCTGTGCGTTGCGCCGGTCTTGTTTGGTTTTTTCCGCATATTCGCCGCTGCTGTACAGAACCAGTGCGCTGAAGAGCAGCGATGCGCAAATTGCCAGGATGTTCCAGCGCACCAGCGGGAAGTCCGATGCGGAAAATTTCATGCCATCACCCCCTTCAAGTTGGCGGTCTCCGCGAAATTTTCAGGGAAAAATCGAGCGCGTGCTCGCTGGTTTCGCGTTTATCGGCAATGCTGCCGCTCGGGCTGACATCAAGCGGTTTGGCCAATGTGGTCACCTGGAAACCCTGAGCTGCCAGGTCGGCTTGAAAGCGTTCCAGATAACCCAGCATGGCACGATAGTCGCTTGCAAAGTCAGTCAGGCGCCCTTTGATGGTGATGACCTGCGCCGGAACATCGGCAAGTGTGTTGGGAGCGACTGGCTCGGTCGCGTTCATCTGCCAGACGAGGTCGTCAAGTTTGATTTGCGGGTAGCGGTCAAGCACCGCACTGACCGGCTTCAACACGTCTGGCGGGGCGGGCGCATATTGATCCAGCCTGCGCATAACGGATACGGCGCTCTTCATGTCCACAGCGGGAGCGTAGGTGCTTGGAAAGGTGAGTATGATATTTTGCGCTTCGCCCAGCGTGTGCTGCGCCTGGGCTTCGAGCGATCCGGCTTCCGAGGCATCGCCGCTGCTCTGCCAGAGGTTGGCCGCACCCCACAATAGCGTCCCGGCTAACAGTGCGCCGCTGGCCAGATTAATGGCGTGTTTTAATTGCCACAGCGTAAAGTAATGCGTGTGGCTGGCATTCGCATAATGGGTTTTTGGCGGGCGTGACGCGAGTTGTTGCAAAAAGATCTGGCTGGCATCCGAGTCGGTGAAAAGGTAATCGATGTTGAGTTGCCTGCCGATTTCCTCGATATCCGCGAAGTCATAGCGCATGTCCGGGCTATTGGGTAATTCCGCCTGCAGCAGATTCAGGTCATCGCGGTGGCACAGGATGCGCACATCGAGTGTTTGCCCGGATGGAAGCAAGCTCAGGCTCTTCAGGTATTGGTAAGTGCGGGTAAGTTCCTTTACTACGGCATTGTGGAATGACTGTTCGGTGTAAACGGGGGTCAGCCGGGAAATTTGCAGGCGGTGTTTGCTGAAATAGGTTTGGCGCAGCCCGGAAAATTTTTCCCAGGAAATCAGCAGCAGATAGTCCGAGGGGTGATTCTTGACCAGCGGCGCGCTGATCTGCGGCACCGAATAAATCCCCGCGAGCCGGATTTTTTGCGCCAGCATGATGTTCAGCCAGGGGGTGATAAGTGATGGATTGGTCAGCGCCGAGAACAACATATCATCATCGCGTCTTCCGGATTTTTGCCGCTGCAGCAGGGTGGCTTGATGGAAGGGGCTGCCGCGATAAAACTGATCAAGCTTCCGCTGCAATAGTGCGGTGCGTTTGCTGCCGATCAGGTGTGGAACGGTTTCCTGGCGAAAATCTTCTTCGATCAAATCAACCAGCAAGTATGCCGGACAAGTCACCGCTTTCAGAAAGCCGGCGAATTCTTCTTGCCCGCTTGATGAGTTAGGGAAATCGCGTTGTGTGGCGATCTTGCCGCCTGCCATGAATTGTGCGTGGAGCTGGCTGGCGCTCAGGAATAGCAGCAGGGTATTTTTCATCAGAACTGCACCTTGCCGATGATGTCGTAGATGGGTGTCAACACCGACAGCATCACCCAGCCGAGCAGCGCACCGAGAATGATGGTCATGGTTGGTTCGATCATGACTTGAACTTTTTTGATGGAGTCCTTCACGTCGCGGTCGTAAAAGTAGCTGACATTGAGCAGTGCCTTGTCCAGCGAACCGGTGGCTTCACCCACCTTGAGCATGCGTATCACCAATGGCGGAAACATGCCGGTTTGCTGGAAGCTTTGCGTAAGGTTTTTGCCTGACTCGATTTCGTGTGTGACCTCATCCAGGCTCTTGGCGACAGCAAGGTTGTTGACCACGTCGCGCGAATTGGCGATGCAGGCGAGGATGCTGATGCCGGAGCCGTACATGATGGCGAAGGTGTTGGCGAAACGCGCCAGTATGATCTTGCGCAGGATCGGGCCGATCACCCACATGTCAAGCTTGAACTGGTCGAATCTGATGCGCATCTCCGGGCTGGAAGTGATGATCAGCCTGGCGATGATCGGCAGGACGATCGGCAAGGCGATGAGCGCATACCAGTAATTCACAAAAAAAGATGAGGTGGCCAGCAGTATGCGCGTCTGGATGGGAATTTCCTGGCCCATGCCCTTGATGAATCCGACCAGTTGCGGCACCAGATAAATCATCAGAAAGAAGGTGATCGCCACCACGATAGTGCCGACAAAGGCAGGGTAGATCATGATGGTTTTGGTATGCGACGCCATTTCGTCCTGCCACTTCAGCGATTCGGTGATGTGCAGGAAGATTTCCGGCAAACGGCCGCTCTCCTCGCCGGCATGAACGAGGCTGATAAAAATTTTATCGAACGCTTCGGGATGCTGTTCCATGGCCTGGGAAAGTTTTTTGCCGCCTTCGATGGACTCGACCAGGCTGGCGATGATTTCGCGGAAACGATGGTCGTTCATGGTGTCGCGCAAATCGGCGATGCTTTCCAGCAAAGGTACTCCGGCGCGGGTGAGTTGTTCGAGGTTGAAAAAAAAGGTGATCATTTCGGGGCGCTTGATCTTGCCGCGTCTCAAGCCGGCTTTGCCCTCGTCCACTTTGGCATCGATCAAATCCAGGCCGCCGCGCTTCAGGCGCAACTCCAGATCGATCACATTGGCGGCATCCTGCATGCCTTTGCTGGGCTTGCCCTGGTCGTTAATGGCACGGTAGGAATACAGAGCCATGTCAGTTGACCCGATCGGATAAATCCACCACGCGGCTGACCTCTGCCAGAGAGGTGATTCCTTGCAGGATGCGCCGGATACCGTCCACCGCCAGCGGGCGGAATCCCTTGGCAAGCGCGGCCTCGCGGATTTGCCGGGTGCTGGCGCGATTTGAAATCAAATCATCCAGATCGTAATCCATCTTGAGCATTTCTATGATCGCCATCCGTCCTTTGTAACCCTGATGGTTGCAGACATCGCAACCGGCGGCGCGATACAGCGTGGTGTCATGATGGGCGGCGACCCCGAGCATCTTGCGTTCCATGGCGTCAGGCTGGTATGGATATTTGCATTCGTTGCACAGTATGCGCACCAGACGTTGTGCCACGATGCCGATAACGTTGCCAGCCATGATGTCCGGCAGGATGCCGATGTCGAGCAGACGGGGGACCGCGCCGATGGCCGAGTTGGTGTGCAGTGTCGAATATACCTGATGGCCGGTCATCGCGGCGCGGAACGCCATTTCGGCAGTGGGATGATCGCGGATTTCGCCGACCAGAATGATGTCCGGATCCTGGCGCATCATGGAGCGGATGCCGTTGGCGAAGTCCATCTTGGCAGATTCGTTCACCGAAGTCTGGCGGATCATCGAAAGCGGATATTCGACCGGATCCTCCAGGGTCATGATGTTGACCGACTCGGTATTGACGTGATTCAGCACCGAATACAGCGTGGTGGTCTTGCCGCTGCCGGTGGGTCCGGTCACCAGCACGATGCCTTCCGGTTTGGAGATGATCATCTTGAGCATGTTGAGTGCGGTATCATCCAAACCAAGCTGGTCAAGCGGCACGATGCCTTTTTGCCGGTCCAGAATACGCAGCACCAGGTTTTCGCCGTGCGTGGTGGGATGTGAAGCCACCCGGAAATCGATCGAGCGGCCGGACAGGCGCAGGGAAATCCGGCCATCCTGCGGCGCGCGCGTTTCGGCGATGTTCATGTTGCTCATCACCTTCAGGCGCACCACCATCGCCGGCCAGAAGCTTTTGTGCAGACTGCGCATCTGGCGCAGCACGCCGTCAATGCGATAGCGTATGCGCAAAAAGCTGTTTTCCGGTTCAAAGTGAATGTCCGAAGCGCCGAGCTGCACCGCCTCGGTGAGCAGCGCATCAATCAGGCGCACCACCGGCTGGCTGAATTCGCTCACGCCGGATTGCAGCGCCTGGTACTCCATTTCGCCCGGCTCGATTTCATGCAGAATGCCGTCGATGGAAAGCTCGAAACCGTAGTACTGGTCTATCGCGCGCAGGATGTCGGATTCGCTGGCGAGTTGGGTGATCAGGCGATACTCATCCTTGAGCAGGGCGCGCACCTGATCCAGTGCGATGATATTGTCAGGATCGGCAACCGCCAGTGTCAGCACGCGGCCGACTTGATCCACTGACAGCGGCATCAATTGATAGCGGCGCGCAACATCCTTGGGAATCAGGCTTAGTGAAGCCGGGTCTATGATGACGTTGGCGAGGTCCGTGCTTTCCTGGCCGAGGTTTTCCGACAACACATCGCGGATAGTGGCTTCCGAGAGAAAGCCAAGACGAACCAGTAACCGCCCCAGCGGCTGATGCGTCTTGCTCTGTTCCTGCAGGGCGATGCGCAACTGGTCGTCGCTGATCACGCCTTTGCCGACCAGTATCCGTCCCAGCGGTTGTTGGATTGGTGGGTTGTTTGCCATTTTGCGGTGCTAGCGAATCAGCTCTTCGATACGTTGTGAAATTTGCGCATGATCAAAGCCCTCGCTGTGCGATGGATCGAGTTGCAGGGCGCTTTGGTAATGCTGTGCAGCCAACTTGTTTTTCCCGAGACGCTCAAGGCTGACGGCTAAATTAAACGCTAATCCGGCATTTTTAGGTTCCAGTTTGTAGGCGTTAAAATAACATTGTTGCGCTTCCCCCCAGCGTTCTTGCACGGCGTAGTGGTTGCCCAACGCAAAATGCAGCGACGATGAATCCTGTTGTTCATTGAGCAGGATTTTTAAACGGCTCTCGCGGTTGTCATCAGTGGTTAATGCAGACATTCCGGCATTGGCCACTGCGTCACGCGGATTGAGTTCCAGTACTTGTGCGTAATAGTGTGCCGCCATGTTATCCGCGCCGCGACGCTGCGCGATGACGGCCAGCCCGAGCAGTGCGTCTATATTACTTTCATCCAGCCTGAGCGCCTCACGGTACAGTTGTTGTGCCAGATCAAATTTTCCCTCGCGATAAGCAAGATAGGCGCTGTTGAGCAATGGATCAATGGATTCGGCCTGATGCTGCTCGATATGCAGCGGCGTGTTGCTGCGTGTTTGTTGCGATGGCATCCTGGCTGCCGGCCGTGCGGTACGCATTGGCTGTTTGGCGCTGGCGGGCTTTGAGGAAACAACCTCAGGTGCCGAAATATTTTTCGGAGGCGTTTCGGCCATGGCAGGAGCCGGTTGCGCAACGGGCGTTGCGATTACGGCAGGAGCCTGTTGTGCAATCGGCATTGCGGCGGGTGCGCGGACAACGGGATTTGCAGGCTGGTTGTTGCTGGCAGAACCGAGGTACCACACATAGCCTGCTCCGGCTGCGAGCAATAAAACCGTGCCGCCCAGGGCAAGCAGTAAATTGCGATTGATGCCCGCAAATGCTGGAGAAGCAGCGGATGATTTTGCGTTAAACAGGTTTTGCCCGGTACTGCGCGCACTATCGCTGGATAGTGGGGCATCCGGTGAGGCAACCGTGGACGTGGTTGCCGCGTTTGGATGCTCTTCCAGGCTGAGTTCAGATCCGGAACGGCCGCCATCCACGCCCTGCGCGGACTGCGCTTGCTGCGATTTTTTTCGTGCATCCAATAGCAGGCTCATGTTCGGGAAATCTAAGGCTTGCCGCCGGCTGATTCTTTGAAAAAGTTCTGATCCGGCAAGCTGCTGCGGAACTCGCTGAAATCGGCATCCACACTGGCGCTCTTGATAACCACCGGGCGCAGGAAGATCACCAGTTCGGTTTTTTCTGTTTTATCGTTGCGGTACTGGAACAGGTTGCCGAGCAACGGTATTTTTGAAAGGAAGGGTACGGCATCGGTGAGATTGTTCACGCTGTCTTGCATCAGGCCGCCCATCACCGCGATCTGGTTGTTTTCGATTTTCAGTACCGATTCCATTTCGCGCGTCTGGGTTTGCGGGATTTGGCTGGTTACTCCAGCAGCAGCCAGCGTCGGGTTGGGGTCGTTGACGTAACCGAGCAGGCGCGAAATCGAGGGGCGCATGTTGAGCAGCACTGTATCGCTGTCGTTGATTTGCGGCGTGACGCTCATCGTGAAACCGATCGGCACGGTATTGGCGGTGGTGCTGTAGGTGGTGACGGAGCTAGTCTGGTTGGTGGTGGTTTCGGCTTTGACGATGAAATATACCAGATTATCCACCACGCGCAGGATGGCGGTCTGGTTGTTCATGACGCTCAGCTTGGGGCTGGACAACACTTTCACGTTGCCGAACGATTCCAGCAGGGAAACCTGCGCAGCCAGGTTACCTATCTTGGAAAGCGGATTGGCATAATCCAGGATGAACATGCTGCCGGTATTGGTAGCCTGCAAACCTGGAGATCCCGCCTGCCTTAACTGAAATCCCTTGCTGCCAAGCCGCAATTGCGACCAGTTGATGCCCTGCTGGTATTGGTCATTCAGGCGCACTTCCACCACGGTTGCCTCGATCAACACCTGGCGTCGGGCGCTGGACATGACCCGGTCGATGAACTCCTGGATTTTCTCATGCTGTTTTCCGGTGGCGCGCACCGTGATGACACCATTTTCCGGATTGGCGATGACTGAAGCTGCTTCGCGGAAATTATTGCGTCGCGTGACGGTCATGCCTTCTTCTTCCACGCTGACCGGATTGGGGCTGTTCTCGATGCCGCTTTTGGCAGTCGATTTTTTGCCCGCTGGTTGTGCGCCAGTACCGGTGCTGCTGGCAGCATTGATTTGCTGCACGATCACTTCACTGGAGCCTGTGGGCAGTATCTTGTCGGTTTCGCGCAAAATATCTTTGATATTCTGGATCAGGGTTTCCCAGAAGTGGTTCCTGGAGGTGTTCTTGATGCCAAGCGATGAATTATTGCCCGAGCCGCCGGATGCGCCGCCGCCACCGGATGAACCGGAGCCGACCTGTGTCGAGTCGGAAATCGCACCTTCCGAGTCGCGCGACATGTTCACATAATCGATCTTGTAGTTATGCAGGTAGGGAGAATCCGGCATCACGGTCAGGGTGCCGTTGTCGAGTTCGTAGCGCATATCCACCTGCCTGGCGATGCGCGTGAGGATTTGCGGCAGCGTCTGGTTGATGGCGTTAACCGTTACTGTTCCTGCAATGCCGGGGTGTATGTCCAGATTGATTTTTGCATCGCGCGCCAGGGCGAACAATATTTCCTGCGCGGAGACATTGGTGACCACCACGGTGTAAGTCGCGACTTTGCCGGCCGGTTTTGGCGGCGGCAGAATCACGCTGCCTGAGATAGTTTGCGGAATACTGTCCGCCGTCGAGGACTGTGCCGCCGTTTGCTGGATATGCTGGTTCGCCGGCTGAATCGGCTTGGTGCCGCAACTTGCAAGCATCACTCCGACAGCACAGAGAATAACTTTATTGCGTGAACGCATGCCTCTTAAACCTCTCGTTATTTGGACTGTAGCCTAGCAGTATTGCGGGTTTTGCTCAATTAATTGTTCAATTAAAAGGGGAATCGGGTAACGCGCAACTGCTCACGTCCGTCACTTCAGCGGGAAGAGTGAAAGTGAAGCTGGAAGTGGACTCACTCCCCTGCACCAAAGCACGCGCGCGCATCCGCACGGTGATCCAGGATGCCGATTGCTTCAGATAAGTCAGGTCAAAATTGGCGATGCCACTGCTGTCAGCGGTGACCGTGGTTGGCAGCACACCCGCGCTGGAATTGGGTGGGGTCAGCAAGACGTCACCATTTGCATCTTCTCCCGCATCCAGTATCAGGTTTTCGTTTGTGTCCTCATTGGGCAGGGGCACGACGCCCGGGCCGCCCTGGATAAAATTTGTAGCGGGATCAATTCCGGTAACGTTAGTGGCGCAGTAAAGCGTTCCTGATGTGATCGTAGTAATACCCGTGGCTGGGTCGGTGGTGGTAGTGAATGGGGTGATCCTGTAATAGCCTCCTGTCCTGTATTGCGATGGCCAGACGCTGAGGCTGATAATCGCACCGGGCACCGGATTGCCATTGGAGTCGGCCACCAGCAATGCCATTGGGAGGGCGTAGGTCACGATGCTGGGCACGGTGATTTTCGATGCCATGCCGATAAAAATGGAACCCGCCGTTCCCCCGATGTTCACGCGGGTTGTGTCAGCCAATGCCGTGCCCACCACCGTTGCGGTGATGCCGACACCACTTTCCCCGGAAGGCAGCGAGCCGGAAGTGAAAGTGGTTTTCGCCTGCCCTTGCAGCGGAAGGTTGGGGGTGGTTCCGTCTGAAGTCATGGCAAGCACGGGGGACAGGGTTTCTCCGCCACCGGTAGAGTCAACGAGGGTGAAAACAACCGGCACGTTGCCTACGGGTTGACCATTAATGTCACGGACGGTAGCGGTGATGGCAGCCGTGTTTGCAGTGCCTCCCGAGCTGGGCGGAATCACGTTGACATTCGCCTGCACGATAATGCTGGTCGCCGCCGTTGCTGCGGAAGTGATGGCGACTGTGCGGGCATCGGTCACCAGGACGTTTCCACTGCCATTCAGTCCTTCCACTTGAACATTCGCCAATCCCGCCACACCGGAGACCAGGGTGGCGGTTGGGGTGGCTGCCGCGACAGTGCATACGGACGTCCCCGTTCCGCTTGCGCAGCCCGTCCAGGTTCCTATCGTGGCAGAAAACCTCACATTCGCCGCGCCTGATGCCCCCACTTGCACAGTGAATATCAGGCTGCCTGTCACGGTAGTCAGGGGTGCGGGACTTGCGCCGGGCGAGGTGATCTTGAATTCACTGCCCGATGCGCTGACAGTGTAAGTTTGCGTGGCGGTTGCCCCCAGTGCTGAAGCAACCACCGTGGCTGAACCGGACGTAACCCCTGCCACCGCAACGCTAAGCCGCCCGGCCCCGTCCGTATTGCCGGAGGCGGGGGTGATCGTCACCGCCCCCGGAGGCGATACCGAAAAGGTCACCGGAGCATTAAATACGCCGACATTACCCGCATTGACAGCCGTCACCGTCAGCGTAGTAGATGCGCCGCCAGCTATCAGGGTGGTGGCGCCGGTTGACAGGGTGACCCCGGAACCCGTGATCTGGATGGGAGCCAACACGGGGGTGACGACTCCGCTGGCGGTGGCGGAAACCGTTACGGTGCGGTTGCCCTGATTGGCGCTTCCGGGGTTGATAGAAACACTGGCCTGACCATTGGCATCGGTCACCGCAGAAGGTGCGCTGAGACTGCCGCCATCTGCCGAAAAGTTGATGGGGATGCCGGGTGCCACGACATTACCCGAACTCAAGGCTGTTACCGTGATGGTTGCGCTTTCCGAATTATCCGATTTGAGGGTGGTTTTGCTGGTGGCGATAGTCAGTCCCATCGCGGTTGCGCCAGTCGCAGTCCCAGAGCCTTGCGTACCCGCACCGCAGCCCGTGAGTATCGCCCCGATAGCGCAGAGAAAAAATATGTTGCGTGAACGCATTATCCAATTCCCCCTGATTTCCTTATTTTTTTGAGCCTAGCAGCTTTGCGGGTATTGCTCAATACACCGTTCGAGCTATATGGCTGTTAGAAGATATAGATGGAAGTTGCGAAAGCGTCCTGATAGCGTTTTGGCAAGTTTTGGATATCGCTGCGTGCCGCATCAGCTGTCGGGTATGCGCCATAGAGTACGCGCAGTCCGTCCTTGCTGCCAAACTTGGCGGGCAGCAGGTAAATTTCGGAAAGTTTGCCTAAACCATCTGCACGAACCAGAAAATTCTCGATGCGTCTCACATTGATTTGCTCGCTGTAGAACAGCTGGATGCTGGCGGCGGCTTGCTTCTGTTCGAGCAATTGTTTGCCTGCCTCCATCCGTTGATCAAACAGGCTAGTACTGCCCGTCGCCGGTTTGCCGGTTGACGTCTGTGCGGGTGGATTGTCAGTCTTGGGTGTGACTCTTGCGGGTGCAGCGGGAGTAGCGGCCGCTTGACCGGTAGCGCCAGTTGCCGGTACATGCGCATTGTCCGGTTGGGCCGCGATGGGTTGGGGCGTGGCTGTTGGTGTCTCCGGTAGGTGGTCTGGCGGAAACGATGGCTGGGCAGGCGGGCTATCCTGAGCCTGTCCTGAGTCTCCTGAGGTAGCGAAGGGCGAAGTGGCCTGTCCTGACCCTTCGGCTGAGTTCAGGGCTAAAGGCCTTGTCGAAGCGGCTTGGCGAAGTGGTGTTTGCGGCTTATCCAGCATCCACCAAACCGCCAGACCTGTTACAACCAGTGCGGCAACCGCGCTTCCTGCCAGTAGTTTCCTGTCAAGCGGGGGGCGCGCAGGTTTGAGTTCACTATCGCGCATTGCCGCCTGAACATGACGTGCTTCGATGTTGTGGGTGTCTTCCACAAAGGCGGCCAACAATGATTTGTCAGCGAGGACATTGACGCGCCGCATCAATCCGTTGGATGCGTTGGCGATGAGTTTTATTGCATTCGGCGAGAAAATGTTAGGGCCGTGGTAGTTGGCAGCACGCATCCGGAACATCAGGTAGCTTTCAATGATGCTGCGCGACAGCGGTTGCATATTGAAGTGATGCACGATGCGATCCTTGAGTTGGCGCATGTTCGGTTGATCCAGCTTGGCGTTCAGCTCCGGTTGTCCGAACAGGACCAACTGCAGCAGTTTTGCATTGCCGACTTGCAGGTTGTACAGCAGGCGCAATTCTTCCAGTGTATCCGGCGGCATGGCGTGTGCCTCATCCACCAGTACAACGATACGTTTGCCTTCGCGGGCTTTTTCCTCGAGCCTGTTCTGGATGTTCTGCATGATGATGCCGACACGTTCGCCGTTAATGTTCAGTCCGAGTCCGTCGGCAATCGCATACAGCATTTCCTCGCGCGACAAGCTTGGGTTGGCCAGGTAGATGGTCTCGATGTGACCGGGAAGTTTTTCAAGCAACATCCGGCACAGCATGGTTTTGCCGCTGCCGACTTCGCCGCTGACCTTGACGATGCCCTCGACTTCACAGATTGAATAGATCAGCGCGTCAAGTATTTCACCGCGGTTTGCCCCGGAAAAAAAGAATTCCGTGACGGGCGTGATTCTGAAAGGGGGTTCGTTTAGTCCGAAGTGTTCCAAGTACATATCTGAGTCCTATCCGTTGAGCTTCGCGTGTGCATCCATGCGACTGTGCAGGGTAGTGCGGTTGAGGTCAAGCAGTTTGGCGGCTTCGCTGATGTTGCCCGAGGCGAGTTCCAGCGCGGCGGCGATATAGCGGCCTTCCTGTTCGTGAAGATACTGATTCAGGTTGAAGTTGCCTTGCTGTAGCTGCTGTTTTATGGAATCGGGTGAGGATCCCAGTGTGTGTGTGGACGATTCCAGCGGGTCAAATTCGTCCTGCAATTGCATCGCGCTGACTGTTTTTCCGGGGTGTTTTGTGGCCAGCCGGATGACGATGTTGCGCAATTCCCGGGTGTTGCCCGGAAAGCTGTATTGCTCCCAGAGTTGCAATGCTTCCGGGTGCAATTCGAAGGGGGGTTGCTTGATTTGCCGGGCAAAATAAGCGCGAAAATGGTTGAGCAACACCAGCTTGTCCTGGCCCAGTTCGCGCAGCGGCGGGACAGTGATCGAGAATACGTTCAGGCGGTGGTAAAGATCAATGCGAAACGTTCCGGTTCTGACTGCATCGCGCAAGTTGCGATTGGTTGCGGCGATGATGCGCGCGTGGCTTTGGCGTGTCGTGGTTTCGCCCACACGGTGATATTCGCCATTCTCGAGTACCCGCAACAACTTGGTTTGGAGTTCCAGCGGCAACTCGCCGATTTCATCAAGGAACAGCGTGCCGTCGGATGCGTCTTCAAAAAACCCGGATTGCGCGCTCGCTGCCCCGGTGAAGGCTCCTTTGCTGTAGCCGAACAGGGCCGGTTCGATCAGTGTGGGCGCAATTGCGGCGCAGTTGAGCACTTTAAAAGGCGCTTTCGAATTGATCCCCTGCTTTTGTATGGCGGCTGCAACCAGCTCCTTGCCGCAACCAGATTCCCCCTCAATGAGCACCGGATAAGGGATAGCTGCATACATTTCAATTTGATTGCGCAACGCTTTTATAGGGGGGCTTTGGCCGATGATCCCGAGTAGTTGGTCACCCTGATTTTCATCGCCGGCTTCGCTTTTCTGAACCTTTAGCGCTTCGTCAAGGTATTCCTTGATTTTTTCCGGAGCGCAAGGTTTGGCGATGAAATCTATCGCTCCCAGAGCACGCGCATGGCGCGCGTTGCTTTGGTCGTCTTGTCCGGACAAGACGAAAATGTTTACTTTGGGCGAGTGTGCCAGTAATTCGGCAATCAGGTAAAAGCCTTCATCCGGGCGGTGCGGAATGGGTGGCAGTCCCAAATCAATCAGCGCCAGTTGCGGAGGGGCAGGTAATGAACGCAATAAATCTATAGCCGCAGAGCGTGAATCGGCTTGATAAATTTTAAAGTCATTGTGAAAGGCGACCGCCAATCCTTCGCGGATCAACGCGTCGTCATCAACGATCATCAAAGTGGGAAGCATCGGGAGCGCGTTCAACTTGTATTCTTGACAATATAAACAGGTGCGGAGCATAACGGCAAGCGGGCGGAAGCTCAATAGCGGAATAAACGGGTATTTATATTTAGGTCAATTAGTTGAGGATTGCCGGTGCAGTGGTTTAGAATGCACTTTCTTGATTTTCGGATTTCAATTTTGTCACCATCTTTATCCCCGGCAGCTTTGGTCGAAATTCGCGACCTTAATTTTGCCTATGACAGGCGTCCCGTCCTGGAGGGTATCAACATGACATTCCCCAGAGGAAAGTTGATTGCCATCATGGGGTTAAGCGGTTGCGGCAAGACTACGCTGCTGCGACATATCGGCGGGGTGCTCAAGCCGACCAAGGGTTACGTCAAGATGGATGGCCAGATCACCAGTGAGTTGGATCAGGACGGCCTGTATGTCATGCGCCGCAAGATGGGCATGCTGTTTCAGTTCGGCGCGTTGTTCACCGACATGTCGGTGTATGACAACGTGGCGTTTCAGATGCGCGAACACACTGATCTTCCCGAAGAGCTGATACATGATCTGGTGCTGATGAAGCTGCACGCGGTGGGTTTGCGCGGCACGCACAACCTGATGCCTTCGGAGTTGTCCGGCGGCATGGCGCGGCGTGTGGCTCTGGCTCGCACCGTGGCTCTCGACCCCATGTTGATCATGTATGACGAGCCGTTTGCCGGTCTGGACCCGATTTCCCTGACCGTGGTTGGCGATTTGATCCGCCGCCTGAACGATTCGCTGGGTGCGACCTCGATAGTGGTGACGCACGATGTGCAGGAGTCGCTGAAGATAGTGGACTATGTTTATTTTATGGCGAACGGCGTGATCGTGGCGGAGGGAACGCCCGACGAGATTCGCGCCTCTGACAGGGATTTTGTGCACCAGTTTGTGCATGGCGAGATGGATGGCCCAGTGCCATTCCATTATCCCGGCAGCGACTATCGCCAAGACCTGAATTTGCGGGCCTGACACCATGCCGGCCATTAAAGCATTCAAGGGAATCGGCCATCGCGCCATCAATATGGTGTGGCGTATCGGCGTGGCGACGCGTTTTTTTCTGCTCACGCTGACGCACTCGGGCAGCGGATTCAGGCGCTTTCACCTGATCATCAAGGAGTTGTTTTCCACCGGTGTGATGTCGCTGATCATCATCATCGTGGCGGGGTTGTTCGTCGGCATGGTGCTCGGTTTGCAGGGCTATGAAACGCTCAAGCGCTACGGCTCGGAATCGGCACTGGGCAGCATGGTGGCGTTGAGCCTGGTGCGCGAGCTGGGGCCGGTAGTGGCCGCGCTGCTGTTCGCCAGCCGTGCCGGTTCGGCGATGACGGCGGAAATCGGGCTGATGAAGGCGACCGAGCAGATATCGGCGATGGAAATGATGGCGGTCAATCCGATCGCACGCATCGTTGCTCCGCGTTTCTGGGCAGGGGTGATTTCCATGCCGCTGCTGGCCGCGCTGTTCAGCGCGGTGGGGGTGTTTGGCGGTTACCTGGTCGGCGTGGTGCAGATCGGCGTGGACGAAGGATCGTTCTGGTCGCAAATGCAGGCGGCAGTCGATTTTCGCGAAGACATCATGAACGGGGTGATCAAAAGTTTTGTGTTCGGTATTGTGGTGACAGTGATCGCGCTGTTTGAAGGCTACGATGCGCCGCCCACTGCGGAGGGCGTGTCAGGCGCGACGACGCGCACGGTGGTTACCTCGTCGCTGGCAATCCTGATGCTGGATTTTGTGTTGACTGCAATCATGTTCAGAGGAAATTAAATTAAGGGCGCCTCTAAAAATTCAGAGTTCGCCCAAATACAAGGCGCGGGAAAAATTTCGCCGCGCCGCATATGGATTTATATGTAAGCAAGAAACTTTTTCCGCAACACAGTAGTTGGGATGAAATCTGGTTTTTTAGAGGGGCTCTTTATGGAACGCACGACGCTGGACTTATGGGTGGGCATATTCGTGGTGGCAGGCCTCGCCGCGCTGGTGATGCTGGCGATGAAGGTCGGGAACCTGGGTACCTACAATGTGTCCGAATCTTATCGGGTTCATGCCTATTTTTCGAATATCGGCGGCCTGAAACCCAAGGCTTCGATCAAGAGTGCGGGGGTGCTGGTGGGGCGGGTGACGGATATTACGCTGGATACGGAGCGCTATGAGGCGAAGGTGGAGATGAGCCTTGACAAGCGTTATCAATTCCCCAAGGACACGTTTGCCAATATCCTGACTTCCGGTTTGCTGGGCGAACAATATATCGGTTTGATGCCCGGGGGTGATAGCGAGATGTTGAAGAATGGCGAAATCATCAAAAAAACACAGTCTGCTGTGGTTTTGGAAGAATTGATCGGCAAGTTCATTTATAACAAAGCAGAAGAACCGGCCAAATAATCAGGGAATATCAGGATGAAGGAATTGTTCAAAATTTTCGCGTGCTTGGTGTGTGCGATTGGTGTTGCGCAGGCCGAGGTGCTCGCGCCTGATGTGCTGATCAGAAATACTGTGGACGAAGTCATTGGGGTTATCAAGGAGGACAAGGATATTCAGGCGGGCGACCCCAAAAAAATTCACGCGCTGGTGGATGCCAAGGTGCTGCCGCATTTTGATTTTGAGCGCATGACGCAGTTGGCCGTGGGCAGGCCCTGGCGTACTGCGACACCCGAGCAAAAGCAGGCGCTGGCGAGAGAGTTCCGTAATATGCTGGTGCGCACTTATACCAAAGTCTTCACCGTGTACCGGGACCAGGTGGTAGTAGTGAAGCCTCTCAAGATGGCAGCCGATGCCACTGAAGTCACCGTCCAGACAACTATCAGCAAGCCGGGCACACAGCCGGTTCCGGTGAATTATGAAATGAAGAAGGCGGATAACGGCTGGAAAGCATACGACATATTCATAGAAGGGGTCAGCATGGTGATGAGCTATCGCGGGACATTCAACACGCAAATCCAGCAAAACGGTATCGACGGCCTGATCAAGACACTGTCCGACAAGAACGTCAATGCGGCTAATGTTGCGCTGAACAAGGAAGAGGCGAAGTGATCAAGCGCGAGGATGAGTGGATGGTGGTGGATGGTCATCTGACCATGGAAACCGTCCCGGCATTGTTCGAAACCGGCCTGCAACATCTGGCCAGCGAGGATTTGCGGGTGGACTTTTCCGGAGTTGAGTCTGTCGATTCTGCTGCGGTCAGTATGTTGCTGGGCTGGACAAGGGCCGCACAGCGCAGTCAGCGTACCTTGCGCGTGACAGGATTACCCGATGATTTGCTCAGTCTGGCACGCTTGTATGGTGTGGCCGAGCTGTTACCCCAGCAGTCCGTGTGATCTTCGCAGTCCCGTGCGTTAGGAAATTAACGCATTCACACGCGCTAATCAGGTGTTTATAAATTTACAGTGGGTTTATCAATGGTCACTCCGGAAAGTATTCAACACAACATCGCCCAGGGCATGGCGACCGAGCATTTAACTGTGGTCGGCGATGGTCATCACTTCGAAGCGGTGGTGGTCAGCGACGCGTTTGCCGGCAAAAGCCGCGTGCAGCGTCACCAGTTGGTGTATCAAACCCTGGGCGACCGGATGCGCGAGGAAATCCATGCGTTGTCGATGAAAACCTACACGCCGCAAGAGTGGCAGGATCAGAGGTAGCCCATGCAAAAATTAGCCATACAGGGTGGTAATCGCCTCAACGGCGAGGTACGGATTTCCGGCGCCAAGAATGCGGCCTTGCCGATACTTTGCGCCAGCTTGCTGACCGGTGATTCGTTGCAACTCGGCAATGTGCCGGATTTGAACGATGTCGCCACGATGCGCAAGCTGCTGCAACAGTTGGGCGTAAAGATAGAGTCGAACGGCGACCAGATTGTCTTGTCTGCGGCGCATATCGACAAGCTCGAAGCACCCTATGACATGGTGAAAACCATGCGCGCCGCGATTCTGGTGCTGGGGCCGCTGGTGGCGCGCTTCGGCGAGGCGCGCGTTTCCCTGCCGGGCGGCTGCGCCATCGGTTCGCGTCCGGTTGATCTGCACATCAAGGGCTTGCAGGCGATGGGCGCTGAAATCCATATCGAACACGGCTACATCCACGCACAGGTACCATATGGCAAGGGGGCGAAACGGCTCAAGGGCGCGCGGATATTTTTCGATCTGGTCAGTGTGACCGGCACGGAAAATCTGATGATGGCCGCAACGCTGGCGGACGGCGTAACGGTGCTGGAAAACGCGGCGCGCGAACCGGAAGTGGTGGATCTGGCGCACTGCCTGATCGCGATGGGCGCGAACATCGTGGGTGCGGGCAGCGATACCATCACCGTCACCGGCGTGGAAAAGTTGCACGGCGCAAGTCATCGCGTCATGCCGGACCGCATCGAGAGCGGCACCTTTTTAGTCGCCGCGGCGGCTGCAGGCGGCAACATCACGTTGACCGATGCGCGCGCCGACATTCTCGACAACGTGCTGGAGAAATTGCAGGAGGCCGGTGCGGCAATCCATGTGTCGGGCAGCACGATCAATCTGCAGATGAGCAAGCGCCCCAGGGCGGTGAATGTGCGCACCGCGCCCTCCCCGGCGTTTCCCACCGACATGCAGGCGCAGTTCATGGCGCTGAATACCATCGCGGAAGGCAGCGCGATGGTGGTCGAAACGATTTTTGAAAACCGCTTCATGCACGTGCAGGAACTGCGCCGCTTGGGCGCGCAGATTGATGTCGAGGGCAATACCGCCGTGATCAAAGGCTGCGCGCAACTGGAAGGCGCGGCCATCATGGCAACCGATTTGCGCGCTTCAGCGTGTCTGGTCATCGCCGGACTGGTGGCACAGGGCGAAACCATCGTGGATCGCATCTACCATCTGGATCGCGGTTATGAACATATAGAAGCTAAACTATCGGCGCTCGGCGCCCAGATACGCAGGATAAAGTGAAAGCAAGCGTAGGGTGGGTCACACCCGCCGGATGACAGGCAACCATTGGCGGGTGTGACCCGCCCTACGCACGCTGGATTAATCAAGGGTAAACAATGATCACCATCGCCTTATCCAAAGGACGCATTTTTGAAGAAACCCTGCCGCTGTTGAAAGCGGCGGGCATTACCGCGCTGGAAGATCCTGAGTCCTCGCGCAAGCTGATTTTGCCGACCAACCGCGCCGATGTGCGCTTGATTATCGTGCGCGCCAGCGACGTGCCGACCTACGTGCAATATGGTGCGGCGGACCTCGGCGTGGCGGGCAAGGATGTGCTGAACGAGCACGGTGGCATGGGCCTGTATCAGCCGCTGGATCTGAACATCGCGCGTTGCCGCATGATGGTCGCGGTGCGCGATGATTTCGATTACGAATCCGCGGTGCGCCAGGGCGCGCGCCTGCGCGTGGCGACCAAATATGTGCAGACTGCCAGGGACCACTTCGCCGCAAAAGGGGTGCATGTGGACCTGATCAAGCTGTATGGCTCGATGGAGCTGGCTCCGCTGGTGGGGTTGTCGGACGCGATTGTCGATCTGGTAAGCAGCGGCAACACGCTGAAGGCAAATCACCTCAAGGCGGTCGAAGAAATTACCGCTATTTCATCGCGCCTGGTGGTGAATCAGGCCGCCCTGAAATTGAAACATGACATGATCCAGCCGATGCTGGATGCGTTTGCACTAGCGATCAGGAAATAGGCGCGGTCAGGAAATAGGCGCGGTCAGGAAGCGTAGGGCGGGTCACACCCGCCGGATGTCAGACAAACCATTCGGCGGGTGTGACCCGCCATACGCTCGCTCCCGCCTGCGGGAGAGGGGATTTGTGCGGCAGCCGGTGGTTTTAATCTTGTAATGGACAATAAAGGAATATTTCCAAATGAACATCAGGCGACTTTCCAGCCGCGCTGCCGGCTTCGATGAAGAGTTAACCAGGCTGCTGGCTTTCGAGGAAACAGCGGACGAAAAACTGGAAGCGACCGTGGCCGGCATTCTTGCCGACGTGCGCAGGCGCGGCGATGCGGCCGTGCTCGAATACACTGCCAGGTTTGATCGTCTGCCGTTGGCGAATGCCGCGGCGATGGAATTGCCGCAGCATGAATTGCGCGCGGCATTTGACGGGCTGCCAGCCGAACAGCGCAGCGCGCTGGAGCAGGCCGCGCAGCGCGTGACCGACTACCACCGCAGGCAAGTGCAAACTTCGTGGAGCTACACCGAAGCCGACGGCACGCTGCTCGGCCAGCAGGTCACGCCGCTGGAGCGCGTTGGCCTGTATGTGCCGGGAGGCAAGGCGGCCTATCCGTCCTCGGTGCTGATGAACGCGCTGCCCGCCAAGGTGGCGGGTGTGGCCGAGCTGATCATGGTGGTGCCGACCCCGGACGGCGTGAAAAATCAATTGGTGCTGGCGGCGGCTTACCTGTCCGGCGTGGATCGCGTGTTCACGATAGGCGGCGCGCAAGCGGTGGCGGCCCTGGCTTACGGCACGGCGACCATCCCGAAAGTAGACAAGATCGTCGGCCCCGGCAATGCCTACGTGGCATCCGCAAAACGCCGCGTATTCGGCGTGTGCGGCATCGACATGATTGCGGGGCCGTCAGAAATTCTGGTGATCTGCGACGGGCAAACCAACCCGGACTGGATCGCGATGGACCTGTTTTCGCAGGCCGAACACGACGAACTGGCGCAGGCGATCTTGCTGTCGCCGGATGCGGATTTCATCGGGGTGGTGGCGCAAAGCGCTGACCGCTTGCTGGAACAAATGCCGCGCCGCGACATCATCAAAACCGCGCTGGAAAATCGCGGCGCGTTGATCCATGTCGCCGACCTGGACGAGGCCTGCGTCATCAGCAACCGTATCGCGCCCGAGCATCTGGAATTGTCGGTGGCAGACCCGCAAAGCTGGCTGCCCAAACTGAAACACGCCGGCGCGATTTTCATGGGCCGTTACACCTCCGAATCGCTGGGCGACTACTGCGCCGGGCCGAATCATGTGCTGCCCACTTCCGGCACGGCGCGCTTTTCTTCACCGCTGGGCGTGTACGATTTCCAGAAACGCAGCAGCCTGATCCAGGTCTCTGCGCAAGGCGCACAAAAGCTCGGCGGCATTGCCGCTACACTGGCGTTTGGCGAAGGTTTGCAGGCGCACGCGCAATCAGCGCTGTACAGAAAGATAACAACTTCCGGCGGGGACGTGCCACCTCCATAACCGTCGACCTCTCCGGCCAGTACGTCTACGTGGCGAATTACGGCGGCAATGTCTCGGCCTATAGCATCGACCCGCTCACTGGTGCGCTTAGCGCAATAGGCAGTCCGTTTGCCGCGGGGAACAAGCCTTATTCGGTTATCACCACCGTCATCTAGTAGCAGACCTCAGCAGGCACGCTCATCACGCAAGACCCCGGCAACGGGGTCTTGCTATTGGGTATGCGGGAACTCTTGGTGCGCCGTGATTCCGCCTCGGGGTTCAGCGGGCTGTTGTGATGTTTTTCGCTTCGGTCAGCAGGAATTCCTTGAATGCCAGCGCGGCGCCGGACAGGCGCTTGTTGCTGCGATGCGCGACGAACCAGTGGCGCATCAACGGGAAGTGTTCAACATTCAGAACGACGAGCCGTTTGGTTTCCAGTTCCAGTTCGATACTGTGCAACGACAGGATGCCCAGCCCCATGCCCGCCTGAACCGCCTGTTTGATCGCTTCGTTGGTTTCCATTTCCATGCTGATGCGCGGCCGGATTTTATGTTCCGCGAATATGCGTTCCATCGCGCTGCGCGTGCCGGAGCCCGGTTCGCGCGACAGGAAGGTTTCCTGTGCGAGCTGCGCGAATCTGGCGCGCTTGAGCCTGGCGAGCGGATGATCGGGTGCGGCGATCACCACCAGCGGGTTGTCCATGAACGGTTCCGCGCTGATGTCCAGCCCGTCCGGCGGTTGTCCCATGATGGCGAGATCGGTGCTGTTGTCGGCAAGTTGTTTGAGCACGGCATCGCGGTTGGCGACTTGCAGGATCACGTTGATGTTGGGGTACCGCCGGCAGAATTTCGCCAGCAGCCGGGGGGTGAAATAATTGGCGGTGTTCACCACCGACAGCGTGAGCTTGCCCTGCCCCAGTCCTTTCATTTCATCGAACACCGCTTCCATTTCGGCGAGCTGCTGCGCGATGCTGCGGCTGTAATGGAACAGCTCACGCCCGGCTTCGGTGAGAAAAATCTTTTTGCCCATCTGTTCGAACAGCGGCAGGCCGATATGCCCTTCCAGTTGCTTGATCTGCATGGACACCGCCGGTTGCGATAGGTATAGTTCTTCGGCGGCGCGCGAGTAGTTCAGGTGGCTGGCCACCTTTTCGAAGACCTGGAGCTGACGCAGGGTAAAATTAAGCATGCCGAGATTATAGCAAACCATAAGCATTTATTATGGTGTTGATAATAACAATTGACTATCGTTTATATGTTGATGCACCTATAGTGACAACCGTTGCAAGTCGAAATCAATCGTTAACACAGGAGAGCAAGCTATGGATCAATCGAATCGTTACGCGGATCTGAGTCTGAAAGAAGCAGATCTAATCGCGGGTGACAAGCACGTGCTCGTCGCTTATCACATGCAGCCAGCCACTGGCCATGGTTACCTGGAAGTGGCGGCACACATTGCCGCCGAGTCCTCCACCGGTACCAATGTGGAAGTGAGCACTACCGACGACTTCACCAAGGGCGTGGACGCACTGGTGTACGAGATCGACGAAGCCAAGGGTGTGATGAAGGTCGCTTACCCGAATGACTTGTTCGACCGCAACATGACAGACGGCCGTGCCATGCTGGTGTCGTTCCTGACGTTGGCGATTGGCAACAACCAGGGTATGGGTGATGTGAAGCAGCTGCAGATGCAGGATTTCTATGTGCCCTGGTCCATGTTGCGCATGTATGACGGTCCGGCCAAGGACATCACCGACCTGTGGGACATTCTGGGTCGCCCCCGCGTCGACGGTGGCTATATCGCCGGCACCATCATCAAGCCAAAGCTGGGTCTGCGTCCCGAGCCGTTTGCCAAGGCCGCTTACCAGTTCTGGCTGGGTGGCGATTTCATCAAGAACGATGAACCGCAAGGCAACCAGGTATTCTGCCCGACCAAAAAGGTGATCCCGCTGGTGTATGACGCGATGAAGCGCGCCATGGACGAAACCGGCCAGGCCAAGCTGTTCTCAGCCAACATCACCGCTGACGATCATTACGAAATGCTCGCCCGCGCCGATTACATTCTGGAAACCTTCGGCCCGGATGCAAACAAGGTCGCGTTCCTGGTGGACGGCTACGTCGGCGGCCCCGGCATGATCACCACCGCCCGTCGTCAGTACCCCGGCCAATATCTGCACTATCACCGTGCCGGTCACGGCGCGATCACGTCGCCTTCTGCCGTACGTGGCTACACCGCGTTTGTGCTGTCCAAGATGTCCCGTCTGCAAGGCGCTTCCGGCATCCACGTCGGCACGATGGGCTACGGCAAGATGGAAGGCGGCAAGGATGACCGCAACATCGCTTACATGATCGAGCGTGATTCTGCGGACGGCCCTTACTACCATCAGGAATGGCATGGCATGAAGCCGACCACCCCGATCATCTCCGGCGGCATGAACGCGCTGCGTCTGCCAGGTTTCTTCGAGAACTTGGGTCACGGCAACGTGATCAACACCGCAGGTGGCGGCGCCTACGGTCATATCGATTCCCCGGCAGCCGGTGCGATTTCACTGCGTCAGTCTTATGAATGCTGGAAGTCCGGTGCGGACCCGATTCAATATGCGAAGGAGCACAAGGAATTCGCCCGTGCGTTCGAGTCTTTCCCGAAAGACGCGGACAAGATATTCCCGGGCTGGCGCGAAAAGCTGGGTGTACATAAGTAAGCGCGTAGCCGGTAGCGAGTAGCTTGCAGTTTTTCTTGCGCGCCGCAGGTGTGGAAGAATTAGCTACGAGCTACAAGCTTGTACAACCCTCAATGCCCCCGGTCCACTGGGGGCGTTGCTGTTTATAGGGATGCAAAATGACCAATAAAGACCAATACAAGGTAAACAAGGAACCGTTCTACCAGGCGCAAGGCGAAGAAATCGCGCTGTACGAAGCCGCCTACGCGGCACGCCTGCCGGTGATGATAAAAGGCCCGACCGGCTGCGGCAAATCGCGCTTCATCGAGTACATGGCGTGGAAACTGAACAAGCCGCTGATTACCGTGGCCTGCAACGAGGATATGACCGCCAGCGATCTGGTCGGGCGTTATCTGCTTGATGCCAACGGCACGCGCTGGCTGGACGGCCCGCTGACAACTGCGGCGCGCATCGGCGCAATCTGCTATCTCGACGAAATCGTCGAAGCGCGCCAGGACACCACGGTGGTGATTCATCCGCTGACCGACCATAGACGCACCCTGCCGCTGGACAAGAAGGGCGAGCTGCTCGAGGCACATCCAGACTTCCAGATGGTGATTTCCTATAACCCCGGCTACCAAAGCCTGCTGAAGGACTTGAAACAGTCCACCAAACAGCGTTTTACCGCGTTTGAGTTCGGCTACCCTTCTGCGGTGCTGGAGGTGGAAATTCTGTGCAAAGAAACCGGCATGGATAAAGACATATCGGCCAAGCTGGTGAAGATCGGCACGGCGGCGCGCAACCTGAAAGGGCACGGTCTGGACGAAGGCATATCGACGCGCTTGCTGGTGTATGCGGCGACCTTGATCAAGGGCGGCGTAGAGCCGCGTGCCGCGTGCCGCATGGCTTTGGTGCGCCCGATTACCGATGACGCGGACATCCGCGATACGCTGGATCACGCGATTGATGCGGTGTTCGGGTAATTGTATTTGTAGGAGCGCGCCCTGCGTGCGAATCGCGGCCATGGGCCGCTCCTACAGTCGCGTTTCAGCCAAAATGTATTATCACAATTGAAAGATCATGCAAACCGCGACCATACCCGCCGAACTGGAAGCCTGCTGGAGTCAGCTTGACTGCGGTTTTCCGCGCGTCAAACCGGTGTTTGCCGAGTGCATGCGCGAGGCATTGGCAACGCTTTCCGGGCAGGGGGTGGATGCTTACATCGAAAATGCGCGCTTCCTCGGCAAGATGGGGCGCGGCGCGGAGCCTATCCTGATCTTTCTGGAGGAATGGCCGGCAGTGGCCAAAACGCTGGGCGAAGATGCACTGCCCGCGGTCATGGAGTGCATCCGCAGGATGTGGAAGTCGCCCAACGGCAATTCAATCACGCCATTTCTGCAATCGTTGCCGGTCACCGCGCGGCGGTTGCAATCGCCGGAGCAGTTGCGCGGCTATCTGGATATTGTGCTGGATTTCATGGAACGCACCACCGGTTCGATCCACGGCATTCAGCAGACTTTCCCCAGCCCGGGGCTGCCGGAATTTTTCAGGAAGATTCCGCTGCTGCTCGGCCAGCTTTCCCTGGCGGGGCTGAAAAACTGGGTGGAATACGGCGTGCGCTATTACAAGGATCACCCCGACCGGCAGATTGATTACTTCAGCCTGCAGTCGGCGGACAGCCGCGCGGTGTTGCAGCGCGAGCGGCACGGTACGCTGCTGGTGGACAACGAGCGCAAGCTGGACATGTATTTGCGCGGGCTGTGGCACGACGAAGAACAACTGATTCCCTATTCAAGCGCGTTCGACGAATTGCGCAAGCCGGTTCCGTATTACGACAAGCTCGGTATCCGATTGCCGGATGTGTATGACGACTTCATCATTTCCGTAGGGTGCACTCCGTGCACCGAACATGGTGCACGGAGTGCACCCTACGATGAAGCGGAAACAATCGTTATATCTGGACTGGATCGCTATCGCGCCGTGCTGGCGCACATTGCCGGGCACCGCCGCTGGACGACGGCCATTTTTGCCGACAACTTCAGCCCGTTCCAGCGCATGGCGGTGGAGTTTCTGGAAGACAGCCGTGTGGAATATCTGGCGATGCGCGAGTATCCCGGCCTGCGCCTCATCTTTACGGCATTGCATCCCACCCCTGTCGAAGATGCCTGCGATCCAGAACAGGAATCCTGCGTGCGCCATCGCTTGGCGACACTGTCGCGCGCCATTCTCGATCCTCAGCATGCTTACCGGAATCCGCAGATCATCGAGTTCGCGCAACGCTTCCGCGACCTGATGCAGCACAGCGACATGGGCACGCAGGAGATTGCCGATCTGGCGGTTGCCTTCGTCGCGAAAACGCGCCGCCAGAGCGACCAACTCGCCAAAATCCACTTCAAGAACACGGTGGTGGATTACCGCGATGACAATCGCCAGATGTGGAAATTCATCGATGAGGGCGATGAGGAAGAAGCCTTCGATGAGCCGCGAAAGATCGAGCCGGGTGAAGAACTGAAGGGCCTGCCGCCGCGTCGTTACCACGAGTGGGACTATAACAACCAGAGCTACCGACCGGATTGGGTGAGCGTATATGAAGCCCTGCATCCGCCCGGCAACGCGGCTGACATCGACCGGTTGTTGGCCAAACACAGTGCACTGGCCAAGCGCCTGAAAAAAATGCTCGACCTGCTCAAGCCGCAGGACAAGGTGCGCATCCGCTATCAGGAAGACGGCAGCGAGCTGGATCTGGATGTCGCGCTGCGCTCTCTGATTGACTACAGGAGCGGCGCTGCACCCGACCCGCGCATCAACATGAGCCACAAAACCAGCGGACGCAACATCGCGGTGATGCTGCTGCTGGATTTGTCGGAATCGCTCAACGAAAAGGCGGCGGGCTGCGACCAGACCATTCTGGAGCTGAGCCAGGAAGCGGTATCGCTGCTGGCCTGGGCGATCGAGAAACTGGGCGATCCGTTCGCCATCGCCGGTTTCCATTCCAACACGAGGCATGACGTGCGCTACCTGCACATCAAGGGCTACAGCGAATGCTGGGATGATCAGGTGAAGGGGCGGCTGGCGGCGATGGAAGCCAGCTATTCCACGCGCATGGGGGCGGCGATGCGCCATGCCGCGCACTATCTGGAAAAGCAGCAGGCCGATAAAAAATTGATGCTGGTTCTGACCGACGGCGAGCCATCGGACATAGACAGCAAGGATGGCCGGTTATTGATCGAGGACGCACGGCAGGCGGTAAAGGAGCTGGACCGGCAGGGCATTTACACTTATTGCATCAACCTCGACCGCAAGGCGGATGAATATGTCGCGGACATTTTCGGCAATCAATACACCATCATCGACAAGGTGGCGCAATTGCCGGAACGATTGCCGCAGCTGTTTATTTCGCTGACTAAATAAGCACATCCCCATTTTGCGGCATGCTGGCGGGTGTCTCCAAGGGTGACAGTCACGGTTGCGAAGTTTGCTGATGCAAAGTCTTCGGGTGTGGCCGAAAGGTGAAAAGTCAGCGATCGCCAAGGAGCAAATAACCCTGGTCATTGAATTTCTGGCTTGGCATTATTCGTAACAGTTAAGGGAGCCTCTAAAAATTCAGAATTCGCCCAAATGCCCCGCAAGGGGACGCCGACCCGCTACGGGCTGAAGTCCGTGCGGGATCGTCAGCAAGGCGCGGAAGAGTGGTAAGCGGGCAATCCGCTTGGCGGATGCTCGCAAATGTGGGTTTTTAGAGGTTCAATTAATTCGATTTGACATGCAAGTCACTGATTGGCATAATCGCGGGTTCTGTCTGGAGGGGTGGCCGAGTGGTTAAAGGCAGCAGACTGTAAATCTGCCCTCTTATGAGTACGAAGGTTCGAACCCTTCCCCCTCCACCAAAGTGTTTTTGGGTTTTAATGTTTGTGGGTATTTAGTTGGGCTGGCGTTGTGGCGATTGTTGTCTGGCCATTGTTTGGAGGAAAAGCCTGCGGGTGTAGCTCAATGGTAGAGCAGAAGTTTTCCAAACTTACGACGAGGGTTCGATTCCCTTCACCCGCTCCAGAGTTTGGCCCAAGTGGCTCAGTGGTAGAGCACCCCCTTGGTAAGGGGGAGGTCGCGGGTCCGATTCCCGCCTTGGGCACCAAGGATTATGAGTGGCGAAAATTTTGAATTTTGTTTTTATTATTAACGTTTGACATTGATAAGGAAAAATCATGGCAAAGAGTAAATTTGAACGCACCAAACCGCACGTCAACGTAGGCACGATAGGCCACGTGGATCATGGCAAGACCACATTGACTGCGGCGATCACCACCGTATTGTCCAAGAAATTTGGCGGCGAAGCCAAGGCGTACGACCAGATTGACGCG
>JAUSMR010000152.1 GCA_030645955.1 Gallionella sp. | reverse complement strand
CCTTGTCCTGATCGAGTTCGAGGGTGATGACGCCGTAGTTGGCAATGTGGAGTTCGACTTGGGGATTGCTCATGATTTATTTCACCAGGGTTGCAGAGTTGATAAGAATGGGGGTTTTGGGAACGTCGGACGGGAAGGGTCCCCCCGCGCCAGTGGGTGTGGTCTTGATTTTCTGGATCACCTCCATGCCGCTGACGACCTTGCCAAACACCGTGTAGCCAAACGACTGGGCGCTGGGGTCCAGAAACGCATTATCTTTGACGTTGATGAAAAACTGCGCGGTGGCTGACTGTGGATCGTTGGTGCGGGCCATGGCCAGTGTACCGACGACGTTTTTCAGGCCGCCTTTGGCCAGCGCCTCACGCCCTTCATGGGCCACGGGGGCACGGGTTTTCTTCTGGCTGTATTGGGCATCAAAGCCGCCACCTTGCACCATGAAGTTCTCAATCACGCGATGGAAGATGGTGCCGTCGTAGTGTTTGTCGTTGACGTACTGCAAAAAATTCGCAACAGTCTTGGGTGTCTTGTCGGGATAGACCTCGACCACGAAATCGCCGGCGGTGGTGACGAACTTGACCCGGGGTGCCTCCTGCGCCAAAGCGCCTTGCGCTACTGAAAACATAGCTGCTACCGCAATAGTTGCGGGGACTAGAGCCTTAAAACATCTAAAAATCATCCAATGACTCCTTCAAAAAATATTTTCCATTGATTGCCCTGCCGCGCCCAGTACTGGCGTTTGGTCGGGCCGGTGCGTGTGCCATCTGTCACCTCGCCAAATGTGACGACCATGGTGTCGGTCGCGTCCGTCCAGCGCAGGAGGGACAGGTCCTTGAGCTGAATGGCACGTCCCCGTCCCTTGTCCAGCTCCGTGCGCAAAGCGGGTGTCCATTCAGTCAGTGTCTTGCCGTTGCTATTGAAATCCAGGCTGTAAAAACTCAGCACCCGGTCCATATTGCCGCTGGATTTGGCGCTTTGCCAGGCCGTCAATGCGTCCTCAAAGGGTTTGTTGGCGGAGCGGGCACTGTTCGGCGTCACCCAGTTCAGGCGCTGCGAGATGACAACCGGGGTGGTGCGGACCTCGACGGTCCGGATGATCTGATCCAGGTCCGGATTGGCTAGTACGACGCAGCCATCAGTTGCCTGCGGCGGACGCGAAAACTGACCCGGCGGCGTGCCGTGCAGCCAGATGCCACTGCCTGTTTTGCCGCGCTTGCTGTCGAGCACGTTGGGGTAGTTGATGGGCAGGGCGCCCGAGCCGTAAAAGTCTTTCAGCGATTTGGGATCGAGGTTGCTGGTGATAAAGTACACGCCCATCGGGGTGCGCAAATCACCTTCAGTATTTTTCTCCACGCCGGATTTCCCGATTGAGATGTAATAGTCGGCAACCAGCGCCAGTCCGGTCGGCCGGTTTTCAAAAAGGTACAGGCGCGAGCGGGAGGCGTCGACGGCAATGGCGTGCTTGTTGCGCGGTGACAGTGCCAGGAACTGCGAGGGAACTGCCCCCGGC
>JAUSMR010000147.1 GCA_030645955.1 Gallionella sp. | reverse complement strand
GCCGCGAGCATGCCTTGGTGGCGCAACTGATGAGCAAGGCCGAGGGGTTCAGCTATGAGGACCGCAAGCAATTGCTCGATTTCATCGGCGAATTGATTGCCGGCATCATCCCGCGCTATCGCAAGTTGGCCGAATCGGGGCAAATCGAGATATCCGCCACGCCGCATTACCACCCGCTGGCTCCGTTGCTGATTGATTTTGCCAGCGCCAAAGAGGCCATGCCCGATGCGCCATTGCCCAAGTCGCCGCATTACCCCAAGGGACGGTCGCGCGTGACCGAGCATATCCGGCTGGCGAAGCAAAGCCACCGCGAGCGTTTTGGCGCCGAACCGCAAGGAATGTGGCCGGCCGAAGGATCGATCTCCTCGGAAACGCTGGAGGTGCTGGCAGCCGAGGGCTGCCGTTGGACAGCCAGCGGCGAGAATGTATTGGTCAACAGCTTGCGCAAAGCACAACACGCTGTTCCGGCGCGCGCCCAATACTTGTATCGGCCCTATCGTTTGGAGAAGGGCGGCGACGGCCTGCAATGCTTCTTCCGCGATGACCGTTTGTCCGATTTGATCGGCTTTGAATATTCGCGCTGGCATGGCAAGGATGCCGCACATCATTTCATCGATCAAATCGAGAACATCGCACAGCATGCCGCTGAGGATGAAACGCCCGTGGTGAGCGTGATTCTCGATGGTGAAAACGCTTGGGAATATTACCCTTACAACGGCTTCTATTTTATCGATGAGCTTTATACGGCTCTCGAAACCCATGGGCAGATACGCACGACCACCTATAGCGATTACCTTGAAAAGCAAGGTATAGCTCACCCGGCAACTGACCGCGCCCGCACGCAGAGCCTCGAGAGCATTGTTGCAGGCAGTTGGGTCTACGGTAACTTCTCGACCTGGATAGGCTCACCCGACAAGAATCGCGCATGGGATTTGTTGTGCGTCGCCAAGCAGAGTTTCGATATGGTCATGTCCAGCGACCGGCTCAGCCCGGCCGAACGGAAGGCGGCTGAAAGACAGCTTTGCTCTTGCGAAAGCTCCGACTGGTTCTGGTGGTTTGGCGATTACAACCCCGCGCACTCGGTGGCCAGCTTCGATCGCCTGTTCCGCCACAACCTGACCGAGTTGTACCACCTGCTGAAATTGCCGCCTCCGCTGTATTTGTCGGAACCGATCAGCCAGGGCAGCGGCTCCCCAGAGGGAGGCGGTGCGATGCGGCGCGCTTCCGAGTAAATCTGTTTTTTGAGATTCGAACCATGACACGCTTATGTTAAATATGCGAGCAAGCGGCATACTGCTTCACCCTACATCGCTACCCGGCAGGTTCGGCGCCGGCGACTTGGGAGAGGACGCATACCGGTTTGTCGATTGGCTGAAAAGCGCCGGTCAAACCTATTGGCAGGTGTTGCCGCTGGGTGAAATCGGCCCCGGCCACTCTCCGTACATGAGCAAATCTGCCTTTGCCGGTAATGTCCTGCTGATCGACCTCCACGAATTAGCC
This sequence comes from Gallionella sp., assembly GCA_030645955.1. Next base: position 14,874 of record JAUSMR010000147.1, on the reverse strand, counting down.
AAGTATGGGTGGCTGGATCAAAGCGATCTGGAGCCGCTGCCGGGATTCAGTGCCGGCCGCATCGATTTCGCGCTGATGCAACCCTTTCGCATGGAACGCCTGCGCCGTGCCGCAAATAATTTTTTCTCATCAAACAATGAGATACGGCTTGAATATGAAGAGTTTTGTAAAGCCGAAAAGGACTGGCTGGAGGACTATGCGCTGTTCATGGCAATCGCCGAACATCACAACCAACAGGAATGGAGCTTCTGGCCGGACGAACTGGTTCGCCGGGACGACCAGGCTTTAAGCAGGGCGAAAAAAGAGTACGCCGAGGAGGTCAATTTCTGGAAATTCTGCCAATGGCGATTCGCGCACCAGTGGTTCCGCTTGAAAGAATACGCCAATTCTCACGGCATATGGATAATCGGCGATGTGCCGATCTTTGTCGCCTACCAATGCGCCGACGTGTGGGCACACCAGGAATTGTTCAAGCTGGATGAAAACGGGCGTCCCTTGGTGGTTGCCGGGGTGCCGCCCGACTATTTCAGCGAGACAGGGCAGTTATGGGGGAATCCTGTCTACCGCTGGGAAAACCACGAAAAGACGGGCTTTGCCTGGTGGGTGGCACGCATGCAGCATGCGTTACACCTCACTGATCTCGTGCGCGTCGACCATTTCCGGGGCTTCGCCGCCTATTGGGAAATACCCGCAGGCGCTCCCGACGCCATTGACGGAAAATGGGTGCCAGCTCCCGGGGAAAAGCTGCTCCACGCGCTTCAGCAAAGCTTTCCCTATCTGCCTATCGTTGCCGAGGATCTGGGGGTGATTACCCCTGATGTGGTCGAGCTTCGCGATAAATTCGGGCTACCGGGCATGCGGGTTCTGCATTTTGCCTTCGCCGAAGGCGATACCAACCATTTTCTGCCGCATCACTATATTCCGAATACCGTTGCCTATACGGGAACCCATGATAACGACACGACCTTGGGATGGTGGAGCACGTTATCCGACAATGAAAAATCCTTCGCGCAGCAGTATCTGAAGAGCGATGGGCGGGATATCCAATGGGATATGATGCGAGCGCTGTCAGGCTCGGTGGCGAATACGGTCATTTTTCCCATGCAGGATATCCTCGGGTTGGCCGGCGAACACCGAATGAACTTCCCGGGCCACCCGGCGGGAAATTGGGAATGGCGTTTCTCTTGGGCACAGATTAAGCAGGAACATGCTCAAGAACTGGCCAAGATGTCCGCCAAATATGAGCGCCTTCCTTATAACTTTCGCCCTTGATTAAATAACGTTCACCCTTGATTAAGTGAATGGGTGAGAAGTGTTGAATTTGCAACCAATTGAATAACCAGCAGAAGCACATCTATATGTCGTTTGACATAATATACATTATGCGTATTTAACGACCATAATGTCGCTACTGCTTTTCGCTGAAGCTATCAGCTATCCCCGTAAGTTCAAGCATGGCTTGATACTGTGCCCAACCTTAATCACTTGGATATCTGCATAAAACCAGCACCTTGATTTATTTTGTACTGCTCAAGAACATTCATGCCAAGCAACACATCTTGGGACATATTTGGCATCACAGTAACCACAACGTTTTTTACCTTCATACCGCCAAAAGTTATTTCAGATGCAAGCGATATACAAACACCCACAGCCCCATTCGCAGTTCTTGAAATACCAGCAGATTGACACGTAATGCCCGCCGCCGTGGCAACACGTTTATTTATGGCCGTATGTGTCGCACCGGTATCAACCAAATGCACAACCGGTACACCCTGAACAGTTCCGCTTATCCTGTATGCATTATTTTCCATCGGTATGCGAACGCTAGTAATTTGCGCCGAATACAATGAAAACCAAGGCGGCGGAAAACCTGTATCACATGGCGCGGAACTCAACACCATACGCCCTCTATCCCAGCACTCATAAACTGCGACACACGGAAAAGATGCACTCAACAACACAAAAAATAAAACGAGTTTCTTCATTTTTTAGGCCCGTAACAAGTTCTAATCCGGTTCAACCTGAATGGAACTTTACCGATTAAATCCCGCACAGTTTCACCCGTTATCCAAACCTCTTCTGGCGACAGCCATATACCTATTCAATTTTTTGGTGTACCTCATCTTCCAGCAAGTGCTCAATCAACGACCTGAGCTTGGCTGGTCTGACGGGTTTGTGCAGTAAATGATGCCCACTTACGCTGGCCAGCTTCAAAACCGTCGGGCTAGTATCTCCACTGATTAAAATGCAGGGAATTCGTTGATTTTGATGTTGACGCACCAATTCAATAACATCGATGCCGTTTGTATTGTTTCCCAGCTGGTAGTCGCTGACAATCAAATCCCATTTCACCCCGTCATGTAAAAATTGCTCTACCTGCGCTACCGATGCTGCCGCGCTTACTTGGCAACCCCATGAAGTCAGAATGCCGGTTGTGCCGGATAGCACCGCTGCGTCATCATCAACGATCAGCAATCTCTTTCCGGCTAAAGGCGATTTCTCGACCTCCTGATCGAGATGAGCTGAAACCTGTTCAGCCGCCGCAGATGGCCTGCCGGCGTTGGGTGTAATCGGCACTTCCAGAGCGAACACGGATCCCTTGCCGGGCGCGGAGCGCAATTCAATACGATGCCCAAGCAATTTCACCAGACGATCCACAATGGCCAACCCCAGTCCCAAGCCCTTGCCGGTGTCCAGTTGCGGCTGAGCCAACTGGAAAAACTCGCGGAATATATTGCCCTGATCGGTTTTTGAAATACCGACGCCGTTATCGCGCACCTCGATGCGCAAAAAATGCTTGCGGCGGCGGCACGCAACCATGACGCAGCCGTTCTGGTATGTATAGCGTATCGCATTGCTTACCAGATTCGCCAAAATGCGCTCCAGCAACAACGGATCGCTGGTGACATATCCGCTGCAAGGCCGGACAATCAGGCGAATATTTTTGACGCTGGCGAGCATTTGATAATCTGCAGCAATACGTCCTAGCATGGCATCCACAGCGCAGGTTTGCATTTGCGGAATCACCGCTCCCGCGTCCAGTTTGGAAATGTCGAGCAAGGCATTCAACAGTGTCGAAAGCGCCTCGATGGAACGCTCCACCTGGTCGACTAAATGCCGTTGCTCGGCATTGGATACTTTGCGCTGCATTTCGGCGACGTATAAGCCCAGGGCATGCAGCGGCTGGCGCAAGTCGTGGCTGGCCACTGCCAGAAAATGGCTCTTGTCATGGTTGGCGTGCTCCGCTTCTTCTTTTTTGACCAGCAAAGCCTGTGTCGCTTCTTTTATCCGCTGTTGCAGAGTTGCATGTTCCTGCTGCAACTGCGCAGTCATGTCATTCAGGCCTTGCGCCAAAGTGTTCAGTTCGCTGACATGGGTTTGCAGCGAAATACGTGTAGTGAGATTTCCCCTGCCTATCGCCTGCACGGCATCACTGAGCTTGCTAATCGGATAGGTAATGCTGCGGCTGCCGAGATATACCAAATAAAAAAACAATCCCAAGAGCAAAGAAGTTACAGCCACAGTGGCCCTGAGCATGCGCATCTTGGTTTCCTCGATACGGTGTTTGCTCATTTCCACGATAACCGCGCCTATTTTCTGTGTGACGACCGGCTTCTTGCTGTTTAAATCATCCAAGGCGATCTGTTCCGGAATAATCGGCTGGTAGATCCATACACTTTCCTTATTGCTGCGCATTGGAGTCAGCAGACCTGCATCTTCGCCGACGGCTGTCTGTTCCAGATTGGTTTGTCCAACCAGATAGTCGCTTGCCGCAAGACTCACTTCGGTAAACACATTTTTGGGTGGACGGGAAAATTCTCCCGCCTCAACCAAAGTTTCAGAGGATGAATTCAAGACGACTACACCACGCACATCCGGCTGATGCAAAACCCCATTGGCAATATTCTGCAAAAACACCTGATTGTTCGAAAACACACCATACTCACCGCTCACAGCAAATTGGCGCGCAATTGATCTGCCGCGCTCCAGCAGGTTTTGGTCCAGATCGGAGAAGCGGTAATGCAGGAAGAATGCTTCCAGGCTAGCCAATCCCAAAACACCTGACAATAGGCGGGGCTGTAGTGAAACCTAGCCGACGCAATCAGCACGTCGGAGTCAAACAGATAACGGGTTCTGCTTGGCATAAAATTTCACCACATTATTCGGATTGGTGTTCAGCAGCCGACCAGCATGTCCAAGAGTGATCGTCCCAGACATCGCCAAGCTTGCCACTTGTTTGGAGAATTTCTTGCTGTTTCTGGCCGCAAGAGTACGGTAAAAGTCTCCGCCTCCACTTCCGCTCTTTTTTCTTTGCCGAGCGATTTCATAAATCTGCTTGTAAGTTTGTCGATCGATTAAGCCGAGCTCCAAAGCTCGGCGCGCGATAACAAGACTGCTAACTTTAAAAGTTCGTCTTGCATTTTCAAGCTTTCCATTAATCCCGTCATTCTTAGATTCTTGCCACAAGGCAAGAAAGCTGGACGATGGGACCAAGAACTCAGCCGCAACTGCGTTACAGTAGCGTTCGACCTCATTTTCCGCAGCCGGATCGGCATCTGATACGCCAGAGTCGCCAAGCCAAATATGGGTAAGCTCATGTGCGAGGGTAGTCGCCTTCCAAAAACGTTGCGTACCTGATTCCGTTCTGCACGAACGACGCGAGAGCGTCGCCCCTTTGCCCCCTGCCAGCCGTAGGCGCAGCAGGTGCATAGGGGACGCAAGCAGCTTGCTGCGCTGCGGTTTGTGTTCTGTGTGCTCGCTACGCGAGCCAATCAAAACGCCGTAGGCACATTACTGGGAGGGGGAGCCGGCTTGCCGGGGGAACCCGAAGGGTGCCCCGCGCTTGTCGCGCATTTGAAATTTTCGGCAAGTTATCCACAAGGAAGCATTCAACAAATAAATACAAACAAATACAAAAGGAAATTCACCCCGTTTTAAATTAAAAGAAACAATGCATTACAAAGGGCGCATGTATCTCTATACCGACATTTTGTACCGCCATACCGACAAGATGTATCGCTATACCGACAGCTGCGTATCGCTGTACCGACATAGAGGAGAAAGGGGAAATGTTATTCCCGCGTATTGTGAAACGGTAAAAAACTGCCCGAAAGTTGTATCGCTGTACCGACATACTATACAGGCGGAGATGATTTTAGAGGGGCGATGTATCGCTATACCGACATTTCACACGATACGCGTGAAGTGCAACATCAGGTTGTTATCGCGAATAAACCAGCCAGGAGCTATGATCTCTGCATCTTGTAGTGCCTGCAACGCGCGCTCCATCGAACTGGAAAAATGATCCATGCGCCGATGCTTGTTGGCGCTGTACCCGCTCCACCTTTGTAGGTGCACCTGGCTTGCGTGCGTCCGGCTTGCTCTTTTTGCTCTTCGGCTCGGCTGGGCGGGGACGAGGATCTGGATTGAGAGAAATTATAGAGGCTGGGTGCTCGTACGAGAGAAACCAGTCCAAGACCGTTTGCCGGTGCCAAAAGACGCGCTTAACGCCAGGGATTTCAATTGATGGAGGAAGGCTAGCAGGATCTCGCGCTCGGCGAGAATAAATAGCATCTGCTGTAGTGTGAAAAAACTGTTGAGCGAGTTGTTCGAGAGTGAGAATGTCGCTGACGCGCGCATCCTGCCGGAGTGACGTAGGTGTGGCTGACATGTTATTCCTTCGTGTCAGCTAGGCAATACAATGCCCAGCCACTACCCCACAACTCCATCTAGCCGTTTCAACTAGGATATTGCGGAATAGCTATACACGAGGTGCAGAACCGCTTTATTGCCAGCCTGCAAGAGGTTTCCGCTCGGCGCGGGGTTGCTCTCCGGTCTGTCTGGAACTAAGCGGGGCTTGTCAGCCCATTTCGCCGGCCCTTGGTCTGCTAAAGTATTGCAGCGTTCCCTCGTTTCAACGCCACCGACCATCAGTTTCAGCACCAACTATTCTGCTTTTATCGGTGCCTATCCTCACACTACCAACCAGCCGTGAGGATACCTTGATTTAAGTGTGCCAACATGTTCATAGATTGTCAATGGGAAATCGTTACTATCCATCACCTACATATCACAATGCCAGCATACGGTTCAGCTTTCCCCGGTTCAGCTTTTCAGGTAACTTTTGGCACTATTCTGGCACACAGAGTGTGCCAGATATTGACGGATAGTAACAGGTAATGACAGGTAGTAACAGAACAAAAAACCGCCAAGAATGGCGGTTTTATTGGCTTGTAACTTGGGGTGACTGATGGGGCTCGAACCCACGACAACCGGAATCACAATTCCTCGCTAAAGCACTAACGTTATGATAACTAACGAAGTGTAGCAAAACATAACGATGCGCAATGATGCTGTAGAAACAGTGCGTTAGAGTGCTTTAGCAAAACTTATGAAAACTGAGTGGTGTACCTCTACAGTACCTCTGACTAGACCAATTTTGAGCAGCAAACAGTGCGCATGCTTTTGCAAAAATGAGGTCAACGCTCGACTAATAAAACTTACTGCTGTTCCTTCTTATTGCCACAACCAGCTGATTTTTTACCAAGAGCATCAATGGTACAAGCCGTACGCACACGTTCTTCCAACGATCTATTGTCAACTGGTTGCGTGCTAGAAAACATATTCACCGCCCCATTTGGCGGCGCCTCTTGGGGCTTTTTATCATCGAAACAACCCGCAACAAAAACAACACATCCAATCAATAAAAATCGAATCATTGCGGCCTCCCTGTAGATGAATTTTTAACTCTGTTAAGCGACGGACTCTATCATATTGCTGGTTAAGATATTGCCTAAACAAATCATCCGATGCTCCCTAACGCCCCCGAACCACATAGTCATCCGTTGACCAGAGCCAAACTATTCTTCTCCATGATGTCCAAGATTGGCACTCACTCCAACAGTTGACTGGTCATTGGGGACGTACCCAGCGAGATTCCTGATCTTGTCTGCAGTCGATGACTTATTCCCGTTTTCCATCGCGGCTGTCAAATTATCCAGACGCTGAACAAGAGGATCGGGAACGCCAGAAGCTGTCGATCCTCCATTGGCTCCAGAAGAAAGCGAAGCGTTATTGGCATCGCCCAAACCGCCACTGTTGCTTGGTGACGATCCACTGCTGGAAGGTGCGCGCTCCCCGGCAGCATTCGCATTGCCTGAAGGCGCATCGCTGCCTGGTGGATTGCTGCCACTTGTTGAGCCTGACTTTGACCCGGTTCCGTTGGCGGGCGAAATGCTGCCACCACGCGAAGCATCAATACTCGACGCCACCTGACCACCAAACGACTTATTCATGCCTTCCTTCACACCCGATGAGGCAGTATCAAGCATGTTGCGAACACTGCCCCCAACGATACTGCCGCCATGACCGGCGACCTCCTTTGCCGCATGACCAACTGCATCGAGGCCTGACTTGCCGAGGTCTGTGGCTGAATTCATCCCAGCCCCAGCTGCCTGAGCAATTCCACCCAAGCTTTCGACGGCGCCGCTTGCCACCTGGGACATCATGCCGCCGACGCCAGCTGTCAATGCGGCGGCGCCGGCAGCAGCCGTGGCGGCTGTGGCCATGGTCTCGCCGACGCCTCCACTGATTGAACCATTGATAAAATCGTTGGCAATCTTGGGAACACTCCAAGCGGCCAGTGCCAGCATGAAAGCCACGCCAACACAATTCCAGAGGCCGAGCCAATTATCTATTGTGAATGTTGATATCTGTTGGTTGAAGATTGAAACTGAAGCCTGCGCGATGCCGGCTACTACGTAACATGTCAGGATCGTAACCCCTATTGAAATGGCTGATTTAAGCGTGTTCATGGCCACGTCCTTCGTGTACGTCAGGCCGCCGAACCCCAACAGCACGGGGCCGATGCAGAGCCACATGTACCCCTTGATCATCGCTAATGCTAATTGACCGGCGAGTACTAGGAAGGCAAGAAGAATAAAAATCTCTATAAACTGAACCTGGAGGGATACTGAAAAACTGCTCATCAGGTCGACGAGCGAGTTTCCTGCTTTCGCCGCCACAGTGCTCCGTATGGTCTCGACTACCGAAATGCCCATCGAGATGATCGCTCCTGGATCGAGGGGACCAGTATGCGTGCCGGCTGCGCCCAGAGCGTGCCAACTGTCGAGGATATATGGGAACCACGTCGGCGACTTGATGATGCAGGTATAGAAGAACGTAACGGTGACGAGTGTCCAGACCATGTGCATCACCAGTTCCTGGATCTCCTTCCCCTTGCGCAAGTAATTGATGCCGTTGATAGTGAATTGCAGACCTGCAAGGGCGAACAGCAAATTAGCCCCTTGTTTGACCATCTCTGCACCGAATACTTGGGTAATGGTCTTCCATTGATCCATTAGACCAGGCACCGGATCGCCTGCCCATGCCGCGCTCGATAGCGACACCCCAAGAGCCAGCAAGATGATGCTTGCCGGTTTCATTTGCAAGGCACTCCGCGCCGTATCTCCTCAGGTGAGAGTACCCGCGTGCAGGAGCCTTGATATGCGCGCATCAGTAATTCATTTGTTGACGCAGACTTTTCTTCCTTGGCTGGAGATACCGACGGCTTTTGCCCCTGATCTTGTTGCTGGCCGCAGCCTGCCAACACGCCAACCACCATTGCCAATATCGCGAGTTTGCTCATTGCTGTTTCCCTCTCTCTTCAATAATCTGCTGATAAGTGGGAACACTGGTTCGTGTCCCCTGATAGGCCCTTCTCAATAGCTCTTCTGCACCATCTTTACGCCCCTGATCCGCAAGCGCGGTTGTATTCTGTGCCTGCATCTGTGCCATCTGCAACTGACGCAGCTTTTGCATCTGGCTCACCATCGCTACACCGATCTGGTTACCGGCCTGCGTCGCCTGAAGCTGGCCATCCGCCGTGGAAGACGCATCCGCAAGAGCTTGCACCATATCCCCTTCGGTCTGCAAATCGTCGGCCTGCACAGACGCCATGCGTAACGAACCTGTAACAGCCTGTCGGGAAGTATCAGACCAATTCTTGTAAGCATTCTGGTAATCGAAACCATTGGAATAATTTCCATGCCCTGGATGAATAATTTTGAATTGCTGATCCGCAGTCCGCAATGAATACGCCTGCTGCTGACCGCCAACGACAACGCCATACAAGCTTCGGAAAGTGTCATTCATACTCTGATCTTTCCAAAGCTTCTGTACAGACTCTTGGGACAAACCGCTTGGATTAAGTTTTTGCAGGTTACGCAGCATCGTCTGATACTGGTTAAACTGGTGAATAGTTTGCTGGGCCTGCTCGCCAAAGGACGCCATCAATTGCGTATTATTCATCAGCTGGGTAATTTCGGTGGCCCCGCCATTGCCCGCGACTGAGCCAGCGAGGGCGCTGGGCGCGGCAGCGGACAGAACTACGGTACTGAGCAAGAGAATTCTAATGCCGGGCGACATAGATTGATCCTTTCTTTATGACGTAAAACAGCGTTCCACCATACCCGATAGCAATAAGCAGATAGCCGCCCAGAGAGGCGGCATCGCTCTCGGCGATATATGCCAGTAGCGTCCCAGCCACCGCACACCAGGCTGAAAGATAAAACAGGGTTGATATACGCTTTTTTTTGGGCGCTTCATATGGGAGCAGGGCAAGTGCTATGGCAAGCACCGAAGCCAAAGCACCAAACATCGTCAAGTTCATTTTCTTCTCCTTGTCTTTTTGTGGGTTATTGTCTGCTGATTATTTTCTTCAGGCTCGATGTGATCACCACGATTTTCGGCGATCATCTGCCTGAGCTTACGCTCGATCCGATTAATCGTGTCTGCACTGACCACTCCGAATTTCTCAGGTGAAACGGGCCGACTTTTTCGTTTACTTCCCATATGCTTCCTCCTCTTCGTCACCATTCAGGCACTCTCGAATTGCCTGAATGCCAAGTCGACGTATTGCTTTTGCCACATCTCGCGCTTTCACTTCACCAAGCTTGAGGTGCTCGCCTAATTCCGGTTGAATTTGCTCGATCAATTCAGCGGCTAGATTTTCGTCTGGTTTATAGTTGCAGTTACCGATAACGACTGCATCTGTTGTTATACTAATAAAAGCCATCGTGCTCACCTCCTTGTAGGTGTGTGTTGTGGTCAGGCGCCTAGTGGTGCTCGTAACACCGCTAGGCGCCGCTTATTCCCAACGTCGGGAATTCTAAAAATCCATAAAAGCCTTCGAAGAAACACGTTTGATTGCGTCTGCTGCAGCTTGTAAGACGCGCATGTAACTCCGGCCAAAGAAAGCTTTGTGTTTGTCATCGCTCGAGTTATAGAGATCTTTTTGTATTTGGGCTATTTCTCGTAGCTCGTTAATCACGGAAGCAACCACCCTGGAGCGGACGGGCTTGGACAAAGCACAGGAACGGCAATAATCCGATACACTCATACCGCAATCGGCAGCTTTCTGCCCGATCAATTTTTTCTCTGCAAGCGTCAGGCGAAAGCGTTGGATTTCATCGCGCCTGGTTTCTGCGAACTCAAATAGCTTGGGCATCCGCCCACCCATCCCCTAAACTGGTTTTGTTTTTTTCGCGCGTAGCGCGTACGCAGGCCAAAATTCTGGCGCCAGTTTCTTGTGCTGCGGGATCCGCGACAAACGGCACAGCGTGAGCCGCTGTTACTGTCGCGACTGCCTGGCGGGCGGCCATAACCACAACGCCAAGGCGGCTTGGGCTGAACCTTCCTTCGGCGGCGGCGCGAGCCAGCGCACGAGCGTATGGAACGACCCCATTGCGAATTTTCTGGTGCCGGATCGCACCAGCCATCTCATCTAGCACCGGCTGCCGAAATTCGGCAGGGCAAGAGTCCAGTAACTGCGCGACAGCATCGCGTTCAGCTTGTGAGATGTGAGGGTAGATCAGTTGAGTACAACCACCACAATCATGTGGTGGTTGAATTAGTGATGGTTCTGGTGGGTTGGGCGCAGAATTTGCGCCCCCTTTTGTCGTTTTTTGCGCCCCCTTGGGCTGTGAATTGCGCCCCTTAGGCAGGGGGCGCAAATTTTGCGCCCCATCAAAAAAATCAAGATTTATGCGGTATTCAGTCGTTCCTTTTGCGGTTTTCCCGACTGGTGAGATGAAGCCGATAATCTCCATTCGTCGGAGTAGTGTTTGAACGCTTCGGCGAGATTGGCGCGTTTTGCGGCCCAGAGTATCGACGCTGGGGAAGATGCGCCGACCATCATCGTCCGCGAAATCAGCGAGAGACAAAGCTAGGAGCATTTCACCACCCCCGGTTGGATAACCATCAAAAACCATCGTCATGAGCTTGATCGACATGGGGGTTAATTGTTCTCGTCCAGCCAGCGGCCGACCTCCTGTGTTTTGAAATACACTCGCCGTCCGATACGTTTGCGTGCCTGCAACAGACCCTGAGTCCAGGGTAACTCTCGGATTAGCCCCGTCCTTACTCCGCTAATGGTTTTGCCCAACAGTTGCGAGATGTCCTTGATAGACATCAATGGGCCGTGTTGTGATAACAATACTTCCTCAGTTGTTTTCATCTTCTCTCCGCATCGTTAAGTCACAGAACGCATCCTATCCCCTCCTTGCAATCACGAAAAGCGCCTTGTATTAGTCAACCGGTGACCTGTATTAGTCAACCAGTGACCGCGCTTCCTTGATGAGCGCTGGTCGGCCTGAGATATTAGTTATTGTGTGGCCAGCCCAGCAATGACAAAACTTTGGTTGGACTATTTCACGAAAGTGACCACTCATTTTTCAACACATATAACCACACCCTCAACCACAAAACCGTCAATGCATTCACCCACGAAATCGTCCACGATTTCATCCACTATTTTCCGAGGAAAAAAGCGGACAGGATGCCGGATGTGGCTACAAAACAAGTTTTGCAGCCACACCAGAAAAAATTGCTAAATCGCCTTCGGCGCTCGACGCAATTTTTCCCTTCCGGTCAAGCTCAGGGCTACGCCCCGAGACCCCGTGGTTCAGCGGAAAACAAAATGTTTATATTCTGAAAGGGTGGGCGATCCCGACGTCGGGAATCGGATCCAAGGTGGATTGTGATTTTCGCAACCTACGCGCAGAATGCCGTCTTGTAAGTCGGCATTACTCCGGTCAGCCGTAATACATTGGATTTGTAACTCACACAAACACTGAAAAAGAGAAAAGAGAAGATGGAATCGATCGATTTTGAAGGATGGAAGGTAAAGATTGATGATCTTGAGGCCCTAAATAGATCACACGAAGTATCTCGAATTGGCCTAGTCTTCGAGCAGCACCCTGGCCTGATATGTGCCTCGGCAGAAGGTAATCTCTCTGCCTATTACTGCATCTTATCAGAAGTTAGGAGACGAATAATCTCTGGCGCATTTAATGTTACCGTGGAGTTAAAAACCGGAGTGAAAAAGAAAATTTTACTGAGCCAGACCGTCGCTACCGAGAACGATAAGGACATTATGTTCCTTGTTCAATGATGGCAACCTGGATAGGACGCGAGCCGTTGGCGACCAAGTAAGAATCACTATGGCTAGCGTAGCCAACATAGTAACTTCACGATCCGTGCAATTGCTCAAGACCTACGGGCTAGTGAGTCAAGTATGCAATGCCTAACGCGAACGCTTGAGGAAACCGCCCTGCCGCAGCTTCATGCGGAAGGTTCGGTTGATCGAGTAGTTATCCTTTTTTCGAGCTACCGCTAGCTCAGTAAGTTTTACAAATCGGTCTAGGCGCATAAGCAGGAAATGAGCGGCAACTCCTGATACATACAACACTGGAGTTGCGTAGGCGAGAGCGCTGATCCAATCAGGCTGGTCAGTTTTCAGGTTAGAGAAACTAATTCCTGCAGCGAGAAGTCCGGGAGCAAGGCCGACTTTCTCAATGGCGCCAACAACCAGGGAAAGCCGCCTCTCGAAGAACTCTCTTTCTGCTTTGAGCTCGAGATGCAGTAAGTCTAAATGCTCGATTGGACTGCGCAACAAACGGGGAAGAAGCCAAGCGTCCACCCTTGCGGTAACACTTGCGTTATCAAAGAGTAGTCCCATAGGGTTTTTCACTGCTGCAATCAACGCCTGACGATTCACCCAAGCGAGGAGAAACGGCTGAATCAATGTAGCCACGTAGGACAGTAACAGAAGGGTGAGTCCTACGATAGCCACAGTCTCGGACACACCGAAGAACTTTCTTGCCACAGCTGCAACGATAGCAATAGAGAACGGTATGACTTGGAACAGCCAAACAAAATTGCGCATTAGATATCCACGCTGCAGCTTGTTTTCGCGCCTCCTCAATCGCGATTCAAAGCGACTTGCAGCACGCAATAAAAGAAACAAAGGCTCTCGATCAGTGCGGAACATTTGGTTCCTGAGCAGCTACAGCTCTTTCCGTTTCTTCCCTCTGTATTTGGGCTTCGATTGCCCTTCTATCCTCCGGCGTTAACGGATACCGTGGCCTCAATTCGCTCAAGGGAAACGCACACTCGGAAACCGGTTCCCACAAATGTGCTTCTTCCAGTTTAACTAACACAAATTTTTTCTCTTCCACAGTCACCCCTCCTTTGCACTTTCAAACGCAACCACCTGCACGAAGCTTACCGCCCCGCCAGCCCTATTTACAGCCTACGGCGTCCAGCTCTGCTACCAGATCCTCCGCCCGAAGGTGGGTATAGCGTTTGAGCATCTGCATCGTCTTGTGGCCAGAAATTGCAGCCACCTTCTGATCGCTTAGTCCAGCCTCCACCAAGCGCGAAATCAGCTCGTGCCGAAGGTCATGAAAATGAAGCCCCACAAATCCTTCGCGCTTTACCATCTCGTTCCAGATTTTCTTGCATACGTATGGCCGACGCTTACCGTCCCGCCCAGGTTCGCCAAAGAACACCAGGTCACTGTCCAAGGGACGAATAGGATTTTCCATAGCCTGTCCTGCTGTCTCGGCCGCTGCCTTCGTTAGCGGCACGTTACGGGCTTCTCCATTCTTGGTTTTGGGCAGATGAATGACTCGCCTCGTGAGGTTCACCTGTCCACGTCGAAGGCTGGCGATTTCTCCCGCCCTCATGCCTGTGTAGAGCGCCAGTTTGACGATCCAGGCAAACATCGGGTTGCTATGCCCCTCGATCGCCTTGATGAGCCGTCCCTCCTCGTCTGGTAGCAACCGCCGATTTCGCGCCGGCGCTGGCGACGGCTTGCGGATATTCATCACGGGGTTGTAGATCAGGCCTACCCCCCATTCCTGGATAGCCACCGTGTAGAGGTGGGACAATAAGGCCAACTCCAGCCGCACTGAACTGGACGAGATCGGCCTCTTCGTCCGTTTGCTGACCGTGGCCAGTCGGTCATCGCGGTACTTGGCCGCCAAGTCTGGAGAAATCGCCGCCAGGCTGTAATCCCCTAAAGCCGAAATGAGTGGTTTGGAGCGGGTTATGTCGGACTCGTGGCTCCCCTTGGACTTGCTCGGTGATATCTCTCGCAAGTAGCGTTCCAAAGCGTTCTCGAGGGTAAGACGTTCGGAGGAACTGCGCTGGATATACACACCTCGAACCATTTCATCTTCGGTGCGGCGTGACCAATCTTCCGCATCACGTTTGGTCCTGAAGGTCTTGGACGTGGTTGGCCAACCCTGACGGCGGATCAGAGCTTTATAGGTTCCAGAAGGGGTTTTTACGATGGTGGCCATGGAGCCTCCAGAAAGCACAGTGTACCTAAAGTGTACTTTCAGGACTGACCTACTGTCCAGATGTTATTGCAACACCTTGATTTATTTGGGGTGACTGATGGGGCTCGAACCCACGACAACCGGAATCACAATCCGGGACTCTACCAACTGAGCTACAGCCACCACTGAACTTTGCTTGTCCGACACTGGTGTGCCCGACAGGAATCGAACCTGCAACCCCCAGCTT
>JAUSMR010000135.1 GCA_030645955.1 Gallionella sp. | reverse complement strand
CGATCTTGCCGCGATGCCTTTCCACAATGCTGTAGGACACCGAGAGCCCCAGTCCGGTGCCTTTGCCCACCGGTTTGGTGGTGAAGAACGGATCGAACAGGTGCGGGAAATCTTCCGGCAGAATGCCTTTGCCGGTGTCGCTTACCTCGACCCAGACCCGGTCGCCGTCCTGCCCGGTGCGCAGGGTGATCGTGCCGCGCACCTCGATGGCTTGCGCGGCATTCACCAGCAGGTTCATGAAGACCTGGTTGAGTTGCGAAGGCAGGCAGTAAATCTCCGGCAACGAGCCATATTCCTTGACGACTTCGCACTTGTATTTCAGCTCGTTCCACACCACGTTCAGCGTGGTATCCAGCCCGCGATGAATGTCCGCCCACATCCACTGGTCTTCGCTGTCGGCGTGGGAAAAGTTTTTCAGGTCGAGGACGATCTTCTTCACCCGTTCCAGGCCCTGATGCGATTCGGCGAGCAGCGCCTTGATATCCTCGCGGAGGTAGCCAAGGTTTATTTCTTCCTTGAGGTGGCGCAGTTCTTCGAACTGCGGATTATCCTTGTCCAGCAGCATTTCGGCGGCTTCGTACTCGTTTAACACGGCAAAAATGTCGGCCAGGTATTTCTCCAGCGTGCCCAGGTTGGAATTCACATAACCGATCGGGTTGTTGATCTCGTGTGCCACGCCTGCGGCCATCAGGCCGACGGACGCCATTTTCTCGGATTGCAGCAACTGGTTTTGCGCCAGTTGCAACTGTTTGTTGGCAGCAGCCAGATGGTCATTGATTCTGGCGACATGTTCATACTGTTCGGCGACTTGTTTCTCAGTTTTCTTGCGCTCGGTGACGTTCTCAAGGATATGCACCGAATACTGCTCGCCGGAAGAAATTCCTGCCGCGAATGCGCGTGAGAGATAGATTTCCCCATCCGTTCTAAATTCTTCGCTTTGTTCCTTATGGCTATGCATGGACTGGCTGCAGCTAGCCATTGGCCCCTCCCCACGGGGAAATATCTTCCAGTAAGGCTGACCGATCACATCACGAATATCCATGCCGGCTGCCTTGGCATAAGCCATATTGGCACGCGTGACGCGAAACTCGCCATCATGGAGAAAGATCGGCTGACCGATGCTGTCGAATACTGCCTGCCACTCCAACCGCGCACGCCGAATCTCGACAAGTTTGGCGCCAACCAAATCCTCCGCCCGCTGGCGCTCGATCTCTGTTCCCGCCCTGGTGGCAATGATTTCAAACACGCCCTTCGTTATCGTTTGCGGAACGATTTTGTGCCGCGAGATGGCGCAGAGTACGCCGATGGACTTGCCATTTTTGTCCCGTATCGGCATGCCGACATAAGCTTCCGCGCCCATGTCCGACAAGTCTTTATCCTGGGGAAACAACTGGCAGACCCCTTCGGGGTATTCGCAGTAGCCCTTGCTGGCGACGCTGTTGCAGGGGGTGCCAGGCAGGGCGTATTCGTAATGCTCTACCGCCTGGCCGTCGAGTTGCATGGCCAATGCCCGCACCCGGTTTCCCTCCTGCAACTCGCCGATGATGACGCACTCCACCCCAAGCCACGCGCTCAAGCTGCGCACCGTTTCGCGGAAAAACGCCACGCCGATGTTTGTCGCCGCAGTCCCGACGAGGGTAGTGAAAGCTGCCTCCACATGCTTGCGCTCGGTGAGGTCGCGCATGACCCCCAAGGCATGCCAGCGGTCTTTCACTTTGATTGCCGAGATGGAATGTTCGATGGAAAATTCGCTGCCGTCTTTGCGCATTGCCAACAATTCGGTGGTCTTGCCGATCAGCGGGCCAGCTCCGGTCTCCTGGAAACGGGCGAAGCCGCGCGCCGCATCGGCATGAAAGCGGGGCGGTGCAATCAGTTGGTGCAACTGTTGCCCCAGCGCTTCTTCCGGGCTGTACTGAAACATCTTTTGTGCGGCAAGGTTCCAGTCGGTAATCCGGGCTTGCTCGTCGACAACGATAATCGCATCCTGGGCTGTGGCGTTGATCTGCCGGAAGCGTTCTTCACTCTCCTGTATTTTCCGGAACACCAGGAAATAGAGTAGCGGAGCAACGGCTGCGGACAGCGTGACGGCATCAATAACACCCCAGGTTAAATTCGATAATTCAAACATGGGCACTAAAAGCCCGTGGAGCGCCATGAACAACAACTCAACGCTGAACACAACCGCAGCCACCGCGATGATTATCGCCAGAGGGTTACTTAATAACACCGACAACCTCCAGTTTTTCATATTGTGCCCGCCTCACAGAATGTATAACCGGCGGAATGCGGAATGCGGAATGCGGAATGCGGAATGCGGAATGCGGAATGCGGAATGCGGAATGCGGAATGCGGAATGCGGAATGCGGAATGCGGAATGCGGAATGCGGAATGCGGATATTTGGTATTTTCATGTAACCGCCCAATTCTCGACTTTCAGTCCGCTCACACGGTTGAATTCGCGCACGTTGTGGGTGGCCAGCGTCATCTCCAGGCTAACAGCATGGGCTGCAATCAAGGTATCCATCGGGCCGATAGGTTTTCCTTTTTTCTCCAGTGCCGCGCGGATAGTCCCGCAACAGTGTGCTGCGTGTTCATCGAAGGCGACAATCTTGAAGTCGAGCAGAAATTGCTCCAGGAGCGCCATGTTGGTTTTTTTCCAGCGGCCTTTTTGCGCCCCATAACTTAGCTCTGACACCACGATGCTGGAAAGGTACACGGACTCGCCCTGATCCAGCGTCTCAAGTTTCGCCAGGATACTTTTTTGCTTTTGTGGCTCGCGCCCGGTTATCAGGTAGATGCAAGTATCGGTATCGAGCATATAGCGCATTATGCCCAATCCCGTGTATCGAAGTTATCCGCCTGGCCACGCTCAAGCGTCCCCTTGAACTTGCCGAGGCATGCCTTGACATGCTTCCAGCGTTCCGCCTTTTTTGGGATGAGTAGTACATTGTCGCCGTTTTTCCTGATGTATACCTCGTCCTCTTGAAAGCGAAACTCTTTTGGCAGCCGTACCGCCTGGCTGTTGCCCTGCCTGAATACTTTAGCTGTTTTCATCATTGCGCCCCCCATGTTTGTGTGCACTGAGAAGTATACACGTTTGTGCGGCAAACACTGTTCAAACACCGCAGATTTTCCCTCCTGAACGCAATGCCCAAAGGTGCCTGGTTAAAGATCGTGCTAAACCGGGTATGGCTTATCCTGAAAGACTCCTCTGCCCGCTTGCGCTCGGTGAGGTCTGCAAACGCGACGATATTTCTGCTTCCGATGGAGACGAAAGAAATCCTGACATAGCGGCTAGCTCCGCACTTGCAGGTCACCGTGGTTTCCATGGGTTCGATGCTGCTGTGGTTCTGGACGGCCTTTTCGGCCTTTCTTATCCATTCGGTCTTGAGTTCTTTCCGGTATGTCTCGTCCGGGTAGGCGAGCTGCCACCAGTGGCGCAGATCGGGAACATCTTCCATCGTATAGCCGAACAGCTCGGTGAACTTTTGGTTCATCACGACAATCTTCTCGTCCGCGTCCACGCCGGTATCCACAATCATGGCGACCGGGGAATGCTCGACGAGCGCCCTGAAGTTCGCCTCGCTTTGCCGCAGCGTCTGTTCCGCCGCCTTGCGTGCGCGGACTTGTGCGGTTGAATTTCCTATCCTTGTTCCAGCGCGCCGCGCACCGTCAGTACGATGTCGTTATCGTCCCACGGCTTGGCAATGTAGCGGTAGATTTCGCCGCGATTGATCGCCGCGATAGTGGAATCGAGGTCGGAATAACCGGTCAGCAGGATGCGCACCACGT
>JAUSMR010000134.1 GCA_030645955.1 Gallionella sp. | reverse complement strand
CGCTGATTTATTCACCCAAGCTGTCGTTGCGAGCGAAGCGTGGCAATCCAGTGTTTTGATATAAAACGAACTTCTGGATTGCCACGTCGCTATGCTCCTCGCAATGACGATTTAATCTGCGCTTCCCTAGCCTTCGACACCACCACCGGAAATACGCCATGATCGACAAGCGCATTGCCAAACAGCATCACGCCACCTTTGAAGGCGTCCGCCAGATTGACGAAAGCGGCAACGAATATTGGTTTGCCCGCGACCTCGCTCCCTTGCTGGAATATCAGGATTGGCGAAATTTTATGCAGGTGGTGGAGAAAGCCCGGCTGGCTTGCCAAAAGTCCGGGCGTGTCATGGATGACCATTTCGGTGATGTCACCAAAATGGTCGGAATTGGCTCGGGCGCCCGGCGCGAAATCGCCGATGTGCACCTGTCGCGTTATGCCTGTTATCTGATCGTGCAGAACGGCGATCCTTCCAAGCCGGTGATTGCCAACGGGCAAACTTATTTCGCGGTGCAGGCGCGGCGACAGGAGTTGTATGACGACGAGAAATTCGCGCGTCTGACGGAAGACGAGAAGCGGTTGGCGATTCGCAATGAGTTGGCGCGGAACACAACAAGTATCTGGCTGCGGCTGCAAAAGATGCCGGAGTGGAAACCAGCATGGATTACGCGATCTTTCAGGATCACGGCTACAAGGGTTTGTACGGCGGCAGGGGGGCGAAGGACATCCATGCCATCAAGGGCTTGAAGAAGAGCCAGAAAATCCTTGACCACATGGGCAGCACCGAGCTCGCCGCCAACCTGTTCCGCGCCACGCAGACGGAAGAAAAGCTGCGCCGTGACAAGGTGCGCGGCAAACAGACAGCCAACCAGGTGCACTTTGAGGTCGGCAAAAAGGTGCGTCAGACCATCTCCGAACTGGGCGGCACCATGCCCGAGGCGCTACCAACGCCGGATACCAGCATCCAGCAATTGGAATCCAGCAATTGGAATCCAGCAAGATGAAACTGGAGAAAAAGAAATGAACCCGGCGGGGGATGGCATCTTTGCCATGCCCGTTAGTTTGAAGGGCAGTTATAGTCAAGGATCATGTATGCGCATTCATGTTCTAAGCGATCTGCACATTGAATTCGCCAGCTATCAACCGCAGCCCGTCGAGTGCGATGTGGTGGTGCTGGCTGGTGATATCGGGAATCATGTGCAAGGGATAGTATGGGCGCGGCATATCTGGCCGGACAAGATCATCTTGTATGTGCCGGGCAACCACGAGTTTTATCGTCGGGAGCGCACGGATACGTTGCAGCAGATGCGCGTTTGCGCACGCGAGGTTGGGGTGCACTTGCTGGACAACAACGAGGTGAAAATAGCGGGCATACGCTTTCTGGGCAGCACGCTGTGGACTGATTTCAATTTGTTCGGCGAGGAATTGAAAAAGAGTGCGATGGCCGGAGGCAAGAAGTACCTGAACGACTTTCGCTTGATCCGCGAGCGAGACAGGGTGTTCACTCCGGCCCGATCTGCACAGTTGCATAAGACATCGCGAAAATGGCTGACGGCAAAACTGCAAGAAGCCTTCCAAGGCAAGACCGTGGTTATCACGCACCACCTGCCCAGCGCTCAGTCCGTTGCTGAACGATACAAGGCCATTCTCACTTCCGCCTGCTTTGCCTCCAACCTGGATGAGTTGATGGGGGTGAGTGTGCTGTGGATTCATGGCCACACGCATGACAGCTTTGATTATGTGCTGCACGGCACCCGGGTGGTTTGCAACCCTCGTGGGTATAGCCAATCTATGGCTACACAGGAAAACAAGGGATTCAATCCGGCGTTGGTGATTGAGGTTTGAAAGGTTTTATTCTCGAGCCTGTCTTAAAGTCTCGAACTACACCACATTAATCATTTTTCGATGTGGGGGGTAATTCTGGCGGCGGGACTGCACGCTAATAATGAGGCGGCCTTTCGTTCGCAGACATACTCCCATTCCCCGCTTCAGCCAGGGATGCGAAGTTTCTTGCGAGCGATTCACAAACCGCTTCAAGCCGATCCAGCTTTTTTTGCTGCTGATAGACAGTTTTGTTCAGTTCCTCGATCAGGTCTTCCTGGAAGGTGATTTTTGCTTCGATGTTTACTAAACGTTCTTCAATCATGGGGTGGCTCTGTATGTTCGGCGACTGGCCGGGGGATGGCGGTCATTCTAAAGTGTAGGCAGGGTCAGGTTGAATTATTTTTTAACCTTTAATCGCGCCGCCAGCTTAAGTGCCGATACCCGCGCCGAATACATCGACCCCGCGAATATTGTTCAGGCAAAAGCCTCGCAGCAATGCGAGTTTTTTTTGGCGGGCAGGGCGGTGTTGCCGGCGCGCCCTTAGCGCTTACGGATATGGAGCTCCGGATTATTGATGAGGTCGTATTCGAGCTGGGCAGCCAGGCTGTCGATCAGAGACTTTTGCGCCTCGGGCGTGAATAGATCGGGATTGTCCACATGGGCCTGATAGGTGGCCACGGAAAGCTGGTGTCCATCCGTGCCGAACGCGGCTACATAAGCGGTGGTCGAGTGTATCCAGGATTCGATCGTGACGGTCGCACCGTTTCCCAGACGGAAATCATTTCTCTTTACGCGATGGTGGATCATTTGGAATTCCTTTCCTTAGATGGTTTCACAAGGGGCGTTTCCATGATTGTTCCAACAGTGGCCACGCTGACCCGGCATC
This sequence comes from Gallionella sp., assembly GCA_030645955.1. The sequence goes on along the minus strand of JAUSMR010000134.1, from coordinate 11,588 downwards.
GGGGCATGTGTGGCAATGCCGGCGTCCATAGTGCCACCGTCATCCTTGTTTACGCAACAGGTTTACTGCCGCCATTTCTCAGGCGAGAGGTCCGGAAAAGTAATCAGGCACGTGCCGCGAGCAAATCATCGAGGGCAGATGGCGTTCCGCATCGATTGTTTTTGCGTTTAAGTTATTGCCATTGGCGTCCGATTGTTTGTTTGGCGAACACTGACAAGTCAGTGGCAATTAGGGAAGCAATACAGGTGTCAGGCTCCAATAACACTGACTTGAGCCTGAATGTTTGCATACTCCCTCACCTTCAAGGGGAGGGTGGGGATGGGGTTAAGTGATGAGAAAGAACCCATCCCCATCCTGGCCTTCCCCTTGAAGGGAAAGGGACGGTGGCTCAATCCGCTTTGGAGAGGCGCTGGAATGTGTGTTAATTCGTTTTCAAGCCGATACCTTCCAGACGAAAATACGAAGGCGCGCCTGAGACCTTGCCGGTTTCAAGCGCCCGCATTTCGATTACTTGCCCTTGATGATGGTGACGGTGTTGACGAAGGTTATGCTGGGGAAGGTTCGGTTCAGCGCTTTGCTCTGGAAGTTTTCGATGGTCGAATTGCTGTCAAATTCTATGATCGCGCCTTTTTTCACCTGGGTCGTTCTCGCCGCGAGCCAGCGGGTCTGGTTGCCTTGTTCGATTTCGATATAGGTGAAGTCCTGGATGTCGATGGTGCTGACGACAGTGGCTTTTTCCATCTGTTCTACATCGGGTGCTTTTGCGGTTGTCATCGCAGAATCTCCGGAGCCGGTGGCCGGATGCCCGGGGGGCAAGGTGGTGGATGAGGGCGGCGGCAAAGCTGGGGACATGGACGCGGGGAATTTCTGTGACGGCGGTGCCAAGGGTTCTTTGGCAGGGTTTTTGTCGCATGCGGTGAGGGTCAGCGCGGCGAGAACGGTGATAAGGGCGGTGTGATTCATTTGGTTTCCTTGTTTTTGGTTAGCCGGGTAAATGATACCGCCAATATCCGGCCTGCGGCTTTCGCCATTCAAATTGCCGTTGTTGGACTGTTCGGGCCGAAATAGTTCGGGATTTGCCCGGGTATGGAATGATTGGGGCGGCAGCCGATTGTTTCTTTATTAAACACGGGGTATTCGAAGAGGGTCACCATCGCATCGCATTTCTTTGTAAGCCGTATGGGCGGTGGATGCGCTATTTGCAGAGTTCCCCCGGCATCAGATCAAAGAAGCGCGGAAACTCGGTGGGGTGCCCCGCCAGCACTTTTACGCAATCGCCCAACTTGTAGCGTCCGTAGCTTAGCACCTCGATGCGCTCCTCGCTGCCCAGCGGCTGCACGGTATAGCGATTTGCGCCCTTGGCGATCTGCGGCAGTACATCGCGCCTGTCGCGTCGGCCGTCCAACGTACCTCCTATGCCCAGCATCATCCCGCCGAAGCTGTCGCCGCCACCGCTGCCGACACCGACGCTGAAGCCGACGCCGACACTGCTGTCGCGAGGCATGTTTGCTTGTGCCTGTTTGCGTTCTGTTTCGGTGAATTCATGTATGTCCACGACTGTCGCGAACCGCACGTAACGCGCATCCTCTTCCAGCCTGGGTGCGCTCTGGCAGGCGGCAAGCAATGCCAGCAATATTGCTGCAATAATTGTTTTCATCCTTGAGCTCCTCGCCAAAATTCAGATGGACTTCATTGCATTGTCCTGACTTGTTGCCACCGCTAAAAGTTCCGCATCCGCCTCATACCCGGAACCCAAAGGGGCAGCATCGGTTGGTTTTTTGATTCTATCCTTCTTGTCTGAACACCGCATTATTTCTCGTCGAGCCAAGTTGCGCAGTTACATGCAAGGCGCGTTCGAATACTTGATCGGCGGACCTGCCCGGCCGGTATCCCAACTGGTTCGTCCGTGGTGGCTTGCCGCCGCCCGGCGAGTTCGGTCTGCTGCCGGCGCTGATGCTCTGCAAGGTCAGAGGGTACCTGGTCTGTGAGAATTATCGTGCCCTGAGTTCTTTTACGCCTATTATGCACAATGTGCGGTATCGCACACAGGCCGCAAGCCCGCCGAGATAGAATTAATCTGCTAACCCAGGTTACCCATGAAGATCATTAACCCCCGCACAGTCCACGTCCTGAAAAACCCTGTCGCCTTCACGCTACAGGTATTGAAGGCATTTCAGGCCAACCAGGGTCTGCTGCTTGCAGGCGCCGTGGCCTATTACGCGCTGCTCTCCATCGTGCCGCTGCTCATTCTCATGGTGATCGCGCTGTCGCACGTGATCGACCAGGACGTGCTGCTGGCGACGCTGGACAGGGCGCTGGAGTACGTGGTGCCGGGCGAAGGCAGGGCGGTGGTAGTGGAGCTGAGGGCGTTCCTCGATCACAGCGAGGTGATAGGCTGGGTGCTGCTCATCACGATGCTGTTTTTCAGCTTGCTCGGCTTCAGGGTGCTGGAGAGTGCGATCTCTGTGATTTTCCTGCACCGCGTGGAAAAGCACAGGCGGCACTTCTTCGTTTCCCTGCTGCTGTTGCCCTTCGGCTATATCTTTTTCATCGGCGCGGTGCTGTTCGTGGGTACGTTCGTGATCGTCGACCTGATGGCGATAGGCGGCGAGAATCTCGTTATCCTGGGGCATAGCTGGTCGCTGGGCGGTTTCTCGCGCTGGCTGATCTACGTTGCCGGTGTGCTCGGGGAAATCCTGCTCATTTCCGCGATCTATTATTTCATGCCGGTAGGCAGGCTGACGGCGCATCACGCACTGATCGGCGGAGCCACGGCGGCCTTGCTGTGGGAAATCATCCGCCATGCGCTGGGCTGGTATTTCAGCACGCTGTCGCAGGTGAGCGTGGTGTACGGCTCGATCACCACGACCATTATCGTGCTGCTCAGCCTGGAAGTGGCCGCCGCGCTGCTGTTGCTGGGCGCACAGGTGATCGCGGAATACGAACGCATCGAGATCGGCGGGGCACCGAAGGAGCCGGTGCCGATGCGCACCGAAGAATACTGAATCAGCTGCGCTGCGGCTGCCGCTCCTCCCCTTCAAGGGGAGGGAATTTTCGGCAATTGAAAATTGTTCATAGGCATATTGTTTTAAGATATGCGAACGAACGAATAAATCGTGGAGGCCCAGAGATGACTCACGAATCAATGAACAGACTGCTGGTAACTATGCTGCTGGTATTGTCGGTTTTTCCGGTGTGTGCTGCCGGGGAGGGTGGGATGTTCGCGCAGGGGCGCACTCAATTTTCGCTGGTGGCAGGGAATAGTTATGCCTTCGACAATAATTATTTTGTCATTGGGGCGAGCGCGAGCCATTACTTGTTCGATGGGCTGGGTGTCGGGTTGTCCTTCGAGAATTGGTCGGGGGGTGATCCCGGTATTACCAAGTACGCGCCTTTTGCGCAATACGTTTTCTATCAGGCGTCGTCGGTGCAGCCCTATGTCGGCGGGTTTTATCGCCACACCTCCATCGCCGGCCTGCCCGGCATCAATTCGGTCGGGGGACGCGCCGGGGTCTATATCGCTTCCGGCACCAATGCCTCTGTCAGCGCCGGCTTCGTCCAAGAGTCCTACCTTGATTGCCAGGAGACGGTTTACCGTGATTGCAGCGTAACCTATCCCGAGGTTACTTTGACCTTCGGATTTTGATGGAGAAGGTTAGGTGAGCCTCGAATTTTTTCGGCCAGGCAGACGAACGAGGCAATGATGGCGGACCATTGAGATGAATCACGAACACCTGGAATTGCTGGTCACCCGCGAGATGCCGTATGGAAAATACAAAGGCCGGTTGATCGCAGACCTGCCCGGACAATATCTCAACTGGTTCGCCCGCACGGGCTTCCCGCCCGGCGAGATCGGCCAGCTGCTGGCGCTGATGCATGAGTTGGATCACAACGGTTTGTCATCGCTGCTGGACCCGTTGCGCAAGCGGTGATCGTTGATCCTGGAAAACTCAGTTCAAACCACAGTTTGATTGGAACGCGGGCTTCCAGCCCGCAGGCGGACAGGATGTCCGCGCTCCCAGTATCCATTCTTGGATTCACCCAAAAGGTGAATCGCATCAATAGCGATAAAGTTAATCATCACGTGGGTTTCAACTGAAATAGAAGCGTTCAATTGAGGTTTTCAGGTTGATAGGGGAACGAAAATTCCCCGGGGTCAAAATCATCTCTTGAACCTGGCAAACGCCGCCGCCATCGCGCCACTTGGCGCTGGCTGGCGCTCTTCCTGTTGCCTGTGCTGAGTCAGGCGCTTTGCGTCGGTTGCCCGATCGCGCGGCGCCGCGCCCTTGCCACTCTCGGCGGCGCTGTCGGTCAGCCGCATGGTCAGCGCGATGCGCTTGCGCTTCTCGTCCACTTCCAGCACCTTGACCTTCACCACCTGTCCCGCCTTGACCACGGTATGCGGGTCTTTGACGAAGGAATTGGAGAGCGCCGAGATGTGCACCAGCCCGTCCTGATGCACGCCGATGTCGACGAAGGCGCCGAACGCCGCGACGTTGGTGACCACGCCTTCGAGGATCATGTCCGGCTTCAGGTCTTTCATTTGCTCGACGCCTTCCCTGAAGGTGGCGGTGGTGAATTCTGGACGCGGGTCGCGCCCCGGCTTCTCCAGTTCGAGCAGGATGTCGCTGATCGTGGGCACGCCGAACTGTTCATCGGCATATTTGGCCGGGTTGAGCGACTTCAACAATCCGGAATCGCCTATCACTTCCCTGATGTTCTTGTTGATGTCGGCGAGGATTTTTTTCACCAGCGGGTAGGACTCCGGGTGCACCGCCGAGGCGTCGAGCGGATTGTCGCCGCACATGATGCGCAGGAAGCCGGCCGCCTGCACAAAGGTCTTGTCGCCCAGGCGCGGCACTTCCTTCAGGGCTGCGCGCGAGGCGAACATGCCGTGAGTGTCGCGGTAGGACACGATGCTTTGCGCGACGCTGCCGGACAGACCCGATACCCGCGCCAGCAACGGCGCCGAGGCGGTGTTGACGTCCACGCCCACCGCATTCACGCAGTCCTCGACCACGGCATCCAGCGAGCGCGCCAGCTGGAACTGCCCGACATCGTGCTGGTATTGCCCGACGCCGATGGATTTCGGGTCGATCTTCACCAGCTCCGCGAGCGGGTCCTGCAGACGGCGCGCGATGGATACCGCGCCGCGCAGCGACACGTCCATGCCGGGCAGTTCGCGCGAGGCGAACTCGGACGCGGAGTACACCGATGCGCCCGCTTCCGAGACCACGATAGAGGTGAGCTTGAGTTCGGGGCGCAGCTTGATCAAATCCTGCGTCAGCTTGTCGGTCTCGCGCGAGGCGGTGCCGTTGCCGATAGAGATCAGCGCCACATGGTGCTTCTCGGCCAGCTTGCCCAGTGTGTGCAGCGAACCGTCCCAGTCGTTTCTGGGCTGGTGCGGGTAGATCACGGCGGTGTCCACCACCTTGCCGGTGGCGTCCACGACGGCGACCTTCACGCCGGTGCGCAGGCCGGGGTCCAGCCCCATCGTGGCGCGCGGCCCGGCCGGGGCGGCGAGCAACAGGTCTTTCAGGTTGCGCGCAAATATCTTGATCGCCTCGGTCTCGGAGCGTTCGCGCAGCGCGCCCATCAGTTCGTTTTCCAGGTGCAGGAAACTCTTCACCCGCCAGGTCCAGCGCACCGTGTCCGCCAGCCACTTGTCGGCGGGGCGGCTCTGGTTGGCGATGCCGAAGCGCTGGGCGATACGCGCCTCGCAGGGGTTGTGCGGCGCATCCCACTTTGGCTTTTCCGCTTCGCTGTCGAGGCGCAGCGTCACGTTCAGCAGTTCCTCGCGGCGGCCGCGAAACAGCGCCAGCGCGCGGTGCGACGGAATCGCGGCTAGCGGTTCCTGATAGTCGAAATAATCGGCATATTTCGCGGCGGCCTCTTCCTTGCCTTCGATGACTTTGGCTTCGACCACGCCGTGCGTTTGCAGGTAGTCACGCAGGTCTTGCAGTAGCGGAGCGTCTTCGGCGAAGCGCTCCATCAGGATGAAGCGCGCGCCATCCAGCGCCGCCTTGGCGTCGGGCACGCCGGGGTTGTCGCCCTGCTCGGAGGTGAAGGCAGGCTTAAGGTATTTGCCCGCTTCGTCCTCGGGGTTGAGCATCGCATCGGCCAGCAGCGCATCGGCCAGCGGCAGCAGTCCGGCTTCCAGCGCGATCTGCGCCTTGGTGCGGCGTTTCGGTTTGTATGGCAGGTACAGGTCTTCGAGGCGGGTCTTGTCTTCGGCGTGGCTGATCGCGTCCAGCAGCTCCGGCGTCATCTTGTTCTGCTCGTTGATCGAGGCGATGATCGCCGCGCGCCGCTCCTCCAGTTCGCGCAGGTAGCGCAGGCGCTCTTCCAGCAGCCTCAGTTGCACATCGTCCAGTTCGCCGGTCGCCTCTTTGCGGTAGCGTGCGATGAACGGGACGGTCGCCCCCTCGTCGAGCAGCGCGACGGCGGCGGCGACCTGGGCGGGCTTGGCGGAAATTTCGGTAGCGAGGCGTTGTTCGATGGATGGCAGCATGGGAGTCTGAGTGATTGGAGATGGTTGAGCAGTTGACGGCTAAGGCTGCGCGAGAAAACGACGTGGATTCTATCTGATAGATGATGCGGCTGGCGAGGCGCAATTTTGGATTATGCTTCGTAGCGCGCAACAATCAAAGGGGCCGCATCAATATGTTCCATTTGCTGGCAACGCAGGAGTTGCTTGCTGCCTTGATTGCCCGGGCAATGCAATGCCGTTAAACTGCAATTCACCCGTTATTGCACGAGGCCAGCCATGAAGCGTATTGCCGCGTTCGTTATTCTTTTCGGCCTGCTCGGCGGCTGCGCCACGCGCGAACCGCCGAACTCAGCGTATTACCAGATCGAGCCGGGCAACCTGCCTCCGGCGAATATTACTCTCAACATTCCCGGCCTCGGCCCGTGCACCGATAATCCGGATCGCAGCCTGCATCTGGATTCCAGCCAGCCGGTCAATGTGCTGGTGCATGGCTGCTTCGGCTCGTCCGGCCAGTTCCGCGGCCTGGCGCAGGTGCTGGCCTTCCACGGTCAGCAGACTGCCTGCTTCACCTACGATGACCGGAACGAACTTACTCGCAGCGCTACCGAGTTGCGCCGCGCCGTCGATCAGCTCTCCGGACAGACACGCGTGCCGCAGATCACCGTGATCGGCCACAGCATGGGCGCGCTGATCTCGCGCAAATCGCTCACCGAACTGCCGCTCGTTCCGCCACCGAACCGTCAGGCTGACCTGCGCCTGGTAACCATCTCCGGTCCATTTGACGGCATTGGGTCGGCGAAAACCTGCGGCAATACCTGGCTGCACCCGCTGACGCTGGGGCTGCTGGCGGCGTCCTGCCACATCGTGACCGGCCCGAAATGGGCAGATATCACCTATACCTCGCGCTTTATCCGCGAGCCGGGAGTGCTGGTTCCGCATGTCGGCAACTACCTGAAGATTGACACCGACGAGCGCGACACTTGCCGGCGCGAAGAAGGCGGACGGTGCATCGAGGACGACGACGTCTTCTCGCTGGCCGAGCAGCGCAATCCGCTGGTGGAAGACGATGCGCGCGCACGGCGAGTGGAGGTGCGTGCCGGCCATGTCGAGATCGTCGGCGACAAGCGCGTCGCGCCGACCAAGCTGATCGCGGTCCTGCAGGAGCAGGGCGTGCTCCGCCCGACCGCGCCTGAGCGTCTATCGGAATTCAGCCTGCTGCTCGCACGAGTTTATCAGGATGATGCGTTGCTGAATCCGGATGCTTTGAAGAGTCGCGCACCGCAGTAATTCGCCCAGGTGAGCGAGCGTAGCCAGGATGAAATGCAGTGTAATCCGGGGCAACCTTGGGCGCGCACACCATCACCCCGGATTACGGCCTTCGGCCTGCATCCGGGGTACGACACTTTGGCTTCGACCACGCCGTGCGTTTGCAGATATACGCGCAGGTCCTGCAACAGTGCAGCGTCTTCGGCGAAGCGCTCCATCAGGATAAAGCGCGCGCCCTCCAGCGCCGCCTTGGTATCGGGCACGCCGGGGTTTTCGCCCTGCTCGGAGGTAAAGGCAGGCTTCAGGTATTTGCCAGCTTCTTCCTCGGGGTTGAGCATGGCGTCGGCCAGCAGCGCATCGGCCAGCGGCAGCAATCCAGCCTCCAGCGCGATCTGCGCCTTGGTGCGGCGTTTCGGTTTGTACGGCAGGTACAGGTCTTCCAGGCGGGTCTTGTCGTCGGCATGGCTGATCGCGTCGAGCAGCTCCGGCGTCATCTTGTTCTGCTCATTGATCGAGGCGATGATCGCCGCGCGCCGCTCCTCCAGTTCGCGCAGGTAGCGCAGGCGCTCTTCCAGCAGCCGCAGTTGCACATCGTCCAGTTCGCCGGTCGCCTCCTTGCGGTAGCGCGCGATGAACGGGACGGTCGCGCCCTCGTCGAGCAGGCCGACGGCGGCGGAAACCTGAACGGGCTTGGCGGAAATTTCGGCAGCGAGGCGTTGTTCGATGGATGGCAGCATGAGAGTCTATGTGGTTGGAAATGGTTGGGCAGCCGGCGTGCAAGGCTGCGTGATGAAAATGGCGTGGTTTCTATTCTGAAGTGCAACTTTTGTAAGTGGCGGATCAACGCACCGGCCTTGAAGTTGATCTGCCACGACAAAACATGCGTCCGACATCAACCATCGGCGTATTTAGCAAGCCGGCGGTTTTCTCGCAGTAATTCATGATGGACAATTGCCTGGGTGACGGTGCTTCTCAGCGTATATTCGTGCCATGGCTTGCTGATGTAACCGTATATCTCCGAGCTGTTGATCGCTTTCACCAGCACATCTTTGTCGGCGCGCCCGGATAGCAGAATACGCGCTGCGTCCGGCTGTATCTTGCCGAATGCTTCGAGGAAACTCAAACCATCCATTTCCGGCATCAGATAATCGGATATCACCACGTCATAAGTTGCCTGCCTGGCGCGCTCCAGCGCTTGCAGCGGGGAGGTGGTGGTAACGACGTTGAAACGAAAGTCGCGATGCAGCGCAGGTAAATTTGTGTCGGCCTGATGCAGCGCCATCTGCAGGCTGGCGTAGCCACCGCGCAGGGTCAGGTCGCGCGCTATCGCACTCAATATGTTCGGTTCGTCATCGACCACCAGCACCTGGTAGAGTTTGCTCGGGTCGTGGGCTCTCTTCCAATGTTTCTGTTGTCGGTAGGCTTCCGCCTGACGGCGGTTTTCCAGTACCTGCTCGCGGTGCGCCAACGCTTCTGCCAGCGCGGCCGCCAACTCGACCTTATCCCACGGCTTGCCTATGAAACGATAGATGTGTGTCTCGTTGACGGTGCCGATCATTGCGCCGAAATCGGCTTCCCCGCTGAGCATCAGGGATATCGCGTCCGGTTGCAACTTGCCGAATTGTCCAAGAAATTCAACGCCATTCATCTCCGGCATCTTGTAATCGACGATCGCCAGATCGAAGCGGGATTCCCGGCAGCGCTGCAAGGCGACATGCGGATCGCTGAACGCCTCGATGGCATAATCGCTTTGCAATTCGCGCCGCAATGCGTTTAGTATATTTTGATCGTCGTCTATCAGCAGTATTTGATGCATGGCTTTCCCTTCAGTGTTTTTCTTTCAGCAAATGCAGGTTTGCGAGAAAACGGTTCTCCAGTTCCAGCTCCCGATGCGACAAAGCGCGATCGATTGCGGCGCGCAACTCGTAGTCGTGCCACGGCTTGCCGATGAAGTGGCTTACTCCCGCTGTATTTACGGCGGCAATCAACACCTCCACATCGGCTGCGCCGCTGATCAGCATGCGCACCGCATCGGGCTGCACTCCCTTGATGCGCCGAAAAAATTCGATGCCATTCATCTCCAGCATGGCGTAGTCGCCGATCACCACGTCAAACTGCCGTTCGTGCGCCGCTTGCAGGGCGGCATCGGCATGTTCGAACGTATCCACCTCCAGCCGGTATAGGCCGAAAGCTCCCCGAGTGGTATAAGATTCACCCAACTCGCGCTCCAGCGCACGGAGTACATGCGAGTCATCGTCCACGATCATGAGATGGTAAATTTCCTTGCGCTTGAACTGGTGGCGCAGGCCGAAGCGCTCGAGATATTGATTGGCCAATTGCCGGTTCTCGTGACGCGTATCGTATTGCCTGATCGCTTCCCATAGCGCGCTTTTCAAATAGTACTCATTCCACGGCTTGGCGATGAAGAAATTGATATGCGCCTCATTGATCGCTTGTATCAGCTCCTGCATGTCGGTATGGCCGCTCAATATGATGGTCACCGCATCCGGATGGATATTGCCGAACGCCTTGAGGAAATCGATGCCGTTCATTTCCGGCATACGGATATCGGAGATCGCCACGTCAAAATAACCGTCATGCTCCTGTGCCCGCGACAGCGCGGCGAACGGAGAGGTAAACGTTTCGATTTCCAGCCCCGCATGCCCGATGTAAGGCATGCTCAGCAATTCGCGCCGCAGCGCGGCCAGAATGAAATCGTCGTCGTCCAGCAACAGGATGCGGTAGGTATCCACGATGCCCGTTCAGATCGAGTGCGTACAGATATTCAGTTGCTCGCCGGTTGTCCGCTCGAATTCGCGAATCTCACGGATACGCTCCGCGTTCAGCGTCGAATCCTTCAGCAGCAACAGCATGCCATCGCCGGCCACGACGTCGTGCATGAGCAGCATCCCTTCGTGCAATTGGGCGCTGGTCACCATGAATTCGGCCGCGACGGGCGCATGGCTGCCGGCGTGCGACATCAACTCACGGAATGCGTCCACCACGGCCGGGTCATAGCGCATATTGCTGCCGCTGACGATCATGTCGAGCGCCTGTTTGGGCGATAGTTTGTCCGGGCCGATCAGGCCCTGCTGAAGGGCATCGTAATCGCTCGCCACCAGCAGGATGCGCGCGCCCAGCGGCAGGTTTTCTCCCCGCAGGCCGGATGAATTGCCCACGCCATTGTAGTGATCGCGATGGTGGCGAATCAATTCGGAAGCCTTGAGCAGCGGATCGAGCGCCATCAGCGCGGCAGCGGCACGCAGTGGATGCTTGTCGAACTCGGTGCGTTCGGCATACGGCAACTCCATGTAAGGCTTGTCCAACAGGCGATCCGGCAGGCCGATCTTGCCGATGTTATGCAGCAGGGCTGCGGTCTCGATGTTCCTGGTATCGGTTTCGGACAGATGCATCCGCTGCGCGATGTTGCGGCACAGTTGCGCAACGCGGCGCGAATGGCCGGCCATCGCGCCTTTGCGCAGTTCCGTCAGGTTGGCGAAGACCTGGATCGTGGAGAAATAATCCTTTTGCAGTTGCACTTGCGCCTGCTCCAGGGAATTCAGCGCGACGCGCAGCCCTTCGGTGCGCTGGCGTACTTTATCTTCAAGGCCGGCATTCAGCGCCTTCAATTCCTCGTTCTGGCGCAGGGTCAGCGCTTCCAGACGCTGCTTCTCGGCCAGCAGGTATTTGCGTTCCAGCGCGCCGCGCACCGTCAGTACGATGTCGTTATCGTCCCACGGCTTGGCAATGTAGCGGTAGATTTCGCCGCGATTGATCGCCGCGATAGTGGAATCGAGGTCGGAATAACCGGTCAGCAGGATGCGCACCACGT
>JAUSMR010000124.1 GCA_030645955.1 Gallionella sp. | reverse complement strand
TTGTTAACGGTGATTTTGCTGTCAGCGCCCAGACTTGAGCCGGTGATCACCAGTTGCTTGTGGCTGGCATCCAGGGTGTAGACAGTAGCGCCGTTGTTGACGCTCCATTGGCCCTGGCCGCCCGGCAGCAGTTTGTAGTCGGCAAAGGCCGCTCCGCTCAGGACATTGCCCGCGACGGTAATCTGGCCGTTGCCATCTGTGTCGAGAATGGTGTCCTTGCCATCGCCGGCTTTAAACACGTAGTTGTCGGTGCCAAAGCCCCCCTTCAAGTTGTCGTCGCCAGTCCCGCCGTCCAGATAGTCGTTGGTGGTGCTGGAAGTTATGTTGTCGTTACCTTTGCCTGCGATGTAGGCGATGCCGTTTCTGACGTAAGCAGAAAGCGGTTGATTAATACCCAAAGCGCCATTTACCAATGTGGACTTTGATATGTCAATTCCGGTAACTGATGTGCTGCCTGCAATCGGATCGCTTTTATCAGTGCCGTAGAGAATAGGTCTGTTTTGTGAGTCAAGGAACTTGATGACTCCACTATCGAAAAGTCCTTGGACGAATTGATTGGCACCAGCGTTTATGGTTTTAAGGTTCTCTACTCTTGAAGGTAATGGCAGACTGGAAACTGCTGCGTTGAAATCGGCTGACGTGAAGACAGGAGTGAGCGTGCGAACACCTGTGAATGGGATATTTACAACTCGTCCAATATCGGACGGATCTATCATCGGTTTGAGTAGCGCTCCGGCAAGATTCGAGACGGTACCACCGCCAGTAAAGTCAAAGTTTTCGACATTAGCTGGCGTGATGCCATCAGAAGACTCTGCTGAATATGGAACGATGCCAAAATTTGTTACGGTTCGCGTGCCATTGGCAGCAACAAAAAACCGCGCGTTGTTATCAATTTGAAAACCTGTCGTCTGCCAAATGTATGCCCGCTCTAACAGATCATTCTTGTTGTCTGTGAAGTCACTTTGACTTACAAATGCAGCACGGCGTTTGAGCTGAGATAAGCCATCCATACCGAATAGAGTAAATAATTGTCCTTTTGTATAACCACCAGAAGGACTTGGTGGTATGCCTTGTGCAGCACTAAAAAACTTGTGTATCACCTCAAAAGCAGCGGCATTTACGAACCTTCCAGGGCCGCCGTCCATGTAGTCGTTCACATCCACAGCTGGCGCCATAACAACATTGGCAGGATTTGCGATGGGCCGAATTCGTTCGTCACTAGTAAGATTGGGCGTGGAAAAAGTTGTTTGGCCGTAAAGATATAAGCGAGTAATTTCAGCAGCAGTTGGCAGGGACATGGTTGACCTCGTTTAGTTAATCTGGCAATAAATTTATTTTGGTTATTTGAATAACCGGGTGCTTGGAGCGCCACAACTGGTGTAACTCCACGACACAGCCGAAAACTTCGTTTTTACTTTTCCATCGGTATCACGATAGCGCACTTGGAATTTGACATTGGTAAAACCAGCAGAATATCCGGTGAGTTGAGGCCATATATCGACACTACCTAATTCCCCATACAAACCATTTCGTGCAAAGCTACAGCAGTCTGGGTTGATGGCAAAAAACTCATCAATGTCTCGGTACATGATCAGTTGTTCAGCATTTAAGGCTGTACCCCGTTTGCTCCCGTCAAATATGCTTGCATCACCTTGCTCGCAGCATCGGGATTTATCTCGTACCACCTCATGTCCGGCTTTGGGCAGTACGTCATACGCATAAGTGATGTCTGGATAGGCACCAAGAACAACCTCAACGGTATGTTTAATCCGCTCCTCGTCGGTCAAATAGCGACCTTGTTCAAAGCAGTAGCCAGAGTAATTCAGCGCAGCTGTCCCAGTCAGCAAGCTGGTAGGAACCCAGAAAATGGCGCCCAAGGTCCAGTGCAGTAGGCTTTTCCACAGTGGCCGTTTGATCGGGCTTGATACATCTGTTGATGCGTTTCGCAATGCTTTGGCACGTATCAAGCGCGTGGACGCCATAGCAACATAAACGGCGGATGCCAGCCATAGCCCTATCAGCATCAATCCGGCAACGATGAGTGTTATCACAGGCATGGCGTGACCTTGATGGATTGCAGTGATACCTGCATGCCAAACGCCTCATAACTTCGAGCTACTTTTCGGCTACTTTCACCGCTAAATTGGCCGGCTGTCCAATACAAATGAGCGCAGCATGGTATTGATCTGATATGCCGTCGTCCAGTCTTATCAATGTTTGCCTCATGCTCTCTCCTTTTTTTTGAAATTACTCTGAGCCTAGCAAAGTTCCAGCCATGGCAACTCCTCCAATTGAAGGAGGAACACGCCGTATTGACGGTCTTTCGCAGCCTGTTAACCCCGGCTGGCGTGTCGGCCCCGCCCCCGCCAATGAGCTGGTCATCGCCGTCTTCGCCATCCAGATAGTCGTCAGCCCACATGAGCGCGTTCTGCTCGGCAGTCAGCACCAACGTAGCACTGGTATCGCCCCACAGAGTGTCCGCTCCGGCACCGCCATACAGCACGTCGGCCTTGCC
>JAUSMR010000091.1 GCA_030645955.1 Gallionella sp. | reverse complement strand
GCATACACCACCCAATCATGTTTGTAGAGTTGCCTTTGTCGCTGGTGCCAGGCGGGTGCACCCCCTTGCGGGTCGCGTTCAATATTGCCGTCTTTGTGTGCGGCGACCAACGCCGCCATGAACTTGCCCCGAAACACCCTGGACAGTGCGTGCACCGGGAACAAGAAGTTGGGTTTGCGCGTTGGCGTTGCCCATTGATCATCTTTGTCCAGCACCCCGCAGGCCATTACCGCGTGCACATGGATGTGCCGCTGCAAGTCCTGGGTCCAGGTATGCAGCACCAAGCTGAAGGCCGGTGTGCCGTGTGCGCGGCCCATCCACTTTGGGTTGGCGGCAAACTCCGCCAGGGTAAGGGCTGCGCAGGCAAACAGCGTGTCAATTACCCAGCGCGGGTGCATGCCGTACAAACCGTTCAGGCTGTGCGGCAGCGTGAACACCAAGTGCGCGTACGGCACCGACAACACCTCGGCCAGTCGTCCTTGCAGCCAGGCATCTTTGGCCCGTGTGCCGCACTGCGGGCAGCATCTATGTCGGCAGGAATGGTATTGCCAGTGACTGTGACCGCAGGTATCACAGGCCAACTGCTGCCCACCCAGCGCGGCGGTGCGACAGGCAACAATTGCTCGCCAGGCTTTGGCCTGCGGGGTGCTCAGCGCGTGCGTTGCCAGATACGCCGTGCCAAACTGGCGCAGCGCATCGGCCAGGGCGGCCATGACTGATGAGTCGGGTGACTACAGACTGGGTAGGCCAGCGAGCAAGTCCAGGGGATCGACGCCCTTGGGCGGGCGAAACTGCGGGCTGATGAGATGCATGTAGCGCGAAGTGGTGCTGATGTTGCTGTGGCCCATCAACCTCTGGATCGTGACCAGATCAACACCGCCTTCGAGCAAATGGGTGGCAAAGGCGTGGCGCAGCGTATGTACACCACCACGCTTGATGCTGCCCGAACCGTCGCGAGCACCCCAGTAGGCACGTTGGGCGGACTTGACGCTCAATGGACGTTTGCCGCCACGGGCGCAAAAGAGCCAGTCGCGCGATTTGGTCCGGCGTACGTAGGCTCGCAGAAGTTCCAACAGGGTGGGCGACAGCAAGGTGTAGCGGGTCTTGGATCCCTTGCCATTCTCGACCCGAATACACATGCGGTCACCCGCGCTGTCAATGTCTCGCACCCGCAGCGCGCAGGCCTCAAACACGCGCAGCCCTGTTGCGTAGATGGTCTGCAGGATCATTCGGTACACGGGGTTGGAGCAGGCGGCAAACAGGCGCGCGATCTCTTCACGCGAGAGCAACTCGGGCTGTGTCACAGGAACCTTGGCCATCGGAATGTGAAACTGTTCGCGGTCGTGGCCCAGCACAGTCTCATACAGGAAGCGGTCCGCGCACGCCGTCTGGTTCATGCTGCTGAAGCTCACGTGTCGGTCCTTGACCATGTGCAGCAAATACGCCTGCACCTCACCGGCGCTATATCCGGCAGGGTCGCGTCGGTAATACTTGGCCATGCCGTAAATGGCCTTGACGTAGTTTGCCCGGGTGCTGGCCGCAAAACCGCGTTGCAGCATGGCATCCACCATGCGTTGGCGTAGGGGTGTCATAACAATTCTCCTTGGAAGTGGGGAAAATTCCCCGCCTCCAAGGCTTCACCTCAATGCCCGTGCGCGCAAGCACCACGCCAAACAAAACCGCGAGGGCAGCCTGTGAGGACCAACCATCGCGAAGCGGTTTAGTTCAACGGTGATTACCCCCCGATTGATGCTCAACGGAATGACGGCTATGTGGCAGCCAGTTCAACATTCTGTAGACCCGCCGTCGACCAAGAGCCGAAGTTGACCAGTGGCTGCTTCCGGGTGTCGCGCAAACGCTTCATTTGAGTGCTGCAAAGCTGCCGTTCATTGATGGCGTAGCGTGTCTATTCCTGACGCTGGTGATTGAAAGGTGGCCGACAGCAACGCGGCCAGGCTGTGTGAAAACGACGGTCGCAACGACCCTTGTTAACGCGAAAGAAAAAACGCCCTCATAGAACGGCCCATGCGCGACGATCGTGTGCTCGGGCATGGTTTTGGCACCCCTAGTTTTTCGACACAGGCTCAAATTTTCGAGCTTTCACACGGCCTCCAGCGTCTGCCGACATTCGCAATAGAGTCCTTAGCTCACTTGGCTCACTTGGCTCACTTGGCTCAGTTAGATCTCTTGCCTGCGGCGTCAAATTGAACGCTCGAATTGCTCCGATGTCAGGTTGCCGTTCATCCCGAATGGAAGCGGTAGGTATTGCGCCCTGCCGCCTTGGCCCGGTAGAGTGCCGCATCCGCATGCTGCAACAGGATTTCGGTGCTGTCGCCGTCCGTGGGAAACATCGCAATGCCCACGCTGGCACCAATGCGGGCTTCCTGCCCCGCAGCCACGACAAATGGCTGGTTAAGCAGTCGCACGAATTCTCTGGCTACCTTCGCGGCGCTTTCCGGTCCTTTGACATCCTCCAGCACCGCCACAAATTCATCGCCGCCCAGTCGCGCCAGGGTATCCATGTCGCGCACATGCGCGACGAGCCGAAGGGCCACCTTTTGCAGCAGCTCGTCTCCTGCGGGGTGGCCCAAAGTGTCATTGACCGCCTTGAAATGATCGAGGTCGAAGTACAGGACAGCCACTTGGTTATGGTGGCGTCTACTGACCTCCAGGGCGTGTTCCAGGAGGGACATGAGTAGCAGTCGGTTGGGCAGGCCGGTGAGCGCATCGTGATGGGCCTGATATTCCATCTGGTCGGCGTGCTTGAGGCCGGTGAGGTCGGTATACGTGCCGACATAGTTGACCACCGCGCCGCTTTTGTCATATACGGCTTTGATGGAAAGCCATTCCAGAATGATTTCCCCATTTTTTCGCCGATTCCAGATTTCCCCCTGCCAACCACCGGTGTCGAGAATGGCATGCCACATCTCCTGGTAGAAGGCGGCATCGTGCCGCCCGGACTGCAGTAAGCGCATGTTCTGCCCAAAGATATCGGCCTCGCTATAGCCGTTGATGGCGGTGAAGGCCGGATTGATCGCCAGGATCGTGCCACTCGGGTCGGTCACGACGGCGCCGTCCTGGATATTGGCGAACAGCAGGGCCGCCAAGCGTTGCGCGCTCTCCGCCTGCTTGCGATCGGTGATGTCCTGCACTGTTCCGTGCAATCCCACGACTTCGCCGCTGGCATTGCGCACCGCTTCACCGCGTGTATTGATCCATATCGGGGTGCCGTCTCCATGCAGCGCCGGCAGTTCCAGGTCGTAACCGATACCGGTTCGGACTGCTTCCCGGAAAGCGGTGTTCAGTTGCTGCCACGCCGCACGGGGATAAATGGTTTCAACCTGTTCGGCAAACGGCGGGATGACCTCCCGCCCAAATAGCCGGTGCAGTTCCGCAGACCCCTCGACGGCGTCAGTCCTGGCGTCCCAGTGCCAACTGCCGAGCTGAGCGATACGTTGCGCTTTCGCCAGCTCGGTTTCGCGCTCCTGTAGCGTTGCAAGGCTCTCATGAAGCGCTCGCGTGCGCCCTTTCAATAGGTGCGCAGTACGCGCCATCGCCCGGGCGACATCATCCGCTTCGCGGAAGTGGACCTGGGAAACAATCACCGCTTCGCCCGCCTCCAGGGCGATCGCGGGGGCCGTCAGCGCGTTAACCGAGCGGGCAATCCTGCCCCCCATGTACCAGGCCAAACCGATGCCCGCGCCAAACAGAATGGTAATGCCCAGACCCAGGATAGCAACGGTGCGCATCAGCTCCGCTTCCAGACTCTGGCGGGAAATGCCGATGGCCACGCTCCAATTTGTGAGGGACGAGCGGCTGTAGAAGGTCAGGGTCGGGATCCCTTCTTGCGTGACGATTTCGAGGGCACCTTCGGGCACTGCCAGCATGCGCTGGACAAGGTCCGCGGAACCCTTCTGTCCAACGAACTGTTCAGGGGCATGAGTTCGTGCAGCAGCCGTGCCCGTGCGGTCGAAAACGCCGACCACCCAATCCGTGGGCAAGTGCTGGTCGCGCAGAATGTTGCCGAGCTGCTGCGGGAGAAGCCCGAGACTCAAAACATAAACGACCTTGCCGTTGGACCGCACCGGGACATCAACGGTGATCTTGGCGTTGCCGGTTACGCCGCCGAGGAAGATGTCGGAAACGACCGGTTGTCCGGTATCAAAGACGCGGCGGAGTTGCTCCGGATTGCCATGGCGCGGTAAGGGCGCGCCAAAGGCGAGCATGGTATTGACGATCTGCTGCCCGCTTTCATTACTGAGAACGACGTTGCTGCCGATGTCTGCTTGTTGCAGCAGTTCAAGCGCCCTGCGATGGAACCCGGCAAAGTCCTGTGTTGCTAGATAACTGGAGGTTGAGAGTGCCTGTGCCACAACTTGGGCTTTGATCAGTTGCGCATCGACCGTCTGGACCAGGGCACGGGCCGTCTGGATTGTGTTTTTTTGAAGTTGCTCGCGTCCGACTTGATACTGATGAACAGACAGGACGACAGCGCCGATCACGCCGGGAAGCAAACAGGCGAGGGCCAGCCAAATGAGCAGAGTGCGCACGGACCACAGCGCCATCAAACGATCTTGAGGCTGGTTTTCCCCCTTCGCAATCAAATCAAGCTGGGGATCAATATGCCTTCTCCACAGAATGCTATCTTGGCCGCAAATGACGTGGGTTCATAGCGGCGCAGGGGCAAAGAATATGTTGAAGAACAAGGTCTACATGTCCTGAACTTTTGCAATGACTATTGATGGCCGCTAGCTCCAATTCCATAGCTGCACCCAAGAGTCCGCGTCCGCTGCCGAGCCAACGGTCAGTCAAAATAATTGACCGTCGGCATTCGCCGGTCAGCAACTGCAGCCGATCCAGTTCGGCCGCAGAGCGTGAATACCCGCTACAGCCACCCCGTCAACAGCAGCACGACAATGATCACCACCACCACCCCAACACACTACTGCTGATGATTAAATTCAGAAATTGGCGGTCGCCAAATGAGAAAACGCAAGGACGGACAAGCCCCGGGGTAAATAGACCCTGGAATTCGAGCCAGGCGGAAGGCACCGACGACAGGCCGCTTTGTAGCGCCATGACCAACCGGCCGGTTCTGGTCG
>JAUSMR010000081.1 GCA_030645955.1 Gallionella sp. | reverse complement strand
GGCTGCTCGCGCAGCAAATCCTGCGCCAGGCTGAACACGCCAAACAGCTGGCCGTCCAGGTCGTTGCGGTCGGTAATCACCACCAGGGTCGGGTTTTCCATCGCCGGCTCCCGCATCACTCTAGCGGCAAAGCAGGTCATGGTGATGCTCTTGCCGCTGCCCTGCGTATGCCAGACCACGCCGCCTTTTTGGTTGCCGCCGGGACGCGATGCCAGGGCGACCTGGCCAATCGCCAGCCGCACCGCATGAAACTGGTGGTAGCCCGCGATCTTCTTGACCAGCGTGCCGTCGTCCTCGAACAGCACGAAGTAGCGCAAATAGTCGAGCAGATACGCGGGCGCCAGCACGCCGCGCACCAGCGTCTGCAACTCGTTGAACGCGCCCAGCGGGTCCAGCGTGATGCCGTCAATCGTGCGCCAGGCCATGAAACGCTCGGCGTCGGCGCTCAAGCTGCCCAGCAGCGCCTCCGTGCCGTCCGAAATCACCAGCACCTCGTTGGTCTGGAACACATCGGGAATCTGCTCCTTGTAGGTCTGGAGTTGGTCAAACGCCTTCCACACATCGGCATTCAGGTCAGCCGGGCTCTTCAGCTCGATCAGCACCAGCGGCAAGCCGTTGACGAACAGGATGATGTCGGGTCGGCGCGTGTGCCTGGGGCCGCGAATCGAAAACTGGTTGACCGCCAGCCAATCGTTGCCCTCCGGCACGGCCCAATCGACCAGTTGCACAAAGTCGCCGCGCGTCTCGCCATCCTTCTGGTACTGCACCGGCACGCCCGCCACCAGCAGGCGGTGAAAATGCCGGTTGGCAGACAGCAGCGCCGGAATGCCCAGGTCGAGCACCTGCTTGAGCGCATCGTCCCGCGCGGCTGGCGGAACACCGGGATTCAGCCGCTCCATCGCCGCGCGTAGCCGCCCTAGAAGCAGCACCTGCCGGAAGTTGTCGCGTTCAGGCGCCCGGCCGTCAGGCGCCATGTCGGGGCCGTAGGCGTGTGTGTAGCCCACGTCTTGCAGCCAGGCCAGGGTTTCTTGTTCGAGTTGGTCTTCGGTCATGGCGCTCGCGATGCCCTCTCAGGCGTCAAGTTTTATGTGCTCATTGTGCGTTGCACGGTATGAAAGAACTCTTTAATGCATGCCAGTGATATTGAAGAGTTCTTTAATATTAAGCGCCGCCACGAGCAGCCCCTTGAATAGCGGGAACAACTGGCCGAAAATCATTCGGCCGGCCTCAACGTTTAGCATCTAATTAGCACTTGAACCACGTGAAATTTACTCAAGAAGCTATCAAAAACATAGCTACTACCAAGCTGAATTTTTACTTGTTGCCCGCGCTTAGGTTAAACTAATGCTCAAGTGGATTGGGGGTTCCTGGTCGGCGTTATAGCCTCGGTGGGTTCATCGGGGCTTTTCGCTTTCTGGGGTGGGTAAATCATCAACCCCACGTTTTCATAACCCATGCCGACCCGGGTTCTACCACCATCGCAGTAAAACTTGCGCTTCAATAACTCAAACGCCTGGTTCGCCTGGGCGGGCCGCAAGTAGTTCACCCCTAATGGACGCGCCACCAAATCGGCCAACTGCAATCCCGTCAGATTAGTCTTCTTATCCGCAAACACGATGTCAAACGGCAAACTTTGGTTGCCAGGATTGCTGCCATCACGAATCCGTCTGAACTCCAGTTCGAGTTCGCTATCTTCCTTTTTGCCACGGCACTCCACCACCACGTGGGTTCGCAGGTTGTCTTGCCCCTTTTCAAGCAAAAAGCCGTGCAGCGCCTCCAAGCAGATGCCAAGCGCAATGTGATATGGATTGGAGTTGGCACCAGCGCTCCGAGACAATCGCGCCTTATCGACCACGCAAGCAATCAAAATAAAGTTGCTTGCATCCATGATCGAGTTCAGCCGCTCCATGAACGCGATGCGGGTAGGCCGATGGCTCAAAAAAGCAAACGCCCCTTTTTGCTTGCTAATCTCGTTTTCATGCAAGACCACGCTGTCATGCCCGAAGTAGTTGAACTTGAGTTTTTCAACAGCCGGGATGATCTGCTCGCTATAGTGCCGCTTGTGGAAAACGCACAAAGCCAGCACAAAAACCGGGTAGCCCGGGTCAATGCTGGCCAGGGAATGGTCGCCGCTTTCGTCCACATAGACCACGAAATCGCTGAACCGCTTTTCCGACGTGTCAGCCGACGGTTTCTCCAGCGGCGTTGCCTCTGCCACTTCAAAAAGCGCGTACTGGGTACCCGGTTGTGTGGGCATGGCAAAGCAACTTCCATTTCTTCCAGCGTCTCCGGCAACCGCAACTGGCCTGAGATCAGGCGCGGGAGAAGCGTGTCGCGCAGGGTGGCTAGGGTTTGGGCTTGCGCCTGGTTCTCATGAATTTTTGACCAGAGAGGTGCCACACGATCATCAAATACGGCTTTAAGTGCGTCAGACGGATTCAATACCAAATAGCTGGGGAATTCCTTGAGCGCAATGCGGTTTACCGTAGCGCCTTGAATCGTGTGTTTTTCCAACAACCGCTGAAATGGCGCAGCGATGAACTGATGAAACCAGAAATGAGCGGCCCCGTTCACATTGTTCGGCCGAATCAGCGCAAGGCGCCGCCCAAGACAGCAGCGCGTTGCAGGTGGAATCAGCGCAAAAAAGGCAAGCGTTGCCTCATAGCTGAAAACGATGTCACCCTGGCGAGGCGTGATCCTGCGCGTCCATTGCGCCCAGTCTTCCTCAAGAATATGGCGCACTTCGGCAAGATTCAGACCCGTACCTGTCAGGTTCTTGATACCCAAAAAAATCGGCCCATCCTCAGCTTCTGAGGGTGTTGCATGAGGACCGTCGTAAATGCCCTCGACGACTTTTCCAACCGGTTCGATCCGCCAGCCTCTTGGAAGCAAACCAAACTCCGAGTCCTCGAACCCATCGGGGAAACAGCGCCGCCGTGGCCTCGTCCATGCATTCGGGGGCGCGGCCTTCCATCCTGGCGCGCACGGGGTCGAAATCGACAAACCAAGACTTGAATAGTGCCTGGGCGATGGCTTCGAGCGTGGCGTTGGTTTCGCGCAAGAGGGCGATGCGGTCGTCGAGGGCGCCGAGCATTGCTGCAATTTCAAACTGAACATGCAACGGCGGCAAAAAAATCGGAACTGCCGAAAGAATGCCTGTGTTCAGGTTCGGCATAGTGGCACCAACGGCGTGACGAATCAGCCAGTCTTTGATGTCCGGCAGACGCAAGCAATGTGAGATGAATTTGGCTGTGGCAATGGACTCATCGCCCAATCGGACTTTCAAACACCCCGTTCCACAAAACCAGCCGACTTCATGCTGACGAATCAACGCATTCTTGGTTACGTCGCCACGACGACTGAAAACAATGTCCCCCATCTGAAGCTTGTGCTGCGACAGTCGATCAACATCGGCCTGATCAATTCTGGCAATGCCGTTTATAACTATCCCACCATCGCCAATGTTGGTCGGCATGACAACCGGAATGCCGAACTCTTTGTAATCGGAGGTGTGAAGTTGACTGCCAAATGGGCCGGTTTGAATTGCTCCGCCTTGGGCCGCACAGATTTGACCAAGGGTCGTGTTCTGCCACTCAGAACTCATACCCCAGCCCTCCCAGCTTGGCGCGTATCAACTGGTCCAGTTCCGCCCCCTTGGCCATCTGCTCGCCCAGCTTGTCGGTGAGTTGCTGCATCTTGGTGGCGAAGTCTTCGTCGTTGTCCTCGACCGCTTCGGCGCCGACGTAGCGGCCGGGCGTGAGGACGTGGCCGTGCTGGGCGATTTCTTCGAGTTTTACGCTGCGGCAGAAGCCGGGGATGTCCTGATACGGGTCGGGAGCGGGGAGGCCCTCA
>JAUSMR010000044.1 GCA_030645955.1 Gallionella sp. | reverse complement strand
AATTACACCAGGAATTACACAGGCCTTAAAGCCGGTAAAGCTCGAAATTCCTTGTTTCACTAGTATCGCTTGTCGGAATTTAAATGAGCCACCCAATCAAGCGTCGCAACATGAGTCCAAGGATCTGGTGATCCGCTCATGCTGAGCAAACTTTTTTCTGAAACTGACGATTTCCTGCCGCACAGGAATGATCGGTTCGCGGCCTGGCAGTCAGTCAGGGAGTTCTCAACGACTGACTTTTTAAAGACTGACAAGGAGTCAGTCACCTCGCTCCAAAGCTGTCGTTAACGTTTGAGCTAACCGACCCGTTGCGGTGTGTGGCTAAAGGCGCAGAATGAAATGGCGGGCCTTTGGCCGCACGTCGCAATGGGTCCGGTTGAGCGAGGGGTTAGACGTCGCCCTTTTTCGCCTCGCCCGGACGCTGTTCAGGTATGAAGAGAGTTTTTAGCTCGCCCTCTACAAATTGATGCGGTTTCCAGCCTGAAATTAGCTTCTCACATAGAAACGAGTCAACGGCGCTAATCGCGACACCGCCAAGAGTTCCCCACGGTGCTGTTCCGAATGCGTCCGCCGCCAAACCAAAACCTGTGAAGACGGCCCAGCGAGCCGACTTGCCGGGCAGTTTTTCCGCCCAGGAGTCCTTGACTACCGCTTGGTAATAGGTTCGAACGAGTTCAGCATCGACTGGTTGCTGCTGCAGCCAGTGGCGAAACTTGTCTGCCGAATCAAGGAGTTTTACTACCTGCGTAAAAGAAACTCTCCCGGAATTGACAGCTTCACGTATTGTTCGCGCATCGTTCATTGTCAAATCGACGAAGCTACCTATCTCGTGTTCACTCTGGGTTCGCCGTCGAACTACAGCTTCCACGGCGGCAGATTGAATAACCCGCTCGATCGGAGCGACTGCAACCTCCGTATGCAGTTTAGCGGCGTAGTATGTTGCTTCGTATGCGCCCTGCATAAGCGCCAGAAGATACGCCTCTGTGAGCGTTGAATGCTCTGGAGGAACGCTCTTATGGTAGATCGCATTAATTTCGTTAAAGTCAATGTTCGAATCTACAACGAATCCCTGATTTTGCTGCTCAATACGAAATCGAAGTGGCTCACCGGTGGTGTAGCCGGGGACTGCCAGCGACAGCAGGGAACTCACAGAGCGTTCTGTTGCGTCATGATCCAAGAGCGAAGTCAGCACGGCCTTCTGGTCGAAGTCTTCGTGATCGAGCGGCTGAAGCAGCCGAGTGAACTGACTTGATCCAATTCGAGCTTGCCCCGTATTGCCAGCTGCGGCGAGGAACGTCTCCGGACCAACTTTTTCGATTGTGTGTTGGGGAGACGAGAAACGCATCAGGTCGTGCAGGTTTCGTCCCGTAGGGGTGGTTGTACTAGAAACCGCAGCCTGATCTGCCAAATAGTGGAACTCAAGTCTCTTCTCTCGGAGTAGTCCCAAAACCACAAATGGGGGAATGCCAGACAAAAGCGCTTTCAGCGTTGCTGAATTTCCGACAATAGACACGCGTCTGTAAAAGAGGAGTGCCTCAGCAATTGCGCCGATGTCGAGTAGTGGACCCGGACCGACGGTGTTTTTGAACGTGATCGAGTCAAACATAGTGGGCTGATGCTACTCAAGACAAGCTGGGCGGGTTGGTGACATCTAACGTTTGAGTTCGCCCGAAGTGCTACAGCGGGCGAAGCCCGCTGTAGCACTTCGGGTGCAACGAAGGGTCAGGCCTACTCATCCCACTTGAGGACATGCGCCCAGTCGATGCGCTCCTGAAATGTAGCGTTGAACCGCATCATTGCAGTGCACCAATCTGCGACGTTGATTCTGGCCACCCACGCTTTGCCTGACTGCTCTGTGCCGAACAGTCGGTAGACACCTGTCCAGTACTCGAAGACGCCTTTGCCCGCGCCAACTTCCTGCCACACGAGCTTTGCCCCTGTTGCATGGATGATCTTGTTGCACGAGTCGCGTAGCGACAGTGCGCCACCGCCCTCGATGATTCCGATGTCAAGGTCTCTGCTCGCTTCCAACTGGAGAGTGTTCGGATCAAACTCTTCGTCCTCCGCGCGACCAATGTCTTGAAGCATGCGGATCTTGATCGCGGCATCAATCATGGTTCCGCTGACCAGCGCCTTTAGGTTTCCGAAGTACTGCCACCACTCATATTCGGCTGATGGCTCGGAGCCACGGGCAATCTTGAACCGATCGCAGAACGCCCTACTGCCGAGAACCGCGTGGTGAAGAGTGAAGAGGCGGGCCTCGATGGAGTCGAAGTCGATGGAGTGCGTCATGGGGGTTGCTGGTAGGCCTGACGTGATGTAGATCGTCGGATATTCTGGGAATCCAGTTTATCCGACTGGATAAGCTAGGAACGCCAGATTGAAACTAACCCAGCGTAAGCTTGTAACCAGCTCGACATCTTGTCTTTTGGCGTAAATACTGTGTTTTTATGGCCCTGTCGCCTATCTTCCCCAATCCTGGTGCCTGCTGCTGGAGCAGGTCACACAGCGGCATTGCCGCCGTCATCTCATTTGCTCTTGCCCGGGTCCTTAACATCCCTGACCGTCTCGAACTCGACGTTAAACAGCTGACCGTCCTTGCGCTCGACCTTGCGGATGTAGACGTTGTGCACGACG
>JAUSMR010000039.1 GCA_030645955.1 Gallionella sp. | reverse complement strand
GGCGGTAAAGATTATTGCATTCGGCGGAAACCACGTCTGGCACCGCCAAACGGTCATACCGAGCAGACCAGCGGTTGGCAGAGAACGGTTTTTCAGGACGACTTGAAACTACCATGATGACCATGGGACATCAGCACATAGTCACGTCATCTACAACCGGCGCCACGCACGCCTTCCACGCCGCCCGTCCCACACGCACGGCTTCTGGTTTTTCGCTTGTAGAGGTCCTGGTTTCGATAGTCGTCTTGTCTTTTGGCCTATTGGGCATGGTCGGCATGCAGGCGGCCTCGCTGCAGGCCAATCGAGAAGCCCGCCTTCAATCATCAGCCGTCTTTCTTGCGCGCGAATTAGCCGACACGATACGTGGAAACAAGAATATTGGAATTCTCCCTATCGCAACAAACCCATACCTGGGGTCGTTCAGCACTCCATTGGCAGCAAGCACAGCCTCTTATTGTCTGAACGTCGCGACAGGCACGACTGCTTGTACAAACGCAACAGACATTGCCAACGCACAAATGACAGAATGGCTTGCTCGCGTCGATACAGAACTCCCCGGTGCGCGTATCGATATTTGCTTTGACTCGACTCCATTTGATGCAAACGGACTGCCCCAATGGACTTGTTCGGATACCGGCGGAGTAATTGTGGTCAAAATCGGCTGGACGCGTGGTTCTACGAACAAAGCAAGGTCTGGCGCCACCGCCCTTGAACGAGCCACAATACCGTCAATCGTTTTGCCAGTTACCGCCGGGACGACTACATGACCCAGTTCCTTCGAAAATGGCCATGCGCGCCCCAAAGGGGGCTACGCGCGAATGCAATACCAAAATTTTGCCAGCGCGGCTTGACCATGGTTGAGTTACTGGTTGCATTGGTTATTAGTTTGCTGATTGCCTTGGCCGCAATTGCAGCGTTGACAGTCACCCGACAGGGTTTCCAAACAGTAGATGCAGCATCACAACTCCGTGACAATGGTCGCTTTTCAGCTGATTTGATACAGCGCCTAGCCGTACAAAGCGGCTACAAAAACACTTGGGAAGCTACGATTCCTTCGACTGTGCCGCTGGGCCCCTACATTACAGGATTCAACAACGCACTGATCAAAACCTCTGACCCACTGAATGCAACCACCACTCGCCCAACTGGCCAAGACGGTTTCGGCAGTGACATTCTGATTTTGCGTTACCAGGCGGCAGAGACTTTTCTCAACTCGGGAAAATCTGACCAGTCAATGATTGGTTGCACAGGAAATTCGCCAACCAATATTGCTGGTCCGATGATAAGTATCATCCACGTTGCAATCAGCCAGGGTGAGCCTTCATTGATGTGTTCCTACTCAGCAGACGGCGGTTTTTCGTTCACAACGGCTCAACCAATTGTTCAGGGTGTAGAGAACTTTCAAGTCCTTTATGGTACAGACGGCGTAACCGCTGGTACTGCACCAACCGCGACAACTGACGCGATCCCAGACCGCTTGCTGCGCTCTGATCAGTTAACCGTCAGTGGTAACGCCTCTGCGACCGACGCAAACTGGCGTCGCGTTCGCAGTTTGCGAATTGGCATGATTCTGCGGGGTCCGCTGAATTCTGCACAAGAAAAGGTCGCGCAGACACTTTACCCTTTCGGCTTGGCCAAGTCCTCTTCAACGGGCACAGCGGGTGCCGCAATGTCGAACACCATAACTTTAGACCCAGGCACTGCATTTACAACTCCCGCTGATGGCCGCCTGCGGCAAGTGCTGACATTCACAGTGCACTTGCGTAATGACCAAGGCACGTGAAGTGAAAGATATGCCCCTGATACACACTTATTCCCACCTCGATCAGCGCTGTCACCCACAACGTGGTGCTTCGCTGATCATGGTTATGCTGATACTGGTGGTCGTATCGTTACTTGGTGTCGGAGGCGCTCAAATTGCCTTGATGAGCGAACGAGGGGCTAGAAATGACCGTGATCACCAGGTAGCTTGGCAAGCCGCAGAAGCTGCCCTGATTGATGCGGAGTATGAGTTGGGTGGACCTGCCGGCAGCTCCACACGCAAAGCCCTATTTGACGGAGTGAACGTTACAGCCTTTCCGCCAGGTTGTGGCACCTCCGGAACCTCCGTTGGTCTTTGCACGCGCGCGGCCATCAAACCAGCGTGGCTAACCGTAGACTTCACCGTTACCGGCTCCAGCGCCGCGACGACTGAGTTTGGAGCATTTACGGGCCGGACCTTTGCGGCCGGGGGCGTCGGCATACAGCCTGCAAAAAAACCGCGCTACATCATTGAGGCGGAGGACGACCCTTACTTCGCAGGCAAAGTCGTATATCGCGTAACTGCGATGGGATTTGGACCTCGCGCTGACATTCAAGCCATGCTGCAAGTGCTCTATCGAATTTAAAGACGGAGTGATGTCATGCACACCAACAAACACCCTATTCCACCAATCGTCTCATTAAATAAACGTATCGGGGGAGCACTTTCCCGGCTTGCCAAACACCGAAGGCTGCGCTGGCTACTGTGGCTAACCGTACCGGGCGTTGCCGCAGTCTCATTCCTTGCGTTCAGCGGCAGCACTGCGCCCAATATTCCAGCCATCGTTCTGTCTGCCGATCCGCTTTACGCCACAGAAACAGGAGACAAGCCTGCCTTGGTACTGGCATTGTCGGTAGAGTTCCCGACAGTGGGTGCGCAATATGTGGATCCCGACAACAACAACAACAGCACATCAGACGACGCTACCTATTCCAGCGACCGTGAATACCTTGGTTATTACGACGCGGAAAGCTGCTACACCTACGACAATGCCGGGACAGGTGCGCCCTCCGGTCAGAATGCAGCCTACAAACGTTTTGTTCGACGCGGTCCAGCCATCGCTTTGAGCACGCCCAGTACAACGCAACCGACAAAGACAACCCGCATGTGCTGGAACAACACAACCAGCTACACCAAGGACGACGGAACAACGCCCGCATCCAGCAACACCACGAATGACGCCTTTAGCGGCAACTTTCTGAACTGGGCATCGAGTTCAGCGATTGATATGCTACGCTTGTCACTGACTGGTGGTGATCGCGTTATAGACACGGGCACATTAACGGTTTTGCAGCGAGCCATGATTCCGGATGGAGACCCCATTAAAATGGGCAATAGCTCCAATTTCCCGGCAAAAACGCTTTACAACAACGGTACTTCACATGCGATAACCTCGACTAGTGCGCTATCTCCATCCTTCGTATCCGGCGTAAATTACTTTGGCGCAATACCCAAACCAATGGCAGATGCAGCGGCAGGATCTGATATAAAGATTGCCAACACACTCAACCGAATATATTTCGGCACCACCGGTTTATCTGGCCAAACATCTTCGGATCTTAGTGGGTACACCTTGGGTGTTTCAGCAACGTCAGGATCAGGGGTGGGCACCGTTGTAAACCCTTACCAAACTCCAAGTACTGCGCTATCAGTGTTTCAAAGTAGCGGAAGCAACTTTGCAGTATGCCCACACTCCACTCATAGTGGAGACTCCAGCGAAGGAGATGTTTGTTCATTTACTGGAACCAAAGAAGTTCTTTATGGTGCTCCCCCAAATAGCCAACCCGCAGGTAGTGGCAACGCTGGAGGTTGGTTAACGTATATTGCCACCAACGGCGTAACGTGTGGCAACACAATGACAGGTAGCACGGTAGACCCGATTTCAGGTGTTTACAAAAGATGCTACTACCGCGATTACACATCACCAACTCCAGCTACTACAACCGGCAACACCGATGGCTACTTTTTTGCCCGTGTGCAGGTGTGCGACCGCGACCCGACCACCTATGCATTGAAAGACGTGCGTGATTACGGACTGTGCAAAAAATACTCCGACGGCGCAACGACCAACCCCCAAGCCAATTTCAAGCCTAGCGGGGCAGTTCAGAAATACAGCGACCAATTGCGCTTGGCTGCATTTGGCTATTTATTGGATCAAACCCAAAGCAGCGCCAGCGGTCGCTATGGTGGCGTCCTACGCGCGCCAATTAAGTACGTAGGAGCCAAGACTTTTAATAACAGTGGCGTCGATAGCACGGCAACCGGGGGCAACCCAAACCAGGAGTGGAATCCTGTTACAGGTGTTTTTTATCCTAACCCCGACGGCAATTCTACGGTCACGTGTGCCGCTGGTTCGAGTTGCAGTGCCAACTACATAAGTGGTGTTATCAACTATGTCAACCAGTTCGGGCGAACAGGATCGGTTCCTGGAAAATACAAAAAATACGACCCCGTCGGTGAACTTCATTACGAAGCGCTGCGATATTTGCAGGGTTTGCCGCCGAGCGCAGATGCAATTAGCAGCATCACGACTAGCATGTACGATGGATTTCCAGTGACAACGACCTGGACCGACCCTTATGACGGTAGATCAAGCACTGCCGATTATTCCTGTTTGAAAAGCAACATTGTGGTGATCGGTGACATCAATACCCATGACGGCAATAGAGTGCCCACTACAGACGTAGCAAATAACATCCCGAATATCAAAGGTTGGCGGACCACAGTTCAAAACTTTGAGAAAAATACAACGTCCAATTACATTGACGGTCAGGGCGTTTCACGCACTACTGGCAATCCAAACGGGGCCAACAGCAGCGTTCCAAGCGGCGACTCGACTAGCCAGATTCTGGGTTCAGCTTATTGGGCCCACACTCACGACATTCGGGGTGCAGACTGGACCGGTACGGGCGGGCCCGCTAAACAGCGGCCTGGCTTGCGCGTCAAGACTTTCACGTTTGACGTCAACGAATACGGAGGCTCCAACAGCGCAACCACAAGGCGATCGTCTAATCAACTATTCATGGCAGCTAAATACGGTGGTTTTGAAAATGACGCTGCCACCGCAGCCAAAAACATCGCCTACAAAACGTCCTACAACACCAAGGGCAACCCGTTCTATCGCGACGATATGACAACTGCAGACAATTACGTCTGGGCAGACACGGATATAAGGCCTTCCCGCGTAGGTGAAGCCAATACCTACTTTCTGCAAAGTGACGCACGCGGTGTACTGAGTGCCTTCGACGACATCTTCAGTCGGGCGTCGACCGCAGCACGAAGTATTGCTGGCGGTGCGATTCAGTCGAAAAACCTCACGCAAATCGGCAACACAATTTTTCAAGGCACATTTGATACTTCAGACTGGAGCGGCGATCTGTTAGCCATTCCGGTGAGCGTGAGCTCGGGCAATGCAGTCACTATCTCGACCTCCACGACGTGGACTGCAGCAACTCAACTGGCAGCTCTGACCGCTCCAGCGACCTCACGCAATATTGTGGTGGGCAACGTGGGGGCGACTGCCAACCCTGTGGCGGCACCATTCACCTGGGCTGCCATTGAAAGCAGTTTGAGTTTAGCCCTCGACAAAGCGACCCCTGCCTCGGCAGCCGATGGTTTGGCGCAAGACCGCCTGAATTACCTGCGCGGAGACTCTTCAAAAGAGAGCAATCCCTTCCGAAAACGAACCAAGTTACTCGGCGACATCATCAATTCAGGTGTGGTTTATTCAGGTGTTCCTACGACAGGTATCAGTTCCAGCACTTATTCAAGCTTCTACACTAACAATGTGGCTCGCACGCCAGCGGTATTCGTAGGTGCCAATGACGGCATGCTGCACGCGTTCAACGCCACGAACGGCAATGAGCTATTTGCCTACATACCCAGCTGGATGGGACCAAGGCTATCTGCGCTAACCAGTGCCAGTTACGTCAACGCCCATCAGAGCTATGTGGATGGTCCGCCCACGGTGGCAGAAGCCCAAGTGGGCTCAGCTGGAACAGCCGCCGACTGGAAAACAGTGCTGGTATCCGGCACCGGAGGGGGCGGACAAGGCGTCTTTGCGCTTGATGTGACCAATCCATCAGCGTTCTCGGCATCCAACGTGATGTGGGAATTTACCCATGACGATGACGTAGACATGGGTAACGTGATCGGTCGTCCACAAATATTGAAGCTGCGCACGAGTGCGTACAACGCCACGACAGCCACCTATAAGTGGTTTGCAGTTGTGGGCAGCGGGGTTAACAATTACGTCACCGCCAGTACAAGTGTTTATAGCAACGGTAACCCCGCTTTGTTTTTGCTGGACCTCAGTAAGCCAGCTGGCACGGCTTGGTCGCTTGGCACCAATTACTACAAAATATCTTTGCCCATCGACAGCACACTGAGCATAAGCAAGGCTACTGGGCTGGTTAACTTCAATGCGACATTCGGGTTAGCCCGGGAAGTCGCACAGATATTCATGGGGGACTTGCATGGCAATCTGTGGAAGCTTGATTTTTCCCTACTCGGCAGTGCCGACTGGAATATCAACAAACTCTCATCTTTTAACAAAGGAACCATTACGTCCCCGAATCCCTATCCTTTGTTCACGGCAAAGGATGCAGCAAATAACGTACAGCCCATCACGATGGCGCCAAGCATCGCCAATGGCGCCATTCCAGGTACCCACTATGTCTTGTTTGGGACGGGCAAATATCTAGAATCTGCGGATAAGGGTTCGACTACGCAACAATCGATGTACATGGTCTATGACGATGACAACAATAGTGGCGACTCAAGTCCTGTAGGTAGCAGTGCCATCAGCGGACGCGGGCGACTCCAAGCAGGAACGAACACTACTTCAACTGGCGTAATATCGGTGCCGGCATTTACGTTGGGACGTGCCACAACTGACGCAGATACCACTCAGCGCTCTGGATGGTACTTTGACTTTACAGTCTCGGGGGAGCGCCAGATTAGCAGTGCCACCGTCTTCGGTGATACGGCCGTTTTCGGCAGTTTGATCCCCGGCGCATCCAGTAGTAGCGGTAGCTGCTCAGCGGCGGGCGGAGGAGGAAACCAGTACACAGTGAAGATCGCCACGGGGAACGGCAACGCGATCAGCTCGACGGTTGGACTTTTGGGTGAGCCATTGGTGGCGGAAGTAACCGGCGCCACCACGAGCACAATCAGCGACAGTACAGGACGGCGGACGAAAACCATTACAAGCCAGACTATTCAACAAGGCTCCTCCGGTCTCTCGACTGGCAGCACCGTAACGACAACGGTTGTCGCTGGTCGCCTCAGCTGGCGACAAATTAACAACTACCAAGACTTGATCGCACCATGAAAAAACATTCTAGTAATGGGTTCACCCTGATTGAGTTGATGATTGTTGTTGCAATCGTTGCAATTCTTGCCAGCATTGCCTACCCGGCTTATACGAGCTCCATCGTCAAAGGAAAAAGGGCGGAAGGACGAGCGGCTTTGGCTGAACTCATGCAACAACAAGAACGATATATGACACAGAAAAATACATATCTCGCGTTTACCAATGTAGCTGGAACGACCACACCGACAAGCGCATCTACTACCTTCAAGACCTTTTCGGGAGATAGTGCGGCAAAAGCCGCCTACTATTTAAAGGCATCCGTATGCGACGTTTCCACGGCCATTACTGAATGCGTAATGGTGGAAGCTACGCCCATCGGCAATGACCCAGATGCCGGTACTTTACAAATACTCAGTACTGGTACAAAAACATGTACGGGTACAAATACATCCTTGTGCTGGAAATGAACAGCAGCCGTTCTCTTAGGAGTGGTTTTACCCTCATCGAATTGATGGTGACCATTGCATTGGTTGCTATATTACTTGCGGTTGCGGTACCAAGCCTCACTGCCTTTCTACGGAATTCCGAACTAACATCTTTTTCAAATTCGATGTTGGCTAGCCTGAATGCGGCGAGGGGTGAGGCGATGAAACGCGGGCGGTACGCAATGGCAACACCAACCGACGGAACCAATTGGGACAGCGGTTGGGTTGTATTTGTTGATGTCGACAGATCACAGAATTATGCGGCGGCCAACGACATCACCATAATGACAAAAGAGGCGAAACCAAACTATCTAACCCTGACGCCTAAGACTGGATCATCCGCAGCGGACTCTCCTCCGTACATTATGTTTGATGCGTCTGGCTATTCAAAACTAAAATCGGGAGGGTTTGGCGCAGTGACTTTCACCATCGCAAGGAATGATGCCGGAGCAAGCGACTTTGCTCAAATTCGCCGAATAGTAATCGCGAGTACAGGACGTGTGAAAGCCTGTACGCCAGTTTCGGCCAGCGATACAAACTGTCCTGACTAGCAAGTACCAAAGACGGTAATGCCACACTTGTCCTCAATTCCAACCTCACAAAGTAGAGTCGAGCCATGGCGTGTCACCATGTCGCAAGCGGAGCAATCGATTCGTGTTTCCAATCCAAATCCTATGGTTGGCTGTGCCATATTCAGTGAAGGCATTGGTCTCATTGGCCAAGGTCATACCCAGCATGCCGGTGGCCCACATGCGGAAATCATGGCGTTGCGAGATGCTAGTGCTCGCGGCCACTCAGTCGTTGGCGCCACCGCCTATGTCACACTCGAACCATGCTCCCACCACGGCCGAACCGGCCCCTGCTGTGATGCCTTGATTGCAGCCGGGATTAAGAAAGTTGTGGCATCAATCGCCGATCCCAACCCTTTGGTCTCGGGCCAGGGATTTGAGCGCCTGCGTGCTGCGGGTATTGAGGTGCTGGTCGGCCCCGGAGCAGACGAATCCCGCGAACTCAACATCGGCTTTTTCAGCCGCATGATCCGCAAGACACCATGGGTGCGCATGAAAATCGCCGCCTCGCTGGACGGCAAGACGGCATTGAACAATGGCGCAAGCCAATGGATTACATCAGATGCCGCCCGCACCGACGGCCATGCCTGGCGCGCGCGCGCCTGCGCCGTACTCACCGGCATCGGCACCGTGCTGGCAGACAATCCGCGTCTGGACGTGCGCTTGGTGGACACGCCACGCCAACCCCATCTGGTGGTGGTGGACAGTCGCCTTGAGATGCCACTGGACGCTCATCTTTTCATAGCTGGTCGCGCCCTGTACATCTACGCCGCAGTGCAAAATGATGCAAAAAAGGCGGCACTGGAAGCATTGGGTGCCACCGTCATCTACCTGCCCGGTCAACAGCCAGGAACGCAAGGCAAGGTCGACCTGGCCGCCATGTTGCGCGATCTTGCTGCACGCGAGATCAACGAACTGCATGTGGAAGCGGGGCACAAGCTCAATGGCTCCCTGATTCGCGAAGGGCTGGTGGATGAATTTGTGGTTTATCTGGCCCCAAAACTGATCGGCCAGGGCCGTGACATGGCCAGTTTCGGGCCTTTGTCCGAACTGTCCCACGCCATTGCGCTGGAGTTCAGGTCCACCGACATGCTCGGGCCCGACCTGCGCATCGTGGCCCGAATTCCAGGACGTGACCAGTTTTAATTGACAAGTTTGGGGTTCCAGTCAGCTGGAGTCTCATTCCCTGCGAAAATACGCGCCATGTTTACTGGAATCATCACCGGCATGGGGCGCATCGTCGCCGCCAACGCCCTCGGCAGCTCTTCAACACATGGCAAGCGCCTCACCATTGCGTGCCCACCCGCCTATCTGGACGACGTGGGTTTGGGCGACAGCATTGCCCTGAACGGAGCCTGCATGACCGTGACAGAGCTTGACGTGTCACAACGCCAATTCAAGGTCGACATCTCCGCCGAATCGCTAGCCAAGACAGCCGGGTTGGGCCAAACCGGCGCCATCAACCTTGAAAAAGCCCTGCGCGCCAATGACCGTCTGGGCGGCCACATGGTGTCCGGCCATGTCGATGGCATCGGCGAAGTGACGCATTTTTCGCAGGTCGGGGAAAGCTGGGAGCTGCGCGTGCTGGCGCCCAAAGCACTGGCCAAATACCTCGCCTACAAGGGGTCGATTACAGTCAATGGCGTCAGCCTGACCGTGAACCGCATCCAGGATCTTGAGACCGGCTGTGAAACCAGCATCAATTTAATCCCGCACACGGTTGAAAATACCGCGCTGGGAACCCTTAAGCCTGGATCACATGTGAATTTAGAGATCGATTTGATCGCACGCTATGTCGAGCGAATGCTCAGCACCGACCCGCAGCAGCCTAGCCCGGTTGCGCACTAACGCGTCGCCGCTCTGGCAACACCCATTCCCCAATCACCCCCCTGAAAGATATTCGCATGACCGCCCCCTCCCCTGTGGCAATTTCTCCGGTTGAAGACATCGTGGCTGATATGCGTGCCGGACGCATGGTGATTCTGGTTGACGAAGAAGACCGTGAGAACGAAGGCGATCTGGTGCTGGCGGCCGACCACGTAACGGCTGACGCCATCAACTTCATGGCGCGTTTCGGTCGCGGCCTGATTTGCCTGACCCTCACGCGCGAACGTTGCGAACGTCTGCAATTGCCGCCCATGGCTTTGCGCAACGGCGACAAAAAGGGGACGGCGTTCACGGTCTCCATTGAAGCCGCTGAAGGCGTGACGACCGGTATTTCTGCTGCAGACCGCGCTCGCACCGTGCAAGCCGCCGTCGCCAGGAACGCCACCGCTGACGACCTGGTTCAGCCCGGCCATATCTTCCCCTTGCAGGCGGTTGAAGGCGGCGTGCTGATGCGCGCCGGCCACACCGAAGCCGGCTGCGACCTGGCGGCCATGGCGGGCTGCTCGCCAGCTTCGGTCATCTGCGAGATCATGAATGACGACGGCACCATGGCGCGCCTGCCAGACCTGCAACTGTTTGCGGCCCAGCACGGCCTGAAGATTGGCACGATTGCCGATCTGATCGCACACCGCAGCCGGGTCGAGTCGCTGGTTGAAAAGGTGGGCACGCGCACCCTCAACACCGCCTTTGGCGAATTCACCCTCCACGCCTTCAAAGACAAGACCGCCCATGGCGTTCATCTGGCGCTGGTCAAGGGCCAGTGGGCGCCCGGCGACACGGTACTGGCCCGTGTGCACGAACCGCTGTCAATTCTGGATGCACTGGAAGTGGGCCGCGCCATGCACTCCTGGAGTCTGGATGCCAGCCTGGCGCGCGTGGCCTCGGAAGGCCAGGGCGTGGTGGTGTTGCTCAATTGCGGCGAGAGTGCCGAGCAATTGCTGGCGCAGATCGACGGCACCGCCCGCGCCAGCCACGGTCCGGAACGCGGTCGCATGGACTTGCGCAGCTATGGCATTGGCGCGCAAATCCTGCGCGAATGCGGCGTGCACAAAATGAACCTCATGGGCAACCCCCGCCGTATGCCCAGCATGACCGGCTACGGCCTGGAAATTGCTGGCTACGTCACGAAGTAAAGGAAAAACC
The DNA here is from genome assembly GCA_030645955.1 of Gallionella sp. Next base: position 5,319 of record JAUSMR010000039.1, on the reverse strand, counting down.
ATGTTTGGCGCAGACAAAGGATCACTGGATTCCACCGATAGCCGCTTGAATGGCAAGAAATTGACCATTGGCATCGTGCAGGCCCGTTTTAACGAAGCCATTACCGACGCACTGGCAGAGGCCTGCAGAACCGAGTTGATCGCACTCGGCGTGCTGGAAAAGAACATCGACCGGGTGCTGGTGCCCGGCGCACTGGAAATCCCCGTGGCCCTGATGGCCATGGCTGAGAAACAGAAGTACGACGCGCTGGTGGCCATTGGGTGCATTATTCGGGGCGAAACCTACCATTTTGAGTTGGTCGCGAATGAATCAGGCGCTGGCGTGAGCCGGGTCGCACTCGACTACCAGTTGCCCATCGCCAACGCGATTCTCACGACCGAGAATCTGGAGCAGGCAATTGCCAGAAAAACTGAAAAAGGGCGTGATGCCGCCCGCGTCGCCGTAGAAATGGCCAACCTGTTGGAAGAAATTTGATGAATGAACTGAGTCCCAAACCTGCGGGCAGCCGCCCGCCCCGTCAGCCCCGTACCGGGCTAACGAGCACCGGCGCCCGCAAGGCCGGCAGCAAGTCGGAGCGTTCGCGCGCCCGCGAATTTGCGTTGCAGGCGCTGTACCAAACCCTGGTAGGCAAGAACGCCGTAGCCGACATTGATGCTTTCACCCGGGATCTGGCGGGATTCTCAAAATCAGACTCGGTGCACTTCGATGCTTTGCTGCATGGCTGCACCGAACAAGCGCTTGAATTGGACGCCCTGCTCCTGCCCCTGCTGGACCGCAAACTCGCGGAGATTTCACCGGTTGAGCACGCCGTCATGTGGATCGGCGCTTACGAGTTCAAGCACTGCCTGGACGTGCCGTGGCGCGTGGTGCTGAATGAATGCGTTGAGCTGGCCAAGGAGTTTGGCGGCACGGACGGTCACAAATACGTTAACGCCGTGCTCAACGGGCTGGCGCCAAGCCTGCGTGCCGCCGAAGTGGCCGCAGACCGGGGCAAATCCCGCTCATGAAAATTTCCGGTCGTGCGCAGCGCATTGAGCCGTTTTATGTGATGGAGGTGGCCAAGGCGGCCTCCGCGCTGGCCCAGGAGGTTGCGCACACCGCGTCGCCCATGATCTTCCTGAACATTGGCGAGCCAGACTTTACTGCCCCACCGCGGGTACAGGAAGCCGCCTGCAAAGCCGTGCGCGACGGCTTGACGCACTACACCCAGGCGACCGGCATGCCGGCACTGCGTGAGCGTATCAGCGACTGGTACATGCAGCGTTTTAACGTCACAGTGCCTGCTAGCCGCATCGTCGTCACGGCCGGCGCATCCGCTGCTTTGCAACTGGCCTGTCTGGCCCTGATCGAATCGGGGGACGAGATTCTCATGCCCGACCCCAGCTACCCGTGCAACCGGCACTTTGTGAGCGCAGCGGATGGCACGGCGATGCTGATCCCGACCACGGCGACCGAGCGCTTTCAGCTCAGCGCTGACAAGGTGCAGGCCGCGTGGGGCGAGAAAACCAGAGGCGTTCTGCTCGCCTCGCCCTCCAACCCTACCGGTACATCCATTCACCCGGACGAGCTGCGCCGCATTCAGGAGGTCGTCAGCCACAAAGGCGGCATCACGTTGGTCGATGAGATCTACCTCGGCCTGAGCTATGACGCGCAATATGGTCAGACCGCGCTGGCGCTGGATGACAACATCATCAGCATCAACAGTTTCAGCAAATACTTCAACATGACCGGCTGGCGGCTGGGCTGGATGGTGGTGCCTGAACGCATCGTGCCCGTCATCGAGCGCCTGGCCCAAAACCTGTATATCTGCCCCAGCACGATTTCGCAATACGCCGCGCTGGCCTGCTTTGAGGCGGACAGCATTGCCGAATACGAGCGTCGGCGCGCCGAATTCAAGGCCCGGCGTGACTACTTTATTCCGGCACTCAATGCCCTGGGTTTGCGCGTGCCGGTGATGCCCGACGGCGCTTTTTACGCCTGGGCTGACTGCTCAGCGGCCTGCGCCCATCTAAAGATCAAGGACAGCTGGGATCTTTCCTTTGAGCTCATGAATCGAGCCCATGTGGCCGTCACGCCGGGGCGCGACTTTGGCACGGCCGAAACACACAACTTCATCCGTTTCTCCACGGCCAGCTCAATGCCGCAGTTGCAGCAAGCCATCGAACGATTGAAGGCCTTGCTTTCATGACCGGCTCCGTTCCAGCCGCACGGACATTTTCATGGCCGGTGCGGGTGTACTGGGAGGACACGGATGCTGGAGGCATCGTGTTTTATGCCAACTACCTGAAGTTTTTCGAGCGCGCCCGCACCGAGTGGCTGCGCTCTTTGGGCATTGAACAACGCGCGCTGCGTGACAGCACCGGCGGCATGTTTGTGGTGAGCGACAGCACGATCCGCTATCACAAGCCAGCCCGCCTGGACGATGAACTTTTTGTTACAGCCAGGCCGCTGGACGCCGGGCGCGCATCCATGACAATACGGCAACAGGCATTCCTGAAGACACAGGCAGAACTTAGCCTGTTGTGTGAAGCTACCATCCGCATCGGCTGGGTGGATGCAAGCACCTACAAGCCCGCAAGAATCCCGCTAACCCTATTGGAAACTCTGAAATGAATCAAGACCTGTCGATCCTGCATCTGGTGCTCAACGCCAGCGCGGTCGTGCAATTGGTAATGTTGTTGCTGGTGGTTATCTCCGTGTCCAGCTGGGCTGCCATTTTTCGCAAACTATTTGCCTTGAAGCGGGTGAAATCGCTCAACGATGGCTTTGAGCGCGATTTCTGGTCCGGCACCAGCTTGAATGACCTGTTTGGCGCCGCCGCCAAAAACGCCCGCCATTCGGGACCGATGGAACGCATTTTTGCCAGTGGCATGCGTGAGTACCAGAAGCTGCACGAGAGAAAAATCATCGATGCCAGCACCCTGATGGACGGCGCGCGCCGGGCCATGCGGGCCAGCTTTCAGCGCGAGATGGATGTGGTGGAAACCAATTTGTCGTTCCTGGCCTCGGTGGGTTCGGTCTCGCCCTACGTCGGCCTGTTCGGCACCGTGTGGGGCATCATGCATGCCTTTACCGGGCTGGCGTCATTGCAGACGGTCACGCTCTCCACGGTCGCCCCCGGCATTGCCGAGGCACTGGTGGCAACCGCGATTGGCCTGTTTGCCGCCATCCCGGCGGTGGTGGCCTATAACCGGTTTGCCCGGGATATTGACCGCATCTCCATCCGGCTGGAAACCTTTATCGAAGAGTTCTCCAACATCCTGCAGCGCAATGTCGGCGCGCAGTCGGCCTCCGGGCATTAGACAGGGAGTTTGACGATGGCATCTTTAGTGAGCCGCGGACGCGGACGCCGCACCATCAACGAGATCAACATGGTGCCGTTTATCGACGTGATGCTGGTGCTGCTGATCATCTTCATGGTGACGGCTCCGCTCATCACGCCCAGCATGATCGATTTACCCAGCGTGGGCAAGGCCGCCAAGCAACCTGACCAGGTGATTCAGATCGTCATTGGCAAGGAAGACTCGATCGAGATGAAAATCCAGGAAAAGTCCACCTCCCTGGGGCTCAAGGACATCGCCAGTGCGGTCAAGAAAGCCCAAACTGGCGTGACCAACTCTGCCGTGGTCATCAGCGCGGACAAAAACATCAAGTACGAGACCGTCGTCAAGGTCATGGACAAACTGCAACGCGAGGGCGTGCAGCGCGTGGGCTTGTCCGTACAACTGGCGAATTAGAGGCGGAGCATGCACGCTGCGACCGACCGCCTTGAATTCGCGCCGCCGCCCACCCCGGGCCTGATGCGGGCGCTCGGGCTGGCCGTGCTGGCCCACATTTTTTTGCTGGCGGCCCTGACCTGGGGCGTGCACTGGAAACGCGAGGCGGTGACCGTCACCGCCGAGGCGGAATTGTGGTCGGCCACACCGCAACAAGCCGCCCCCAAGCTGGTTGAAGTACCGCCTGAGCCACCTGAAACACAGAAGCCAGCGGCCGTCAAGCCGGCTCCCAAGCCCACCCCACCGCCGCCGCAAGCCCAGCCCAAGCTGCCCGACGCCGACATTGCCCTTGAGCGTGAAAAACTGCGACTGAAAAAGGAAAAGCAGGATGAGCTGGAGAAGCAGCGCCTGGCAAAGCTCAAGCAGGAGAAGCTCAAGCAGGAGAAGCTCGAACAGGAAAAATTGAAGGAGGAAAAATTGCTGGCAAAGCGCGAGCTGGACAAAAAAGCGGCTGATGACAAGAAGAAGACCGACCAGGAGAGCAAGCGCAAAGAAGCAGTCCAGGCCCAGCTGGATACCAAAAAACTGGAAGCACAGCGCCAGGAAAACATCAAGCACATGGCCGAGCTCGCAGGTGCCACAGGCGCGCCCAGCTCAACCGGCACGGCCCAAAAATCATCGGGACCGTCCGCAGGTTACGCCGGGCGAATTGCTGAACGGATCAAGTCAAATACAACTTTCACGGATTCCAGCGCAGGTAATCCGACTGTAAAGGTCGTGGTACGGGTGGGCACCAGCGGCACCATTTTGAACCGCAGAATAGTCACACCCAGCGGCAACAAGGCATGGGATGAAGCAGTGCTAAGGGCGATTGACAAAATGGACATGCTGCCACGGGACGTGGATGGAAGAATTCCAGAAAAAGTTCTGAGCGAAGGGCTGGAGTTGAACGTCAGCCTTTGAACCAGTTCACCCGGCTTGTCATCCCGGACTTGATCCGGGATCCATGGATTGCGGGACAAGCCCGCAATGACAGCCTTGGAATGCAAGATAGATACGCTACTATATTAATAGCTACTAACGCATATTCAACGCCGGCTAGAGCCAAATTTCACTCATAAACGATGGCAGCTTTACCCTGATCTGCCTGCACCCGCCAGCCAGCCAGGGCCGCATTGGTCGGGAAAAACTTGAACGCCTCGCCCAGCTGCAGTTCGGCCGAAGCGGCGCCCGCCTCGCCCTGACACGCCACCGCCAAGCGCACGCTCATGCCCCGCAGCACTTCGCCCTGCTCCGTCACCTCACGCTGGGCCGGATATTCCTTGACCATGCGGGCCACATCAGGGGCCTTGCCGCCGCCGTTTGAGCTCACCGCCACGCGCAAGAATTTGCCGAAGCGACAACGCGCCTGGTCCAGGTCCCAAATCTGCGTTACGGTCAGCTGCATGCCGCCGGAAAAACGGTCCACCTGCTGCTTGCCCATGACGATCACCAGTTCATCCTCGTTCAGCAGATTGCGGTGGGCATTGATCAGCGCCTCAGCGGCGCGGGCCTCGATCACCCCGGTTTTGTCGTCCAGCTTGAACAAGGCCAGCTTGCCGCG
>JAUSMR010000036.1 GCA_030645955.1 Gallionella sp. | reverse complement strand
CCATCAACACACTCGATCGGTTCCCATCGATCAAGCATGCCGAACTTGCACCGCAACTTCGTTTCGAGCATGGAATCACGCTGAAAACCAGGTTTGAAGCATTCGGCGGACTGTCTGCGCTACACCTGTCTAAAGACGGTACGGCTCTGCTGGCCATCACTGACACCGGTCATTGGGTGCGCGCCACACCAGTTTGGCGTGATGGGCAGCTGATTGCGCTGGATCATGTCGTGATGGCACCCATACAAGCCGTTGAAGGACGCTCCTTACGGTCCATTGGGCATGGTGACGTCGAGGCGCTGGCCTTGGGCAATAACGGTGCTTATCTGGCTGACGAGAGCTTTGGCTCAACCGTCTTTTTTGCGCCCAACCTGCCGGGTTCCCTCGCGACTCCTGCTCAACCGTTTAAGCGACGGGCCGCCCTGAAGCGATTGCCCAAAGGTCAGGGAATAGAGGCTCTGGCTTATGTGGAGGGAACGGGTCAAGTGCCACAACTGCTTGCTATTGCCGAGCGCAATCCAGATTCAGACACTGAGTCCATACCCGCCTGGCTGATTCCACTGAGTCGGGACAGTGCTGATATTCAAGCCCTGCGATATGAACCGACGCCTGGATTTGATGTTTCGGATGCCGCGTTTTCAAAGGTTTGTGGGCTTCTGGTTCTGGAACGAAAATTAAATTGGCTTGGTTTTTTTGAAATCCGTTTGAAATTGATTCAAACAAACAACATCAAGGCCGGAAGCACTCTGAAAGGCCTAACCCTTATGGCAACTGATTCATGGACCAGTTACGTTGACAACATGGAAGGTATTTCCGTCGTTGACTTGCCCGATGGTTCTTGCGAGATTTTTGTGATTTCTGACGACAATTATTTTCCCCTGCAGTCAACGAATTTACTGCAATTCAGATTATCCAATAATGATAGCGAATCGCTCTATTAAATGAATAATCGAATAGAAAACAGCAACAAAATTCTCATGGTCGTCGAAGAACTTCCATGCAAGGGGCACAACGGTTATTCAACCTATAACCGTGCGTTTCTGGATTATTTTCTGGCAGCCGGGAAGGAGGTTCATATCTGTATAACTGGGCCACGCCTTCCAGGCCTTATTTTCAGCCCGGCACAACAGTTGGGCTCGAACAAACCGGTCTTCCATTACCTGCATGCGTTTGAGTTTGGCGGGGTCTGCTTTCCTTCGACGCGCGCCGCCATGTTGCGAGGCGTCAATGCAAGTTTACCCACGGCATTGCGTGCATGGTTCCAGAATGTTTTGTCATCGTGGCCATCGCGCAAGCGCCAGGCGGGGCTGAAAGCGGCGGTCATCGGCCGTCGACTTGATCAAGCGGAGTCCGTTTCTATCGCCAGCCTGTTTGATTCGAGTGCACCAGACTGGGTTTTCGTCGACACGATCTTCAGGGCCGGCTTCATTCCTTTTTTGCGGTCTTCGCCAACGCTGGCACTGATTGCGCACGATGTTTTTTATCAACGT
>JAUSMR010000030.1 GCA_030645955.1 Gallionella sp. | reverse complement strand
ATCGCCCCGGCGCTGGTGCCGCTGATGCCTTCCAGGGCGATGCGGCCATCTTCGAGCAGCGCATCCAGCACCCCCCAAGTGAATGCACCATGCGAGCCGCCGCCCTGAAGGGCCAGACTGATGGTGGGTGATTTCGTGGGTGCTGGCTGATCCGTAGCGGTGTGCAGAATTGAGTTCATGGCGGAAGGTTAACAAGAATCGCCAGCGGCGGGACCGCTGCGCACTCCGCAGCCCGGCCTACTTGCCGACAGAATTTGCGCGCTTCGCTCCTCCGTAGCAGGTGCGCCAAGCGCCGAAATTTTCATTCTAGGTGAGCGCACCAGCACAGAAAACCTTGACTTGGAGCAAGTCGACCGAGCCCAAAAACGCGTAAAAAGGGCGCTGTCAAACCAGCCCAATAAAAAAGGGTTGCGTTTCCCGTTCATTCCAGCAAGGAATCACATTTTGCACGTCGCTAAATACAAAATTTGGGTACAACTCCTGACCACCATCGGAGCCGCGTTGATCGTTGTGTGGTCGGGTGTGATTGTCTGGCAAGGCTACGTTTATCGCGATGCGGCCCTGGAGCAGGCGCGCGATTTTTCCCTCAGCATGCACAACGCCACCATGGCGGGACTCACCGGCATGATGGTGACCGGCACCGTGGCGCAGCGCGACGTGTTCCTCGATCAGGTCAAGCAGCTCGGCTCCATCCGTGACGTTCGTGTCCTGCGCGGCGACAGCGTCTCCAAAGCTTTTGGACCCGGTACGGCCAAGGATGACACCAGGCCGGACGAGCTTGAAATGCGCGTGCTGCAAAGTGGCAAGGAAGTCATCCAGGTGGAATCGGACAGCAAGGGCGAATACCTGCGGACGGTGCGGCCTGCGCTGGCACTCAAGAACTCCCTCGGCAAGGATTGCACGCTGTGTCATCAGGTGGCTGAAAAGACCGTGCTGGGCGTCGTTAGCATGAAGGTCTCGCTGGACCAGGTCAATGCCGGCCTGGCCGATCAGCGCCTCAAATCGATTTTTGCCGCCATCATCACCTGCATCCCGGTGCTGATGCTGATCTACCCCTTCATCCGCAAAGTCGTCACCCAGCCGCTGGAGTTCGGGGTGAAGGTGGCGCGTGGCATTGCTGCAGGCGATT
>JAUSMR010000026.1 GCA_030645955.1 Gallionella sp. | reverse complement strand
CCCAAGCGTCAGATCATCAAGGACATCTCCCTCAGCTTCTTCCCCGGCGCGAAGATCGGCCTGCTCGGCCTGAACGGCTCGGGCAAATCCACCGTGCTGCGCATCATGGCGGGCGTGGACAAGGAATACGACGGCGAGGTGCAGCACCTGCCGAACATCCGCATCGGCTACCTGGAGCAGGAACCGAAGCTGAATCCCGAGAGCACCGTGCGCGAGGAAGTGGAATCCGCGCTCGGCGAAGTGATGCAGGCGCAGAAGAAACTCGACGAGGTGTATGCCGCCTATGCCGAGCCGGATGCCGACTTCGACGCGCTCGCCGCCGAGCAGGCGCGCCTCGAAAACATCATCGCCGCATCGGGCAGCGATACCGAACACCAGATGGAGATCGCCGCCGACGCGCTGCGCCTGCCGGAATGGGACGCGGTGATCAAGAATCTTTCCGGCGGCGAGAAGCGCCGCGTCGCGCTGTGCAAGCTGCTGCTGGAAAAGCCGGACATGCTGCTGCTGGACGAACCGACCAACCACCTCGACGCCGAATCGGTGGAATGGCTGGAGCAGTTTCTGGTGCGCTTCCCCGGCACCGTGGTCGCCGTCACCCATGACCGCTACTTCCTCGACAACGCCGCCGAATGGATACTCGAACTCGATCGCGGCCACGGCATCCCGTGGAAGGGTAACTACTCGAGCTGGCTGGAGCAGAAGGGCGCGCGGCTGGAGACCGAGCAGAAGCAGCTCGACGCTCACGCCAAGTCGATGAAGCAGGAACTGGAATGGGTGCGGCAGAATCCGAAAGGACGCCAGGCGAAATCCAAGGCGCGTATCGCGCGCTTCGAGGTACTCAATTCGCAGGTACACCAGAAGCGCAACGAGACGCAGGAAATTTTCATCCCGGTCGGCGAACGTCTCGGTAACGAAGTCATCGAATTCAATAACGTATCCAAGGCCTACGGCGACCGCCTGCTGATCGACGACTTCAGCTTCAAGGTGCCGCCCGGCGCGATCGTCGGCATCATCGGCCCGAACGGCGCGGGCAAATCCACGCTGTTCAAGCTGATCACCGGAAAAGAACAACCGGATTCCGGCGAAGTGAAGATCGGCACCACCGTCAAGATCGCGCACGTCGACCAGGCGCGCGATTCGCTGGATAACGGCAAGACCGTGTTCGATGCGATCTCCGGCGGCAACGAGATTCTGACCGTGGGCAAATACGAGACCCCGGCGCGTGCCTACATCGGGCGCTTCAACTTCAAGGGCGGCGACCAGGCCAAGATCGTCGGCCAGCTCTCCGGCGGCGAACGCGGACGCCTGCACCTGGCGCAGGTGCTGATCTCCGGCGGCAACGTGCTGCTGCTCGACGAACCCTCCAACGACCTCGACGTGGAAACCCTGCGCGCGCTCGAAGACGCGCTGCTCGAATTCGCCGGTTGCGTGATGGTCATCTCCCACGACCGCTGGTTCCTCGACCGCATCGCCACCCACATCCTCGCGGCGGAAGGCGATTCCAAGTGGACGTTCTTCGACGGCAACTATCAGGAATATGAAGCGGACAAGAAGAAGCGCCTGGGCGAAGAAGGCGCGAAGCCGAAGCGGATTCGGTATAAACCGATTAGCAGATAAGCTCGTCATTCCCGCACAGGCGGGAATCCAGCCAGATAAAATTCCTGCGAAGCAGACAACAGCGTCAGCACATGGAATAATGACTCATGGAATTTGAAGCCGACCCAATCAAAGCTGCAAAGAATTTCAAGAAGCATAAAGTCAGCTTTGAAGAAGCTGCTTCCATATTCGGGGATTCAATGGAGCTCACTTTCCCCGATCCAGATCATTCCATTGGCGAAGTGCGCTGGCTGTCGTTTGGTATGTCTAGTAGAGGACGAGTTCTTGCAGTGATTTACACGGAGCGCCGCGGCAAGATTCGCCTGGTCAGCGCGCGAATAGCAACGAAACATGAGAGGAAAATTTATGAAGAAGACTGAAGAAATGCGCCCCGAATACCGACGCGAAGATCTCGGGAAAGGCATCCGGGGAAAACATCACGCAGCCTTCAAGAAAGGCAGCAATCTGGTATTGCTCACTCCCGAATTGGCAAAAATATTTCCAACCAATGAGGCGGTAAACTCAGCCCTTGAATCATTGGTAGGTGTTGCGCGTTCGGCGGTAGCGAAACCTCGCCGGACAAGCGGGCCAGCGGTTAAGTGAGTGTGAAAACCGATAATTATGTGTGGAACCGGGGTAGCTCAGAACCCCATTCATTCCAAAAATTCAATCGGGCACCGTCCCTATGAGCGCTTAGCGGAAGAGGCTGGGTGAGGAAGGCGCGAAGCCTAAGCGGATTCGGTATAAGCCGATTAGTCGGTAAATTAACAGGAGGCACTATGAAGACAATATTAACGTTGCTCTTTATGATTGTGTGCAGCAATGCTGTAGCAGCTTGGACATCAGTTGGAAATGGTCAAAATATTTTCGTCGATTTGGATACTATTCAAAGAAACGGCAGCAACCTGAATGTATGGGTTGTGACTAATTTCGAAAATAATAGCAATGGTGTAACCAGACAGGTCTCTATGAAGAAACTCAAGGAAGTTGCATGTCAATCGGGCACATCTCGTGTGCTCGATGCAATAATTCATGGGGAACCAATGGGAAAAGGTGAAATATCGGTTCGAAGAACCAAGCCTGGAGAGGCAATGAATCCTGGTGATTGGGAAATTGAAGATGGCTTTTTGTTAAAAATGGTCTGCGACACTAAATGAGAGCGAATGAGGTCAGCATCGCAATATTTTTTTCGGATGATATAGAGTTTCCCAGAATGTATTGTGATGCTGACCCCTTTAGATCCGATTCCAAGTGGACGTTCTTCGACGGCAACTATCAGGAATATGAGGCGGACAAGAAGAAGCGCCTGGGCGAAGAAGGCGCGAAGCCGAAGCGGATTCGGTATAAGCCGATTAGCCGGTGAGAATCGCGGTCTGCCTATAATTATTCACTAAGGGGATGAAATGAATGCCAACGAAACTAAGCTTCAACCATTCATCGAGGGTACAAAGCAATACCTAGTCCCCTTATACCAAAGGCCTTATACGTGGGACGACACCAACTGGAAACGTCTTTGGTCTGACCTAAAAGATCTCTACCAAAGTACAGATACCAGACCACATTTTTTTGGTTCGATTGTCACCATGCCGAGCACTTCGGTTCCGGAAGGCATTACCAAATTCTTACTCATAGACGGACAACAAAGATTAACGACAGTAGCAATACTGTTGGCCATTATTCGAGATCTAGCGCAGTCGTCCATTGCGAACGAGTTGCACATACTTGCGGCTGAAATAGACCAAACCTTGCTGGTCAACAAATTTAAATCGCATCATGACTATTACAAACTTCAGCCTACAAAAACTGATCGCGAGGCTTTCCATAATTTAATCAATAAAACAGGAAACCTAAGCCCAGATTCCAGCATCACTAAAGCATATAAGTTTTTTGAACGAGCTATCAAGCGTGACCTTATTGATATTGAGAAGCTGTCAATTATTCTTATAAAGAGACTTTCTATAGTAAGCATAGTGCTTGATGGTGAGGATAATCCCAACGTGGTTTTTGAAGGACTTAATTGGAAAGGTACGCCACTAACGCAAGCTGATTTACTACGAAATTACTTTGTAATGATGATTCACGTGGATAAGCAAGATGTGATTTATGAGGAGTTGTGGGAGCCAATTGAAATTTCTTTGAGGGATGTTTTGACAGAATTTATCCGGCACTATTTGATGAAAGATGGGAAGGATGTAAAAAAGAACGAGGTCTATTTAAGTCTTAAAGAAGATATTAATCCTACTAATGCAATCGAACGACTCAGAGATCTAAATAAATTCGCAAAATATTACGAAAGATTGATATACCCAGATCGCGAAACAAATTCTGTAATATCCAATGCAGTTATACGGTTCCAAAGATTAGATATAAGTTTTTGCTACCCGTTCTTATTAAATTGTTACGAAGAGTTCCAGCGGGGAAGAATAAGAGATGTTGATTTTGTCTCTGCCCTCAAGATAGTCGAAAATTTCATCTTAAGACGATTTGTTTGTAATGTTCCTACTTATGGCCTGCATAAAGTCTTTGCAGCTTTGTTTAATCAAATAGACAAATCGAACCTCATCGACAGCTTGGAGATGCAACTTCAGGCACACGACTATCCTACTAATCGTGAATTTCTAGAGTCACTCAAAATATTTAAACTTTATGGCGCTGGGGAAAGAGCTCAAAAAACAAAGCTAATTTTAGAATCGATAGAGGAATCATATAAGCATAAGGAGCCAGTGAATTATTCGGCGTTGTCTGTTGAGCACGTTATGCCACAAACATTGACCGATGATTGGCGTAAAGAATTGGGTGGTGTCGAAGACGCCGAGGTTGTTTACGATTTATACCTTCATACAATTGGCAATTTAACTCTAACTGGATACAACTCTGAGCTTTCTAATGCTGCATATAAGATAAAAAAGGAAAAGCTACTTCAGAGTCATATCGAGCTGAACTCCTACTTTGCAAAAATTGATCAGTGGGGAAAGAATGAAATTCTTCAGCGCACAGCTATTCTTAGCGAGCAAGCTTTAGCAATATGGCCTTATTTTGGTAAGAAGGAGCTTGAGGGAAAATTTAAATCATCAGTTGCAGGAACCAAACCTATAAAACTGAGTTTGTTGGGTCAAGAATTTCCGGTTCAAACTTGGCGTGATGTCCTAGAAAAAACAATTAGTGTGATAGCTGAGCTGGATCCTGAAAAATTTGAAGCACTGCTTTTACAGCACCCAAGGTTCGTTGGAAGAAATAAAAGCGCATTTAAAACTGCAAGGGAATTAAATAGTGGAGTATTCATCGAGGTGCATTTGTCCGCCGACTCCATCAGGGATTTTTGTCTTCAGACGGTCGAATTTGTTGGTTTAACACGAATGGAATGGCATGTTGAAACTTCAGAGTGATATAGGGATAACAAGCGAATGATATGGGGACGCAAGAATCGATAGGGTCAGACTCCATTGATCCCTGAATGAACGTGCAATTAGAAGACGATATGGGGACGGAGCCCGAAAAGAAAATCAATAGGGTCAGAATCCATTGATCGCATTGATCGTGTAATTGCGAAAGCTGTAAACAACTAAAAAGGCCATGCCCGATTTATTTCGAACGATTAGAAGACGATATGGGATTCAGAATCACGCTCCAGCCGGGGAATCACACCTTTATCGCCGAAGCTGGCGAAACCATCCTCGAAGCTGCAAAGAAACATGGCCACAATCTTCCGCATGGTTGCGGCGATGGAACATGTGGTATGTGCAAGGGTAGTGTGCTGCAAGGTACGGTAGATCACGGCAAGTCCACGTATATTGGATTGCCTGCGGAGGAAAGGGACGCGGGCCTCGCCTTGTTTTGTTCCGCCATACCCACCTCCGATCTGGTCATCGAATCTCGTGAAACGAGCAGTAGCTGGGATATGCTTGATTGGGATGCGCCAACTGGCTGAGATTCTTTAAGCATAACAATCGGGAACAGACCACGGTTTCTAATTCAAACTTCATCACTTGCATTTTTGCGGCCCCACTGTAAACTAACCAACGTTAGTTCAATGCGAGATCGCTATGCGTACCGTCAATATTCACGACGCAAAAACCCAGCTCTCCAAGCTGGTCGAGCAGGCTGCGCAAGGCGAGTCATTCATCATCGCCAAGGCTGGCAAGCCGATGGTCAAGGTTGTTCCTCTGGAGCCTGCAGAAGCAGGGACAGCCAGCCGTTTGGGCTTTATGGCTGGTGAATTTTCCGTGCCGGACGATTTTGATCAGATGGGTGGCAGTGATATCGAAAGTCTATTTGCGGGGCGCAAGGCTTGAACCTGCTGCTCGACACCCATTTGTTGCTGTGGGCGGCGAGTGAGCCCCAGCGGCTGCCGGCCAAGGCGCGCACCTTGCTGCTTGATCCCGCCAACCATCTATTGTTCAGTTCTGCCAGTCTGTGGGAAATCAGTATCAAAAATGGTCTCGAACGCTCGGATTTCAATGTTGATCCGCGCCGCCTGTGGCGCATGTTACTGATTAATGGCTACCGTGAATTACCCATCACCAGCGAACATACTGTCGCTGTGAATGATTTGCCTCACCTGCACAAAGACCCGTTCGACCGCATCCTTATTGCGCAAGCCCGCGTAGAAGGACTGACGCTACTGACAGCGGACAAGGCTGTGGCCAAGTATGGCGATGGGGTGCGCAAGGTATGAGAACGCAAGCTAATGGAGTCAGCATCGCAATAGTTTTGCGTTAGAAGGAAATCATGAGCACCTCGGCACAAAACAAGCGCATCGTTATCATCGCCGGGCCGAACGGCGCGGGGAAGACGACCTTTGCGCGCGAATTCTTGCCGACGGATGCGGAGTTGCCTAACTTTGTGAATGCCGATTTGATCGCCGCCGGGTTGTCGCCTTTCGCACCTGATGTGGCCGCCTTTAAAGCGGGACGGATAATGCTGGAAACGATTGCGGAGTACGTGAAGCACGGCGAAAGCTTTTCTTTCGAAACGACGCTTTCCGGTTTGACCTATGCACAGATGATTCCCGTATGGCGCTCATCGGGCTACGCGGTGAAGCTGATCTTCCTGTCCTTGCCGGATGTCGAGATCGCCATTGAGCGTGTTGCAACTCGTGTGATTCAGGGCGGGCATAATGTCCCCGAAGAGGTCATTCGCCGTCGCTTCGCACATGGCATTGCAAATTTTGAGCGCTACAAGCTGCTGGTGGATAGCTGGCAACTGTACGATAATTCCGGCGCACCTCCCGTTTTACTGGATGAAAGTTGAACATCATGAAAGCACCTGTTTCTCACTCGAAAGACCCCGACCTGCAAAAAGCCCCGCAGGCGTTGATGCGCGCTTCCGAAAAGGCACGCCAACTGGCCGAACGAACCGGCACTCCGTTTGTCGTGCGCAAATCCGTTACGCCTGCTGCCACGGCTGACAAGCGAAAAACATAGCGAGCTAATGGAGTCAGCACCGCAATAGTTTTACTCATCGCCCGCAAGGGCGATGTTCTTTTCCGAATCAAAGGGGCTGGATCACCATGGAGTTGACCGAACTTGGTTGGGATGGCTGGTTCGAGGAACAGGCCGGCAAGCTGTGCGGTGCAGTCCAGCGCATCGCCCGGATAACGGCGGTCGATCGCGGGCGCTATCTCGTTCGCGATGAACAAGGAGAGGTACCAGCCGAGCTGACGGGCAAGTTTCTTTACACCGCCGCATCCACTGTGGATCTGCCTTGTGTCGGCGATTGGGTGTGTGTGCAGTATCACGATGCGGATACTTTTGCGAGCATCCATGATGTCGTGCCCAGAAGGTCTTACTTGCGGCGCAAATCCCCCGGCAAGAACATCGATTTCCAGATGATCGCGGCGAACATCGATGTGGCCTTCATCGTCCAGTCGTGCCATTTCGATTTCAATGTGCGCCGGCTGGAGCGCTACCTCGTGATGGTCAACGAGGGGCATATCGAGCCGGTGCTGCTTTTGACCAAGACGGATCTGGTAAGTGCTACGGAGCTGGAGCGCATGCTCGCGAATATCCGCGGCGCAGGCATCACCGCGAGAATCATCACCCTCAGCAACGAGACCGGAGAGGGCGTCGATCAGGTCAGGGAGGTCGTGGTGCCGGGCAAGACTTATTGTCTGCTTGGGTCTTCAGGTGTCGGCAAGACTACCCTGATCAATCTGCTTGTCGGGAAGGCCGAGCTGGAAACACGGGCAGTCAGCGGTACGGGCGAGGGCAGGCACACCACGACTCGCCGCCACCTGGTTACGCTGGATAATGGCGGGCTGCTGATCGACATGCCGGGAATGCGCGAGCTGGGTATCCTGAGCGCCGGCGAAGGGATAGATGACAGTTTTGCGGATATCAAGGCGCTTGCGGCCAGCTGCCGCTTTGCCGATTGCAGCCACACCAATGAGCCGGGATGTGCGATCCGGATGGCGATTGAAAACGGGGAGCTGAACCCGGAGCATTACCAGAGTTACCTGAAGCTCAAGGCTGAGTCCGAGTTCAACGAGATGTCATATTTGGACATGCGGAAAAAGGACCGGGCATTCGGAAAGTTCATCCATTCGGTTTTGAAGCAGAAGCGCAAGTGAATTTAGGAAGCTCTGATCAAGTCCTCCGTTCGTGGAGAGCCTGTCGAACCATGAATGGAGGGGTTAATCAGATCAACGGGTTAAGCGAACCGCCCTTCGACAGGCTCAGGGCGAACGGACTTATTCAGAGTTTCCTTAATTGAAGGATCTATTTGTTTTACTCACCCCCTTTGTTTTTGCGGATAATTGCAAAATGAACCTGAAGTCCCACACCTGTCTTGCTGTGATGGCTATGCTGTTATTAATCTCCGGCTGTGCAACTTATCAGCCTGAACGAACCGATAATGTCTGTTCCATCTTCCGTGGCAATACCGATTGGTATGAGTCTGCCCGCGATGCCGGTAAACGCTGGGGAACTCCGGTGTGGGTGATGATGGCGATTGTCGATCAGGAGTCGCGTTTCGTCAGCGATGCCCAACCGGGGCGTGACTGGTTTCTTTTTATCCCGCTACCGCGACGCTCATCGGCATACGGTTATGCCCAGGCGCAAGACCCGGCATGGGAGCGGTATATGAAAGATACCGGCAACAGCGGCCATGATCGTGACGATTTTGCCGATGCGATCAACTTCATCGGCTGGTATACCAACGTTACACAGCGCACTCTCGGCGTTTCCAAGTGGGATACCTACAACCAGTATCTCGCCTATCATGAAGGACATGGCGGTTATAAGAGCGGTAGCTGGAAAAGCAAGGGGTGGTTGAAACAGGTGGCCGACAAGGTCAAGAATAAGTCGGCTGCCTATAGTGCCCAGTTGAAGAAGTGCAAGCCGGAACTCGACGATAAGGTCGACGGCTGGTTTTAAACACAGAACATCAGGGGGCAGAGTGATTTGTTTTTAGCTCTCCTAAAGCTAATGGTTCAGCATCGCAATAGTTACGATTAACCTAAAAATAAAAGGTACCGAATTGAAAGACTTGCATTGACCGAGGCATAACGGCCAGAGATAATCGGTGCCGTTCTGTTGAATTCCTGTCCCCCGGTTTAAGTTTAACCGCATCAAGGCGGCTTTAACGCATCAAGGCGTCATCATAAAGGAGAGGCCGGCATGAAATCTTTCTTCCGCGAGAACCCTACCATCGCTTTTGGCCTGGGTTTGCCCCTGCTGCTCGTTGTTGCGTTCCTGCTGATTTCGGGGATTCCCGCCCTGCTGGTGGAACCCCCGCAATACGATGTGCTTTACGCAACTGAATACTACAATTATCCGAACGGTGTGCAGATCACCGTCGTGAACCAGAAAATTCAGGTCATCTACCAGGGCAGTTCAGCGGGCTACCAGAGACCGCGCGTCTGGCGTTACAGCCCCAAAACCGGGGCGGTGAAGGAAATTGCCATCATGCTGCCACCCGGCCTTGCGCCGCCCGGACAAAGCCCCGCTACGCCCGAGGCGGCTGCAAAAATCACGCCGATCGAGGTTCCCGATCTGGCAGCGCTGACGATTGATTCGTCCAGCGTTGCACCGGATGGATACGAATTCAGTGCGGGGCAGAACGGCTATTCGGGTGATGTCTTCACCGGCCTGTTTTATTCCTCGCGCTACCGCAACGACGCGGTGCTGACGAAAAAAGGGCGCAGCATCCGCCTGCCGAATGCCGCCAATATGTATTACGGCAATAACACCCACTTCATCGGCTGGGTTGTGTCGCCATGATCTGGCTGTTGCTCCTCATTGTTATATTCGTGCTGATAGGCGGTGCGTGGTGGGGCGGCTGGCCGCTGTTGGCCGGAATCCTCGGTGCGTCAAGCGTAACGGACAAGGCCAGCGCGCTGGCGAGCATCGCGCAGCTCATGCGCAACTACAATATTACGCCCGCCGAAGTGGAGGCTGCGTTTCGTCTGCCTGCTGCTTCCCGGCCTGAGCCCACCCGCCGCAGCAGGGGCGACATCGCCAAGACTCTCTTCATCTATCTCGGCGCGATTTTCATTCTCGCGGGTATCAGCACTTATATCGGCACGTTCTGGGTGAGCATGGGCAGCGTAATGCGGGTTTTGGTGACGCTGGGCGTGGGCTACATTCTGCTCATCGTGCTGCTTTCCGCGCTGTATGAGAATAAATATCCGAAACTGATCCTGCCGCTTGCGCTGGCCTCCGTATTCGTGATGACCGGTGGCTGGTTCGTGCTGATCCACGAGGTATACCCGCACGGCGAGAACTGGCGTGCCGCAGTGCTGTTCGTATTCGGCGTGATGGCCTTGCATCAGGGCGCGCTGTTCGGCAAATACCGACTCACGGTGCTGGCATTCACGGCGCTGTTTTTTGTTTACGGATTCATGCAGGTGGGCCTTGATCTGCTTAACGTCCCGTTCGCTTACATCGCCATTGTCCTGGGCGCCTCGCTGTTCCTGGTCGCCACCGCGCTTGAAGATACGGATCACCGTGTGCTCGCAGCCCCCGCTTTGTTGATCGCGATCTGCTGGCTGAACGGCGGCCTGTTCGACCGCATCGCAATGTCTACCTCCGCCAACTGGGCGAGCCTGCTCACGGGTGTGTGCCTAATTTCTGCTGCCTATGGCCTGCAGAAGGCGGGGCGATATTCGGGGCTGGCAGGTCTCGGCTATTTCGTCGGCTCGATCATAGCCTATAGCGGTTTGTTCGATCTCGTGCATAACACGTCCTTCGAACTTGTCTATCTCGCAATAACCGCGTCCATGCTCTATGCCTGCGTGGTGCTGCAAAGCCGGGCGCTGTTGTTCACCACTGTCATTGCCATGCTCGGCTTCATCGGGTTTTACACCGCAAAGCATTTCGCCAATTCTTTGGGCTGGCCCGTCACGCTCGTTCTCATGGGCGTCGCTTTTCTGGGCGTCGGCACCATCGCCATCAGGGTAAGGCGGCACATCTAGGCCGGTTCAAAAAAGAGCGTATGGCTCAGGCTGCTTCGATCAGGCATCAGAAATGACAGCGCAGGAAATCAGCAAACTCCTGAGAAACCTGGCCGATCCTGAGAGAGCGGAGCATTCGGGACGTTACTTCAAAACGGGGCAAGGCGAGTACGGCGAGGGGGATCGGTTTCTGGGTATCCGAGTTCCTGATATCAGGGCGCAGGTGAAAAAGTGCGAGGCGGCTTCACTGGAAGATATTCAGGTGCTGCTGATGTCGGCCTTTCACGAGGAGCGTCTGTTCGCGCTGCTGCTTCTGGTTCGCAAATTCGCAAAGGGCGATGAGAAAGAGCAAGCGGCTATTTACAATTTGTATTTGAAGAATACTCATCGCATCAACAATTGGGATCTGGTGGATAGCTCGGCCAGTTACATAGTCGGTAGTTATCTTGAATCCAGAGACAGGCGAATACTGTACAAGCTGGCCAAATCCACCAGCGTCTGGGAGAGGCGAATCGCCGTCATATCCACCTTTCAATTCATCGGGAACAACCAGTTTGATGATGCGCTCAAGCTGGCCGAGCAGCTCCTTAACGATAAAGAAGATTTGATACACAAGGCGGTTGGCTGGATGCTCCGGGAAATCGGGAAGCGCAATGTGGCTGTTGAAAAAGCCTACTTGCAGGCCCACTACAAAAAAATGCCCCGTACCATGCTGCGCTATGCGATTGAGAAATTTCCGGAGCAAGAGCGAAAGAAGTATCTGTTGGGCGAAATATAAGAAGCGACCGATTCATCATCATGAGATTTCACTATGACCAAGCAAAGCGAGGACATTGAGGCGATCAAACGGCTTGCGGAAGATTGGCGTTCAGGGTGGCTTGCCGGTGACGCCGACGCTCTTCTTTCTCTGTATGCGGATGATCCGGTGCTGATGCCTTCTGGGCAGCCAGCGGTGTTTGGAAAGGATGCCATTCGCCCGCTTTATCAGTCAGTGCTGAAGGAGTACCTCTTCAAGAGCCAGACCAGACTGATGGATATTGAGGTATCCGGGGACCTGGGTTACTTCTGGAGTACTTACAAGCTGACGGCGACACCGAAGGCCGGGGGAGAGTCGTTTGAGGAAGAGGGAAAGTCGGTATTCATCGTCAAGCGAGAGCATGGCGGCGCCTGGAAGATTGCCCGCCTGATCGACAACAGCGACCAGGCGCCAACAAGCAGCTAATAGAATGGATGCAATTAAAGAGGCCAATCTGGCCCCCTTGTCACCGGTGTAATCTCTATACATACCTGCCGTCAAACATACCTCTTCCCAATGGCAATGATCGTGTCGAGGGCTATAAAGAAGGCGTCTATCATTTCCGGGTCAAAATGCTTCCCACGCTCCTTCCTTAATTCATCCAGAACCTGCCCCTGATCCCATGCCTCCTTGTAAACACGTTGGGATGACAGGGCATCATATACATCCGCTATTGCCACCAGTCTGCCAAATGGTGGTATCTCTTCGCCCTTGCGGCCAATGGCTTTGCCATCGCTGTTTTCATAACCCGGCAGGCACTCGCCCGTCATGACGTCTATATATCCGGGGTACCCGTTGCCGTCCCAGCGCTCATGGTGGGAGAGTGCCACCTGGGCTGAGGCCTCGTCAAAATCGGAGTGGGATACGGCAAAGAGTCTTGCGCCAAGATAAGTGTGAGCTTTCATGATTTCGTATTCATCAGCATCGAGGCGGGCCGGTTTCTTCAGGATCAAGTCCGAGATGGCCACCTTGCCAACATCGTGCAGCATGGCGGCGATCCTCAGTATGTCCTTGTTCTTCGCAATCTCAATGCTGGATACACCGCGGCGGCTTGCCCATACCTCGTATATTTCAACGGCATATCCGGCCACCCTGTTTACATGGGCACCTGTCTCTTTTGGATCCCTGAGCTCCGCCATGCTGATCATCCTGAGGATGATGTCCCTGGTAAGCTTGGCCCTTTCTATGGCAATGGCCGCGTTGTTGGCAAAGTGGACAATATATTGTTCATCATCTTGCGAAAAAGGGATGATGTTCCCGTCTTCACTCATTGAATTTATCAGCTGGAGCACGCCGATAACCTGCCCCCGGAGGTTCTTCATCGGGAAGGTCAGCATCGACTTCGTGCGGTACTGGGAGATATTGTCGTAGCTCTTGTTGAATGCGTAAGTGACATTATCCTTGAGCTCATAGACATCCGGGATATTGAGCATCTCACCTGTACCTGCCACATAACCGCATATTGATTCGTTGTCGACAGGTGTCGTGAAGGTGGAATAGATAAGCTTCTGTCCCGGTTGCAGCCTCTTCTGCAAGGTGTTGTTCAAGGTGTAGCTGAATTCCAGGAAGTTTCCTTCCATGAGATATATGGAGCCGGCATCAGCGTTGGCAAATTGACATGACACAGTGAGGATGTGCTCGAGGAGAATATCAAGGTCGTTTACCCTGGCAATCTCCTGACTCAGGCTAATGATCTGGTTAATTTTTTGCTTTTCATCCAGCATAAATCCTCCCATGCCATCTTTTGAAATACATGGTTTTCAATATATCAGGCTGTCTCTTTTATACAAGCCCGCTATTACCAGGCTAAAGGGTCCGCTCAGCATCACATTTCTCTTGAACTGCAACAATCAACCCGCCGGCTGATGGAGTCAGTTCGATCCGGATGGCTTGCGGGTGACGCCGACGCTCTTCTTTCCAGGCAAATCAGGGAAAGACTGAACTGACCACAAGGTCATGTGCCAATTGATTTTGACTCCGCAACAAAACGGCGAATCATATAGACGAGATAGAGCGAGAGCACGGCAGCGAAGAAGCACCAGACAGAGACGTAGGCAGCGCTATAGGCCGCCGATGTGAATACCATGGACAAGGCAACCAGCCCCCCGAATATCCTGATCTGCCTGTGGCTGCAAAAGAGCAGCGGCACAGCGGCAGCCACCACAACCACAGGAAATGCGAGAAGAAGTGAAACCCCAGCGCAAATGGCACCGCCGCACCGGCATTCCCCGCATCGAGCTCCTGCCATACCCGCCCCTCGAATGCCTGCTGGAAACCAAAGAAGACCGGTATCAGCGCCCACATCCAGTATGCGGGTTGCAGCCGCCTTGCGTGCCGGACCGCATACAGACCAGTGGTCACCAGCACGGCAGCGGCGCTATAACTGACAGATGCGGAAAAGCACATTGAACAATAGTGTCGCCTGTAATTGTTATGCGGGCAGATAATACATCCAAAGGGCATGGGCTCGACTAATTTTTCGGGAAGGTGAAGAATAGCAAAAGGTTATGAATTAAAGTTAACGGGTTCAGCATCGCAATTTTTTCCAGATGTTAAAGAGGCTGACTCGAAATAGTTACAGGATGCCACTATGGAAATGAAGAAGATCAATTCAGGAAGGTTGCGTGCCATCGGCTACGATGCGCGCGCCAAGATGCTGCAGATCCAGCTCGACGATGGCAGCACGCTGCAGTACAGCGGCGTCGGCGAGGATACCTGGCGCCGTCTCAGCAGCTCGGGGGCGGCATGGAGTTACTATCGCGACAACATCGAGGAGGAATTCACTGCTTCGCGCGTTTCCGGCAACGCCCCCGCAGCCAAGAACCCGCTCGACGAGCTATTCCGGAAATCCTGAAAAGTAATGGGTAGGCTGGGGTGAGGAACGAACCCCGGCTTGATATAAATTTCAAATGCTGGGGTTCGTGCCTCCACCCCAGCCTACGACTACAACACTTATTCAGCGGAGCTAATAGAACCCGCATCGCAATAGTTTTTTGTTGTGATAAATGATTCGCTTGCCTATCTTTCCCCTCCTGCTAGAATGACCGTATTCAATCTTTATTCGGTGACCTGCCATGCAAGAGCAAATCATTAGCCTGACCGATTTCAAAACTTCCGCGAGCCGTTTGTTGCAGGAGACTCGCGGGGGCGCGAATATCATTCTGACGCAGAACGGTTCGGCGAGTGCGGTGGTGCAGGACTATGCAACCTACCGCGCCCAGCAGGATGCTTTTTTGATGTTGAAGCTGATGGTTCAGGGCGAGGCTGATACACAAAAGAACCGCCTCAATGCGCAAGGCAAAGTGTTCGATTCCCTGCGCGCGTCTTTGCTGAAGCAGAAAAAACAACTTGGCTGAAACCAAGTCCTATCAGGTGTTGTGGACTCACACGGCACAGCAGGATTTGACCGAGATCATCGATTACATCGCTCAGGACAGTGTTGATGATGCGCTGGTGATCTTGCACAAGCTGGCAACCAAAGCCGCGCTGTTGATTACTTTGCCCAATCGCGGTCGTATCGTGCCTGAGCTGTTGCACACCGGCATCTCGCAATACAGAGAACTGATCAGCGCGCCTTGGCGCATCATTTACCGGGTTGAGAGTCAGCGCGTCATGGTCATGGCGGTACTCGATAGTCGGCGCGATTTGCAGACAGTGCTGCTCGGTAGATTGGCGCGGTAAGACGGGCAAGTCAGTCGCGTGGAAATCTGAAAGCTAATGGGGCTGGCATCACATTTGTTCTGAACCGTGGGTGCAGTAACGTCGTGTCAGTGCAAGCCGTGTAAATTCGCATATCGAATCAGGGGGAGTTTATGTTCTGTCCAAAGTGCGGGGCTTCGAAACGAGCCTGCTTGTGCTTGGAGCAAGTCTGTATCTGGGCGGATGGCTATACAAGAAAGTTGCAGCGCTGGAGGAAGGCTGACAGCGTTAATGGGTGACCCTATTAGTTCGATTTGTTCACCTGTTCTTCGAGGAAAGAAAGCATGAACACTGATCCGATTGCGGAATTCAAATCCAAAAACATGGTGGATTCTAATTCCAAGTGCACCACCGGTGCATTCGATTGTGCCAAGGGTATGAAAGGAACGCGACTTATGGAATTCACATGCAAAGGAGCGGTCGCTCCGATACTCACGTTGTTGTCACTGACGCTACTGGCAGGATGCGGCGTTGGCGACCCTGCGTCGCCATCGAACTTGTATCCCACCAGTAGCATCTACGCCTACATGAAGGCGGTTCAGATCGAAAGCGGCAACGTCACCACGACGGTGCAGTTGCGCGATGGTCCGGCAAGCACTGCTGCCTATCTCTACCTCAGTGATGGCGAGTCTCTCTACACCAGTCTCGATAAACCGCCCCAGCAATACATTAACTTTAATGGCGATCTTTTCGGCAATTCCCTGGAATTGTCGCAACACCTGAAGGTGATGTCGGCACGCGACCTCTACACCGATTTCTACCTGTTCACCCAGGTCGTCTTCGGGAAACCCGAATATTTTTCGCTCGACACACCGAGCACCAGCTCATCGCCGGTACGCGCCTATGTTGACTTCGAGCGCACCGGACATGTGATGACGGGAGAATCCTCCGTCGAATTGCCCCCCGCTTTCCAGATTACCGCCCCCGCCGGTGAGGCCAGCGTCTCACGCGCTACCCCCCTCGTTCTCACCTGGACGGGTGTCGATCCAGCGACCACGATGAAGCTCGACGTGGCGGGCGTTTGCGCAGACGGTAGCCCTTATACCCTGAATCTCATTCTCGGCACCGATACGGGTTCTGCCACACTGAATAGCGCCGACTATTTTCCGGCCACGGGTACTAGCCCATCAACCAATTGTCGCGTGGCCTTTTTGCTCCAGCGCGTGCGGCTAGGGGGCGTCTCGTCGCAATTCGCCTTCGGCAGCTTCAGCGAGGGCGTTCAGCAAAGAACCATTCAATTCACATCCACCCCCTAGGAGCCATGCATGGATCGCTTCATTCGCAAACTATTTCTTGCCATGTTGCTGCTGTCGGCAACGCACGTGCATGCCGAGAGCTCCTTCATTGTTTCACCCTCGGTGGGCGGGGCCTCGATCAGCAACATCGACGGTTACAAGACATCCCCCTTCGTGCGCGTCGACGGCAGCTTTCATCCGCTACCCCAGTTCGGGATCAACGTGTTTGTTGCCCACTATCCAGGCTTCGACTCCAGCGGCGGCGGCAATGACGTCAGTATCAGGATAAACGGCTTCGGGGCCGGAGTGACCGGCAGATGGCCTGTCCATCCCCATGCGCAACCCTATGTTCGTGTCGACTACATGCGGTGGGATGCCGAAGCCACTGGCATTGGCAGAACCCTGGCGAAGGACAAGGGAGGTAGTGCCGGGCTTGCAGTGGGGATGCAATTTCCCGTCAGACGCATCTTCGGGATCAAGGCCGAAGTATCTGGTTACAACAATGTGAGCGGTGCCGATATCAGGCAGCTTTCCCTGGGGCTGACGCTTGAATTTTAGGTGCGGCTCTCAATTCCATTCCGAAATCAAATAACAATCGTGGGCTAATTAAATGGGTCAGCATCGCAATGGGAATCAAAGGCGTCAGGCTGAGCCCTTTGGTTCCACGAAGCGGGTGCTCAAGCATAGCGCGGCAGGCTGGGGTGAGCTTGTGAACCCAGCGTTTCGAGGTTACATAAATGCTGGGGTTCGTACCTGATGGAACACCTAGCCATTCCACTAAGCAATCAAAATACAATTGCTAAGTGGTTGGTTATCACCCCGGCCTACGACTCTTTTTGAAGTGTGCTTTGAATAATATGCCATCCTCTCTGGAAAACCTGCAACCGCGCGCGGTCTGGTCGCACTTCGCGACGCTGTGCGCGATACCGCGTCCCTCGCTGCACGAGGCGGCGCTGCGCGAGCATCTGATCGGCTGGGCGCAGGCGCGCGGGATCGCGGCCGTAGTCGACGGCGCGGGCAACCTGCTCCTGAAAAAGCCTGCCAGCCCCGGCTGTGAAGCGATGCCCGGCGTGATCCTGCAAGGCCATCTCGACATGGTGTGCCAGGCCAACGCCGGAACAGTGCACGATTTCGAGCGCAAACCGATATGTGCAGTGGTGCGTGACGGCTGGGTCGTCGCGGAGGACACGACGCTGGGCGCGGACAACGGTATCGGCGTCGCGCTCGCGTTGGCCTCGCTGGAAGAGCCGGGCTTGATCCATCCGCCGCTGGAGGTGTTGCTCACCGTCAACGAGGAATCCGGCATGGACGGCGCGCGCGGGCTGGCGCCCGGCACGTTACAGGGCAAGATGCTGATCAACCTCGATACCGAGGAATGGGGGCATTTCTATCTGGGTTGTGCGGGCGGCGTGGATGTGGAGGTGCGCAACACCATGGGAACACTGAACCAGTCCGTTCGTGGTGACCCTTCGACAAGCTCAGGGCGAACGGGCAATGATGGACTTGCGCCGGCAGAAGTACCGCCGGACTATGCGCTGCTGCGGTTCGAGGTGTCCGGGCTGCGCGGCGGCCACTCCGGCATCGACATCCATCTTGGGCGCGGCAATGCGATCAAACTGCTGGCGGAAGCGCTACGCGATCTGTCCGCACACACCGAAGTGCGCCTGATCGAGATGCAGGGCGGCACGGCGCGCAACGCGATCCCGCGCGAGGCGTTCGCGACATGCGCGCTGCCCGTTGCCATGGCGTCGAATATCGATGAGTGGGTGCGGCACCGGCATCAGGCTTGGCGGGCGCGCTTCGCGGAGGCTGATGCGAATGTGTCGTTCGTGTGCAAGCATTACGACACGCCACCTGACGCATCCATTTCGCGCACAGAGCCCGTTGCCCCACACGTTCGTGGTGAGCTTGTCGAACCATGGACGGGTGCGGACATTCCCCCTTCGACAGGCTCAGGGCGAACGGATTCTTGTAAAGCCATCGCAAATGCAGAACGCGACCGCCTGCTCGCTTTTCTCGACATCGCCGCGAACGGTGTCTCACGCATCAGCGAGACCTTCCCCGGCGTGACCGACACCTCCAGTAACCTCGGCGTGCTCGTACTGGAGCAAGGCACACTCAAAGCGACGTTCAAGGTACGCTCGCTGCACGACGGCAGAGCCGATGCGCTGGCCGACAAACTGGTGGCGCATGCCTCATCCTACGGATTCCAGGCATGGAAGGACGGCGCGTATCCGGGCTGGACGCCGAACCCGTCATCGAATCTGCTCGCGCTGTGCCAGCAGGTTTACACCGCGCAATTCGGCCAGCACGCTGGATTGCAGGTGATCCACGCCGGACTGGAATGCGGCCTGCTCGCGGCCAGCCATCCGCAGCTGGACATGATCTCCTTCGGCCCGAACATTCGCGGTGCGCATGCACCCGGCGAACGGGTGGAGATCGCATCGGTAGGCCGCTGCTGGCAGTTGCTCAAGGCGGCGTTGCAGGCGCTTGCGAAGGTTCAGCAAACGTCATGATTCGACTCGAAAAGGCATTGAGCGCCTGGGGAACGCCCGATTTTGCGGCCATCCTCAGACAGGAAATCGCACAATTGGGTGCCGGCCAATTGCCCCTGCAGCAGGGATTATCGACCGGAAACTATGTTGCTGATGAGCCCATCACGGTAGCGATTAACAGCGTTGCCGAACTGGATAATGTGATCCGCGTAAAGGCGGGGATTTTTTACATGGGGGTGATAGGCGGTTGCAGTTGTGCGGACGACCCTGCTCCCACCAGCGAGATCAACGAGTACTGTGAAGTGCAGCTGGATATCGACAAGGTAACCGCAGCAACTGCGGTTGCTCTTGTAACGGAACCGGCAGACTGATCTGCTTCTCGCTTGAGTGCCGTTGGTGAGTGCCATCCTCATTACTGGTGTGCATATCTCTGGCGGTGGATAAAGGTGAATAAAGCGGTGGCCAAATATGGCGAAGGGGTGCGGAAGGTATGAGCTCAAATCCTATGAAGAGTGGTGTGAATAAAAACAACTCGACTCGGGCACCAATGGCACTAACTTAAGCCTGCTATCATCAAGCTTAAGTTAGTGCCATTGGACTCGGGCACCTTTGGCCTGGTTTAAACGTTGAGGAATACAGAAATGCAAATCGCACACCGGGTCATCTTAGCTCTAACCCTGGCAACAATGGTTCTCTGCTCATGGCTTGCGCCTCTGGACTCGACCGCTATTCAACAAGCCGATGCCGGGCTTAAGAGGGCGCTGATCAGCTTTGCTACTGCAAGAGCATTGAATGCTGCCATCTCATTTGCGCAAGGGACAGAGGTCGCAGTCCAGCCTATGGGCGTCGGGGTAAACTTAACCCCCGGACAATTGCTCGACCCCGTCAACGATTTGGTAGAACAGTTTTCCAATCTAATGTTGGCTGCCTGTGTCGCTTTCGGCGTTCAGAAGATATTAATCAGCATTGGCGGCTACTGGCTGGTATCGCTGGTACTGACAATCGCAGCTCTCGGCTGGGCATGGATTTATTTCCGGCAGCAACAACCTCCTGCATGGCTCGCCAAAATGCTCGTAATTCTATTGATGGTTCGCTTCGCCATACCGATGGTAACCACTGGAACCGATCTGCTGTTCCAGAAATTTCTGGTCGCTGAATATACGGCAAGCCAACAGGCAATCGACACAGCATCAGGTCAGGTAACTGAGCTCAATCCGCCCGATCAACCTCCCCCTGAGGATCGGGGATTGCTGGAAAAAATGAAGGAAAATATAAATGATTTGTGGTCGAAAACCAAGGTTGCGGTGAATGTAAAAACGCATTTTAAAAACCTGCAACAAGCGGCAGAGCAATGGACTGGGCACATCATCAATCTCATCGTGATTTTCTTGCTGCAAACTTTGGTCTTCCCTCTCCTGCTTCTCTGGGCCTTGTATGGTGTTGCGCGGGGTGTCTTTGAGTGGCCCAGGCAGATGTCTAATGTGGCCACCAAACCGTAAGCCATGAGAATCTGCAAACCTCAGGGTCAGTTTCGAATAACATTCCAAAGGAGACTATGGAATGAAAGAGTCCAGGAAAAATAATCCGAAGCTGAACTCTTTAACTTCCGTTATGAAGACTCTTCGCAGCGCACTGGTGATGCTTGCGGCAGGCATCGGCGGCACCATGGCCATCACGCCAGCGAGCGCCATCGACAATAGTGCCATCGGGGAGTCCGAATTCCGGGAGCACAAAGCCACCTATGGGCTGGTTTACCGCCTGCCCAAGGACGTGACGGACATCCTCGATAACAAGATCTACCCGCCGCTGCACGAGCGACTGGTGGCGCTGGGTCTTGCCGGCGAGGCGCGTACTTTCAACCTGCAGCATGTAACGGTCATTCACCTCCACAGCGCTGATCCGACGACGCCGGCGAAAATGCTGAAAGCGCTGCCCAAGGTGCCGCCAGTGCTGAACCTCACACTGAAAGGGTTCTACAACACCGAGGCATCCAAGGGTGCGGGTGCTCCGTGGTGGTTCGACCTGGGCGTGGTGAAAAACGGGCAGGGCTACACGGAGATGATGTCCTACAACACCGTGGCCACCGCCGCGCTCACGCCGTTGCGCGACGGCCCCCTGCCCCGCTGCACCGGGCCTGTCTACGCCAACATGAGCGACGACGCAAAGGAACTCACTCGCACCGTGGGCATGAACGGCGTCAACGTGATCAAGGCCGGCAAGGAGACCGCTTCGTACAATCCGCACAACACCCTCATGTACAGCATGACCAACCACGACGAACGCCTGCAAGCAGCGATGAAGGGCGTTGCCGACGAGATGAACAAGATCCTGCCCGACGGCATCACCACGCAGTTCAAGGACATGTCGATCGTCGAGATCGGCTTTATGGGCAACGTGCTGCGCGAGTTTTATCGCATAAACCTCGCGGACGGCACTGCGTGGAATACCACCAGCGGCAAAGCGGTAAAGCGGTAAAGCGGTAAAGCTCGGCAAATAATCTCCTGCCCGGCCGTTAGCAAGCGTAAGCCGCAGAAAATTGTTTAAGCGCTAACACCGGAACACAACATCAGGGATCGGAGGTATCGAAGCGCCAGATCAGCAGGCAAAACAACTAGCAAGTATCCCCCCGGAAAAACCGTGGGGCTTTATATTGCGAACAATCGAAACAAACGGAACCACGTTTTAATCGCCTGCCGTCCCGTCCCCGCCACACTCGTTGCTCCTTCCCTGGATAGTGCACTCCCCAATGGTCGAGCTTCAAACGCCCCGCGCTGCTACCGAACCCCCCTTTAGAGTAATTGACCATAACACTCTGGTAAGGTTGAATGGCCGGAATTTCCCCCTGACTTGAAAGGTGCTGACCATGCAAATCCCGAATCGTGATGGTGATGGCTATCTCGTCGATATGAGCGACTGGACGCCGGAGATCGGTCGCTTGATGGCGGAAGCGGACGGCTACGAGTTGAACGACAAGAAGTGGGAACAGATCATGAAGGCGCGCGAATACTACGAGGAGTTCGGCTCGGTGCCGCCGATACGCAAGTTCGCCAAACACATCGGTGAAGATCAGAAGGATGTGTTCGATCTGTGGATGACCGGGCCGATGAAGCCGATCACCAAATATGGCGGCATGCCCAAGCCGACGGGCTGCGTCTGAGAAACCGTACGGAACGAGGAAGCCGGCAAAAATAAAACGGGGTCTGTCACCGTTTAACCGTTTGGTGCGTTTATCCTTGAATGATGGGCAACGCTACGCTCACCATGCTGCACGGGCTCGACGCCTGTGATCATTTGCCGTTAATCTGAAGGAGAATATCATGTGCACACTGAAATACCAGATCGTCGCCGCATTGAGCCTGGCTCTTTGCGCTGCCTCAGCCAACGCCGCCGACATCGAGATCAAGATGACCGATAGCTCACCGGCAGGAGGCTTGCTTGCTTTCGAACCCGGTTTTGTCAAGGCTGACGTCAACGACACTATCGTTTTCAGCAGCGCCATCGCTGGAAATAACAGCCATAACAGCCGCAGCCTGCTTGTTCCCTCCGGCGCCCAGCCATGGAAAAGCCCCTTCAACAAGGAATTCCGGGTAAAACTGGAAAAAGAAGGTATTTATCTTTATGTCTGCGACAGCCACAAGAACATGGGCATGGTCGGAGTCGTTCAGGTCGGCAAGGCCGTCAACCTGGAGGAAGCCAGAAAAAAAGCGTCTGAAGAGAGTGCCACTATGGTGTTAGGCAAAGACCGCTTTACCAAGGCGCTCGACAAGGTGCAATAAGCTTGCTGACCGGCTTGCCGAAAGAAAGAGTAATCCTGGACTGACTACGGTTTCTGAATTAACGGTACCGAGTTTTTTGAAAGGCGTGAAGCCGAAGTTGATACGGTACAAATCGATTTAGAGATATTGCATAATCGGCAAACTTCTTCCATCCGTACAGCGCCACGATTCGACTCGACAAGGTATTGTGTGTCTGGGGAACGCCCGATTTTGAGGCCATCCTCAAACAGGACGCATAGCTTGTGCTGCATGGAGGGAACGCATGGTCCCGCTGCACGAATTGCTGAGCCGCATCCACTGGGACCCGGGGTTCGGGCGCGGCGAATTCAGGATCGGCTACCTCGATCATGTGCGCGGCGCATTGGTGTACGTGCCGCTGGGGGAAGCGCATCAGGAACCGGACAGCCATTTCTGCTTCGACGTGACGGATGATGAGGGCGTTGTCCACAGCGTGCCCTACCATCGTGTCAAGGAGGTGTGGAAAGACGGCGCGCTGATCTGGCATCGGGAGCATTGAGCCAAGGGGGACAGTGCCAATTCGAAACAACAATAATCATGTAGGGTGCATTCCATGCACCATTACCGTTGGTGCATGGAATGCACCCTACGATATTCACTATTGATTGAGAAATTGAATCAAGATGCGCCGGGCGAATTTAGAAAAGCAGTATTTTAAAACCCATCAGTATCAAAACTGTCCCGCCGAAAATCTCTGCCTTGCTTTCGAGCCAAGTGCCGCTGTTTTTGCCGATGAACACGCCGGCCCAGCTGAAGGCGAAAGTGATTGTTCCTATGACGAGGCAGGCAACATAAGGGTTGGCATCCAATAGTGTCAGGCTGAATCCGGCGGCCATTGCGTCAATGCTGGTGGCGATGGACAGGATCAGCATCATCTTGTTGGTGATGGCCGCGATTTCTTCTTCTATGCCTTCCTGAACGCCTTCGTAAATCATTTTTGCGCCGATCAGCGCCAGCAAGCCAAAGGCTATCCAATGGGCATAGGCGTCTATCCAGCCTAAGACGCCCTTGCCGCCCAAATATCCGATGAAGGGCATCAAGGCCTGAAAAATGCCGAAGAAGAGCCCTGCTTTCAGTGCCAGGCCGGGAGCATTTTTCTTGGCGCCCAGCCCGATGGAAACTGCAAAAGCGTCCATGCTGAGCGCGACTGCAAGGATAATGACTTCAATCATGCTGTTCCTTTTGCGGTTAACCGCCACAGCGAGGTGAGCTCTGCGGCACGGGCCGCGTGCAACGGGTCGCTGGCGTCGGAGACGCGGGGATGATGCGGCTTCACGTCTATTTTCCCCAGCACCTGCAAGCCCGCC
The DNA here is from genome assembly GCA_030645955.1 of Gallionella sp. Next base: position 53,072 of record JAUSMR010000026.1, on the reverse strand, counting down.
GCATCAATCGCAGCAAGCAATTCGGCACGTGTGCGCAAACCCAGGTGCTCGGCAAGATCGGAGAGAATCAGCCAGCCCTCGCCACCGATCTCCAGGTGTGCGGCCAGCCCATTGAGAAATCCCCGCAACATACGGCTCTCCGGGTCGAAGACGGCGTGCTCAAGCGGCGAGCTTGGCCGCGCCGGAATCCACGGCGGGTTGCACACAATTAGTGAAGCGCGTCCTTCGGGAAAGAGGTCTGCTTGCACCACGTCAACCTGCGCTGCCAGACCCAGCCGCGTCAAATTTTCGCGCGCACAGGCCAGCGCACGCTGATCCTGATCGGTGGTGACAATGCGTTTAATGCCGCGGCGCGCCAGCACGGCTGCCAGCACGCCGGTGCCGGTGCCGATATCGAATGCTACGGACCGGGTGTCAGTTAGTTTTGGCAACGGTGCTTCGGCCACCAGCCCGATGTACTCGCCGCGTATCGGTGCGAATACGCCGTAATGCGGATGAATGCGCGCGCCCAGCGCAGGAATCTCCACGCCATTTTTGCGCCACTCGTATGCGCCGATTATTCCCTGCAGTCCGCGCAGCGAAGCGATGTAGGGTTCTGTTCGCGTGTCTTCTGTTTCGGGGCCATAGGCTTCTGTGCAAGCCAGGCGCACATCGGGTGCGCGACGCAACGGAATGCTATGGTCTGCATTGAACGGTATCAGCAGCATGCCCAGGGTGCGGGCGCGCTGCGATTGGGCGAGGCGATGCAGATGAAAAGCTTCAGTGAGCGTGGCGGGAATTTTTTTGTTTTTACGTTCGGGCGGCTTTTCATTTGCGCGCCTTGTCATGGCCTGCAGCAATTGGCGCGCGTTCTGAAAATCACCGCGCCACAGCAGTGCGGTGCCCTCGCAGGCAAGACGGTAGGCGGCATCGGCGGTCATGCGATCGTCGGCGATCACCACGCGCCAGGGCGGCGGCGTGCCGCTTTCCGAGCGCCAACGGGCAGATTTTTCTTCTCCCGCTTCGTTCCAGCGAATCACAGGATAATCGCTCATCTACCGGCCTTCTTCTCTCTTGAGCTGCTGGTAGCGCAGCTTGGCGGCGTGATCGTCGCGTGCAGAATCAATTTCACGCATGACGGAGCGCACGTCGGCCTGCTTTTCGCTTTGCTTAAACCGGCCGGTCAAAAGCGTGTCTGGAAGCAGCTCGCCGCGCTGGTAGAGCGCCCATATTTCCTTGCCGTACTGGGTGGCTTGCAGTTCGTGGGCAAATTGGCCGAAGTAATTGGCCAGATTCTCGACGTCCCGCTCAAGCATGCGGCTGGCATTGTTGTTTGCGGCGGCATCCACCGCCTGCGGCAAGTCGATGATGACCGGCCCCTGGCTATCGATGAGAATGTTGAACTCGGACAGGTCGCCGTGGACGATGCCTGCGCACAGCATCAGCACGACTTGCCTGATCAGCGTGGCGTGAAATTCCCTCGCCTGTTCTTCCGTGAGTTCCAGATCGTTGAGCCTGGGGGCAGGCTCGCCATTTTCGTCCGACACCAGTTCCATCAGCAGCACACCCTCGTAAAAGCCATAGGGGTGCGGTACACGCACACCCGCGGCGGCGAGTTTGTACAAGGCATCAACCTCGGCGTGCTGCCAGGCAGATTCCTGCTCTTTGCGTCCATAGCGGGAGCCTTTTTCCATCGCACGAGCCTGGCGGGTGTTTTTCACCTTGCGGCCTTCAGTGTAGTGAACCGCCTGATGGAAGCCGCGCTGGTTGGCTTCCTTGTAAACCTTTGCGCAACGAATCTCGTCGCCGCACTGGACGACGTAGACCGTCGCCTCTTTTCCGCTCATAAGCTGGCGTAGCACCTTGTCTACAATGCCGTCTTCGACGAGAGGTTCGATTCTTTTTGGGGTTTTCATCGGCTCAAGTGGTCAGTTTCAATTTAGGAATATCCAGAGGTAATCGGGGGAACATAGTAATCGGTGACAGGCCATGATTTCAAATCGCCCATTCCCCCGGTGTCAGCAGCGCCAGTTGTACCGCGTCCAGATAGCACCATTTGCCTTCCGCCAAACCCAGCGCATCGAGTTTCAATCCGCCGATCTGCGAACGGCGCAGCGCAACGCAGTGGTTGCCGGCGGCGGCCAGCATGCGTTTGACCTGATGGTATTTGCCCTGTTCCAGCACGATCTCGATCTGGTGGATATCGACCCTGCGGCAGGTCAATGCCGCCAACGGTGCCGGCTCATCGTGCAGTTTCACCCCGGCCAGCAACTGCGCGACCAGTTCCGGTGTGACCGGGTCATGTGTGGTGGCCACATAGACTTTGGGCACATGATGTTTGGGAGAAGACTGTTTGTGGATGAAAGGCCCGTCGTCCGACATCAGCAGCAGACCGGTGGTGTCGTGATCGAGGCGGCCGATAGGCTGCACGTCGCGCCGGGTGAATTGTTCCGGCAGGATGGTCAGCACACCGGGGTGATGGCTGGCCTTGCGTGAGCATTCGTAATTGGCGGGCTTGTTCAACGCGATATAGACATGCTCGCGGTAAGTCCACACTTCGCCGTAGACGGTGAACTCAAGGCCGCCGGTCTCGATGGCGATGCGGCTGTCCCGGATGACTTTGCCGCCGATGCTCACTTCGCCGTCGGCGACCAATTCACTGCACCACTTGCGGGTGCCGAAGCCCTGCGATTGCAGGATGCGATCCAGGGACAGTTTACTCATGGCAGAATGATAATCGTGGCGGTAGTTCTGAGGGGTGGGTATGCAAAATCTTTCACAGGGAGGAGTATAAATGTTATCGAATTGGTTCGCAGGTGTTGTTTAAAGATGCGCATCGGACGCAATATGCTGCACCGCGAGAATGGCCTCCACCAGCACCAAAGGCAGGCAATTCTCTAAGGAAACGCAGATTAATAAATCGTCATTGCGAGGGGCATAGCGACGTGGCAATCCAGAAGTTCGTTTTATATCAATATGCCTGGAACAATTTTCAGACGCTGCGAAACTCCCTCCCCTTCCAACCCTCTCTCCAACTCTCTCCCGGAGGGAGAGAGGGCGATTGTCCCTTCCCCTTCAGGGGGAAGGTTGGGATGGGGTTGGTTCTGGAAGGGTTGGGGTGGGGATGGGGTCGGTGCAACAATCGTAGTTGCTGCATTAAAGCCGTGACATTTATTGGACAAAGGGTTGCTACGGTAAGGCTGCCCGGATGGATTCATGGCAGGGGGTGATGCCGGTAATGTTGGCTTGGGTGATGGCGCGTGTCAGCGCGTCTATTGCCTGGCTGCGGGAGAAGCTTTTGCGCCAGGCCAGTGCGATGCGTCGCGAAGGAACAGGTCGGGTAAAGGGTATAACCTTTAACAATCGGCTGCGATAACGCTTGCTGTTGGCGGAAGCGGGCAGTACGGTGATGCCCAATCCGGAGGCGACCATGTTGCGGATGGTTTCCAGCGAAGTACCTTGCTGTATCTCTGCTCCCTTGCGGTTGAGTTCCGGGCAGGCTTCGGCGACCTGGTTGCTGAAGCAGTGCCCGGAGTCCAACAACAACACTTTTTCTGCTGCAAGCTCCTGTGCCCGGATGCTGCGTCGTGCCGACCAATGGTGGGAGTTGCTGACCACCGCCTCGAACGGCTCGTCATACAGCGGACGGGTGAGGATGCCGGCGTCGCCAAACGGCAGCGCAACGATGATGACATCAAGCCTGCCGTTGCGCAGCGCGGCATCCAGATTCGCGGTGACGTTTTCTTCAACTTCCAGCGGCATGTCAGGAGCAATCTTTTTGAGCACGGGGATCAGATCGGGCAGCAGATACGGGCCGACAGTATGAATGATGCCGATGCGCAACGGCGTGGCAAGCTGGTTCTGTCCCTGTACGGCGATCTCGCGGATGCGTTCGACTTCTTCCAGTGCACGTTGTGCCTGCTCGATGATTTGCAGGCCAATCGGCGTGATAGATATCCCATTCTTGCCGCGCTCGAATAACTTGAGCGCCAACTCATCTTCCAGCTTTTTTATCGCCAAAGACAGCGCGGGCTGGCTGATGAAGGATTTTTCAGCCGCGCGGCGGAAGTTGCGCTCCCGTGCCACGGCGACGATGTATCGCAGTTCGTTCAAGGTCATAGATAGTGCTCCAGTGATTTGAATAATAAATCACCTCGGTTTGAAAAATCAATTGGATAAATTTGTGGATGCCGCCTAAATTGTGTTCATGGCCAACGAACCATACATCACATTTTAAGGAGCGTACCATGAACAAATGTCCAGTTATGACGACCGCCGCAGGCAACCCCGTTGGCGACAACCAGAACAGCCTCACCGCCGGGCCGTGCGGCTCGGTGCTGATTGCCGATTATCAATTGATGGAGAAGATGGCGCACTTCAATCGTGAACGCGCGCCGGAACGCGTTGTCCACGCAAAAGGTGCGGGTGCCTGCGGCACATTCACGGTGACCCGCGTGTCATAAGCTCGGTACTCGGACTCCAAATCGGACCGAGTCGTTGGATTCAAACTGTCAAAGGAGAAACACATGTCAACCGAAACGAAATGCCCATTCCATAACACCGCCGGCACTGGAAAGTCGAACCAGGACTGGTGGCCGAACCAACTCAACCTGAATATCCTGCACCAGCACTCGTCCCTGTCCGATCCCATGGACAAGGGCTTCAACTACGCCGAAGAATTCAAGAGCCTCGACCTGACGGCCGTGAAGAAGGATCTCCTGGCGCTGATGACCGACTCGCAGGACTGGTGGCCGGCGGACTTCGGTCACTACGGGCCGTTGTTCATCCGCATGGCATGGCACAGTGCCGGCACCTACCGCATCAGCGACGGCCGCGGCGGCGCCGGCAGCGGCAACCAGCGCTTTGCCCCGCTCAACAGCTGGCCCGACAACGTCAACCTCGACAAGGCACGCAGGCTGCTTTTGCCTATCAAGCAAAAGTATGGCCGCAAAATCTCATGGGCCGACCTGATGATCCTCACCGGCAACGTCGCGCTGGAATCGATGGGATTCAAGACCTTCGGTTTCGGCGGCGGGCGTAAGGACATCTGGGAGCCGGAAGAAGACACCTACTGGGGCGCCGAGACAACCTGGCTGGGCGCTGAAAAACGCTACTCCGGCGAGCGGGATCTCGAAAATCCGCTCGCTGCCGTGCAGATGGGCTTGATTTACGTGAACCCGGAAGGCCCGAACGGCAACCCGGACCCGATCGCTGCGGCGCGGGACATCCGCGAGACCTTCGCGCGCATGGCGATGAACGACGAAGAGACGGTTGCGCTCATCGCTGGCGGTCACACCTTCGGCAAAACCCACGGCGCCGGCGATGTGAAACATGTGGGACCCGAGCCGGAAGCCGCCGGCATCGAGGAACAGGGCTTGGGCTGGAAGAGCAGCTTCGGCACAGGCAAGGGCGCCGACACAATCAGCAGCGGCCTGGAAGTCACCTGGACCAGCACGCCGACGAAGTGGAGCAACAACTTCTTCTGGAACCTGTTCGGCTACGACTGGGAACTGACCAAGAGTCCGGCGGGTGCCCATCAGTGGACGCCGAAGCATGGCGCAGGCGCCGGTAGCATTCCGGACGCCCACGACCCGGCCAAGCGTCACGCGCCGACCATGCTGACCACCGATCTCTCCCTGCGCTTCGACCCCGTTTACGAAAAGATTTCGAGGCGCTTTTACGAGAACCCGGACCAGTTCGCCGACGCCTTCGCCCGGGCTTGGTTCAAGCTGACCCACCGCGACATGGGCCCGCGCGCCCGCTATCTCGGCCCGGAAATGCCCAAAGAAGCGTTGATCTGGCAAGACCCGATCCCTGCCGTGAACCACCCGCTGGTCGATGACAAGGACATCGCGACCCTCAAAGCCAGGCTTCTCGCCTCCGGGCTGTCTATCTCCCACCTGGTCGCCACCGCTTGGGCGTCGGCATCCACCTTCCGCGGCTCCGACAAGCGCGGTGGTGCGAACGGTGCCCGCATCCGTCTGGTGCCGCAGAAGGATTGGGAGGTCAACCAGCCTGAGCAACTGGCGAAAGTGCAGAAAACCCTCGAAGGTATCCAGAGCGAGTTCAACAGCGCCCAGTCCGGCGGCAAGAAGGTCTCGCTTGCGGATCTGATCGTGCTAGCCGGGTGCGCAGGCGTAGAGCAGGCGGCGAAGGATGCCGGTCACGCCGTGACGGTTCCTTTCACGCCGGGTCGCATGGACGCCTCGCAGGAGCAAACCGATGTGGACTCCTTCGCCGTGCTCGAACCGATCGCCGATGGCTTCCGCAACTACCTCAAGGGAAGCACCAGCGTGCCAGCCGAGGCCTTGCTGGTCGATCGGGCACAACTGCTGACCCTGACCGCGCCCGAAATGACGGTGCTCGTTGGCGGCATGCGCGTCCTGAATGCCAACGTCGGACAGACCCAACACGGCGTCTTTACACAGCGGCCAGAGACGCTTACCAACGACTTCTTCCTGAACCTGCTCGACATGGGCACGGAATGGAAAGCGGTGTCGGACGCCAAGGACGTGTTTGAAGGGCACGATCGCAAAACCGGCAAACTCAAGTGGACCGGCACCCGTATCGATCTCGTCTTCGGTTCGAACTCCCAGCTCCGTGCCCTGGCTGAAGTCTATGCAAGCTCGGACGCGCAGGAGAAGTTTGTCCATGATTTTGTAGCGGCTTGGAACAAGGTGATGAACCTCGATCGCTTCGACCTCGCGTAATCTCGGAGGAGAGGCCTTAAAGGTCTTATCAGGCCGGGAATTTGTTCCGTTTGATGAGTGCCGATCAGAAACGCCAGTTGGTTGACAATCTGGTCGGTGCGATGAAAGTCGTACCCGGGTTCATTCAGGTGCGTCAATTAAAGCACTTCTACAAAGCCGATCCTGATTATGGGAAAGGCGTGTCGGCTGTTTTGGGAGTTGATCTCAAGGAAGTCGTTTAGCGGCTAAACTGGCTGCGTTGTCAGATGGATAGCGCAGCCTGCGCAGGACGGAACGCAACACGGCTCCCGCCGAATGGTTTTTAAATTGCGGCGGAATGCACCAGTGGGGCTTCCGCCCTACTCCCTGAAAATACTGAAAATCAAAACTCACGCAGTGTGCGGAAGTTTTTGTTTGAAGTTAGAATGACTGCGACAAGCGCAGGTGCGAATTTATTCGCACATAGCTCATTGTTAGTGTGAATAAATTCGCACTAACAAAACTGCCAACTGCTTTTTCCAGGCTGAAATAATTTTATTGAGCCAACCATGCCCAACCGCCTCTCCCAGGAGACCAGCCCTTATTTGCAGCAGCATGCCGGCAACCCGGTGGACTGGTTTCCGTGGGGCGAGGAAGCGCTGCGCTGCGCGCGCGAGCAGGATAAACCGATCCTGCTTTCCATCGGTTATTCCGCCTGCCACTGGTGCCATGTTATGGCGCATGAGTCGTTCGAGAATGCCGGGGTCGCGGCGGTGATGAACCGGCTGTTCATCAACATCAAGGTGGATCGTGAAGAGCGCCCCGACCTCGACCAAATTTACCAGGCCGCCCATGCGATGCTGAACCAGCGCAGCGGTGGCTGGCCGCTCACCCTGTTCCTGACGCCGGATCAAACGCCGTTTTTCGGCGGCACTTATTTTCCCAGAGAGGCGCGTTACAACCTGCCCGGTTTTGTGCAGTTGCTGGAGCATGTGGCCGGGATTTTTCACACGCGCCGGGATGATATTGCCAGGCAAAACGCGTCGCTGCTGCAAGCATTTGGTGCCACCCTGCCGAGCGCGGAAGACCAGGTCAGTTTCAGCGATACGCCGCTGGACAACGCATGCGACGAATTGCGCCAGGCTTTCGATCCCGTTTACGGCGGCTTTGGCGGTGCACCCAAGTTTCCGCAACCGTCCGGATTGGAATTCCTGCTGCGGCACGCCGTGCGCGACGGCGACCCGGATGCGCGCCGCATGGCGCTCCATACGCTGCGCAAAATGGCGGATGGCGGCATCCACGATCAGTTGGGCGGCGGTTTTTGCCGCTACAGTGTGGATGAGCGTTGGGCGATTCCACACTTCGAAAAAATGCTGTACGACAACGGCCCGCTGCTGGCGCTTTACACCGATGCCTGTGTGCTGACCGGCGAGGCACCGTTCAGACGCGTGGCGCAGGGCATCGCCGGCTGGGCCATGCGCGAGATGCAGTCACCGCAGGGCGGTTTTTATTCGAGCCTGGATGCGGATTCCGAACACGAGGAAGGCAAGTTTTACGTGTGGACACCGGAGCAGGCCGCCAGCCTGTTGAGCGCCGAGGAGTATGCCATCGCGGCCGACCACTACGGCCTGGACCAGCCGCCCAACTTTGAAAACCGGCATTGGAATTTGCTCGTTGCCCAGCCGCTGGACGCCATCGCGCAGGCGCGCCATCTGCCGCCGGAGCAGGCCGAGCAGTTGCTCGCCAGCGCGCAACAAAAACTGTTCGCCGCGCGTGCCAGCCGGGTGCGCCCGGGGCGCGACGAAAAAATTCTGGTCAGCTGGAATGCGCTGATGATCAAAGGCATGGCGCACGCGGGCAGGATGCTGGACGAACCGGCGTGGATAGTCTCGGCGCAGCGCGCGGCGGACTTTATCCGTACCGCGATGTGGCAGAACGGCCGCCTGCTGGCGACCTGCAAAGATGGCAAGGCGCATCTGAATGCCTATCTGGATGACTACGCCTTCATGCTGGACGCACTGCTGGAATTGCTGCAGGCGGAGTTTCGCCCGGCAGACCTGGAGTTTGCCCGTGCACTCGCCGGCGTATTGCTGGAACAGTTCGAGGACATTCAGCAGGGAGGATTTTTCTTCACCAGCCACGATCACGAAAAACTCATTCATCGCCCCAAGCCAGGCCATGACAATGCGATGCCGTCCGGCAATGGCATCGCGGCATTCGCCTTGCAGCGCCTCGGCCATCTATTGGGGGAGGCGCGCTACCTCGAAGCTGCAGAACGTACGCTGAAGCTTTTTTATCCGGCGCTGGCGCAGCAACCGGCGGGCTTCATGAGCCTGCTGATGGTGTTGCAGGAATATCTCGCACCGCCGCAAATCGTTATCCTGCGCAGTGCGCCGGGGGCAAGCGCGGCATGGCGCCGGCAACTGTTGCAGCACTATTGGCCCGGCACTTTGATCCTGGCATTGGAAGGCGAATTCATTGGCTTGCCGGAGACGCTGGCGAAACCTTTGTCACAGGGCGTCAGCGCCTGGGTCTGTCAGGGCACAAAATGCTTGCCTGTCATCAAGGATTGCCGCGAATTGATAGCTGTTTGCCAATCGGGTGAAACCGGCTGATACGCCGTTTTCCGGTGTGCGCAGCGCGCTCTATCACTGCGTCAGGGAAGTTGATTTTGCATTGCCCGGTCAATGCCGTTTTTGCAGCCACTCGATCAGCGCGTCCTGTGCGTCCTGTCCATGTTTGGCATTCGGATGGTTGATGATGAACACCACGACCCACTGTTCTCCGCTTTGCGCCTGCACATAACCCGCCAGGGATTTAACACCTTCCAGCATGCCGGTTTTGAGATGCGCATACCCAGCGATCTCGTTATCCTTGAAACGCTTTTTCATCGTGCCGTCCATCCCCAATATCGGCAGCGACGCCACCAGTTCAGCGGAGAACGGGCTGTGTGCGGCGCGTTGCAAAAGCTCGGCAAGACTCTGTGGGCTGATGCGCTCCGCGCGCGACAGCCCCGAGCCATTTTCCAGAACCAGCTCGGGAAATTTCAGCCGTTGTGTATCCAACCATTGCCGCATGGCAGCGGTGCTGCGCGCGATGCTGGCGGATGGGTCGCAACGCTGCGGCTGTTCGTCCGCTGAAGCAGCAAATCCTGAGTCATGCTGTGCCAATTCGGCGTCAGATGTTGCGGGGGTCGGGTTGCCTGTATTCGTTATGCCTGACTGCAGCGTATTCACCTCTGTCATGGCAGGGCGGTTCTGCAAAACCGGCTTCCGCAAAGAATCTGTTATATCGCTTGCGGTGGGTATCGTTCCCAGCGTCAGGAACAGTTGACGCGCCATGATGTTGTTGCTGAACTTGTTGATGTCGCGTATCACTTCCGACAACGGAGGAGATAGATGTGTGGAAAACGCAACCTGATTGGCCGGCACACTTCCCACGCGCAATTTGCCTTGCAGCGTGCCGCCGAGCTCCTGCCACAGCGAGCTGAACACCGCGAAGAAATAATCGCTGTGCGGCAACAGGGAAAAATAGTCATCCACCTCGCCGCAATCCACAGGAATAGTGCCTTCCAGCACGATGTTGCGCTCCTCCAGACGTGCTTTGTAGGTATCGCCCCCTTTGCATGGCTGTTTCGTGGCAGTTGTGATGTTGTTTCTGATCACATAGCCGGACAGATTCGGTTCGAGCAGGGCGTCGGCTTGAGCGGCATTCGGGATCAGGCGCAAATGCAGCGCGTTGAGGTTGAGCAATAACGCATTGGGGCCGACGTTGTATGCGCGTGTCGGATCGTTATCAAATTCCGCAGGATCGTGGATGCCGGACTCAAAAAAACTGCAGTCCAGCACAATGTCGCCGCGTATCTCGCGCAACCCGCGCTGACGCAATTCACGCAGCCACATCCAGAATTGTTCGATGTTCAGCTTGGGGTCGCCATACCCCTTGAAAACCAGATCGCCTTGCAGCACGCCATTCTCCAGCACACCGTCGAGGTAGACTTCGGTCTTCCAGCGATAGGCGGGGCCGAGCGTTTCCAGCGCGGCAAAGGTGGTCAGCAATTTCATCGTGGAAGCGGGGTTCATCGCCTGCCTGGCGTTCTGGCTGAGCAGCGGAGTGCGGGCATCAGTCTTTTGCACCACGATGCCAACGCTGGACAGCGGAATATTGGCGTGCCTGAGCGCATCGCGCACTGGCTCGGGCAGCGTCGCCGGTGCGGCTTGACTGGCCTGGCAAAAACCAAATAGCAGCGCGGCAAACAGATTTCGCATGACGTTCAACTCAGTTGATCAATAATTTGCAAGGTGCGATTCACCAGAAAATCCATTTCTTCATTGTTAATGGTGTACGGTGGCATGAAATATACCGTTTTACCGATGGGGCGCAATAGTAATTCATTTTCCAGCGCCAGCGCGAAGCAGCGTTGCGCAAAATCGCGATGCGGACTCTCAGCCTCGAATGCCCAGATCATGCCGGTGTTACGCCAGTTGTGCACCGCGCGATGCTCGCGCAATGGCCGGGCAATCTCATTCAGATACGCTGCCTTATCGCGGTTCGCGGCAAGCACATTATCCTGTGCGAAAATATCCAGGGTGGCGAGCGCGGCGCGGCAGGCCAGCGGATTGCCGGTATAGGAATGCGAATGCAGAAAGCCGCGCACGGTTTCGTCGGCATAAAACGCCTGGTAGATTTCGTCGCGCGTCATCACCACGGACAGCGGCAAATAACCGCCGGTGATGCCTTTGGAGAGCAGGAGAAAGTCGGGGGTTATCCCCCATCCCCTCCCCAACCCTCCCCTTGAAAGGGAGGGGGCAATCGCCCCTTTCCCTTCAGAGGGGGAGAGCGAAGCGAGGGGGCAACCAGGATGGGGGTGGGTTCGATGGGAATGGGTTGGAGCCTGTTCGCAGGCGAACAGCGTGCCGGTACGCCCCATGCCAACCGCAATTTCGTCCGCAATCAAATGCACTCCATATTCATCGCAAAGCTGGCGCGCACGCTGCAAATAGATCGGGTCATACATCGCCATGCCCGCAGCCCCCTGCACCAGCGGCTCGATGATGAAGGCAGCCAGCTGCTTGTGAAACTTCTGTAGATGTTGTTCAAGGGCGGCGGCGCAACGCAACGCATAAGCTCCGGAGCTTTCTCCGGCAGCGGCTTTGCGCCAGTCCGGGCTGGGTACCGTGGCCTGTTGCCGGATCAATGCGCCGTAGGCACCGCGAAACAACGCGACATCCGTCACCGACAAAGCACCCAGTGTTTCCCCGTGGTAACTGTTTTCCAAACTGAGGAATTGAGTCTTGTCAGGCTTGCCGCTGTTGCGCCAATAATGCGCACTCATTTTCAGTGCGATTTCCGTAGCCGATGCGCCATCCGAGGCATAGAAGCAGTGGCCCAAACCTTCGGGCGCTAGCTCGCCCAAACGTTCCGAAAGCTGCACTACCGGCTCGTGGGTAAAGCCTGCCAGCATTACATGCTCGAGTTTTCCGAGCTGGTCTGTAATCGCTGCGTTGATGCGCGGATTGCAATGCCCGAACAGGTTTACCCACCAGGAACTCACCGCGTCCAGATAACGTTTGTTGTCGTAGTCATACAACCACACGCCACTGCCGCGCGCAATCGGCAGCAACGGGAAATTTTCGTGGTGCTTCATCTGCGTGCATGGATGCCACACTGCTGCATGGCTGCGAACAAGGAGATCGTTGCTGTCAGTTTGTCGAACGTTGTTGGGCATAGAGGAAAGCATAACGGATTTTGCGGCTATTTACGCAGTTACCGAAGGCTGCTGGAATAAACATGGTTTTAAGGCAATTTTAGTCCGGATTCGTTCAACTCTGCTTTGAGGATTGTCCCATCTGTGGCATCCTTCGCATCTCGACTTTTTTGCAGCAAGAAAGAATAGTGCAATGAAACGTGTTGATGATTTCCGCCTGCGCTTTGGCAAGCGTGAGTTAGTGCCAATAATAATCGGTGGGATGGGTGTGGATATTTCCACCGCCGAACTGGCGCTGGAAGCCGCCCGTCTGGGCGGGATCGGACATATTTCCGACGCGATGCTGCCTACCGTAACGGATCGCCGCTACAAAACAAAATTTGTCAGCACCAAGCAAAAGCAATACAAACTTAACGTCCACAAAGCCGACAAATCGATCGTGCAATTCGACCTGGCGCAGGTTGCCGAAGCGACACGCCTGCATGTCGGTAAAACCATGGAAGCCAAACGCGGCGACGGCATGATTTTCGTCAACTGCATGGAAAAGCTCACGATGAACGCGCCGCGCGAAACTTTGCGCACCCGCCTGATAACCGCACTGGATGCTGGTATAGACGGCATCACGCTGGCAGCCGGTTTGCACCTCGGCTCGTTCGCATTAATGGAAGATCATCCGCGTTTTCACGATGCCAAACTGGGCATCATCGTCTCATCGTTACGCGCCTTGCAGCTGTTTCTGCGCAAGAACGCCCGGTTGAACCGTCTGCCCGATTTCATCGTGGTGGAAGGCCCGTTGGCGGGCGGGCATCTCGGCTTCGGGATGGACTGGGCGCAGTATGATTTGCGCACTATCGTCACCGAAATCCAGCAATATCTGCAAACCGAAAAGCTGGATATTCCGGTGATCCCGGCGGGCGGAATTTTTACCGGCAGCGACGCGGTAAGTTACCTGGAAACAGGTTCTGCGGCCGTTCAAGTGGCAACACGCTTTACCGTGGCCGGTGAATGCGGCATACCCGCAGAAGTCCAGCAGGAATACTTCAAGGCCAGCGAAGAAGATATCGAAGTGAATATGCTGTCACCGACCGGTTATCCGATGCGTATGCTGAAAAACTGTCCGGCGATTGGCTCCGGCATTCGCCCGAACTGCGAGGCTTATGGCTACATCCTTGATGCTAACGGCAATTGCTCATACATAGAAGCGTATAACCGCGAGCTGGCGTTGCATCCTGATGCCAGGAAAATTTCCGTCAAGGACAAGATATGCCTGTGCACCCACATGCGCAATTATGATTGCTGGACTTGCGGCCACTACACCTATCGCCTCAAGGATACGACCCATCGCAATGCCGATGGCACCTATCAGGTCTTGACTGCCGAACATATCTTCCACGATTACCAATTCAGCACCGATAACAAAGTCGCCCTCCCCGCGCAAAAATAAATCCCAACTCCACTCTTGAAATCGGGCGGGGTTGCCCTTACTATTAGCAGTCGCAGGATGGGAGTGCTAACAAAGCCATAAAACCCCGCCTCCGCATTTAATCAACCCACTGATTTAGGAGAACTAAGTATGAAAATTCGTCCTTTGAACGATCGTGTCATCGTCAAGCGCATGGAAGAAGAGCGTAAGACCGCTTCCGGTATCGTGATTCCCGATGCGGCCGCCGAAAAGCCGGACCAGGGCGAAATCATCGCTGTAGGCAAAGGCAAAACAGGTGACGACGGCAAGTTGCAGCCGATGGCCGTCAAGGTTGGCGACCGCGTGTTGTTCGGAAAATATTCCGGCCAGGCGTTCAAGATGGACGGTCAGGAGTATTTGACCATGCGCGAAGATGACATCATCGGCGTAGTCGAAGCCTAATCCAAGCTCAAATCGTCGGTGATACGGCGTTGGCATCCTCACTCGTTCCCAGCCGTGCTTGATGCACTGTCTTCGTCACGAGTTCGTTGCCGCCTTGCCTCACCGTAGCTTTGAACTTGGCTCATGATTACTGATTTCTAGGAGAAAAAAACATGGCAGCAAAAGACGTAAAATTTCACGACGCAGCACGCAACAAGATGGTTGCCGGTGTCAACATTCTGGCCGATGCTGTAAAAGTAACGCTGGGTCCGAAAGGCCGTAACGTTGTGCTGGACCGTTCCTACGGCGCACCAACCATCACCAAGGATGGCGTATCTGTCGCCAAGGAAATCGAACTGAAAGACAAGTTCGAAAACATGGGCGCGCAAATGGTCAAGGAAGTTGCTTCCAAGACCTCCGACGTGGCCGGTGACGGTACGACGACTGCAACCGTGCTGGCACAATCCATCGTGCAGGAAGGCATGAAGTTTGTGGCCGCCGGAATGAACCCGATGGACCTGAAACGCGGCATCGACAAGGCAGTCATCGCAGCCGTTGCAGAACTGAAGAAAATTTCCAAGCCTTGCACCACCAGCAAGGAAATTGCTCAGGTGGGCAGCATTTCCGCCAATTCCGACACTGTGATCGGCGAGAAGATCGCTGCTGCGATGGAAAAGGTCGGCAAGGAAGGCGTGATCACCATTGAAGACGGCACCGGTCTGGAAGATGAGCTGGACATCGTGGAAGGCATGCAGTTTGATCGCGGCTACCTGTCGCCCTACTTCATCAACAACCAGGATCGTCAACTGGCATTGATGGAAAACCCCTACATCCTGCTGCACGACAAAAAAGTCTCCAACATCCGCGACCTGTTGCCCTTGCTGGAACAAGTTGCCAAGGCCGGTCGCCCATTGCTGATCATCGCTGAAGACGTGGATGGCGAAGCGCTGGCCACACTGGTAGTGAACAACATTCGCGGCATCCTGAAGACCGTCGCCGTCAAGGCTCCCGGATTCGGTGATCGTCGCAAGGCCATGCTGGAAGACATCGCTACCTTGACCGGCGGCACTGTCATCGCTGAAGAAGTGGGCCTGTCTCTGGAAAAAGCGACCCTGGCGGAATTGGGTCAAGCGAAGCGCATCGAAGTGGGCAAGGACAACACCATCATCATCGATGGCGCAGGCAAGGATGATGCAATCAAGGCGCGTATCGGCCAAATCAACAAGCAAGCCGAAGAATCCACCAGTGACTACGACAAGGAAAAGCTGCAGGAACGCAAAGCCAAGCTGGCTGGCGGTGTAGCGGTGATCAAGGTTGGCGCGGCTACTGAAGTTGAAATGAAGGAAAAGAAGGCGCGTGTGGAAGACGCCTTGCACGCAACCCGTGCTGCCGTTGAAGAAGGCATCGTTCCCGGCGGCGGCGTAGCTTTGCTGCGCGCTAAACTCGCAGTGTCTGGCCTGAAAGGCGACAATCACGATCAGGAAGCAGGCATCACTATCGTGTTGCGTGCAATGGAATCCCCACTGCGCGCCATCGTGCAGAATGCCGGCGACGAACCATCTGTTGTGGTTAACAAGGTAATGGAAGGCAAGGGCAGCTTCGGTTACAACGCAGCCAGCGGCGAATATGGCGACATGTTGGCTATGGGTGTGGTTGATCCAACCAAAGTGACGCGCGTTGCATTGCAAAATGCAGCCTCCATCGCCGGACTGATGCTGACCACAGCGTGCATGGTGGCTGAATTGCCGGAAGACAAACCTGCTGCTGGCGGTATGGGTGGCGGTGGCATGGGTGGCATGGAAGGCATGATGTAACTGTCGTTTGATTGCTTGATTAAATTCTGTGCAATCCGGCAAACCCCGCTTCGGCGGGGTTTGTCATTTGGCGCGTTATCGGTATAATGCGCGGCTTCGCGCGTTGGCTGATTTTCTTGGCTGGCGGAGGAATGCAGTAAAAATGGCCTGGTAGCTCAGTCGGTAGAGCAGAGGATTGAAAATCCTTGTGTCGGTGGTTCGATTCCGCCCCGGGCCACCAAATATTTTAAGGCTTGTAGGGTTGAACCCTTACAAGCCTTTTTTCATTTTGTGTAATTCCTGTGTAATACTGCCAGAATTATATAAAAGGATATGGATAAATAATGGCTACTAAAAGCTCGGTCGCTACGCTACCAAATCAGAAAAGTGCATCGGTTACGGAGGCCGAGCTTTTAACACCAAAAGACCGACTAACCCAAGAATTAGTAATCGCTCTTATTGGCCCAGTCGCATCAGGTTGCACCAAAGCAAAAGAGATACTGACATCCACGCTTGTAAATCAGTATGGATACAAGGTAGCTTCTCACAAACCTAGTGAAATAATTGCAAAGAGTGCAAAGCTCATATCCAAACCTATTGCGAATGGGTTATCGGGGAGTGATCGAATTTCGATATATCAAACAACTGGCAATGATCTTAGGAAAAAATTTGGCGCTAACTACTTGGCTGCAAAAATTATAGAGGACATTCATTTAATTAGGCAGAGTGAGGGGCTTAAACCAGCCAAAGAAGGTGAGGCAATGGTTCCGCAGTCTTTGCGTCGGGCACACATCATAGATTCACTTAAGCATCCTGCAGAACTTGACTTGCTCCGTGAAACCTATGGAAATATTTTTTGGGTATTTGGAATATTCGCACCTGAAGATGTCAGGAAAGCAAGATTAAAAAAGGGTAGCCGAGGCGAAGCAGAAATTATCAAGATAATCGAGAAAGACTATGGAGAGGACGATGATTTTGGTCAGCATGTAAGCGATACATTTCATAAAGCTGATTTTTTTGTCCGAAATGACCATCCAAATGAAGACGAGTTGACGAGTTCGCTTGAGCGTTACCTTGAAATACTCTTCGGGATACCAGTTCATTCTCCGACATCTGATGAAACAGCGATGCATACGGCTCATGCCCAGGCATCAGGTTCTACTTGCCTTTCCCGGCAAGTCGGAGCTGTGGTAGTAAGTAAAAAGGGAGAAATAATCGGGTTAGGCAGGAACGATGTTCCAAAATATGGTGGTGGCCTATATGGTGAAGAGGACGGTATTGGTGACCATCGCTGTTATAAATGGGAAGGAAAGATTTGCCATAACGACCAACGTAAAGATGGGCTATATGAAGCAGCTTATAGCAAGTTACAACCATTATTAATTGAAAATACTAAAGTTGATCAGGTTAGGTCTGCGTTAAAGCAGACAGATATTAAACAGTTGATTGAGTATTCAAGGGCCGTTCACGCAGAAATGGAGGCAATTCTTTCTGTCGCTAGAGGGGAAAAGGCCGGCATTGTAGGATCTACCTTATTTTGCACAACTTTCCCGTGCCACTCTTGTGCTAGACATATTGTCGCAAGTGGTATCGAAAGAGTTGTGTTTATTGAACCCTATCCGAAGAGCTTGGCAACTACGCTGCATAGTGACTCTGTTTCAGTAAAAGAGAACACGGCTGAAAAAATGGTAAAGTTTGTTCAGTATGAAGGGGTGGCTCCACAAAACATACTGCGACTCTTTCGGTTTGACCCAACATCAAGACCAAGAAAGGCCCAAGGTAAGGTTATTGACTTAGACAAGAAAATAGCTCAACCTATTGTAACAACATCTCTTGATGACTATTCGACCCACGAGCAATGGGTAATTGCAAAACTAGAATTTACGGAGAAAGGCGATGAAAAATAAAGATAGAGAGAGTCAGTTGTTTTTTGACTTCTCTACCAACCATTTCTCAAAGGTTAGCAAGCCAATGAGCGCACTACGGCTTGTACATAGTTCTTGCCGCGAACCTGTTACAACACATACTCAAAACAGTAAAGATATACGCGCCAAGGTACTGGAAAATCTCCTCAAGACAAGGATTCCAAAGGCTTAGGCTCTTTCACCGTATCGCTTTTCCAAACTTCTCATAGCTTCTCTTATATGCTCGCCATTCTGGTGAGCGTAGCGTTCAACCATGATCAAAGTTTTGTGACCGGAGATTCTTTTAACGGTGGGTAGATCAACACCTGCTTGAACCAGATGCGTGATCGCAGTATGGCGCAAGGTGTGGCGCACTACTTCATCGGGATTCATGCCTGCGGCTTCAACTACACGGCGAAAGGGCTTGCGAATTTCCATCGTGTGACCTTCCTTCGCGCCCGGTGATGGAAATAGCCACGGTGTACCTTTTTGCAGACCCGCCATATACCCTTCCAAAAACTTTGCCAAATGTTGGGTGATGGGCTGCTCACGCGCACCTGCCTTGGCCTTGGGAATGTAGATTGTCAGCCGTTGTAAATCGACGTTTTCGCGGCGAATGGTGAGAATTTCCATGCGGCGCATTGAGGTTTCCAGGCCAATAATAATGAAGGGATAAATCTGCGCGTTCTGATCTTGTTTGGAGCACTCGATCAAGACTTTCATTTGCTCAATAGTCAGATAGGTGATACGCCCACTGCCCTCTTTGTAGAGTCGAATCTTGGCTGGGCGGCGATCTATCCATTCCCACTCAATAGCTTTATTGAATAGGTGCGAGAGCGCTGCCAGTTCGCGGTTGATAGTGCCTGGCTTCGTAATTCCGACATATACCGGCGTACCGTCTTTTGTTTTGCCTCGTTGCGCGGGCTGCTCAAGGCGAAATTTCTTGTAGCGCTCAATATCAAAGCCGCTTATTTTGCCGAGCGGCGCAGTTCCGAAAAACGGCATCAAGTGCAAGTGAAGGCGACGGCGTTTCATTACCAAATCCTTGCCATCCTCTTCTTTGAGACGATTCAAATACTTTTCCGCAGCTTCACCAAACGACAGCGCAATCTTGCGCCCTTTCGGCAGTGCTAAACGATTCTCCCGCGCATCGCGGCGCACCTTCTCGATGAAATCCTCAGCTTGTGTGCGAGTTGTGCCGTCACCCTCCCGCCCTATTACGCGGTGAATACGCTGCCCGTCCACCATTATGTTGACGGTAAACACGCCATCGCCACTTGGTTGACGCTCGAAAGTGATACCGTGCTCGTTGATAATCTGACCCTGCTTGAGCTTGCGCATCATCGGGCGAGTAAGTTTGGAAAATGTTTTGGCCATCACAACCTCCTAGAATGGAATGTCATCATCAAAATTATCAAAGGAGCCTTTGACTGGCGACTTCTTCTCGCCAGCAGGCCGAGACTTAGTCCATGATGGCAAACTGGACTTGGGGCTTTCTCCCTTGGCAACCTTCTTAAAGGTTTCCCAATTTTCGCGCAAGCAGTCAAATATCAAAGAACTCTCTTCAATTTTCCATTGCCAAATATCGTCCGACGCTCGCCAGACACCTCGCCAAAGCCGACCATTTTCCTTAATCAACTTCCAGATGACCTGCTCTTCATGCGTAAGTAATTCCGGGTAACGAATTGCCAACTTTGCGAAACGATCAGCCTCGTCAACATCCCAAAGTTGAGCAGCTTCTTGACCGACACTTAGGTCGGGGTCATTGTGGCCACTGCCATCATAAATTTGCACATGACTAAGTGCGTCCTCAAGCGCCCACTCGATAAAGCTGGATAAAGTACGGCGCTGCTTTCTCGCCGCCAACTCCGCCAAATATCGCAATTTAGGATCAAGCCTGACCGTTACCGTTTCTGATCTGGAGAGCTTACCGCCCCCACTTTTGCGTTTGTCGTCTGTCGCCATTTTTATATCCTCCGTGTCGAAAGTTCTGCGGTGTTCTAATGTATTCTAGTACCACACGTGTTCTATTGCAATACATTTTTATATGACGTATTCTTGTGTTGTCTCACAACACATAAAAAGGTAACTATATGACTAATAACATCCGCGCCACAGAAGTAGTGATGTACCCAGACGGAAGAGTTGATACGAGAAATGCTTCTGCATACATTGGGTTATCTGAAAAAACGCTGGCCATGATGCGCTGCAATGGCACCGGGCCTAAGTTCATGAAACGTGGTCGGATTTTCTACTTCAAGGAAGATTTGGATAGTTGGCTGAATGCAGATGGCCGATTTACCAGCACGGCGCAAGCACAACTAGCAAAAGCCTAGTGTCTCGTGGTTCAGAAAAAGAAAAACTGGCTATCACCTGAACGCCGTGAGCCAGGCGGGTTCGCCGCCATGCCTCACTGCTTGCTGGCCAGCCATGTATACATCAACCTATCGGCTCACGCCATCAAGCTGCTGTATGACCTCCTAGCGCAATTCAAGGGCTTCAACAACGGCGATCTATGTCTGGCATGGTCAATCATGGAAAAGCGCGGCTGGAAATCACGCGACACACTCAATAAGGCAAGGCAGGAACTACTCGACTGTGAGTTGATTCTCGTATCTCGCTATGGCGACCGCAAACGCCCTCACCTCTACGCACTCACCTTCTTCGCCATCGACGAATGCGGCGGCAAGCTCGACATCAAGGCGACCGAAAGGCCGGTGAGCACATGGAGACTACATAATCCATTGCCACCGTTGAAAATTAGAATCACTCCACCGCCCGGCGGGTCAAATGAAGCTGATATAGCCCGCCCAGCGAGCGACCCTAAACAGTCAGCAGGTCAATATGACACGCCCGCCGTGTCAAATCAGCCAATTCCAGAAATGTTATGACACGCCCACCGTGTACCTTTCTACTAAGCCATACCCTTGTACGTTTTTATCGTGGGCTTGAGCAATGAAGAAGCGTCGCCACAACCCCAACCTCGCCAAAATCCACCGCACCTACACCGTGGATGAGGCCACCGGCCTGTACAACGTTTACAAGGGGACGGTACGCAACTGGATCAAGGCAGGGCTTCCGGTTATCGACGACAGGAAGCCAATGATAATTATGGGCAGCGACCTTCGGGCATTCCACCGTAAGAGGAACGAAAAAAATAAACAAAAATGCAAGCCGGGGGAAATCTATTGCTTAAAGTGCCGCGCACCCAAAATGCCCGACGGTGGCATGTTGGATTTTAAGTCTGTAACCGAAAAAATCTGGAACCTTGTTGCTATCTGCCCTGACTGTTACACGATCATGAATCAGCGTATCGGTTTAGC
Source organism: Gallionella sp. (assembly GCA_030645955.1). The sequence continues at coordinate 31,855 of JAUSMR010000026.1, read as the reverse complement.
AAGGCTGATTCAATTACGTGACCGAAAGGACATCACACTCCCGCAAGCACTGCGACACATAGTTGATAGTAAGCAACCCAGCGTGAACAGTGACTTGAAAAGGAGTGAAGCAACATGACCAAACACAATGCAAATAATGAACGAATCAAGCGCGAGTATCTTGCCTTTCTGAAGGGTGCCAAGGGACTCAGTGAAGCATCACTGGACGGCGTGGCGAGCGCACTGTCACGTTTCGAGAATTGCACCCAGCACCGCGACTTCAAGCTGTTCCATACCGAACAGGCGATTGCCTTCAAAAAACATCTTGCCGAACAAAAAGCCCAACGGACAGGCGAGCAACTCAGCAAAGCCACCCTGCACGCCACCTTCAACCAGTTGAAACAGTTTTTTCAGTGGTTGTCCCGCGAACCCGGCTACAAAAAAAGGATCAAGTATTCCGATGCGGATTATTTCAATCTGGGCAGGAACGACACCCACATCGCAACCGCCAAACGTGAGAAACGCTGGCCGACGCTGGACCAGATCAAGCACACCTTGAGCATGATGCCAGAAACCACAGATATTGAACGCCGCAATCGCGCCCTGTTCGCCTTCACGATCCTGACGGGCGCACGGGACAGCGCCATCGCATCCATGAAGATGAAGCACGTCAGCATTGCGCAGGGATGCGTGTATCAGGATGCGCGGGACGTGAAGACCAAATTCCGCAAAACCTTCACTACCGACTTTTTTCCTGTGGGCGAAGAAATTCGCAAAATCGTCGAGGACTGGGTGACCTATCTGCAAACAGAACAACTCTGGAGCAATGACGACCCGCTTTTCCCCAAGACGCAGCTTGCCGTTGGAACAAGCCAGCAGTTTGAGGCAGCCGGATTAAAGCGTGAGCACTGGAGCACTGCAACACCGATACGCGCCATCTTCAAGGAAGCCTTCGGCAAGGCGGGACTTCCTTATTTTAACCCGCACAGCTTCAGAAATACGCTTGTGCAATTATGCTATTCAAAATGTAGAACGCACGAGCAAACCAAGGCATGGAGCCAGAACCTCGGGCATGATAGCGTGCTTACGACCCTCACCAGCTACGGCGAAGTGGGCAGGCAACGGCAAGCGGAAATTTTGCAGGGGATGGCGTACCCGCAGCAGGCCGGGCAACCCGACCAAAACGAGCTGGCCGATACGATAGTCCAGCGGCTGCTCAAGCATGGCATAGCCCTACCCACCAGCCCCGTGACATAATAGTCCGCTACGGGAGCCAGAATAATCTAAAAACCATGTCAGAAGAAGAACGCCGCCGCTTACAACAACAGCTTTGGAATATCGCCAACACCCTGCGCGGCAAGATGGGTGCCGATGAGTTTCGCGATTACATTCTCGGTTTTATCTTCTACAAATATCTGTCCGAAAAAATCCAGCGCTTTGCCGATACCGAATTGGCACAAGAAAACCTCAAGTTCGCCGACCTCAAGGAAAACACCAAGGAAGGCAAAGCCTATATCGCCGCACTGGAACATGCCGCGTTGAGCGAACTGGGCTACTTCCTGAAGCCTTCCGAGCTGTTCCATGCCATCGCCCAGAAGGGCAGCAACCGCAAAGACGACAACGATGACAGCGAAGCCCACAACTTCATACTGGATGATCTGACCAAGATACTCAAGAACATCGAGCAAAGCACCATGGGCACCGACAGCGCCGATGATTTTGTGAACCTGTTTGAAGACTTGGATTTAACCTCATCCAAGCTGGGCAAAACCGAAAAGGAAAAGAACGAACTGGTCGCCAAGGTGCTTGTGCATCTCGACAAGATAGACTTCAACCTGTCGGACAAAACCGCCGACGTGCTGGGCGATGCCTACGAATACTTGATCGGCGAATTCGCCAGCGGCGCGGGGAAAAAAGCCGGGGAGTTTTACACGCCGCAGCCCGTTTCCACCCTGCTGGCCAAGCTGGTGACCAGCAGCAACAAAAACCTCAAGAACGTGTATGACCCAACCTGCGGCAGCGGCTCGCTGTTGCTGCGGGTGAAGCGCGAAGCCAACAAGGTGGACAAGATATACGGGCAGGAACTCAACCGCACCACCTACAACCTGGCGCGCATGAACATGATCCTGCATGACGTGCATTACGCCGATTTCGACATCCGCCAGGAAGACACATTGGAGCGCCCGCAGCACAAGGAATTGCGCTTCGATGCCATCGTCGCCAACCCACCCTTCTCGGCGCACTGGAGCGCCAGCCAGCTACACATGAGCGATGACCGCTTTAGCGTATATGGCAAACTCGCCCCCAGCAGCAAAGCGGATATGGCCTTTGTGCAGCACATGGTTTACCACCTCGCCGAAGAAGGCACCATGGCCGTGGTATTGCCGCATGGCGTGTTATTCCGTGGTGCAGCGGAAGGCCACATACGCCAATACCTGATCGAGCAACTGAACTGTCTGGATGCCGTGATCGGCCTGCCTGCCAATATCTTCTATGGCACCAGCATTCCCACCTGCGTACTGGTGTTCAAGCGGTGCCGCAAGAATCCCGACAACATTTTGTTCATAGATGCCAGCCAGCACTTCGACAAGGTGAAGACGCAGAACATCATGCGCCCGGAGCACATTGCCAAAATTGTGGCGGCATACAAGGCACGCACCAACGAAGAGAAATACAGCCACGTAGCGAGCATCACCAGTATCAAGGCCAACGGCTACAACCTGAACATCCCGCGCTATGTGGACACCTTCGAGGCGGATGAGGCGATTGATCTGGATGTAATCTCGGCACAATTGATAGCACTGGACAAGGCCAGCCATGCCACGGATTCTACGATTGCGGCATTCTGCAAAGAGTTGGGCATCAAGCCGCCTTTTGTACAGGCGTAAAGGAGGAAGTCATGGAAAATCCACCCAACGACCAAAACCTCCTTATCTACCACACCGCTGACGGTAAAGCGGCTGTCTCGCTGTACGCCCGCGACGGTAATGTCTGGATGAACCAAAGCCAGTTGGCAGAACTTTTTGCCACCTCGGTTCCCAATATCAGCATACACATATCCAAGATACTGAAAGAAAAGGAACTGGATAAAACTTCAGTTGTTAAGGATTATTTAACAACTGCCGCCGATGGCAAGCAGTACAACATCATTTTTTATGCGCTGGATATGATTCTAGCGATAGGTTTCCGCGTGCGCAGTCCACGCGGGACGGAATTCAGGAAGTGGGCGAACACCCATCTCAAGCAATACCTGATTAAAGGTTTTGTGATGGATGACGAACGGCTCAAAAACCCGGATGGTCGCGCCGACTACTTCGATGAGCTGCTGGCGCGCATCCGCGACATACGCGCTTCCGAGCTGCGCTTTTACCAGAAAGTGCGCGACTTGCTTGCCCTGTCGAGCGACTACGACGCCACCGACAAAGCCACACAAATGTTCTTTGCCGAAACGCAGAATAAACTGCTGTACGCTGTGACTGGCCTCACCGCCGCCGAACTCATCAGCCAGCGCGCCGATGCCAACGCGCCGAACATGAACCTCCAGTCCTGGAAAGGCCACGTCGTGCGCAAGGCAGACATCACTGTTGCAAAAAACTACCTGAATGCCGATGAAGTGGACAGCCTCAACCGCCTGACCGTGATCTTTCTGGAAACGGCAGAGCTGCGCGTGAAAGAGCGCAAAGACCTTACCCTTCCATTTTGGCGCGACAACGTGGACAAGCTCCTTACCTTCAACGACAAGCGCATCCTCGCCACCACCGGGCGCATCAGCCACGCGCAAATGGAACAACAGGTTAACGCGCTGTATGAACAATTCGATGCCCGGCGCAAAGCGGTGCAAGCCATTGCCGCCGACGCGCAAGATTTGGAAGAATTGAAAGACGTGGCAAAAGCCGTCACGCAGAAAAAGCGGGGCAGGAAATGAGCGTGCCGCAGTTACGGTTCAAGGATGACAAGGGGCAAGACTTTCCAGCGTGGGGCGCTGTCCAATTTAGTAAATTTCTACACCCCAAACTCAGGCCAGTGCCGAAGCCATCGGGTAACTACATGGCGTTAGGCATTAGAAGTCATTTTAAAGGCACCTTCCAAAAACCAGATTCCAAACCTGAAAAAATAGATATGGATGTACTTTACCAGGTGCATCCGGGGGATCTGATTGTGAATATTACCTTTGCGTGGGAAGGCGCTGTTGCTATAGCAAAGGAAGAAGATGTCGGTGGACTTGTCTCGCACCGATTCCCTACTTACATTTTTGATGAACAAATTGCGATAGGGGAATTCTTTCAATATGTTTATCCGACGCGGCATTTTAAGTATCAATTAGAGTTGAATTCTCCCGGTGGGGCAGGAAGAAACCGAGTCCTTAATAAAAAAGGATTCCTTAAGATCGAGTGTCAACTCCCATCCGTTGAGGAGCAAACCAAAATCGCCAACTTCCTCACGGCGGTTGATGGAAAAATCTCCCAGCTTACCCAGAAATGTGAGCTACTGAAGCAATACAAAAAAGGCGTGATGCAGCAAATTTTCAGCCAAGAGCTGCGGTTCAAGGATGAAAAGGGGCAAGACTTTTCAGCGTGGGGTGAGAAAACAATTGGCGACATTTTCACTTTCGCCCAAACCAATTCATTTTCCCGAGAGTTGCTCAACTATGAGGCCGGTGCAGTTAAAAATATTCACTATGGGGATATTCACACGAAATTCAAAAGCAACTTCAAAATTGAAAATGAAGTTGTACCCTTCATCAACCCAACTGTTGATATAAGCAGGATTCCAGAGGAGTGCTACTGCAAGGTTGGCGATCTGGTTATTGCTGACGCATCCGAAGATTATGCCGACGTTGGGAAGGCAATAGAAATTATTAGCACTGGCAACCAAAAATTGCTTTCCGGCCTGCACACCTATATTGCACGGGATTTCTCAAATCAAATGGCTTTGGGATTTAGAGGATATTTGATGCAAAGCGAAGCCGTGCGTTTGCAAATTAAAACCCTTGCAACAGGTGTTTCGGTGTTGAGCATTTCCAAAGGCAATTTGGCAAAGGTAAAAGTTCATCTTCCATCGAAGGAAGAGCAAACCAAAATCGCCAACTTCCTCACGGCCATCGACGACAAGATCGCCAGCACCCAAGCCCAGCTCGCATCCGCGAAGCAATACAAACAAGGCTTGTTGCAGCAGATGTTTGTCTAGCACACTCGTCATGAATACCCAATCCGAATACGCACTGGAAGCCGCGCTGATCGCCCAGCTCGACGGCATGGAATATGACATCGTGGCGATTGACGATGAAGCGGCGATGCTCGCCAATCTCAAGCGCCAGTTGGAAATCCACAACCAGGACATCACGCTCACCCAAACCGAGTTTGAGCGCATCCTGAACCACCTGAATACGGGCAGCGTATTCGAGCGGGCGAAAATCCTGCGCGACAAGTTTGCGCTGAAACGGGATAACAACGATACCGCGTATATCAGTTTCATGAACTGCGATGACTGGTGCCTGAACGAGTTTCAGGTGACCAGCCAAGTGACCATGGAGGGCAAGCGCAAGAACCGCTATGACGTGACGCTGCTTATCAATGGCCTGCCGCTGGTGCAGATCGAACTCAAGCGCCGGGGCGCTGAACTCAAGGTGGCGTTCAATCAGGTAAACCGCTATCAGCACGATTCTTACGATGCGGGCGCCGGGCTATTTCAATACGTGCAGTTGTTCATCATCAGCAACGGGGTGAATACCAAGTATTTTGCCAACAACAAGCAACAGTCATTCAAGCAATCCTTTTTCTGGACGGACAGGGACAACAAGCGCCTGTCCGATTTGCACGAATTCAGCGCTGAGTTTTTGAAGCCCTGCCATATCGCCAAGATGATTACGCATTACATGGTGATGACCGAAGAGCAGGTGATTAAAGTGTTGCGCCCTTATCAGTTTTACGCCGTTGAAGAGCTGGTGGATCGGGTCAAGAACAGCAATGACAATGCCTATATCTGGCACACCACCGGCTCGGGCAAGACGCTGACCTCTTTTCTGGCAAGCCGGATCATCCAGCGCATGTCCAAGGTGCATAAGGTGGTGTTTGTGGTGGACAGGAAAGACCTGGACTACCAGACCGCAAGGGAATTTAACGGCTTTGCCAAGGGCAGCGTGGACGAAACCACCAACACCCGCACGCTGGTCAAGCAGCTTAACGATGACAGCAACAAGCTGATTTTGACCACGATACAGAAGCTCAACAATGCCATCGTCAAAGAACATTACCTGAGCAAGGTGACCCACCTGCAAGACAAAAAGTTTGTGTTCATCTTCGACGAATGCCACCGCAGCCAGTTTGGCGAGACGCACCAGAATATCAAGCAGTTCTTCAAGAACGCGCAAATGTTTGGCTTTACCGGCACGCCGATATTTGCCGATAACGCGGCGGGCAGCCTGTCTCAAAAACAAACCACCAAGAGCTTGTTCGGCGAGTGCCTGCACAAGTATGTGATCGTGGATGCCATCAAGGATGAGAACGTGCTGCGCTTTGCCGTGGAGTACGTGGGCAAATATAAACGCAAGGACACCCTCAACGAGCTTGATATTGAAGTCGAGGCGATAGATACCAAGGAACTGCTGGACAGCCCGAAGCGGCTGGGCAAGATCGTCGATTACATTCTGGCCTACCATGCCCAGAAGACCAAGCGGCCTGACTTTACCGCGATGTTTTGCGTCAGCAGCGTTGAGACGCTTATCAAGTATTACGAGCTGTTCAAGGACAAGCAGAAAGACGCGGCCAATCCCCTCAAGGTCGCCACGATATTCAGCTACGCCGCCAACGAGGAAGACCCGAACGCAAACGGGCTGACCAATGGCCTGATCCCGGATGAACCGCCTATCATCGAAGGCGGCAAGATAGATGCGCGCAGCCGCGACAAGCTGGACGAATTCATCGGCGACTATAACGCGATGTTCGGCACGAAATACAGCACCGCCGACAACCAGGCGTACTACAACTACTATCAGGACATCGCCAAGCGGGTGCGGCAGGGGCAGGTCGATATTCTGCTGGTGGTGAACATGTTCCTGACCGGCTTTGACAGCCCGCGCCTGAATACGCTGTACGTGGACAAGAACCTCAAGTTCCACGGCTTGGTGCAAGCCTTCTCGCGCACCAACCGCATCCTGAACGACAAGAAATCGCAGGGCAATATCGTGTGCTTCCGCAACCTGAAAGCCGCCACGGATGAAGCGATTGCCCTGTTCTCGAACAAGAACGCTAAGGAAACCGTGCTGCTGGAGCCGTATGAGGATTACGTCAAGCAGTTCAATGCGGCGACGGTCGAGCTTTTGAAAATTGCGCCCACGGTCAAGAGCGTTGATGCCCTGCCGGATGAAAAGGCCGAGCTGGCCTTTGTGATCCGGTTCAGGGAACTGCTGCGCATCAAGAATATCCTGACCACCTTTGCCGATTTTGATGAGGCCGATTTGACGCTTGAGCCGCAAAAGTTTGAAGACTACAAGAGCAAATACCTCGACCTGCATGACAAGGTGAAGAAACCGGGCGAGGGCGAAAAGGCATCCGTGCTGGAAGATGTGGACTTTGAGTTGAGCCTGATCCACCGTGATGAAATCAATGTGGCATATATCCTCAACCTGCTGGTGAGCTTGAATAAGCTCAAGCCGGAAGATGCCAAGAAGCGCCAGAAGGAAATCATTGACCTGGTTGCCGGTGAAGTGCAGCTTCGCAGCAAGCGCAAATTGATCGAGGAATTCATAGAAGAGAACCTGCCCAAGCTGAAACCCAACGCCGATGTGATTGGCGAATTTGAAAGCTATTGGTCAAAGCACAAGCAAACCGCTTTCGAGCAGCTATGCGCCGACGAAAACATCAACCCCGCGCAACTGGAAAAGCTGCTGCAAAATTATGTCTTCGCTAACCGAATGCCAAGAGACCAGGAAATTGTCGAAGCGTTGAGCTTCAAGCCGAAAATCTTGGAACGCCAATCTATCCTTGAACGTATCGCGGACAAGATTCAGGCTTTCATTGACACCTTTGTCGAGGGGATGGGTGGCAGTGTTTAATCAAGTGAAATTGCTACTAGCTATCCTAGCGCTGGCCTATTCTTTCTCTGCATGGGCTGACTTCAGTGGCAATGTCGTCGGTGTAGCTGATGGCGACACCATCACGGTGTTGGATGCGGATAAGGTGCAGCACAAAATTCGTTTGACTGGAATTGATGCACCAGAGAAAAAACAACCTTTCGGCAATCGTTCAAAGCAAAACCTGAGCGATATGGTTTTCAATAAAGCCGTGACTGTGGAAACCGACAAGCGCGACCGCTACGGGCGGGAGTTGGGCAAAGTGCTGGCAGGCGGCAGGGATGTGAACCTTGAGCAAGTCCGCGCAGGCATGGCGTGGCATTACAAAGCCTACGAGCGCACGCAGTCTGCTGCTGACAGACAAGCCTACGCAGACGCTGAGAACGAAGCCAAGGCCGCCAAACGTGGGCTATGGGTGGACGCTGATCCAACGCCACCGTGGGAGTGGAGGCATAGAAAATGACTGACTACAATCAATGGCCGGTAACTGTCGATCAAGCTGTCGGTGTGCTGCTTGGTATGTTGCCGAAGGATGAGGCAGACAAGATTGCTGCCATGTCGCGGGATGACCTGATTTACTTGCACTTCGGCCTCGGTGCGTGGATACGCAACAATTTCGGTCTGTGGACACAAAATACTGCCCTACTGGAAAACACCGGCAAAAGCCAACCTGACGATGCCGCAGGTGTAATCATTGAAGCACTGTGGAGCCGGTTGCAGGCAATAATCCCCAAGGTGCATTAAGGGAGCCACTTGGGGCGGATGCTGGCGCGGCAGCGGGTGCGGGTCGAGCAAGCTACACGGCGAGCGAACGTAGGCAACAGGAGGGCAACTTGTTAAACAACTTACTGCAAGTCTCACTCAAGGAATTCAAACGTGGCACCAAGGTCTTTCAAAGGAAACGGTTGAAGCTTGGCTCGGTATTGCTCGCCTATGAAAATGGTTTTCTCTCGATTGAATCAGGCGAGGCAACAGCGGTGATGAATGCCATTGGTGAATGGCATGGCAGGGCAATATTCTCCCCTGAGATTTTACGTGCCCTTGCGATGTTTCCCCCACTGCAAGATCCGGTTCAAATTTCATACGATGGCGGGCACCTGTTTGTAGGCAGCATGAAAATCATTTGCCAGTGGAACACTGTCAGCCAGACATTCATTGAAGATTTGGCTAATCCGAGTTTGATAGACCTGCTGGCACTTAAAGAAACCGTTCCCCGGTCTGAGATTGGCGGAACAAGCTTGGGCAGACAAATGCGCAGTGCGCATGAAAAGGCAGAGCGCCGCATCATGAATGCCGCCAAGCAATTGCAGGACTTGGAAATCACCGAGGCGGAAATTCGATCACTTGTAGATGCACGAATTGCGACCAGGCTTCAAGCAGGCAAGCAGCCTGCGCTGTGAGGATGAACTTGCAGGAGATGAATAGGTGAAATGCTACCCAAAGATGCGCGAAAAAATCCACGATGGCAGCAAGCCGCCGAAGCTGGGATCGTACACGCCACCGAAGCCTTACCTTTCAGAAAGAATTGAGGGAGCCACCTTGGGGCGGATGGGAAACGTGGCAGGCGAGCGGGAAAGGAGCAGCGCAGCGCGACCCCGCGCAGCCTGACAGGCTGGGCGGGCGGGGATAAAAGACAGGACGCGCAGCGACCAAGCCTGACTCTCAGGGTGGTGTGTGGCAATGAAAAAACCGGTGCCGGGGGTTTTGTCCGGCATGGATTTTTTGTTGACGCGCACGACCCGCACACGGCAGCGGTGGCGTGACGGTGAAGGCGCACTTGATTCATGCCTGCACCGTGACGTTGCCGCGATAAATAAAATGCACTTCTGCTGTGAACGATACCGCGCAGCGACCACGCCTCACAAAAACAAACCAAATCTGCGTAGCCGACCGAATAAGCATTGCCTCGCCTTGCCCGTCTCTGCGCGAACCAGCGGGCGATGCAGGGCGCAAGCCAGTGGACGGTGCGCGGGGATGCAGGTTTACCCAAGGCAAGGGGTGGCAGTGCGGGCGGGTGCGGCCATGCCTTTGCTTCACTTGGCCGCTGGGGGGATGGGGGGCGTTAGCGGGAAAGCGCCCCCACATAAGCCGCGAAGCGACCACAACAAGACAAGACATAGACCGGCACGACCATGCAGCAAAAAGCGAAGGGGCGGCGCAACACCAGCCCCGTTTTGCTGCCCCTCGACGAAGGAGATGGACGCTGACCTTGACTTGTGTGGCGGCATTTACCCGAAGGGCGCAAGACATAACGGCCTCTTATGCGAACCCGATGGGCGGGCGGCTTCATGCCCGGCGTGTGCGCTTTGCATAAGACGCCGTTATGTTGGATACAGCCACACTACAACCGGCGCATCCGACAACGCCATGCCAGAACGTCGATAGGGGGGCTGCACGTCCAGACTACCACTGCACCAGCAGCCTGCGAACGGCGAGCGCTTGATGGCGCAGCGGCCTTTGGCTAAGCCATGAAGCGTGACGGCGTGAAGCGGCTGCGGCAACGGAGGGAAACCAGCGTGTTACAGCGCGCAAGCCGATGGCGGCTTTATGCCTTCGGCGCTCTCCCAGACTACCCATGCTCTAGCCGACAGCGAACCGCAAGCACCTGGCGAGGTTTTTTCGCGAGGTGCGCAGTGGTGAGGTGGCGGCGGGAACGGAGCGGACACATTTGGCAACGGTGCTAAAGCAGAGGGCAGTTTCATCGCCTTCTGCGCTCTGTCCGACACCACTGCGCTAGCGAAGGCGCGGGGCTTGCGGGTTTTATTGCAAGCGCCGTGACTGAGCGGACAGTCTATTCAGAAACAACCTCTGCGCTACATAATCACATGTATGCTAGAGTTTTGCACATGGCGTCCTGTACTCGAAAAACAATTCATGCATCCACCGCTGACCATCACATGGAGATACTTCAATGTACGGCTTGATTAAGAAGCAAATTGCAACCGACTACTTCAATCAACACTTTTCCAATGACGGCCAGCGCTTTGTTGCTTGGTATCTTCGCAATGTGCTTTTTCGTGATATGAACGAAACAAGGGATGACATCACCGATGGCGCGGGAGATAAACAGATCGATGCCATAATTATCGATGATGACAATTCACTGATTCGTATCATTCAAGGTAAGTTCATTCAAGGCGGCGTCGTTGATGCCGAACCACTCCGTGAGGTGCTATCTTCGTGGATACAAATAAAAGACTTGGCTCGACTCCAGAACGTCGCCAACACCAAGCTACAAAGAAAGCTGTCTGAACTCGCCGCTGCGCTGGATGAAGACTACGAAGTTTCGTTCGAGCTAATTACTACAGGCGAACTGACCGAATCCGCGCAGGATGATCTGGAAACTTTTCAGAATGAATTGGCAAAGCTAGGCGAAAGTGACGATTTTGATGCCACGATCCATGTAATCGATAACGACGAACTTAGGCGGCGTTACGAATATGCAACTGAGTCAGATAATCCGAGCATCAATTACAAGCTGAGCCTAGTCGGAAGCAAATTCATGTTCCATGAAATTGCCGGGACGCCAGTCGTTGTTGCAGCACTCCCATTGAAGGAATGTATCAAACTGCCTGGTATTAAGGACGGAACCCTTTTCCAGAAAAATGTGCGCCAAAGTCTAGGATCAAGCAATGCAGTCAACAAAGGCATCAGAAGCACCATTACAGGTGACAAGCGATCTGATTTTTTCTTCTTCCACAATGGCATCACAGCGTTGTGCAACAAGATGGAGCTGAATGACGGTATGCTTTCCTTGCATGGACTGAGTGTCGTTAACGGCTGCCAATCACTAAACACCATACTTTCATGCAGCGAAACGGTTAAAAAAGTCGATGATGCCTTCATTCTTGTCAGATTCTACGAGATACCACAGAGAGATCGAGCCGATAAAATTTCAATCTACACGAACTCACAGAGCGCAGTAAAAGCGCGTGACTTGAGAAGCAACGATAAGCGTGTTTTGGCAATCAAAAAGGCTTACGAACTCAAATACCCCAGCGGATACTTCATCACAAAACGCGGGGAGACCGCACCCGCAGACCGAAATAAGGAGCAAGTTGTCGAGTTGTCAGGACTTGCAAAAAATCTTGTGGCCTGGCACTCCCAGAGACCCAACCTTTCATATGGTGAAACAAAAATATTCGACAAATACTTCGAGACACTTTTCAGGAATAAGGACTATGCACCGGAAAATGTATTGGCGCTCAATTTGTGGATGATCCAGGTATACAAAACGTGGGTGGCGGGAAACCCGCTCAATTTGAATGAAACACTTCTTGCGATGCGCGCTTATGCGCCGTATCACCACTTGTATGCGATAGCGATGTGTTTTTCTATCTCCAACAATCAATCAGAACGTGTACCTAATCCGGCGAAAGCCTACGAAGTGTCGTCAAGAACTGCAATGGCGGATGAAATCGTAAAGGTCGCGGGCATTAGCCTAAATATGGCTCTGGAAGCTGCGGCCAATGAACAACAGCCTGCAAACAGAGTGTTCAGCCCACAAAACTGGATAAAGTCAAAGAGCTGTTTATCAGGCATCAATGGAGCAATTCGCAACTATTTCAGCATGCTGCCAATGATGCCCGGTGGAGCAGAGATTAAGAAAAAATTGACTGATGCTACCTTATTGAAAGCCGAGGACTTTGAATATCGGTGGTCTGCTGACTGATTCAATAAAATGCCTGTGTAATTCCTGTGTAATCGAGCTTAGAAATTTACACAAAACCATAGAAGGTAGTAGAATGCGCCCCTTGCAAAGTTCGGCCTGTTCTAGACAACAATCAAATAGTTAAGAATTACATGGCAATGGCGGGAATCTCTGGAAGGGATATTGAAAATCCTTGTGTCGGTGGTTCGATTCCGCCCCGGGCCACCAAATTCAAGGGGTTACGCGATGCGTAGCCCCTTTTTTATTTCTACTGCCAACCAACTGGCAACGGATTTCAAATTGTCAGCTTGGTAATCGCTACATTTATCTTAGGGAAACGCAGATTTATTCACTCAATCCGTCATTGCGAGCGAAGCGTGGCAATCCAGTTGTTTGATATCAAACGAACGTCTGGATTGCCACGTCGCTACGCTCCTCGCAATGACGATTTAATCGAGTTAAGTGACATTTCGTGGAGGTTTTTGCCTTCTGTTTCGTGCTAAATGCTCAGACACCAACACCTGTTTTCGATCTTGCGGAAGTCCTCTATGCCGATGCACGAGCTCCTTGAGACGGCTGTTCACTCCGCCTTCGACATGATTTGTAGTTCGTGGCACATGAGGGTAACGAACGAAGGTAAATAGATGCGGGAGCGCATTGCGGATGAGTGACCGTGCGGCTCGAATGTTTCGATGCGTGTACCACCATGTTCGTTTCTTGCCTGCCTTCGGTTCCCCATAGCTTCGTTCCTTGAGAAAGGTGGCGTGCCGACGTTCCCAGCTTCGATAGGCGCGCAGCCATCGCCTACGTTGTCTTCTGGTACGCACACCAAACAGTCCTCGTACCAGCGTGAGCAATTCCTTGCCCGTACGGGTCTTTGGTTGTCGCGTAAGCTTGATTCTTGCCAGTCGCTCGATATGAACAAGGCACCGCTGAATCTTCGTTTGCGGCCATAGCCAAAGGAGGGCGGCCAGGAGTCCTTTCTGCCCATCAACTACCGCAGCATCAGGGACAGGAAGATTCTTCATAAAAGTCAACCAACTTGCCAATGTTTCTCTCTCGGCAAACATCCAAGAGAGCTGTGCCGTCATGGTTCGGCAGATGAGCGCGGCATTCTCTCTGCCTGACAGGTAAACCCCGTCGAGAATGTAGATGGCGTTTGGAGTTGGGTTAAGCACAGGGGGCTGTCGGATGCGCTCCCACAGCGGCGCAAACCACCGAATAAGCGTCCGTCGACTGACTCCATGGTCGTCGGCAACTTCAGACAAGGAACGATTGCCAGTGAGCCATTGAGTGAGCAGCGTTAGATGGTGGCGTTCTTTGGTGTCAGGACGCTTCCGTACCGTACTCGACACACACGATCTGCAATACCAGCGTTGTGTACCCGCTGCAGTGCGACCGCGCTTTTGCATGGGGAATGCGCAAACAGAACAGAGTTTTTTTCATGGGATTAGACTACCACCTTGTCTAATCCAAGCTTGAATTGCCACCAAGCCCAGTCAGGACGCCATCAAGCCAGAATACTACCTCCACGAAATGTCACTTAACTCATTTAATCTGCGTTTCCTTAGTTTGATGTCAGTGATTGGCACTACTTCAGCGTTGAGCCTGGAGCTGCTATCTGTTGACCGAATTTATAACAAACATGTTTGGCTAAATAGCTGGGGAAAGCGCATATTGACATTTAGCGACAATGTAGCTACATTGTCGCTACACATACAGGAGAATATATTGTGTTAGCGACTCTAAAAACTACTGATGTCCGTTCTCGCATTGAGCCAGCCATCAAAGACCGCGCCACCGAGGTGCTGGCTTCCTGCGGCCTTAACCTCAGCGATGCAATCCGTCTTTTCTTGCGCCAGGTTGTTGCTCAGGAAGGTTTGCCATTCGAAGTAAAGGCCCCTAATGCTATAACGCGTGCTGCAATGCAGGAAGCGCGAGCAATGAGAAAAGCGAAGTTTGATTCAGCGGAGGCACTATTTGAAGACCTCGAAAAAACCGGCAAAGCTAAAACGCGCAAAGCAGCCTCGAAGTAGCGACAAAACCAAACAGTTCAGCAAAGATTGGGAGCGCCTGAGCCATTCAGGGCGTTACAACATGAATCGCCTGAAGGAAGGGATGTTGCTGCTGATTGCAAATGATGAGCCACTTCCTCCCGAATACCTTGATCATTAACTATCTGGTGAATGGGCTGGTTTCAGGGAATGTCATATGGGTGGAGATTTTTTGTTGATTTACGAGCTGCAGGATGATGGCGCAATCATATTCACCCGCACGGGAACCCATTCTGAGCTTTTTGAATAGATATACGCAACAGAGTAGATGCCTGCAACGTTGACTGCTTGAGGGTGTCCCGAATTTTGTGTAAACGGAATTTCATCACTGCTGCGGCATCCGCTCGTCGAACTGGATAGTAAACCGATTTAGCGCAGCTTTCCAATCCCGGATCGGCATCGTCCATTTCTTGCTGATGTTGTTCAACGCCAGGTAGAACAGTTTCAGCAACGCCTCATCGGTCGGGAACGAGCCATGGTTCTTGGTGACCTTCAGTGATTCTGATTGGAGGCCGTTTTCTATTGCGAGCCAATACCGGCAAGCAAACCGCTTTATTTCAGAGCAATAGAAGCCAACTTTAATCAGGGATTACCTGGCATCTGCCATTAGCATCGCCTCGCGCGACTCCGGCGTCTCCAAACTGATCCGCCCCAGCTTGCCGCTGCGGTATTCCGTCAGCAAAATCATCGCCGCTTTTTCCAGGTCCGGTTCACCGCCCTTACCCTTCAGCAGGCAGCCGCGTTTTTTGGCGATGGCTTCGATCACGCCCACGCCATCAAGCCCTTCAACTGATAAATTGTAGCGTTCGACAAGCTGTGCGGGATAGCGCGCCAGCAGGGTGTTGGCGAGATATTCGGCAACCTCTTCTTCGATGACGGCATTGCGGCCAATGGCGTGAATGGCAGCGAGCATGAGTCCATCGTTTGTGTGTTCGATCTTCGGCCACATCAGGCCGGGCGAATCGGTGAGCGTCATACGTTCATTCAGGTTGTGGCACTGCTGTGATTTGGTCACGGCAGGTTCGTCGCCGACATTGGCGACGCGGCGTTTGAGCAGCATGTTCATCAGCGTGGACTTACCGACGTTGGGGATGCCCATGATTATCATGCGCAGCGGCTTGTGCGTGCTGTCACGATGCGGGGCGAGCGGCTGGCATAGCTTGGGTACTTTTGCGGCGTCGCTGGCGCTCTTGCAGCTCAGTGCCACCGCCTTGACACCCGGTTGCCGGCTGTAATAATCGAGCCAGACCTGGGTGGCAACGGGATCGGCGAGGTCGGCCTTGTTAAGTATTTTCAGGCAGGGGCGCTGGCGATGCTCGCGCAGTTCCCTGATCATCGGGTTGCTGCTCGCTTCAGGCGCGCGCGCATCCAGTACTTCGATGACAACATCGATAAATTCCATGGTCTCGGCCGCTTTTCTGCGCGCCGAGGTCATGTGACCGGGAAACCACTGTATGGACATTTGGGATGGACTTACTGAGGAAAAGTGGATTTTACTCTGCGCCGCCTGCAAAGTCCTGTTCGCGTTCAGAAGAACAGCCAGGTGCGTCGAGTCTCGGCATCACAGCAATAAAAGGCAACAAGCACCTTTCTTACTGGATAAAATAAGGCTACGCTCGCGCTGAAACTAATCTGAACGGAATCTTTTTTGGCTTACCTGAAAACGACCCTCATTTCAATCCGCATAAACGCGACCCCATGTTGGACTCGCTGGCTGTTGATTTGTTATTTCGCCATCGCCTTGCCCCACAACCCGGCGACTGCAAATGAGATAAGCGAGGAAAATACCATTCCTTCCTTTGTCGAGCTTGAGGCCGCCGGTGCGATGTTCGGCGAGATTCGCATCGACGTCCAGGATATTTTTGATCTGGACGATCCAAAGGAAAATGGGGGGTTTTACAGGGTCGTGAACGGACTGCACATAAGAACACGCCCCGGCGTCATTGAAAACGCCTTGTTGTTCAAAAGCGGTGAGCCTGTGTCAGCACGCCTTGTCGAGGAGTCGGAGCGTTTGCTTCACAGCAACCGTTTTCTTTACGACATAAATATCAAGCCAATTGCCTACCATGACGGCATCGTCGATATCGAGGTCAAGACACGTGACTCCTGGTCGCTGCAACCCGGCTTCAAATTCAGCCGTGCCGGCGGCACCAACACAAGCGGCATTACAATTGATGAGCGCAATTTACTTGGTACCGGCGTAGCCTTGGGCTTGAGGAACATCTCGAATGTGGATCGTAATGGCACAGAATTCGAAATTAACGATAAACATGCATTTGGGGGGTGGTACAACGTAAACTACATATTCGGCAGGCTCAGCGACGGAAACCACCAGTCTTTCTCCGTTGCCCGGCCATTTTATGCACTGGACTCCCGATGGGCTGCCGGAGCATCCGTGTTACGGGATGACCGCATCGACCCTCTTTACAACAGCGGAATACTGATCGGGCAGTATTCCCATTCGCAGAAAGCGGTTGAGGTTTTCGGCGGCTGGTCCGAAGGCCTCATCGATGATAGTGCACGCCGCTATTCCATCGGACTCACTCACGGGACGGATACCTATGGGCCTGCCGCAACACTGCTTCCGCCTGTACAGCCGCCGCCAGACCAGCGCATGACCGCACCGTTCTTCCGCTATGAAGTCATCGAGGACAGCTTCCAGAGATTCAAGAACCGGGATCAGATCGAGCGTACCGAATATGTTGCGATGGGCTTTCAATCGAGCGTGCAATTAGGCCGCGCGTTGACCAGCCTCGGCTCCAGCAATAATCTATGGGTTTACAAAGGCGACATAAGCAACGGTTTTGAAATATTGCCCCGTAGCGCCTTGTTGTTATCGGGATCACTTACGGGAAAATACTGGAGTGGCATCAGCGAGAAACATTTGCTGAACGGCTCCGCACGATATTACATACCGCAGAGCGAACACACCCTGCTGTTCGC
Source organism: Gallionella sp. (assembly GCA_030645955.1). The sequence goes on along the minus strand of JAUSMR010000026.1, from coordinate 14,157 downwards.
GTCCATTGAGGGCAATACCGTCAGCAACCCGGGCATTGACGAGCAATTGCTGCTGGGCGGCGACAATGGTCTGCGCGGTTACCCGCTGCGTTACCAGAGCGGAAATAAGAGCGTGCTGCTGAATGTTGAGAGGCGTGCTTATTCCGACTGGTATCCGTTCCGCTTGTTCCGCATTGGCGGTGCAATCTTCTACGATGCCGGCCGCGCGTGGGGCGGCGGCGTAAACCAGAATATCTCGAATCCCGGCTGGCTCCACGATGTCGGCTTCGGCCTCCGTATTCTCAGTGCCCGCTCCGCCTTCGGTAACGTGACGCACGCCGATTTCGCGTTCCCTCTTAACCGCGATTCCAACACAAGATCGTTTCAGTTCCTGCTGAAGACAAAAACCAGCTTCTGAAAAAACCCTCAAGGCAGAGCTGAATTTCCACCGGCTGGCTAACCCGTAAATTCCCCATCCACATAGAACCACCGCCCCGCATTTCGCGCAAAGCGGCTGATCTCATGCAGGCGATGGGCGCGCCCGCCGGTCTTGTAGCGTGCAACGAACTCCACGGTGGCACAATCCGCCGATTCCTGAATGAATTTCTTCACCTCCAGCCCCAGCCATTTGCAGTTGTCCGCCGCAAGATCAAGCTCGGCAGGTCGGGTATCGGGATGCCACGTGGCAAGCAGATAGGCTTCCAGCTTAAGCACATAAGCACTGTAACGGGAACGCATCATAGCTTCGGCATCCGGCGCAACGGCGCCGTTGTGATAACGGCCGCAACAAGCGCTGTAGCTGGCCGCGCCGCAAGGGCAGGGTAGCGTCTTTGCCGTCATCAGTCAGCCGAACGGAAACTGCCATGCAAAATCTTCGGCTCGATTTCGATCATCCCCGCATCGCTGGTCATCATGATGTGACCTTCCTGTAGGGTACATTGCAGTTGCATATTGCGGCTGGCAAGTGCGGCGAGAGCCAGCGTGGTTTCAGTCGGCAGGTTAAGCACCGTGAGATTATTCAGGCGTTGCAGTTTGTCGCGGTTTTCGTTCCACCAGATGCCGGCGGCGCGCCCGTAACTGATGACCACGACTTTACCGGAGCGTCCGCTGGCTTTGCGGATTGCACGCTCGTCGGGAAGGCCCACTACTATCCAGAGTTCGATCGAGCCGGTAAGGTCTTTTTGCCACAGGTCAGGCTCCTCGTCGCTGCTCATGCCATTGCCGAAAATCAGCGCATCGTCGGCATATAGCGCGAAGGCCAGCAGGCGCACCATCATGCGCTCGTCGGTTTCCGATGGGTGGCGCGCCAGCGTCAGGGCGTGGTCGGCGTAGTAATGGCGATCCATATCGGCAATCTGGAGGGCGGCTTTGAAAACGGTTGCTTTGATGGCCATTTGCGTGTTGTTACAAGCAGGTGTTATGCAGCCGAGTATTCTAGCAGCAGAGACTCGCCCCGGATGGTATTGCTTCGCCGTTCCGACTATAATTCGCGTCCTATTTTGCTTTGTCGTCCGCCAGATACCAAGATGCAGCTGTTCGCCTTTGGCATTAACCATCAAACCGCGCCGCTTGCCGTGCGCGAGCAAGTCGCTTTCAACGAGGACGGGATGGAGAGCGCGCTACGCGATCTGGTGGAAAACGGCGCAGCGAAAGAGGCGGCGATTCTGTCCACCTGTAACCGCACGGAGCTGTATTGTAACTCTTCGCAACCAGACCATGCCATCGACTGGCTGGCGCAATATCATCATCTGCCCCGCAAAGATATCGAACCCTATCTCTACACCCTGCCGCGCGAGCAGGCGGTGAAGCATTCGTTCCGGGTGGCGAGCGGACTGGACTCGATGGTGTTGGGAGAGCCGCAGATTCTCGGGCAGATGAAGCAGGCGGTGCGCCAGGCAGAGCAGGCCGGCACGCTGGGTTTCCTGCTGCACAAGTTATTTCAGCGCACCTTCTCGGTGGCCAAAGACGTGCGCACCCAAACCGAGATCGGCGCGAATCTGGTTTCGATGGCTGCCGCTGCGGTGCGGCTGGCCGAGCGTATCTTTCCGAGCATTTCCGAACAGAACGTGCTGTTCATCGGCGCGGGCGAGATGATTGAACTCAATGCGGTGCATTTTGCGGCACGTTCGCCCAAACGCATCACCGTCGCCAACCGCACGCTGGAACGCGCGCAAACATTGGCGCGGCGCATCAACGGCCATGCGATTACGCTGACCGATTTGCCTGAGCAGTTGGCGCATCACGACATCATCGTGACCTGTACCGCCAGCCAATTGCCGATCCTGGGCAAGGGTATGGTGGAGCGCGCGCTCAAGGCGCGCAAGCACCGTCCGCTGTTTATCGTGGACCTGGCCGTGCCGCGCGACGTGGAAGCGGAAGTCGCCGAGCTGGACGACGTGTTCCTGTACACCGTGGACGATATCGCCGAAGTGGTGAAAGACGGGTTGGACGCACGACAGGGCGCGGTGAAGGAAGCCGAGGTTATCATTGACTCCGGCGTATCCGATTTTATTCACTGGATGGAATCGCGCGAGGTAGTGCCGACTATCCGCGCATTGCGCGACCATGCCGAGCGCAATCGCCGCCACGAACTGGAAAAGGCCCTGCGCCTGCTGGCCAAGGGCGAAAACCCGGGGAAGGTGCTGGAAGCGATGAGCAGCGGCCTGACCAACAAATTCCTGCACGCGCCGACCCACGCGCTGAACCAGGTGCATAGCAATGACCGCGAAGCTTTCCTCGACGTGATCCATCGGCTGTACCACCTGCACCCCGAAGAATGAGCCCTATCCTAAATAAAAAGTGAAATATCGTAGGGTGCATTCCATGCACCAATGGCAATGGTGCATGGAATGCACCCTACATGGTTATTGCTGCTTCGAGAGATCAATGAAATGAACCCCAGTATCGCCGCCAAACTCGCTCAACTGAGCGAGCGTCTGCTCGAAATCACTCAACTCCTGAGCACCGAAGAAGCCACCAGGGACATGGATGCGTTCCGCAAGCTGAACCGCGAACGCGCCGAACTCGAACCGGTGGTGGAGCTATACCACGCCTATCAGGCCTGCCAGGCGGACATCGGCGCCGCGCAGGAAATGGCAAGCGACCCGGAAATGAAGGCGTTCGCCGAAGCCGAGATCAGACAAGGGGAAGAACGGCTGACGCAACTTTCCAGCGAGTTGCAGGTGCAGTTGCTGCCCAAAGATCCCAACGATGAGCGCAGTGTGTTTCTGGAAGTGCGCGCCGGAACCGGCGGCGACGAGGCGGCATTATTCGCCGGTGATTTGTTCCGCATGTATTCGCGCTACGCCGAGCGCAAGCGATGGCAAGTCGAGGTGATTTCGGAAAGCCCCGGCGAAATGGGAGGCTACAAGGAAATCATTGCCAGAATTGTCGGGCAAGGCGCGTATTCGGTGCTGAAGTTCGAATCCGGCGCACATCGCGTACAGCGCGTCCCCACCACCGAAACCCAGGGCCGTGTGCACACCTCGGCATGTACTGTGGCGATCATGCCGGAAGTGGACGAGGTAAACGACGTGGTGCTGAACTCCGCCGATTTGCGCATCGACACGTTCCGCGCCTCCGGCGCGGGCGGACAGCACATCAACAAAACCGATTCGGCGGTACGCATCACCCACTTGCCGACCGGCGTCGTGGTCGAGTGCCAGGACGGGCGTTCGCAGCACCAGAACAAGGCGCAGGCGATGCGCGTGCTGGCGGCGCGCATCAAGGACGCACAGGTGCGCGAACAAAACGCCAAGACCGCCGCAACGCGCAAGAGCCTGGTCGGCAGCGGCGACCGCTCCGAGCGCATCCGCACCTACAACTATCCGCAAGGCCGCGTCACCGACCACCGCATCAACCTGACGCTCTACAAGATGGATGCGATCATGGATGGCGACATCGGCGAACTTACCGGCGCGCTGATGGCCGAGCATCAGGCCGAACAACTCGCCGCGATGGCGGAAGATGTCCTCAATTAGCATCCAGGCGGTACTGCAACACCACAGCAAACAGCTTGAAACTGCGCTCGGACTGGATATCAGTAGTGCGCGCATCGAGGTGCAATGCCTGCTGCAAGCCGTGTTACAGGTAAACCGCGCCTGGTTGCTCACTCACCCGGAACATCAGCTTGATGACGAACAATATGCGCGCTATGCGGCGTTATTCGAGCGGCGTTTGCTTGGCGAACCGGTTGCCTATCTGCTCGGCGAGCGCGAATTTTACGGGCTGAATTTCAGGGTTTCCCCCGCTACCCTGATCCCGCGACCCGATACCGAGTTGCTGGTCGAGTTGGCATTGCAGCGCATACCCTCTCCCCCAACCCCTCTCCCTGCACCCGCAGGGGGCATCCCCGCCGCGAGCGGCAGCAAAGCTGCTCGCACTGGCGAGACGGGAGAGGGTGGCCGTCAGGCCGGGAGAGAGCACACGTGCCGCGTGCTGGACCTGGGCACCGGCAGCGGCGCGATCGCGTTGAGCATCGCCCATGCGCGTCCCAATGCAGAAGTGGTGGCAGTGGATACTTCAACCGCCGCACTGGAAATAGCCCAGCTTAATGCGCAGCGGCTTGGCCTGAAAAACGTGCGATTGTTGCAAGGCGACTGGTTCAGCGCATTGCACAATGAGCGCTTCGATATCATCGTTTCCAACCCACCCTACATCGCCGCTAGCGACGCGCATCTGGCGCAGGGCGATGTGCGCTTCGAGCCGCGCAGCGCGCTGGTTTCCGGAGCGGACGGGCTGGACGATATCCGCCGCATCACCGCACAGGCAAATGATCATCTCAACCCTGATGGCTGGCTGTTGTTCGAACACGGCTACGACCAGGCGGAACAGGTGCGTGCGCTGTTGCAGCAGGCGGGATTTACTGCGGTATTCTCTGCGCGTGATCTGGCGGGGATCGAACGGGTGAGCGGAGGATCAAGTCCCGCAGCGGCCAGCAAATCGGCATCCGGCTCCATTCACCTGTAATGGCTGCACATATTGTCAAAACGGTGTCAATAACCCGAAAGTGATCCGAGTTATTCTGTTGGGCTATCGTTGACTTAAGCAGAATGGGCGTATTATTAATATGTTATTTCGAACCATTCAATTAACCAGGAGGAAACATGGCGCATATTGTAATCATGGGTGCGGGAATCGGAGGCATGCCGGCGGCCTACGAAATGCAGGAAAAAATCCGTAGCGAAGACAAGGTGACGCTCATTTCGAACAGCGAGAATTTTCAATTTACGCCGTCCAATCCGTGGATGGGCGTGAAGTGGCGCGAGCGCAAAGATACCGAAATTCCTGTGCGCACCTATCTGGAGCGCAAGGGCATCAACTTTATCTCGGTCGGGGTAAAGCGTCTGCATCCCGACAAGAACCAGCTCGAGCTTAACGACGGTGAGCTAATTGGTTATGACTATCTGGTGATCGCTACCGGGCCCAAGCTGGCCTTTGAGGAAGTAGAGGGGCTGGGGCCGCATGGCGGCTTTACCCATTCGGTTTGCACCGTCGATCACGCCATGAAATCGCATGACGAATGGGACAATTTCACCAAGCATCCGGGACCGATCGTCGTGGGTGCTGTGCAAGGCGCTTCCTGCTTCGGCCCTGCTTACGAATATGCTTTCATCATGGATACCGATTTGCGCCGCCGCAAAATCCGCAACAAGGTGCCAATGACATTTGTGACCGCCGAGCCCTATATCGGGCATCTGGGGTTAGGCGGCGTGGGCGATTCCAAGGGGATTCTGGAATCCAACATGCGCGACCACGACATCAAGTGGATATGCAACGCCAAGACCACCAAGGTCGAAGCAGGCAAGATGTATGTAACCGAACATGACGATATGGGCATCGAAAAGCGCAAACATGAATTACCGTTTGCCTACAGCATGATGTTACCCGCCTTCAAGGGCGTGGATGCGGTGTTCGGCATCGAAGGATTGACCAATCCGCGCGGCTTTATCCTGGTGAACGAGCATCAGCGCAACCCGAAATACAAAAATATTTTCGCCGTCGGCGTGTGCGTCGCGATTCCACCCGTGGAAGCCACGCCCGTGCCAACCGGCACCCCCAAGACCGGCTATATGATCGAGTCCATGGTGACTGCCACAGTGCTTAATATTGAGGCTGATCTGAAAGGCAATCCGCCAGACCACAAGGCTACCTGGAATGCGGTATGTCTGGCCGATTTTGGCGACACCGGCGTGGTGTTTGTGGCATTGCCGCAGATCCCGCCGCGCAACGTAAACTGGTTTGCCGAAGGCAAATGGGTGCATGTCGCCAAAGTTGCTTTTGAAAAATATTTCATCCGCAAGATGAAGAAAGGCACTTCCGAGCCCTTCTATGAAAAGAGCATACTTAAAATGCTGGGCATCGAAAAACTGAAATAGGCAGTTCCTCAGAGCGGCGCTTTTGCATTTCTTTTGCAGCAGCTGACCGCAATTAGACTGTGAAAAAATGGCCGGGTGATTTCACCCGGCCATTTTGATTATATGGTGCGCCCGACAGGAGTCGAACCTGTGACCCTTGGCTTCGGAAACCAATACTCTATCCATCTGAGCTACGGGCGCGTGTTCTGAGAAGGCGCGCAGCATAACGGTTTTTGCCCAAACCGTCCACGCCGCATCACGCAAAAAAATGCTATCGTGCCGCCTGCAATGATTACAATCCCAAGCATGCCATGACTTTCAGCAATCCCGAACCGGAACAAATCCGCCAACTGCTGCATAACGTACACAGCATCGCCATGGTGGGCCTATCGCCGAACCAGTCGCGCCCCAGCTTTCGCGTTGCGAGCGGCTTGCAGAATTTGGGTTATCTCATCATGCCGGTGCGCCCGATGGTTGCCGAGGTGTTGGGCGAAAAAGCGTTTCCAGACCTGGAAAGCCTGCCTGAATTGCCGGATATCGTGGATGTGTTTCGTGCTGCGGAGCATGTGCCCGCTATCGTGGAAAGCTGCATCAAACTTGGCATCAGGAACCTCTGGCTGCAAGAGGGCGTCGTTCATGAAGAAGCCGCGCAGCGCGCCACGGAGGCGGGCATCACCGTGGTGATGAACCGCTGCATGTGGCGCGATGCGGTGAAGCTCGGCGCACACCCGTCATGAACGAAGCCTCATGAAAACGCAGCGCTGCGCCTGGGCTGGCGATGATGCACTTTATCGGCAGTACCACGATGTGGAATGGGGTGTGCCGCTGCACGACGACCGGCGCCTGTTCGAATTCCTGATTCTGGAGGGGGCGCAGGCGGGCTTGAGCTGGATCACTATTCTGCGCAAGCGCGAGAATTATCGCGCCGCATTCGATAATTTCGATGCGACACGCATTGCCGATTATGACGCAAATAAAATAGAATCTCTGCTGCAGGATGCGGGTATCGTGCGCAATCGCTTGAAGTTGACGGCTGCGGTGGTCAATGCGCAAAAGTTTCTCGACGTACAGGATGAATTTGGCAGTTTTGATCAGTTCATCTGGCAGCTTGTCGAAGGTAAGCCGATACAGAACAAGTGGCGCAGCCAGGAACATGTACCGGCCAGCACGCCGGTGTCGGACGCGATGGGCAAGGAATTAAAGCGGCGCGGCTTCAAGTTTGTCGGCACAACGATTTGTTATGCCTACATGCAGGCAGTCGGCATGGTCAACGACCATACGACGAATTGTTTTCGGCATAAAAAATTACAGTAGCGTTTGCATCTCAAGAAATTCATTTTTCGGGATGGCAGGCTGGACACGGCGATGCGTAGCATTTGGGGCGGGCAAGCCTGCTGCTACGCGCTCCCGCACCGGAGGGCTCCGCCCCACCGTGTCGCGCGTGCACCGCAAGGAGCCGCACAGCGAATGACGAGGCATATCAGATTGGATAGACGAGGAATGAGCGAGCACGCGACACCGCGATTCGCCCGACAAATGGATTTATTGAGATGCTATTGAAATTTACCAAAATGCACGGCGCAGGCAACGACTTCGTGATGCTGGACGGCGTGCGCCAGAACATCGAACTTACGCCGGAACAATTGCGTCTGTTGGCTGACCGCCACTTTGGGGTGGGCTGCGACCAGGTGTTGATCGTCGAGAAAACCGAGAACAAAGAGGCTGATTTTCGCTACCGCATCTTCAACTCGGACGGCGGCGAAGTGGAACAATGCGGCAATGGCGCGCGCTGCTTCATGCGTTTTGTGCATGACCAGAAACTGACGTCCAAACGCGAGATCGTGGTGGAAACGCACAGCGGCCTGATCAGCCCGCGCCTCGAGCAGGACGGCCGCGTGACGGTGAACATGGGTGTGCCTGTTTTTGAACCGTCACGCATCCCGTTCGACGGCGGCAACGGCGCGGCAAGCGAACCACTGGAGGTTGGGGGGCAGACGCTGCGCATCAGCGCACTGTCGATGGGCAACCCGCACGCGGTGCAAGTGGTGGATGACGTCGAGCAGGCGCCGGTGAAAGAACTGGGGCCGCTTATCGAGCGCCACCCGCGCTTTCCCAGGCGCGTCAATGCCGGGTTCATGCAAGTAATGAATCGCCATCATATCCGGCTGCGCGTGTATGAACGCGGCTCGGGAGAGACCCTGTCTTGTGGCACAGGTGCGTGTGCGGCAGTGGTGGCAGGCATCCGCCGCGAGCTGCTCGACAGCCCGGTGAATGTGGCGACACGCGGCGGCGCGCTGACCATCGCATGGGATGGCGATGGCACAGTCGTGCAGATGACCGGCCCGGCGATTACGGTATTTATTGGCGAGATACACATATAGGGAATGACCACATGAGAGCTGAAGAAGTCGCACAATATTTGCAGGACCACCCGCAGTTCTTTGAGGATCATGTCGAAACGCTGGTGCAAATCAATCTGCCGCATCCGCACGGCGGGCGCACGATTTCGTTGAGCGAACGGCAACTGGTTGCGTTGCGCGAAAAAAACAAAAAACTGGAAAAAAACCTGCGCGAAATGCTGGCGCTCGCACAGGAAAACGACGCGCTGCAACACAAAGTACATGAGTTCGTCGTTACCCTGTTTGCCGGTCGCGACCTGGACACCCTGCGGGAAATGATTCCGCATCTGCTGCGCGATATCTTTGCAGTGCCGCACACCGCGCTGCGTCTTTGGCAGACCAACCCGCCCAGCGCCGAGGTACTGGCTTTTGCCGATGCTCAGGCGCAACCGGTCTGCCTGCATCACGCCGCGCACGACACCGCCGGCTGGTTCGGCGAAAATGCCGCGCAGCTACATTCATTCGCCTATCTGCCGCTGCACGCCGGCAGTGAGACTATCGGCCTGCTGGTGCTGTCCAGCGAAGACAAGCAACGCTTCTATCCGGAGATGGGCACGTTGTTCCTGCAGCGCATTGCCGAAGCAGTGAGCAGTGCGCTGCATCCGCATCTTGCGCACTAATGGATAACGTCAGGACTTCAGTTTTCGTCATTCCGGCGCAGGCCGGAATGACGACACCCGTATGACCGATGTCGCCACGCCCAACCAGCAATACCTGAACGGCTACCTGGCGTGGCTGCGAAACGAAAAACAGTATTCCGAACTGACCGCGGAGAATTACGCTCGCGATCTTAAACGCCTGTTCGACCTTTCCGCAGACACACCACTAGCCGATCTTAAAATTCATCAGATACGGCGCTTCATCGCGCAACTGCATAGCAAGGGTTTGGGTGGCCGTTCGCTGGCACGCATGTTATCGGCATGGCGCGGCTTCTTCACTTATCTGATGCGCGATCACGGCCTGACCGACAATCCCTGCGTCGGACTGCGCGCACCCAAATCGCCGAAGACACTGCCGCAGGCCCTGTCACCCGACGAGGCAGCGCGCCTGGTCGATTTGCCTGCCGATACAGCGGAAGCGATACGCGACAAGGCGATGTTCGAATTGTTTTACTCCTCCGGCCTGCGTTTGGCAGAACTGGTTAATCTCGACCCGCTCCAGCTCGACATGAACGCAGGCGAAGTGCGTGTGACCGGCAAGGGCAGCAAGACGCGCATCGTGCCGCTCGGGAACTTTGCCATCACCGCGCTGCAGGGCTGGCTGGCGGTACGCGACCAGCTTGCCAGGCCGGGCGAAACCGCGCTATTCGTGGGACAACGCGGCCAGCGCATCTCGCCGCGCGTGGTGCAATTGCGCATGAAAGAATGGGGCATCAAGCAAGGCATCACCAGCAACGTGCATCCGCATTTGCTGCGCCACTCGTTCGCCACCCACGTGCTGCAATCCAGCGGAGACTTGCGTGCGGTGCAGGAAATGCTCGGCCACGCGAGCATCTCCACCACACAGGTTTACACCCACCTCGATTTTCAGTATCTCAGCAAAATTTACGACGCGGCCCATCCGCGCGCCAAGAAGAAAACCCAAGAAAAAATATGACCAGCCAGAAGCCCAGATCACCTTCCACACCGCACCGCCCATCACAAGGGAACAGAGATTTCCGCAACAGAACGAAGGGCGATAAAAAGTTGCCTGACGATCGCAAAAATATTCCGCGCGGCGCGCCACAACACCTCGCCGGTTCTGTTACTGCGCAACCCTGCATCATCCTCAAGGCAGGCCGCGAAAAATCCCTGCTGCGCCGCCACCCGTGGATTTTTTCCGGCGCGATAGAGCGCGTCGATGGCGCGCCGCTCAGCGGCGACACATTGCCGGTACGCGATGCCTCGGGAAGTTTTCTCGCCTGGGCGGCGTACAACGCCTCTTCGCAAATCACCGCGCGCATCTGGTCGTGGCGTGAAGATGAAAGTATCAACGCGGAGTTTTTTCGCCGCCGTATTGCCAATGCACTTGCGGCGCGACGAGCTCTGCTCCCCTCTCACGCAGGCGGGGGAGAACTTGCGAGGGTGCAGGCTGGGGGAGAGGGTACGTCAACAGCGCTGAACACCGGAGCACGCCTGATCCACGCCGAATCCGACGGCCTGCCGGGATTGGTCGTCGATCAATATGGCGACGTGCTGGTGATGCAGGTCGGCAGCGCGGGGGCGGAGCGCTGGCGCGACACCTGCACCGATATTCTGCAAGAACTATTCAATCCTGCCTGCATCTACGAGCGTTCCGATTCCGACTCGCGCGGACTGGAAGGGCTGGAGCTGCGCAATGGCGTGCTGCGCGGCGTATTGCCGGAAAGCGTCGAAGTCATCGAGCACGGCCTGCGCTTCAAGGTGGATGTCGCGGCAGGACAAAAGACCGGCTTTTATCTCGACCAGCGCGACAACCGCGCGCTGACCGAAACTCTGGCGCACGATAAAGACGTGCTGAATTGTTTTTGCTACACCGGCGGCTTCTCGCTGTATGCGCTGCGCGGCGGCGCGAAATCGGTGCTGTCGATCGATGCGTCGGGCGATGCATTGCGGATCGCTGAAGAGAACTTAACAACAAATGGTTTAGATGCAGCTCATGCCAAATGGCAGGAAGCGGACGTGTTTCAGGCACTGCGCAAACTGCGCGACCAGGGCCGCACCTTCGACCTCATCATCCTCGACCCGCCCAAGTTCGCCCCCACCGCCGCGTTCGCCGAAAAAGCCGCGCGCGGTTACAAGGACATCAACCTGCTCGGATTCAAGCTGCTCAGGCCGGGCGGCCTGCTCGCCACCTACTCCTGCTCCGGCGGCATCAGCGAAGACCTGTTCCAGAAAATCATCGCCGGCGCCGCGCTCGATGCCGGTGTGGACGCGCAAATTATCCATCATCTGCACGCCAGCGCCGACCATCCGGTGCTGCTCAGCTTCCCGGAAGGCGCGTATCTGAAAGGATTGGTTCTACGCGTGAGCGTCTGAGAACTTAGGCCGGCAGAAAAGCCGGGAACCCGCTCTGCATCCAGCCCATCATTCCGCCGCGCAGGTTGTACACGTTGGAAAAGCCCTGTTGCTGGAGAAACATGCAGGCTTGCGCCGACCGTGCGCCACTGCGGCACACCATGACCAGTTTTTCCTCACGCGACAGCTCATGGACTTTTGCCGGCAGCGTGTGCAACGGCAGGGGTTCCGCCCTGGGCACCGTGCCCATCGCAATCTCCTGCATCTGGCGCACGTCGATCACGCGCACGTCATGCGTGGCATCATTCACCCATTGGGCGAGTTCGGAAGCATCAATTTCCTTGATGGTGTTGGCGGGCATCTTCAAATCTCCTCAAATACACAACATTGATATATTAGCATATGCTTATTATACAGCGAGCTGGCTATGCAAAAGGTGACGCAGTGCTTGATTTCCCCCGATAGGCTTTCCCGGGCGTGCAGTGAATTGAACTTGAGAAAAAAGCGAAAATGCAAATCGTTGGCCTCCCATGCCGCAGAACACCAACGCAGGATGTGATTTTAGAGGTGCCGTTTATTTACTGCGGAACGCGTGCCGCGATGAATGCCTTGAGTTGCGCGACATCCGGCGGCAGGGTGTCGAAGCGCTGCGGCAGGCTTTCAATGTTTTCGTAACCGGCCGGACGCTGCGGGTCCTGTCCCAACGCCTCGCGGATGGTTTCCTCGAACTTGGCGGGCAGCGCGGTTTCCAGGCATACCAGCGGGATGCCCGCTTCGCGATGCTCCAGCCCGGCCTTCATGCCATCGGCAGTATGCGGATCGATGACTACGCCGTATTGCTGATGCACACGGCGTATCGTGGCGATGCGATTGGTGTGGCTGCTTGCTCCAGAGGTCACACCGAATTCCTGCACCTTGGCGAAATATGGCGTTTTGCTAAGATCGAAATAGCCATCCTTTTCCAGTTGCTGCCACAGCCCCTTGAGGATTTTTGCATCTCGTCCGACCAGGTCATAGACGAAGCGCTCGAAGTTGGAGGCCTTGGTGATGTCCATCGACGGGCTGCTGGTATGCACCGTTTCCGGGCGCGGGCGATAAATACCAGTCTTGAAGAACTCGTCCAGCACATCGTTCTCGTTGGTCGCGACGATCAGCTTCGCGATAGGCAGCCCCATCTGGCGCGCGATGTGCCCGGCGCAGACGTTGCCGAAATTGCCGGACGGCACGGCGAAGGAAACCTGCTCATCGTTGTTTTGGGTCAGCGCGAAGTAAGTCTGGAAATAGTAAACCGCCTGCGCAACGACCCGCGCCCAGTTGATCGAGTTGACCGTGCCGATGTGATATTTTTCCTTGAAGGCCAGGTCGTTCGACACGGCTTTCACCATGTCCTGGCAGCTATCGAACGGCGCGGTCACGGCGATGTTGAAGATGTTCGGGTCTTGCAGCGAATACATCTGCGCGGTCTGGAACGGGCTCATCTTGCCGAGCGGCGACAGCATGAACACGCGAATGCCGCGCTTGCCGCGCATCGCATATTCCGCCGCCGACCCCGTATCCCCAGACGTTCCACCGAGGATGTTCAGCTCCGCGTGATCCCTGGCCAGCACGTACTCGAACAGATTGCCGAGCAACTGCATCGCGACATCCTTGAACGCCAGCGTCGGGCCGTTGGACAGGCCGAGGATATGCAGGCCGGGTTCCAGGGCTTTGAGCGGCGTGATCTCCTCGCTGCCGAAAGTTTTGGCGTTGTATGTTTTGTTGATGATGGCCTTGAGATCGCCCGCCGGGATGTCGGTGGCGAAGCGGCTGATCACCTCGAACGCCAGTTCGCGGTAATTCATGCCGCGCATCGCCGCGAGTTCGGCTTTGCTCAGTTTCGGATAATGGTCTGGAACCGCCAGCCCGCCGTCGTCGGCGAGGCCGCCGAGCAGGATTTCGGTGAAGGGTTTTGCGGCCATGCCGCCACGGGTGCTGGTGTATTTCATTTTTTCATACCTATCATTTCGTCATTCCCGCCCTTCGACATGCTTAGGATAAACTGGCTTTCAGCCAGGCGGGAATCCGGTTTTTGTAGGTTGGGTTAGCATTTTTTGCGTAACCCAACAGGCGCAATGTTGGGTTACGCGATAAAGCCGCTAACCCAACCTACATACTGGTTGATTAGCCCAACTGTTCCAAGCGCAAGCGCGTCACCTTGCCCGCCACCACCGGCAGCGCTTCCACTTTGGCAATCGCCGCGTTGATGCGCTTCTCGCGCGTCTGGTGGGTGAGCAGGATCAGGTCGGTCTGCTCTTCGCCTTCAGCGGGCTCCTTCTGGATCACCGCATCGATGGAAATCTGTTCGTCGGCGAGGATGCGCGTGATGTCGGCCAGCACGCCCGGCTTGTCCTGCACGCGCAGGCGCAGGTAGTAGCTGGTGGTAACCTCGTCCATCGGCAGGATCGGCAG
>JAUSMR010000011.1 GCA_030645955.1 Gallionella sp. | reverse complement strand
ATTACAGGGACTCGTCACGCAGTCAAGCGCTGACTGAATTGGTTTTTCCTTGATTACGGTATTCGGCTTTAACGTGGGGTGAAGCTGCCGGTCAACGGGAATAGACTGCACATTTACAGACGGCCTTGTTGCACTTGTCGTGCGGGCCCAGATACGAACCGCTCGGTGGGACTCCATTTATTTCACGGGTCTACGCAAAGGAAACCCTTTCAGGCTATCGAGTTTCCCCACCGCCGGTCTAACCTGTTGCTGCATCTTCATTTTTCACGTCTTGCAGAAATTAACTTGTTGTCGAATCAACTATGCCCCCGCCGGTGCCAATCCTGCGGGCTTGACGCTCACATGTCGGGGATCAAAGCTACACCCCTTGGTCATCATTGCCCACAGGATGCGCGCATTCTTGTTGGCCATTGCGACAGCCGCCTTTTGCCAACCCGACTTCTCTCGCAATTGATGCAACCACTTTGAGATGGGGTCATCTCGCTTGTGCGCGGTCATTACTGCTGACTTGGCTCCCTGAATCAGCAGCATGCGCAGATACATGTCGCCGCGCTTGGTAATCCCACCCAGGCTGTTTTTTCCGCCACTTGAGTTTTGCCGTGGCGTCAACCCCAACCAGGCACCAAACTGCGCACCGTTCTTGAATTGCTTGAAGTCACCCACTGTGGCCACCACAGCAGACGCCGTGACCGGACCAACTCCCATAAGCTCTTTGGCAGCCCTTGCCTGGGCATCATCCTTGATATGCGCACTGATGCGCTGGTCGCACCATTTGATGCGTTCTTCGATCTCTTTCCAATGGCTATAGGCCTCGTCGATGACCAGACGCGCCAGCCCTGAGAGATCATTGCTGGCGTCCTCCAGCATGTCGGTCAACTTCTCGCGCAATTTCTCAGGACTCTTGGACACCACCAGGCCGAACTCAGTCAACATTCCCCGTATGCGATTGACGCACGCTGTGCGTTCTTCCTTCAACCCCTCACGCAGTCTGTGCACGCACAATAGGCCTTGCTGAACGGTGGTTTTGACCGGTACAAAGTTCATCTTCGGTCTGGACGCCGCTTCACAAACTGCAGCCGCATCATTGGCGTCATTCTTGCCACCTTTGCCTTGCAGCCGATAGGGTGCCACCAGGTGTGCCGCGATGATCTTTGCATTCAACCCCAAAGCAATGAGTTTGCGAGCCCAATGGTGGGCGCCAGCACAGCCCTCCATCGCCACCAGACAGCCCGCCGGCAAATGCGCGCACCATGGCAGGAACTTGTCTCGGCTCAGTTGCCGGTTAGTGACTAGTTTGCCTACAGCATCTACAGCGTGGACCTGAATCACCGACTTTGCCAAATCGACGCCAACTCGTGTAATCTCACTCATGGGACTTCTCCTTTCAAAGGTTTCAGATTGACTTTCACAATCCAATCTTGGCACTTGATGCCGTTACCAGAAAGTGGGGAGTCCCTTCGTATTTATTTCACGCATATAAGTCGGCAGTCCCGCCCGAAGGCGCGTTGTCATTGGTATCTGACGCCAACCACAACTGGGACTGCCAATGCCAAACTGTACCGAAGAATTTGGAACAAGCAAGATTGAATTTGGCCACCTTGGCCGACGAGTCGTGGAGGGTCGCTTTGACGGTGGCAGCATGACCAGTGACGCCGGGGTGATGTTGCTGGGTGCGACTGATCGCAAGCTTGGTCTGATGCAGGCGGCGGCGCACTGTATCGCCGATCCGCGCAGCCCCCTTCTGACCAAACACCGCGTTGTCGACATGCTGCGCCAGCG
>JAUSMR010000009.1 GCA_030645955.1 Gallionella sp. | reverse complement strand
GCATAATTCCGGCCAAAGTGGACAGTAATATCCGGTCAAAGTGAACAGTTGGAGAATGTGTTCAGCATAGCAGATTTCAAAGGTATAAAATTAGTCTTTTTGGATGGTGTTTTTGCGCATAGAATCGCCTTTTAGTTCGATTCGGTGAGCATTGTGGATAATTCGATCCATGACAGCATCGGCCAGTGTTGATTGTGTGATGAGTTGGTGCCAATGTTCGACCGGGATTTGGGAGGTTAGAATGAGGGCATGTTTGTGTGTCATATCTTCGATCAGATCATAAAGGATGAGTTGATCAGCTTCCTGGAATGGGTGCAGGCCGAAGTCGTCGAGGATAAGGAGGTTGTAGCGGGTAACGTGGTTCAATTTTTTGAGATAGGTTCCATCGGCTTTGTCATTGAGCAGTTGGGTGAGGAGTTTGGCGGTAGAGGTGAAGAGGACTTTAAAACCCTTGAGGCAAGCTGTATTACCCAATGCAGTGGCCAGGAATGATTTACCGACACCAGTGGGTCCGGTGATCAGGATATGTTCCCCTCGTTGGATGAAGTTACAGGAAGCCAATTGGAGGATATTGGCCTTGTTCAAGCCTTGTCGGTTGGCAGAGAAGTCGATCTGTTCGAGGGCTGCGCTTTGTCGGAAGCGGGCGTTGTTGAGCAGGTATTGACTTCGCCGGTTTTGTCGTTCTTCCCATTCTGCATGAACGAGAGTGGCAAGACATTCGTCGGGGCTGGTAGATTCCAGGGTGCCGCTTGCCAGGGCGGTCTGGTAAGCATGCCGCATGCCGTGGAGTCGCATTTGGGCGAGCAAGTCGAGGGTGGAAGATGTTGTGATCATGATAAATGAGTTGGTGAATGAATATGGATGGAAGAGAACTTTCAGGTATTGGGATCGCTTTCTTTTTTGTTTCGGTAATAGTTGCCTCCGCGCAGATTTTGATGCGCATCGGGGATGGACAGCACCTTTACGGTACTTGATTTTGAACGGTTTTGTTGCAAATGGTAGTGGATGAATGTGTAGTTGTATTGCCGGCGTTCAAAAGCCTCAAAGCAGGCCTGTTCGGTTGCTTGATGGCCGTGTTGCTGGGCCAGGGCAAGTATGCCCATGCAGGAGCGGTAAGCTTGCTCCGGGTGGTCTTTGGTGCGGAACATACCATCGAAGAGTTTGACGGTGTGCGGCCCGACGCCCTGGGCGCGGCGAATAAAATAGTCTTCGCTCCATTCGCTGACAAAACGGTGAGTGGAGGGCATGTGTTCCTTTTGAGTGGAATATCCATGCTGTTTGTAGCTGTAGGGATGCAGGGCAATTCGTTCGTTTTGATAAAAGATCTCGACATGCCTCGTATCATACAAGACCTTGACTTTGCGGCCGATATGCCGGTATGGGACGCTGTAATAGTGCTTGGTATCGCTCAATTGCACGTGACAGTTTTTTTGCACCGTCAGTTCGCGCTGTTGTTTCCACACAAAGGGTTCTGCCGGAAGTGGGCGCAGATACGGGCGCTCCAGGTGCTCGAATAAATGCCGGCGGCTCTCTTTGCGGCCCTGCATCGGCAAGGAATTGAGGGCTTCCAATTCCCGGCGAATGGCGGCATTCAACTCCGCCAGGGTGTAAAAGATATGGTTGCGCAGGCGCGCATAAATACGCCGGTAGACTTGCCGAACAGCGTTTTCAACCTTGGGCTTGTCTTTGGGCGAATGGGGCCGTGTCGGCACGATGGCCGTGCCATAATGTTGGCTTAAGCCCAAAAAACGTTCGTTTAACTTCGGTTCATATTTATTTGCTTTGGTAACGGCGCTCTTCAGATTATCCGGAACCACGCAGGCTGTTACCCCGCCGATATATTCAAATGAATGGCATACGCTCAAACTGAATTCTTCCAGGGTTTGTCCCATACTGCCCTCGGCGTAAATCAAACCCGAGCAGCCCAAGGCAGCAACAAATACTTCGACCTTCGTTTGCTCGCCAGTGTCCCGGTCGGTCAGATATAAATGATCCCCGGCATAGTCCACAAATAACTTCTCTCCGGCCTTGTGTTCGATGGGCTGATACGCCTGCCCGAGCCGCAGGTGCTCGCGCAAATACTGGAAGAATTGGGTTTTGCCATAGCCCTCAGGGTAAGCTTGCCGGTATTCTTCCAACAGCGTCTGGCGCGTAACGTGCGGGCGCTTCAATTCCTTTTCGTAGTGCGGCAACAACTGGCATAACGTCGCCCAACGGTCATCTGCTTTATCGGTATTGCCGCTTCGGCAAAGCGTCAGCAAACTGTGATCGTCCAACTTGGAAAGCGCCGCCCAGCCCAGGCCGCTACCTTCCAGATACTGAACGTATTTGACCACGGTGGTCCGGGATAATCCCAGTGTCTGGCCAATAAATTGATGCTTGCGACCTTCCTGTTTAAACCGGATAAGTGTCCTGAGTTTCATGATGCTGAGCGCTTGATTTGCCATGTAGTTCGTTTTTTTTTACGAACGTACATGAACCGTAAGATCAAACACTATGCTCAACCAATCAACCAACTCTGAGGTGTTCACTTTGCGCCGGAAAAGAGCTAACATCATACCGGAAAAGTGTTCACTTTGCGCCGGAATAAAGCTAACATTCTTCCGGATTCGGCGTTCACTTTGCGCCGGAAAGCGTTCACTTTGCACCGGATTTTTAATCCAAATTCAATCTGAAAAAAGTGTTCAGTTTGCTCCGGAATAATGATCGCTTTTGACCCTGAGTTTACTGTTCACTTTCACCGGCTAGGACTGTCCACTTTGCGCCGGATTATGCA
>JAUSMR010000214.1 GCA_030645955.1 Gallionella sp. | reverse complement strand
GAGGCCTTGTCGCTCTCCACGGTGATCAGGCTCTGCTCGGGCTTGATGGTGTCGCCGGGCTTGACCAGCAGCTCGATGACGGTGACTTCGGCGAAGTCGCCTATGTCGGGGACCTGGATGTCGATGGATGCCATGTGTCGTTCCTGCAGTCAGTGGGGAAGCGCGCTGGCCCGCTGGGTCGGCGCGCTATTTCAGTTAATCGGTTGAGGACAGCGCTTGTCCGCTACGCGGTCTGCGGTCTGTCCCGCAAGGCCTCACAAAAGCACGCGGCGGAAGTCACCCAGGATCTGGCCCAAATAAACGTTGAAGCGCGCCGCAGCGGCGCCATCAATCACGCGGTGGTCCCACGCCAGCGACAGCGGCAGCATCAGGCGCGGCTGGAACGCCTTGCCGTCCCAGACCGGCTGCGTGGTGGACTTGCAGACGCCCAGAATCGCCACTTCGGGCGCGTTGATGATGGGGGTGAAATAGCGCCCGCCAATGCCGCCCAGGCTCGAGATGGTGAAGCAGGCACCGGACATCTCGGCCGGACTCAACTTGCCGTCGCGCGCTTTCTGCGCCAACTCGCTCATCTCTTGCGAGAGTTGCATGACGCCTTTTTTGTCGGCGTCCTTGATCACCGGCACCATCAGGCCGTTGGGGGTGTCGGCGGCAAAGCCGATGTGGAAGTAGTTCTTGTAGATCAGGGCATCGCCGTCGAGCGAGCTGTTGAACTCGGGGAACTTCTTGAGCGCGGCCACGCAGGCCTTAATCAGAAAAGCGAGCATGGTGACCTTGACGCCTGATTTTTCATTTTCCTTGTTGGTGGCAACACGAAAGGCTTCAAGGTCGGTGATGTCAGCGTCGTCATGGTTGGTGACGGCCGGAATCATGATGGAGTTGCGCAGCAGGTTGGCGCCGCTGATCTTCTTGATGCGGCTGAGTTCCTTGCGCTCGATCGGGCCGAATTTGGCGAAGTCGACTTTGGGCCAGGGGATGAGGCCCAGGCCGGCGCCGTCGCTGGCAGTGCCCTTGCTCTGTGCAGCGGCCACGGTTTGCACGGCGCCGCTCATCACCGAGCGGGTGAAGCTTTGCACGTCGGTCTCGGTGATGCGGCCCTTGGGGCCGCTGCCTTTGACCTCAACCAGGGAGATGCCCAACTCGCGGGCGAATTGGCGCACGGAAGGTGAGGCATGGGGCAGGCCCACAGGAGCGCTGCCGGGGGTGTGGGCAGGAACAATCAGGGAGGCGGCAGTGGGTGCAGCAGCTGGAGCGGCGGCAGATGCCATGGGTGCAGCAGGTGCAGACGCTACAACTACAGGAGCCGCTGGCGCATTAGCCACGGGGGCTATGGGCTGTTTTGACTCTGAAGATGGCGCAGATGCTGCGGGAGTGCCTGCGCCTTCGGCGACGTCGAGCATGACGACGACCGAGCCTTCCTTGACCTTGTCACCGATGGCGACTTTGACTTCCCTGACCACACCGGCGTGGCTGGAGGGGATTTCCATGGAGGCCTTGTCGCTCTCCACGGTGATCAGGCTTTGCTCCGCCTTGACGGTGTCGCCCACCTTCACCATCAGCTCGATCACCGCGACTTCGGCCAGGTCACCGATGTCAGGGACCTTGATTTCTATGACAGACATGTTTATTTCCAATCAGTTGAGGACAGAGCGGCGCTTCGCTTCGGTCTGTCCTACAAAATTTCATGTATTCAGGCACGGGCCAGCTGTTTCAGCGCGGCCTGCACAATGCTCACGGCATCCACATTGAAGAAGGCGCGCAGGGCGGCACGCGTGTCGCTGCGGCCAAAGCCATCGGTGCCTAGGGTGACGTATTGGCGTCCCTCCGGCAGGTAGGCGCGCACGCTTTCCGGAACGGCGCGGACATAGTCGGTGGCGGCGATGATGGGGCCGCCACTGGACGCCAGTTGCTGCGCAATGAAGGCGTTTTCGTTCGCCGCACCGTCGCGCGCCAGCTCGCTCCAGCTGGTCACGCTGAACACGTCCACGTCAACGCCCTGACCGGCCAACTGCTCGGCGGCCTTGATCACTTCGGTCAGGATCGCACCGGAGCCCATCAAGGTCACCCGGGACGTTTTAGCACTCTGGCCCTTATCTACGCTGCCTGGGTAGCTATTGAACTTGTAGCAGCCACGAATCACCTGCTGCTCGACGCCGGCCGGCAGGCTCGACTGGGCGTAGTTCTCGTTCATCATGGTGACGTAGTAGAAAACGTCTTTCTGCTCCACCATCATCTCGCGCATGCCGCGGTCGATGATGACGGCCAATTCGCCGGCAAACGCCGGGTCATAGGCCTTGCAGTTCGGGATGGTGGCGGCTGCCAGGTGGCTGGTGCCGTCCTGGTGCTGCAGGCCTTCGCCACCGAGCGTGGTGCGGCCTGAGGTGGCCCCCAGCAGGAAGCCGCGCGCACGCTGGTCGGCGGCAGCCCAGATGGCATCGCCCACGCGCTGGAAACCGAACATCGAGTAGTAGATGTAGAAGGGCAGCATGGCCAGGCCGTGCACGCTGTAGCTGGTGCTGGCAGCCGTCCAGCTGGCCAGCGCGCCGGCCTCGGAAATGCCCTCTTCCAGAATTTGGCCGTCCATGGCTTCGCGGTAGCTCAATACCGAGCCGATGTCTTCCGGCGCATAGCGCTGACCGACACTGGAATAGATGCCGACCTGCTTGAACAGGTTGGCCATGCCAAAAGTGCGCGCCTCATCGGCCACGATCGGCACCACGCGCGGGCCCAGGGCCTTGTCCTTGAGCAGGTTGCCCAGCATGCGCACAAAGGCCATGGTGGTGCTCATTTCCTTGCCGTCGGCCGCCAGCGCAAACTGGGCGTAGCTGCCGATCTCGGGGATGGCCACTTTGTCGCACGCGGTGTAACGCTTGGGCAGGTATCCGCCCAGCTTCTGGCGCTGCGCCTGCAGGTACTGCATCTCGGGGCTGTCCGCTTCGGGCTTGTAAAAGCTCAGCGATGTCACCTGCTCATCCGTCAGCGGCAACTGGAAGCGGTTGCGAAAGGCGATCAGATCGGTCTCGTCAAACTTCTTCTGGCTGTGCGTGGTCATCTTGCCCTGACCGGCGCTGCCCATGCCGTAGCCCTTCTTGGTGTGCGCCAGGATCACGGTGGGCTGGCCCTGGTGCCTGGCGGCCGCCGCATAGGCGGCGTAGATCTTCACCATGTCATGGCCGCCGCGCTTGAGGCGGTCAATCTGCTCGTCCGTCATGCCCTGGGCCAATTGCGCCAAAGCCTCGTTCTGGTCAAAGAAGTGTTCGCGGTTGTAGCGCCCGTCCTTGGCGGCAAAGGTCTGCATCTGGCCGTCCACGGTGTTGGAGAACACCTTGGCCAGGGCCCCCGTCACATCGCGGGCAAAGAGGCCGTCCCAGTCGCTGCCCCACACCAGCTTGATGACATTCCAGCCAGCGCCGACAAAGAGCTGCTCCAGCTCGTCGATGATGCGGCCATTGCCGCGCACCGGGCCGTCCAGGCGCTGCAGGTTGCAGTTGACCACCCACACCAGGTTGTCCAGCTTCTCGCGCGCCGCCAGCGTGAGCGCACTCATGCTCTCGGGCTCGTCCATCTCGCCGTCGCCGAACACGCCCCACACCTTGCGGCCGGAACAATCCAGCAGTTGCCGGTGCGTGAGGTAATGCATGAAGCGCGCGTGGTAAATCGAGCTGATCGGGCCAATGCCCATGGAGCCGGTTGGGAACTGCCAGAAGTCGGGCATCAGGTAGGGGTGCGGGTAGCTGCACAGGCCGCGCGCCCCTTCGCCCGTGGTGGCGGCCGGCGCTGTCAACTCCTGCCGGTAGTAGCCCAAATCCTCAGCATTCAGGCGCCCTTCCAAGTAGGCGCGCGCATAGACACCGGGAGAGCTGTGCGGCTGGAAAAAAACGAGGTCTCCCAGGTGCTGTTTGCCGGGTTCATCACAGCGGGCATGGAAGAAGTGGTTGTAGCCGGTCTCGAACAGGTCGGCCGCACTGGCGTAGCTGGCAATGTGACCACCCAATTCACCATAGGCCTCATTGGCGCGCACCACCATGGCCAGCGCGTTCCAGCGCACCAGGGACGCCAGGCGTTCTTCCATGGCCAGATCGCCAGGGAAGGCAGGTTGACGGTCCACCGGGATGGTGTTGACATAAGGCGTGCCGCGGGCCGGCTGCCAGGCAATTTTCGGATCGCGGGCCATCGCGTCGAGCATGTTCAGAATCTGCCGCGTGCGCTGCGGGCCCGACGCCTCCAGCAGCGACGTGAGCGCATCGTGCCATTCGGCGCTTTCCCGGGGATCTGGATCGAAGGGCTCAATGGATTGGGTGATGGCGGGTTGCTGATGCATGGTATGTCTCGTTTACATGGGTATCAATAATTTCGATACTGTAGAATAAATTTGGCGGCATTTGTAGCCGAAGTGGCTCCCGTTTACACCGTATGACGGCATATCGTGCCGTGAAACATAGGCGTTAAAGCACAATGGAAATCGACAGCGTCGACTTGAAGATACTGAATGAACTGCAGGCCGACGCAAGCCTGTCGAACGTTGAGCTGGCGCGGCGTGTCCACCTCTCGCCGTCGCCTTGCCTGGCGCGTGTTCGAGCATTGGAGGCGCAAGGCTTGATACGCCAGTACGTGGCTCTGCTCGATGCGCAGCAGCTGGGTTTGCACCTGAATGTTTTTATTTCCATCAGCCTCAAGCAGCAGAGCCGTAAGGCGTTGCAGGCGTTTGAAGAGCGTATCTGCGTACGCGAGGAGGTGATGGAGTGTTATCTGATGACCGGTGACGCGGACTACCTGATCCGCGTCGCTATCGCTGACATGCCTGCCCTCGAGAGGTTTATTCTGGAGCAGTTGTCGCCCATCGCACAAGTCGAAAAGATCCGTTCCAGCTTCGCGCTCAAACAGGTCCGCTACAAAACGGCCTTGCCATTGGGCTAAGGGCACTGGCACGGGTGCAAAGTTCATAGTGAGCAATGAACATTTCGACCCAAGCAGGGGCTACAAACAGCTTACGCTGGATCTCGGCTGCCCATGCCACTTCAAATCGAGTTTTTCAAAACAATTGGACTGATTCCTGACATTCTGAAAAATTCAGCAGGTTTGAGCGGGGCTTTTTATTCAGCAAACCGGTGCCAGCCGATATCTTCGAGACAAGATTCCTGGTCCAACCTCCCGCCGGGCGACGAATAATGATGAAAATACTGATCGCGGGCGACTCGCCCACCAGCCACACCGGCCTTTTCCCGCAGATTTCTGACATCAACGCATCCCGCCGAGAGTCAGGCCGGCCCGCCCACTACTGGATTCGCCGTCATCACGCGGTTACGCCCACTCGTCTTCGCTTCATATAGCGCGACATCGACCGCCTTCAGGAGTGGTCGCGGTCAGCGCCGGAGTCGGGGAATGCAGCCACGCCGAAGGAAGCCGTGACGGCGATAGACTGGGTCTTGTAAACGATATCCAGGGAGCAAATTCCTTCCCGCAGCGCTTCCGCGCATTGGCGAGCGACTTCCAGCGGGGTATCCGACATGACAAGCAGGAATTCTTCCCCGCCGTAGCGGCAGGCAACGTCATGACCACGAGTGTGCGTTTTCATGAGGATCCCGACTTTCTCCAACACTACGTCGCCCGCATCGTGTCCGTAGGTGTCGTTAATCCGCTTGAAGTGGTCCAAGTCCAGGAAAATCACGCTCAGAGGCGTTACGCAGCATCCGGCTGCGCTGCAGGTATTGATTTTTTAAAAGCGTCCAAACCTACGCATGTCTGGTCGATGGCAACAATGCGGGGCCACGGTGACAAATCCACCTTGAACCGGCGCGCACTCTCAACCTGCGGCACCAGATAGACGTCGGCCAGGGTCGGGGTGTTGCCAAAGCAGAAGTCACCACGCCCGACATCGCTGGCCAGAAGCGCCTCAAAGGCGTCAAAGCCTGCACTGATCCAGGTCGCGCACCAGGCATTGACGGCTTCGTCATTCGCCTGAAACTGCTTTCGTAGGTATTCCAGAATGCGGCGGTTGTTGATGGGGTGGATGTCGCAGCCGACGATGGCCGCCAGCGCCCGCACGCGGGCCCGGTCTTCCAGTTTTTCCGGCAGGAGCGCCGGGGTGGGGTAGCGCTCTTCCAGCCATTCGATGATGGCGGGCGACTGCGTCAGCAGCTGCTCACCCTCCACCAGCGCAGGCACCAGGCCCTGCGGGTTGAGGGCCTTGAACGCGGCGCCGAGATGCTCCTCGGTGCGCAGGTCAACCGCGACGTACTCGTAGGCCAGCCCCTTCAAGTTGAGTGCGATGCGCAGGCGGTGCGAGGTACCGCTACGGAAAAAATTGTAAAGCTGCATCAATACGCCATCAATTATTCAGTCGCCAGGCAGTTGTTGACGTTCCAGCCATACAACCACTCCATCGCATCATAAAAGCGTTCGGGGGTACGGCCTTTCCACAGCGAATTGCGCACCAGTCGCTCCACCCCTTTGGCATGGTAGAGGCGCCCCATTTCGCGGCCTGACAGCACGATGCGTGCGGTGCGGGCAACACGCGAATGCTGGTACAAGGCCAGTGCCTTGGTCCAGTCGTTGTTATGCACACCCAGGGCCTCGCCCAGCGTCACGGCATCTTCCAGTGCCATGCAGGCGCCTTGTGCCATGTACTGCGTAGTCGGGTGGGCGGCGTCGCCGAGAATCGTGGCGCGGCCAAAGACCCAGGTGTCGATGGGCTCGCGGTCTGCCGTCGCCCAGCGTTTCCAAGTCTTGGGCAGGTCGATCAGCTGGCGGGCTTTCGGGCAGATGCCCTGGAAGTAGCTCTGCACTTCTTCCTTGCTGCCTTCGGTCACGCCCCACTCTTCCTTGTTGCGGCTGTGGAAGGTCACCACCACGTTGTATTGTTCCCCACCGCGCAGCGGGTAGTGCACCAGATGGCAGTTGGGGCCGACCCAGATGCTGGCCGCGTTCCATTGCAGGTCTTTCGGAAAGTCCTGCTTGTCGATGACCGAGCGGTAAACCACGTGGCCGGTCACGCGCGGCGGGTCGTTGACGTACTGCTGGCGCACCACTGATTTGCCGCCGTCCGCACCAATCAGCGCCTGGCCGCGGTAGCTCTGGCCATTGGTGCAATGCACCGTGACGCTGCTGTCGTCCTGCTCAATGCGCTCAACGCGGGTATTGGTCAAAAACTCGACCTTGCCGGTCTCCTGCGCGCCTTCCAGCAGCGACAGATGCACGTCCACGCGGTGAATCACGGCATAGGGGTTGCCAAAGCGCTTCAGGAACGCTTCGCCGGTGGGAATCTTGCCAACCTGGTATTCGTCAAGCGCGTCGTGCATCACCATGTAGTCGGTATAGACGGCACGGCTGCGTGCCTTGTCGCCGACGCCCAAGGCATCAAAGGCGTGAAAAGCGTTGGGGCCGAGCTGGATGCCGGCACCGATTTCGCCAATCTCGGGCGCCTGCTCCAGCACCTTGACGGTAAAGCCCTGGCGCACCAGTGCCAACGCAGCAGCCAAGCCACCAATGCCACCGCCGGCGACGATCACGGGAAGTTGTTGTGTCATTTTTGTCTCCGCTTGTTGTTTATTCGGCTGCGCCGATAGTCAGTGCCACATCCCCGACACCATCAATATGGCCGGTGATCTTGTCGCCGGCCTTGACGGCGCCCACACCGTCGGGCGTGCCGGTATAGATCAGGTCGCCCGGCACCAGGTGGTAGAACTGGGACAGGTCGGCCAGCAGCTCAGGGATATTCCAGATCAGCTGATTGAGGTCGGCGGTCTGTTTTGTTTCCCCATTCACCTGCAAGTTGATGGCGCCGGCGCCGAGCACACCCAGGTTGCCAATGGGCACGATCTCGGTACACACGGCAGACTTTTCGAAATCCTTGCCCAGATCCCACGGACGGCCCTGGTCACGCGCCACCAATTGCAGGTCGCGGCGCGTCATGTCCAAGCCAGCGCCGTAGCCATAAATCATGCGCTGGGCATCAGCTTCGTTGACCCGGAAACCAGCGGCGCCGATGGCGACCACCAGTTCCATCTCGAAATGGTAGTTGCTGGTGCCCGCCGGATAAGGCACGGTGGCGCCCGACTCAACCAGGGTGGAGGGCGACTTGGTGAAGTAGAACGGCCGGGCCGTGGTTCTGTCCACCGGGCGGCCCATCTCGATGGCATGGGCGTGGTAGTTGCGGCCGACGCAGAAGATACGGTTGACGGGAAAACGGGCATCGCTGCCACGCACCGGCAAGGAGTTGACCGGGGGCGGAGTCCAAAGGTAGTTGGCTTGAGTCATGTGTTTCTGTCCTGAAAATTGAATTAAGTGCGTACTTCGTACAGTCCGAGCTTTTTCTGCAGCGGCGCGTCATCCGCGATAAAGACAAAGGCGGGCTGGTCCGCCGAGCGGTTGGCCAGGCTCACCGGGGTGTAGCCGGGGATGCAGCAGGTGTCGGCCTCCGCCAGGCTGAACTGATGACCTTCCAGGCTGACATCGGCGCCGCCTTCGATCTGGTGAAACACCATGGCGCAAGAACGGGCCGACAGTTGCAGGCGTTCACCGGGGCGCAGCATCAGGGCCGAGAAGCCCAGAATTTTCTGGCAATCCAGACCGGTTTCCGGGTTCACATACGCCACCTGAACGGCGTCAATCTCTGGCTGGCTTTGCGCCAGCGCTTCCAGTACGGCGCGCACATCGACCCAGGGGTAGCGCAGCATCGGGAACGGCTGGCCAGCCCGGTTGAACATTGGCGTGGGCACCACGCCGCCACGCTGATAGGCCCGGTCGTTGGCCTCGGCGGTGACGGTTTGCGCCTTGCCTTCGGTCACGTAGGAGGCTTCCATGAAATACACCAGCGGCAAGTCCAGCACATCCAGCCAAACCACCGGTTTGTCGCCGTCGTGGCCATGCTCGTGCCAGAGGCCGGTCGGGGTCAGAATCAGGTCGCCGCGGCTCATCGGGCATTTTTCGCCCTCGACCGTGGTGTAAGCGCCCTCGCCTTCCACAATCATGCGCACGGCGTTTGGCGTGTGCCGGTGGGCGGGCGCCCATTCGCCCGGCAGCAGTAATTGCATGCCCAGGTAGATGGTTGAGCTGGCCTGCATCTTTTCCAGGCCGTGACCCGGATTGGCGAGCACCAGCACACGACGCTCTGCTTTTTCCATCGGCGTGAGTTCACCGGCCTGGAGCAAGAGCGGACGCAAGCCCTGGTAGGGCCAGCAAATCGGCCGGGTGCGCGGGGTGGGTTTGCCGGGTGGCAGCACGGTCCGCAAGCTGGGCCACAGCGGCACCAGGTTTTGCTCGGTCAACGCGTCGCGATATGCCTCGGGGAGGTCTTCCAGACGACCAAGTTCTTGCATGTTGTCTCCTTCATGGTGTGATGGAGCCAATCGTAGAAGCAGACCAAAATACTGTAAATCCAATGGCGCTAATATGAGGTATTCGAAATTCGCATAGTGCTGCAAAAATGAAGTCCATCGATATCCGCCTCTTGTCCGTGTTTGATGAAATCTACAAAACCCGCAGCGTCTCCGGCGCAGCGGAAGCGCTTGAACTGGGTCAGCCTGCGGCCAGTGTTGCGCTGTCCAAGCTGCGCCATCAGTTTGGCGACCCGCTGTTCGTGCGCACTGCCACTGGCATGGAGCCCACGCCGTTTGGCGAGGGGCTGGTGCGGCCAGTGCGGGCGGCGCTGGATGCACTCGATGTGGTGCTGGGCCACCGCGATGACTTTGATCCGCTCTCCTCGGAGCGAATTTTTCGCATCTGCATGACTGACATCAGCCAGCTGGTGCTGCTGCGCAAGTTGTGGGAGAAGCTGCGCGTAGCCGCACCTAGCATCCGGATCGAGATTTTTCCGCTGTCCAAGGACACGGCCCGCCTGCTGGAGAGCGGCGAGGCCGACCTGGCGCTGGGGTTCATGCCGCAGCTGGAGGCCGGTTTTTATCAGCAACTGCTGTTCAGGCAGAGTTTTGTCTGCATGCTGGGCGCCGACCATCCCCGCATCACCGACCAGCTCAGCCTGCAGCAATATGAAGCGGAGGACCATGTGGTGATCAGCTCGTCCGGTTCAGCCCCCCTGATCGTTGACCGCGAAATTGCACGCCTGGGCATCAAGCGCCGCATTGCCTTGCAAATTCCGAATTTTCTGGGTGCGGCCTTTGCGGTAGAACACACCGACCTCCTCATCACCATCCCCAAGCGCCTGGGCGATGTGCTGCAGGGACGCGGTGCGTTCCGGATTTTGCCGGTGCCGTTCCCGCTACCGGATTACGCCGTCAAACAACACTGGCATGAGCGCTACCACCAAGACCCCGGCTCAAGCTGGCTGCGACGCATCGTTTCGGAACTGATGTCGGAGACGAACTGAAGATTACAAGTCCAGTGGATGTGCACCATAGCCTGCGGACTACACAGCTCCCCTAGTCTGCAAACGGCAACCGCGCAGTACTTGAATTCAGGACTTTTTTGCCAACCAGATCAAGAATTGATGACACCGACACAGAATTGATCAGGTGTGCCAATGCTCAAGTGACCAGATCCAACTCTTCGATAAGCTATGTCCAGAAACCTTGATCGAGAAAATAGCGTGCTCATTCCAGGATCGGCACATGTCCCTGGAATTGTTCACTCAAAGCAAGTAAATTCCCCGCCCCTTGAGGCGTTCCCCTACCTTGGGTAGTTGGGTAGCTCTCCACGTTCATCCCCGGAATGGTCGTGCGATGTAGTGGTTGAACTCCCTGGCCACATTCGTGAACCCTGCAGTCGAAATAAGCGCTATCAAAAATATAGCAATTACTTGCGACACAGCAGCACTAGGGAAAATACCCATACCCGATCGAATCAAACGTTCATTGCTCGAATCATATTGATAATATACTCAATATAATTCTGCATCTGCCAGTCGCATGCCAATCCCTGGTAGCGTGGTGCGCTTGAGGCGCCGCAAGTGCAGCGTTCTATCAACACTCATACAGGTCCCACGTCATGTCTGCTACGTCCGATCCAAAGATCGTCATTGTCGGTGCCGGCCAAGCCGGCGCAGAGGTCGCTACCTCGTTGCGCCAACAAGGACATACTGGCCGCATCCAGCTGATCGGTGAAGAGGCGCAATTGCCTTACCGACGTCCACCGCTGTCCAAGGCATACCTGACTGGAGACGCTGACTCAGATTCCCTGCTAATCAAGCCTCGCGCCACCTACGACAAGGCACAAATTGAGCTTATCGTTCCCGCTCAGGTTGCCCGCATCGATCGGGAAGCGCGCCGGGTGGTGATGACCGATGGGCGTGAGGAGGAGTACGACAAGGTGGTGCTGGCGACGGGAGGCCAGCCCAGGCGGCTGCCGATACAAGGCGCAGAGGCCCCCAATGTGCTTTATCTTCGTACCCTAAACGATGTAGACGCAATTCGGGCCGAATTGCAACCGCAGCGGCGCATGGTGGTGATAGGAGGTGGCTACATTGGGCTTGAGGTTGCAGCGTCGGCACGCAAGCAAGATGTAAAAGTCACTGTACTCGAAAGTGCGCCGCGCGTGCTGGTGCGTGTCACGGCGCCGGAGATGTCAGCCTTCTATGAGCGGGTGCATCGGGAGGCCGGCGTTGACGTGCGCACCGATGTCAGCATCGATAGACTCGAACTCAATCAGGGGCGAGTAGTCGCTGTGATTCTCGCGGACGGTTCGCGGATCAATGCCGATCTCGTGGTCGTCGGTATCGGACTGGTGCCCAACGTCAACTTGGCCCGCAACGCGGGACTCGATGTGGGCGATGGGATCATCGTCGATGAGTTCGGGCGAACGAGTGACCCCGACATTCTGGCCATTGGTGATTGCGCCTACCAGCCCAATGCATGGCTTGGTCGGCCTGCACGCATCGAGTCTGTGCCCAATGCGATGGAGCAGGCGCGCACTGCGGCTACGACCTTGTGCGGAAAAACCATCGCCCACCGCTCGGTGCCTTGGTTCTGGTCCGATCAGTACGACCTCAAGCTGCAGATGGTTGGATTGTCGCAAGGTTATGACCAAGTGGTGATGCGTGGCGATCCGGCCGGACGCACGTTCTGCACCTTCTACCTGCGCGAGGGCACGATCATCGCTGTAGACGCAGTGAACCGAGCCGCTGAATTCATGATCAGCAAACGCCTAGTGGCAGACCGCGTTCAGGCTACCGCAGCCGTGTTGGCAGACGAGGCACAACCACTACAGGCGCTGCTGCCCCTGACTCTCAAAAACTGAAGCAGGAATTCGAATGAAACGAATCGCATACGACCGCCATGGTGGACCCGAGCGCATGCGCCTTGCGGAAGTCGAGGGGGTCATGCCCGGGCCTGATGAGCTCCGCGTGCGTGTGCGGGCTGCGGCAATCAATCCGATCGACTGGAAGGTACATCAGGGTGAGATGGCAATACACAGGCTAAGACGAGATAACCCAAGGAGTTGATATTCATGAAGAAATTATTGTTTGCTTCCATACTTAAAGGCTTGCCCTTGGTGATTGGCATAGCGGCCCGCAAACACAAAACGGTGCGCGAAAAACTCAAAGGCAAGAACCTAACCGTCCAGATTGGCCTGCGCGATGGAAGCATCGTCCGGCATTTCGTTTTTCGGGGAGAGAAGGTACAAGGACGACCAGGACCTGCCACCCAGCCAGACGCAGTGATGACCTTCAAGGACGTGAGCATTGCGCTGGACTTCCTCAAGCCCAACCCAGATCAATTGGTAATGATTGATGCCATGAAGAACTTCAAAGTGACGGCTGCCGGTCGCGACGAGTATTTGGTCTGGTTCGGCTCGCTAATGAACACGATTCAAACAGCCGGATGGGAATTTGGCGTGCGCATGCGCGATGGCAGCACACGTTACACCAACCTGACCAATGGTGGACCCATATTCGTCTATGTGAAAGACGGCAAGATTCTGCGCACGACGCCAATCGACTTTGACGAAACGGATGCGGCAAGCTGGACCATTCAGGCGCGAGGCAAGACTTTAAGCCCTCAGCGCCGAGCCACAGTGTCGGTACATGCCTTGGCAATGAAATCCCAAGTCTACTCAGACAAACGCCTGCTGTACCCGATGAAACGGGTCGACTTCGATCCGAAGGGCGAGCGCAACCCGCAAAACCGCGGCAAGTCAGGCTACGTCCGCATCAGCTGGGACGATGCACTCGACATCGTTTCCAGCGAAATCACCCGCATGAAACGCGAACATGGCCCGGGCGCGATCGGTATGTTCACGCCAGCACACCACCAGTGGGGCAACGTGGGTTACTGGTTGTCATCAATGATGCGCTTTGCCAACATCATCGGCACCACCCGAATGGCCTTCAGCCCGATCAGCTGGGAAGGCTGGTACTGGGGAGCGCAGCACCACTACGGCAACAACATGCGTGTGGGAGTCCCCGGCTTCTATGGCACCGTCGAAGATTGCCTGAAGGAAGCCGAGATGGTGGTCTTCTGGTCAAGCGACCCAGAAAGCACCAGCGGCGTGTACGGCGGTGGAGAAGCTACGCAGCGGCGCATGTGGGCCAAAGATCTGGGCATCGAGTTCGTGCACATTGATCCCCATCTTAACGCAACGGCACAACTATTCGGGGGCAAATGGTTCCCGATAAAAGCCGGAACCGATGCGGCGATGGCGATCGCCATCATGTACCAGTGGATAGTAGAAAACCTATACGACAAGGACTATGTAACCAAGAATTCGACCGGTTTTGACGAGTGGAGTGATTACCTAATGGGCGTGTCGGATGGCGTGCCCAAGACACCGGAATGGCAAGAAATGGAAACGGGTATTCCGGCCAAGGACGTGCGCAGCCTCGCCCGTGTGTGGGGCAATCGCAAGACCTACCTGGCTGCGGGTGGTATGGGCTCCGGCCTGGGCGGCGCTTGTCGATCAGCCACCGGTTCACAATGGGCGCGCTGCATGGTTCAAATGATGGCCATGCAGGGCTGGGGCAAGCCCGGCGTCAACTTCGGCAACCTGAGTGCCGGGACGCCGATGGACCTGAACTTCTACTTCCCGGGCTACGCGGACGGTGGCATCTCGGGCGATGTCATCAACACCGGTGCGGCAGCGCACAACTACCAACGCATGCCACACACCCTGACGTTGAATCCGAATAAGCAGGTCATCCCGCGTCAGCACTGGCCGGAAGGGATCATTAACGGCCATTGCTCGGGCCACCTGTGGGATAGCTTTTCACTCGAAGGGCAGTTTCCCAAGATTGAGTACCCACTGGCGGGACACTCGCGCATCCACATGATCTACCGCTACGGCGCGTCCTCGTTCGGCACCTCCCCGCAAGCGGGTCGCATGGTCGAGGCCTATCGTCATAATTCGATCGAGTTCGTTGTCAACCAGTCGATCTGGATGGAAAACGAAGTGCAGTTTGCCGATGTAATCCTTCCGGCCTGCACGGCGTTGGAACGCAACGACATTGCTGAGTCAGCCAACTGCACGGGCTTTTTCGCCCACGCACAGAACCAACTGAACCACCGCGTGATACTGATGCAGCACAAGTGCATCGAGCCCCTGGGCGAATCCAAGTCCGACTATCAAATATTCGCTGACATCCTCTCGCGCCTGGGTGCTGGTGCAATGTACACCGAGGGAGGGAACACCGAACTGACTTGGGCCAAGCGCGTTTTTGACTCCTCCGATCTGCCTAAAAAGATCAGCTGGAAAGCGTTTATCCGCAAGGGCTACTACGTCCTGGCTCCAGACCCTGACACCATGAAGACCCCGACCGAAATGCGCTGGTTCGCTGAGGGCCGTGTCAAGGACACGCCAGAGCAGAACCCTCTGCCCGGCCAGTATGCTGGTGAAATGGGCAAGGGCCTAGGCACACAGTCAAGCAAGTTCGAGTTCGTCCCAAGCACGTTGCGCAAGATCGAGAAAGACGACCCCGATCGCCCGGCCGTCAACCGATACATCCCCTCATGGGAAGGTAGTCACACGACGGAGTTGTTCACCAAGTACCCTCTGCAGCTGATCACCTCGCATCCGCCGTTCAGCTTCCATACCTTCAACGACGGCAAGAGCAGCCAGATCAATACCATCAAGGATCACCGCATTGAGGTTGACGGCTACCAGTACTGGGTGCTGCGTATGGGCAACGATGAGGCGGCAAAAAGGGGCCTGCTCCAGCACGATCTGGTGAAGGTCTACAACGACCGCGCTGCGGTGATTTGTGCCGTGGACATTGCGCCGTTGATGGGTCCGGGCCAGGTCAAGGCCTGGGAATCATGTGCACAGTTAGATTTGATGGAGACCCCCGAGGGATTGGTGGAGCGTGCCGGTTGCATGAACATGCTGACGCCAACGCGGATGATTTCTAAGACATCTGACGGTATCGCGCCGAACTCGTGTCTGGTCGAGGTGACGAAATGGGACCGCATGGTCAAGGAGGCTGTATGAAGAAGTGGAATCTGATCGTTGATGTGCCAAAGTGCAGCAATTGCAACAACTGCACGATGGCTGTGAAAGACGAATACATCGGCAACGAGTTCATTGGTTACTCGGCGCCACAGCCTGAGCACGGCCATGACTGGATCACGATCGACCGCCACATCCGCGGTAACGATTCGATGGTAGATGTGAACTATGTTCCGCGAACCTGCAATCACTGCGACAACGCCCCATGCGTGGCTGCGGGCCAGGGCGCTGTCACCAAGCGACAGGACGGCATCGTGATGATTGATCCGGTTAAAGCAAAGGGGCGCAAGGACCTCGTCGGATCGTGCCCCTATGGGGCAATTTGGTGGAACGAGGAACTGGGGTTGCCTCAACAATGGACCTTCGACGCCCATCTGCTAGACGCTGGTTGGCCGCAACCGCGTTGTGCACAGGCCTGCCCCTCGGGTGCCATGCGTGCGATCAAGGTTGGTGATAAGGAAATGGCTGCCCTGGTCAAGGAAGAAAATATCCAAGTACTCAAACCCGAGTTGAATACGCGTCCACGCGTGTACTACCGAGGTCTTGAAAAGGTTACCCATAATTTCTTGGGGGGCAACGTCGCCATGCAACGGCCAGAGGGAGGGGTCGACAACGTCGAAGGTGCGGTGGTCGAACTGACTTTGGACGGAACTCGCGCGCCGCTTCGGGCACGCACCGACGCCTACGGTGACTTCAAATTCGACGGTCTGAAGGGGATCGGGGAAACCTACAGCATTCGTATCGACTACGCACAAGGACGCGTAATCGAACGTTCTGGCGTCTTGAAAGGCAGCCAGTATCTGGGCACCATTGAGGTCGAAGCATAAATTCTCATGCAAACACTTCGATGACTCCGTACGGCTGACACAGCTTCGGCGCCGCAGTTCCGCTGCTACGCATAACAGACGCTGCGGCGAGCACATTCTGGGTTTACTGGAGGTGTTCAACCGAATGAGATTGATCACGACGTGGAGCACGATGGCAAGGTTGTTGGCGACACAATCAGCAGCTTTTTGGGTGCCGGACCGAGGCACACCACCCCTCAGCTTAAAACCAGTTGGACGCATAGATACCTCTCCAAGAGGTTTGGGGGTCGCTGTCATCAGTGATCCCTTTTTTTTGCAGGCGGTAGTCACAAAACATATATCGCGTGTCATAGGACGCACACAGGCCCATGAAAGCATATGAATTATTCGCGACGAGCACTTGACGAGGGCTGCGATGTTGCGGTCGCTCGGCATGATGGTCGGGCTCGGTCCCGTTAACGGGCCGGGGAGTTTCTTTGAACTGCTGCGGACGCAAGAACCACCAAATCCCTCAGATGCAACACAATCACAAACATCCTTATCAACTCGCCGCCGGCTGCGTGTTACTGGCGGTGGCCGTGCCGCTGTTAGGGTGGATGTCCGATCCGTCGCATCTGCTCCCGATTGCGCCGACGCAGTTTGTGTTTTGGCACACCGTTGTAGAAATGCTCTCGATGGTGGTTTCCATGCTGGTGTTCGTGGCCGGCTACCGCGCCATTTTGTCGGCACGCATAGGGGCTGTGGTCCTGCTGGGGGTGGCATTTTTCGGCGTGGGGCTGCTCGATTTTCTGCACGCCATGAGCTATACCGGCATGCCGGATGCCGTGACCGCCAACACGCCCCAAAAGTCGATGTTCTTCTGGCTGGCCGCGCGCTTGCTGGCGGCAATTGCATTGCTGGTGTATGTGTTGCTGCCAATAGTGCGGGACGTCACTGAGCTGAAAAAGCGTCTCGCCCTCGCCCTTATGCTGATGGTGGTGGGCGTCCTTGGCTACGTCGGATTGCTCTGGCCCGATCACCTGCCGGCGCTGTATGTCCAGGGGCAGGGCCTGACGCCCCTGACAATCAGCGTTGAATGGGTAATCATCGCCTTCAATCTAGCGACGCTTGCGGTGCTGTGGCGTCGGCGCCAGGAGTTGGTGCGTGAATGTGTCATGGCCCTGGCCTTTGCAGCAGCCCTGTCGGCTGTCTCCGAACTGTTTGTCACGATGCTGGGCGTGGTTGACACAGATGGGCTCAATATCGTCGCTCATCTTTACAAGGTTGCCGCCTATCTCTATTTGTTCCATGCCACCTTTAATGAGTCGCTGCGCCGCCCATTACAGCGCATGGCGGCGCAACACCTGCGCGAGAAAGTGACGCTGAGTTCTTCGCCCAACGGCGTTTTGTGGGTGGACGACACTGGACGCATCTTGATGACCAACCCAGCCATGGAAACGCTCACGGGTTATCCCATGAACGAATTGGTGGGCCAAAACATGGACATCTTTTTGCCCGAGCATCTGCGTGCTCGCCACGCGCAGATGATGCGGGGTTATTTCATGGCACCGCGCACCCGTGCTATGGGCTTGATGGATTTGAAGCTAATGCGCCGCGATGGACAGCTGCTGCCGGTAGACATCTCTCTGGGGCACTGGGAAGATGAAGGGGCGAGCCACGCCATTGCCTATATTCGCGACCTGACCGAGCGCAAGGTGTTTGAAGAGACACTGCGGCATCAAGCCACCCACGATGAACTCACCGGTCTGCTCAACCGCTGGCTGTTTCGCCTGCAACTCAATCAAGCCCTGGCGCATGCCGAGCGCTCAAGTCTGCGTGTAGCGGTATTGTTTCTTGATCTGGACCATTTCAAGACCGTCAACGACAGTTTTGGACACGCCACGGGTGACTCCCTGCTGGTACAAGTCGGCACCCGCATCCGCAGCGTCTTACGAAAAGACGACACGGTAGCACGCCTGGGAGGTGACGAGTTCGCCATTCTGCTCACCGACCTGGTGGATGTGGATGAAGCGGTGAGTGTGGCCACCAAGCTCTTGACGTCGCTGCAGGCCTCCTACCAACTGCAGGAGCAGGATGTATATTCAAGTGGCAGCTTGGGTCTGGCCTTTTACCCGGACGATGCGCAAGACAGCGATACCCTGCTGCGCTACGCTGACATGGCCATGTACCAGGCCAAACAGGCCGGACGCGGTGCTTATGCCTGCTACTCGATGGAGATGGACCGGCGTGTACACGAAGACATGCAACTGCATACCCGGTTAAAGGAAGCGTTGGCCCAAGGCGTTCTGCAGTTGCATTACCAGCCGCAGGTGGGCGTGGAAAGTGGAGCGATCGTGGGCGCAGAGGCCTTGTTGCGCTGGCACGACCCGGAGCTGGGCGACGTGTCGCCGGCACGCTTCATTCCAGTGGCGGAGGCCACGGGCTTGATTTTGCCGCTATCGGACTGGGTGCTGGAGACGGCGTGCGAGCAAATTGCCGCCTGGACTCAGGCGGGTACGCCTTTGCGGGTGGCGGTCAATGTTTCGGCTCAGCAATTTCGCCAACGCAATCTGCCAGAGAAGGTACGCGCAGCGCTGGAGCGCACCGGCGCGCAGGCCGAGTGGCTGGACATTGAAATAACCGAGTCGGTGGCCATGACGCAGCCCGAGCAGGCGCGCGAACAGCTCCATGCCCTGGTGGCACTGGGCTGCCGCGTGGCACTCGACGATTTTGGTACCGGCTATTCGTCACTCGCCTATCTCAAGGCCCTGCCGGTCAGCAAGCTCAAAATTGACAAGAGCTTCATGGACGGCATTCCCGACGATGCCAGTGACTCCACCATTTCCCGCGCCATCATTACTCTGGCCCACAGTCTGGGGATGACGCTGGTGGCCGAGGGCGTGGAAACCGAAGCCCAGCTGGCCTTCTTGTATCAAAACAATTGCGAGATTTACCAAGGCTGGCTCTTTGCCAAAGCGTTGGAGGTGGGGGATCTGACAGAGCTGCTTCGGGCCTGACGGCGATGATACTTGGAGTGCCAGCTCATCCCCTGTGCGCCTCAAGTCGGAGATGATCACCAAGTCATCTCGCTCATCTACCTATGCAGAATAAATTTCGCTTTTTTAGGCAGTAAACGTTGGAGACGGACTCTTCCGCACCGGCGCTGACGGTGAGAAATATGAACCGAAGGACATACCCCACTGCAAGACGAGTGAAAGCCTCGTGCGCGTTTAAAACGGGCATGGACTTCAACAACTTGGCGGGGCTGGTTATTGGCAGCAACATAGAGGTACTGAAACGCTGGCTTGTAGCAAAGATATCCTCAGATTCTCCCTGCATGACTAATTCCCCGTCATGCTGATGTTATTGATTTGCCGTCCGATCAAAAATCACTGCGACGTGTTTTCGCGACGAGTTAGGGTCAACCAACTACCTTTCGCGAACTATTTACTCCGCAAAGTCCTTTACCAGAACCCGAGAAGAAGTTCGTAAACTTTTTCATACGACTCGTATGCCAGTAGTACAAACCCTTATTGATAACGCACTCAATAACTTCTAAGATGGCAACAATCTTTAAAGAAAAGAGGCTCAGATGTCTGCATCGCCTGTTCCGACGAAATATGGTTTCCTGCCTCACCTCCGGTCACTTGCGTTTGCAAGCATTTTGGGTGTTCTGCTTGGACTGTTCTTTTTGGTTCTCGGTTCATTTTTGGGGTCGATTGGATGGATCAATCACGAGCCGATAGACCTGTTTTTGACCGGCTTTGCTTGCGGCTTCATCGCGGCCGTTATATCTGCCGGCAATGACCGGGGATGGAAAGAATGAGCCGACTTATGGCGCCAGCAAACGGATTGCCGCTCTGTGTTTTGGATGACTGTTTGCACGTTCCGGAAGAGGCAGAAAAATCTTGGAGTGCGATGGAGGATGTGGATTCTGGCGTTCGCACCATTCTCTCGAGCGGAGATGCGTTTTGAACTTCTGAATTTGCTTCCTAACGTGTGTCAATGATGCAGGAATGTCTGACTGAAATGCTGGTCAATGTGTGTGTTTATTTTCTTAATTGAATGGAGGAGATATGGGTGTTTTAAATGGAAAAGTGGCATTGGTGACCGGAGCTGGTCAAGGAATTGGTCGAGCCGTTGCGCGTCGATTCGCCCGTGAATCAGCGGCGGTCATCGTGGCCGAGCTCAACGACGAGACCGGGCGACGTGTCGTGAAGGAAATCGAGGACCTGGGTGGTCGGGCCAAGTTTGTACATACCGACGTTTCAAAGAAGGCTGACATTTTTGGAGCTGTGGATGCCGCTGTCAAAGAATTTGGCAGGCTAGACATCTTGGTCAATAACGCGATCAGGCTTCCGACGCCAACCGTCATGGAGAAGAAGACTGACGCCATGCTCGAGCAGCAACTGGCAATCATCATCTGGGGCGGCTGGTGGGCCATGCACGCTGCCATGCCCGTCATGCGCAAGCAAGGTGGTGGTCGAATCATTAATTTCACATCGATAGATGTTGAGACAGGCGCTTGGCTACATTCCGATTACAGCGTCGCCAAAGCCGGTGTTCTGGGTATGACGCGCAGCGCCGCAATCGACTGGGCACGCTTTGGCATCACTGTCAATGCACTGGCGCCGATTGCCTACACCTCGGCCTTCGAGAAAATGTGCGAGGAACGCCCGGGCTTGCGTGAGCACGTCGACTCCATCATCCCGCTTGGCCGTATTGGCGATCCAGAAGAAGACATTGCGCCTGTGGCTGTCTTCCTAGCGTCAGATGCAGCTAGCTACGTGACAGGCGTCACATTGCCGGTGGATGGCGGCCTGAACCTGAACCGCATGAGCGCTAAGCCGGACCTGAGCGCTCTGGGCGAGTGAATAGCAATCGGTAGCGGCGGATGAGCGTCTGAGCTACCTAGGCCCCGACTCAGTTCGGGAGTATCCAAGGAGAAATTATGTCGAATATGAGTCAACAGCGATCCCTGCGATCCACACTTTCCGATGGTACGCCCATCGCCAGCCTGATCGACCGGGAACGCCGCGAGATTTCACCGCGCGTATTCTCGGACCCAGAGGTCTACCAGCTTGAGATGGAACGTCTGTTCTCACGCACCTGGAATATCGTTGGGCATGTCAGCGAAATCCCCAATCCAGGCGATTTTGTGACACGCACGATAGGGGAGGACCCGGTCATTGTTGTGCGCCGCCGTGACGGTGAAATCGAGTGCCTCCTCAATATGTGCAGCCACCGAGGTGCGATGGTGGTGCGCGAAGAGGCGGGCAATGCCAATGTGCTGCGATGCATCTACCACGGCTGGATTTTCAACCTCGATGGCAGCGTCCGCGGCATGCCCTGGAAAGACGAGATGTATCCGCCCGGAACTGACTTTGAGCGCCTGGGTCTGACGAAAGCGCGCGTTGAAGTCTACGCAGGCATTATCTTCGCCAATTGGGATCCTTCGGCGCCGTCGCTTGATGACTATCTAGGCGAATACAAGCGCTACATGGACCTGATTTTCGACAAGCTGCCTGGTGGCATGGAAGTATTGGGCGCTCCGCAGCGCTTTATTGTGGACGCCAACTGGAAGACTGTCTCCGAGCAGTTCGGTGGCGACGCTTATCACGCGGGCCAGTTGCACCGCGACCTTGGGAAGTTGATTCCTGCAGACCCGGCCAACCCAGCAGACTGGCATATGTATGCCACCAAGGTCAGCACCGACAATGGCCACAGCATCATTTGCATGGATCAGACCCGCATCATACAAATCTTGACCGGATGTGGCGATAACCTCCCCTCGCTGAATGATCGATTGGAAATGCTGCCTCCGCCGGGTGTGCCGCGCGAGATGCTGTCCGAACTGAAGAAACACCGCACGGTGGAAGAGCTCGAATTCATGATGAGTAGCCCCCCCGGTAACGGCAGCATTTTCCCGTGTGGCGGCGTCTGGAACATGTACAACCCGATGGCGGAAGGTCCTCCTGGGCCTTTTCTGAGTTTTAGAACCTACCTGCCAGCCGGACCGGACAAATTTGAGTTCTGCATGTGGACGCTGGTGGCCAAGGGTGCCTCTGAAGAATACCGTCGTCTGGTTCTACGCTCGACGTCGTTCGTGCAAGGAGCCGGTGGCTTTGTCGAAGGGGATGATGGTGCAACGTGGCCTAGTCAAACGCTCGCCTCGAGAGGCTATATGGCCCGCAAGACACAGTCGTACAAGTACTGGTCAATGACCGGCGAACACAAGCCCAAGGGTTGGCCCGATGCCATGGGTGGTCACGTGCATGGCGGCTTCTCACGCGATGACCCGCAGTGGAATTGGTGGCAGCGCTATTTCGATCGCCTTGAAGGAAAGGTCTGAGGAAACATAAGATGGAACAAACTGAAACACTCAAGACGCCGGCAACCGCCGCTGCGCAAACCGCTACCGGTAAACAGATTCGCTATGGCGAGCCGGTCTACAACGAACTGATGCACTTCCTAATCGAAGAGGCTCATCTACTGGACAGCGCTCTGTACAAGCAGTGGGTGGGTCTGCTTGCTGAAGATGTCATGATTTCCATGCCGGTTCGCCAAACGGTGAACCGCAAGCGAGGCGACGGGAGATCACAGTTGTGTTGGCTGTACGACGACAAGGCAGCTCTGACCTTCAAGGCTCTTCGGTATCTGGGCGACAGCGCTTGGGCTGATGATCCACCGTCGCGTATTCGCCGCATGATCACTAATGTGCGTGTGCATGAAACGGAGGCCCCCGGAGAGTATCTGGTGCAAAGCTATCTGCAGTTGCAGCGCAACAGCGGCAACCAGCATAACTTCACCACCTTTTCTGCGCGGCGCGACGACATCATGCGTAGAAGTGGTACAGGCTGGTTGATCGCCCAGCGCGACATTCTGGTTGATCAGGCAGTTCTGGGACAGCCCAATCTGGGATTCATGATCTGAGCGTGTGACAGCATCGAAACGATCACAAACGGATGATCTGTATGTACCGACACCTGCTAGTTCCCGTGGACCAAAGCCCCTTGTCGGCAGCGAACATGATGGTCGCCGTTCGCCTCGCGAGCGTCCTGAATGCCCGACTGACTTTTTTCCACGCCACGACCGACATAGGCGGTACCGGCGAGGGGGCTCTGTTGCGATCGATCCTGCCCGGACGGTTCGCTGCCATCGCGCGCGGCGAGACCGACTCGGTACTGACCAAGGCCTTGGTCAGTGCCCGCCACGCTGGCGTCGAATGCGACGGCGTGGCGCGAACCTCGGATCGGCCCGCGGAGGCGATCGTCCAGATAGCCCGTGAGATGAACTGCGACCTGATCGTGATGGCATCGCGCGGGGCGAAAGGCGTGTCGGCTTGGCTGCATGGTTCGCAGACGGAACACGTGCTGAAACAGGCACCGGTGGCCCTGCTGGTCACGCGGGTCGAGGCCAACGAACCTTTGCGCAACAGCGAGCGCGCTCTCGGGGTGATACAGGATGAACACCGTTCGTTGGCTGTAGTGGTGCAATCGATGAACCAGATCGTTTCAGCGCAGGGCGATGATTCCCTGATGAAGGAGTCCGATCTGATCACGCTGGAGGCCATGCTCTTTTACCTGCGAGAGTTTCCGCAGCGCCTGCATCACCCGAAAGAGGAGGAGTACCTGCACCCTAGGCTGCGCGAGCGCGTTCCGGCCTGCCACGAAATGCTGGTCGAGCTCGAGGCCCAGCATGTGCGAGAGGCTCAGCTGGTGGCTGCTGTGGACCAGGCGCTTGCGGCAGTGCGTGCCGGGTCAGAGGGTGCGTCCGGTGCGCTTGTGCCATCCGTTCAGGCCTTGTTCAAAGCCGTCTGGGAGCACATCGGGTTCGAGGAGCGGGTGATCTTGCCGATGGCAGCACAGAACCTGAGCGAACTAGACTGGCAGGACGTGGCGGATGCCTTTGCCAACAATCAAGATCCAAATTTCGGTGACATTCCAACCGGAGAATTCCGCAGGATCTTCGCGCGTATTGCTACCCTGGCAGTGGCGAGCGCAGCAGGAAACGATGGCCCCCGGTCCGTTGGGCACGGCCGCTGACTCGGTGCTCGACGATGTCAAGCGAGACGGTCGGAATTGGAACTTCCACTATTAACAAATAGTTCAATATTAATTACTCTTGTCATTGGAGTTCCTAAACGTCGATGAATTGTTCGGAGTCATGGATATGGCTGATGAATAGGGGGCGATGGTGGTGCGCACACCGCTTTGCCGGCCGCGGGTTTGGTAAAACAGTTACAGAGAGGTATGTGATGAAGCTATTTGACGAGTTGTCTTGGTCGGACTCGTTCCTGCTCGGGTTTGGTCCGATGGATGCTGTGCATCAGGAGTTCGTGGGTATTGTGCACGCGATGCTGACCTGCCCGGATGCCGATCTGCTTGCGCATCTGAAGACGTTTGAGCGCCATGCCGAGGACCATTTTTCGCAGGAACTCAAGTGGATGAAGAGCACGAATTTCCCGGCAATGCAATGTCATGACGATGAGCACCGCGCCGTGCAAAAATCCGTGAACGAGGTGATCCCACTCGTCGAACAGGGTGATTTCTCCGTGGGCCGCTCTCTCGCCAAAGCGCTAGCCGACTGGTTCCCGGGCCATGCGGACTATCTAGACTCGGCGCTGGCCCAATGGATGGTGAAACTGCACACCGGCGGCGCACCGGTCGTGATCAAGCGTAGCATGCTCCCCTCACCCATTCCTATTGAAACATAGCGCCAAAACCCCGGCAGCGCAAAATACCGCCAGCGACCTGGGCGGGAACATCCCTAGACATCATGATCGCCAATTATTGACGTAAGGCGATCGATCTCCATCA
This sequence comes from Gallionella sp., assembly GCA_030645955.1. The sequence continues at coordinate 32,536 of JAUSMR010000214.1, read as the reverse complement.
TCGTAGGTTCCATACCGAAGTGCGCCGAGCTACATGCTGTGGATTAACCGTTCAGCCATCAAAGGAGACGACCATGAATTGGGATACAGCGATTTACGTTGGACTTGATGTTTGTAAGGTCGTTAAAAGGAGTTGAAAACGTATTTTTTCATTTGCGTGAACGACTCGGATGGAAGCTGCAAGGCGATCGCCCTCAACCATGTATCCATGACCTTCGACACGCCTTCGCTGTCCGGCGGGTTCTGCAATGGCAGCAAGCTGGTGTGACCATGGATCACGAGACGCTCTGGCTGTACACGTACTGTAGAGAGAGTCATAAGGTGAGAAATTGAGATGCGTAAATTGAGACATTTTTCCCACTCGATTTCAATCGTTTTATTCAACGAAACCCTCACAAACTTCTATGTAAACCATAGTCCAAGGGTAGAAAGTACCAATATTTTTCGTTGGCGCGTCTTCCGTGAGAGAGATGCATCTCACTCCCCGGGCTGAGCCCCATGTTTTAAGAGCCTGTCCATTCGGACATGATCCGAGAAGCATCATCCATTCGCTTGGTGTGAGTCGTTCGATTCGGTGTACCGATCACGATCCATGCAAGCAGTCTTTCACCTTCCAAACAGAAAGCACGCTGAATATCCGTGCTTTCAATGGAAGCGCCACTGAGGGTTTTGGCGCCATAGCCCATGAGGTGCAGGGCATTGAGGAAATTCATCAGACCGGCGCCGATGCACAGCCACTGTTCGTGTTCTGGGACACCGGGCGTGACCACGTGAATCTTGCCAACCAAAGCGACCAGTGCAGGGCCATTGTTGGCGCGCTGACGCGCCCATTCAATTCCCTCTGGTGTCTGGCCGCGTTGCTGGGCATCTGCCGCAAACAATGCTCCCAACGCTTCACGCTGTTGGTCCCGTACCGCGACAAAGCGAAACGGCTGCAGGTTGCCATGATCCGGGGCTCGCAGGGCGATGCACGCCGCCTGAAATAACTCGCATGAGGTAGGTGCCGGGTGAGCCAGGTATTTGGGACCCACAGAGAAACGTCGACCCAGGAAATCCAGAGCATCCCGCGCCCGGTCAGCGATAGCGGGCACATGCACAGCGCTTGTTAAGCTCATGACGTTATCCCGTGGGGCTACCTCAGCGTCAGCACAAACTTAGCCGGGGTCCGGATGTAGGCATCCTTAACTGTGACATTGGGTGGCATTGTTACCTCGCCCCACACACCCTTACTCCCCTTCTTCACCTTGGTCACCAGCCGGTTTTCCGCTTCTCCGTCACTGGCGTACTTTTTCCCAACATCCTGCCATGACGGCCCCACCATTTTTGTTTGTAGTCCATGGCAGGTCAAGCAGCCATTCCTTTTGACGATGGCCATGGCTGCATCAACGTCGTTCGCAGAGGCCGGCAGGCTCGCGGCGATGGCGACAAGCGCAAGCAGCTTTCGAGTGATTTTAATGTGACTCTCCTGTTTACGTCAGTGGGCTTTTGTTCAAACAATGCTGCCTAGTTTCAGCGTCATTTGCGGGAGGCTGTGTTTGTAGGGGGATTCGCCCAAGCGCTTCAATGCACCCGCGACCGAGCATGTAGCGGTAGTTGTTGGTCATCGGGTCGGGCATGGCCCATGCCACAGCGTTGGCCGGTGAACTCGGGAAATTAAAGTTCACCATCGCCACACCCTGGAGCATCTCGTTGGAGGTAATTGCCACAGCCACGAAGCGCCCTTCGGTGATGCGGAAGTGGCGACCTGTAGACCCATGGCACATAGTCAGTCAACTTCGGCACTCCTGATCAAGCTCACGTCGGCAGCAACAAAGTTACATCATGTTTTCAATCGAGCGCGGCATATATGTTTTTGGTCTGCGTCCACGCCAATAGCTCCGACAGTCCTTCCTCTCGGCCAAGGCCAGATGTTTTGTAACCGCCGAACTCGGCACCGACGAAGTGCGAACTGGCGTGGTTGATCCAGACGTAGCCCGACTCGACGCGGGCCGCCAGGCGATGCGCGCGCGCAAGATCGCGTGTCCAGATCGACGCTGTGAGGCCATAGTCGAGCCCATTGACCTGCTCGAGCAGGCTTTCTTCATCATTCCAAGGTACGACAGCCAGCACCGGGCCGAACACCTCTTCTCTGAACAAGCGCATCGCCGGCGTAACATCGGCAAACACGGTGGGCTCGACGAACCAGCCATTCGCCAGCGCCGGGTCTGCCGCGCGCTTTCCGCCGCACACCAGACGCGCGCCCTCTGCGTGCGCGTCGTTGATGAAGCCCATTACTTTGTCGAATTGAGCCTTCGAGACCAGACAGCCCATCGTCGTCAACGGGTCGGTTGGCAGGCCACAGCGATGCTGGGTCGCGATGAGCGATCGCATTCCATCAAGCACCTTATCGTAGATGGAGCGGTGGACGAAGCAGCGCGACGTCGAGCCGCAGCTTTGGCCCGCCCAAGTGAAGTTCATGCCGTTGACCGCGCCGGCGATCGCTAGCTCAATGTCAGCGTCGGGGCAGATGATCAGCGGGTTCTTGCCGCCCAGTTCGAGCGATGCCGGCATTACTTTATCGGCTGCCGACTTGAGGATTGCAACACCAGTAGCCGTGGAGCCGATCAACGCCACCTTTCGCACCAGCGGATGAGCCACCAGCGCTTCCCCGCAGGCTCGATCGCCACTGACGATATTGACAACACCGGGCGGGAAGATCTCAGCCACGATCTCAGCGAGCCTATATCCCGACAGCGGCGCCTGTACCGGCGGCTTCAGGACCACGGTGTTACCGGCAGCGATCGCCGGGGCCAACTTGCCGGCCAGAAACATCAGTGGATGGTTGTAGGCGACAATGCGAGCCACCACCCCATAGGGCTCGCGCATCGAGTAGTTGAGTGCCCCGTCGCCGACAGGCAAGGTCTCCCCTTTTAGCTCTCGCACCAAGCCGGCGAAATAGTCAATTTGCGCAGCTGCAGCATGTGCGTCACGCGCCATCTCCCTTACAGGATTGCCGCAGTTCAGCGCGTCGAGCCAACCGAATATGTGAGCGTCCGTACGTAAACGGTCGGCAAGCGTGCGCAGCATGCGTGAACGCTCAGACGGTGCCACCCTGCGCCAGGATTGGAAAGCGGTGTGCGCGGCGCGCACTGCAGCATCGACATCAACAGCATCGGCCTCGGCCACCGGGCCGAGATCATTCTGCGTAGCCGGGTCGACAGTGCGACCATAGCCTCCATGTGGCCGGTGCCATTGGCCGCCGTAGAAGAGGTCTCGACAGGCTGGAAGACGAGGATCGGTCGATTGCAACTTGTTTTTCATTTGAGTCTGTAACGGTTAGGCGCTGTAAAGGGGGGTGAGGTTTCAGCCAGTGCGCGCGGATCTTGCTAGGAACGCGCCAGCAGTAGCTGGCACCAGAAGTGCAATTCGCGCTCCCGGTTATTGATGGCTTTATTGGAAAAATAGACGCAATGTCGAGATATACATACGGATATGCGTTCACGCGGGTCTATTTCTTTTGACCTGCCTTTTTGGCAATTGGCCCGGCTGCTCCGAATAACGCGTGCAAATGTTGGCCTATTTTTCGCATGCAATGCGTTCCGGGGCACTACGTGACACGACGGGCGGTATGGGCCTAGTTTCATCCAACCAGCACGCATACGCGCTTCTTTAATATCGAGGTTGCAGGTCAAGAATTCCTTGAACGACCCTTTCGGGAAGACCATAGCAATGGATGCGACCATGTCAACGGTTATCTTGTAGGTGCGTGTCCAATCTCCAGTCTGCTTAGCTTTTTCTACCTCGTTGTGCAATTGCCAAGCAGGAACAGGGTCGTACACCGCGCCACCTGTCCAGAACGCGGTCATGATCTCCGGAACCATCCGGGCAGCCGCGGAGTAGTCCATGTCGTTCGCCAAGACACGGATGTGCTGCGTGCTGATCGCCAAATCAGCCATCTGGATTCCAATGTTCACGTACTTTGCCACGCTAATCTCGGCCCAGAAAGGCCTTGGCAACTCAAATTTGAAGACTTCAGAGTTCGCACAGACGCAAATCAACATATCAGCAACGTCGCTACAGAACTGCATGGCCCCGGCCACGTCAGACGCACACCAGATAGGAAGACCCAGCATCGTGTCGTCAGAGCCCATGTTGTAAGCCTCACTCATTAGCTTGATCGTGTCTCGTCGCGGTCGGCCGTGTCTTCTTGCGCCAGTCCGCGCTACCCAGCTTCGGCATGATGGCCCACATCATTGACACTCATCAGTCGCTTGTGTTTCATATATCTCCAATCTGCAACCTGCGGCTGCATGGTTCAGCTTCAAGAAAATATGTTCTGATCGGCAAGATGCCCGCGTTGCCATCAACCTGTCGGCGAAACCAAGCGTACGCATCAAAATTCCATCAAGTCCCGCGCAGCAACAATCGGGCCTGTGTAGTACTTCTTGACACCATCGACATAGGCTTCGTCCGGGTCGCTGTCGCGGCCAGGAACAAAGTGCGAGAGAACCACCTTCTTGACCCGCGCGGCTGTGGCCAGCTTGCCGATGTCCTCAGGTGTAGTATGGTCTTCTGCCATGTGGCGCATCAGATCAGCGACAAGGCCCGGAGGGGGAGCCTTCCCCGGCTGGGATGAGAAATACTTACGCAGGCTGTCTTCAATCAAGGGCAGGACCACGACCTCGTGGATCAGAAGATCTGCGTCACGAGCAAAGTCGACTAGGCTAGCGCACTTGCCCGTGTCGCCACTGAAGACAACGACCCTGTCCGCTGTCTGGAAACGGTACGCGAATGACTTGTGCGGTCCACCTTCCGGAGGTGATACCTTGTCAAAGTGGAAATGGCATACCTCCATAGCCGTCACCTTGACATGCTCGTCCTGGTAGACAAGGCCGCCGTCACGAATGTCATGGGCTCGAAACAGGTCTTGTGGCGCATCAGGGACCCTGGCATCAGCGCGTCGAATGCGCGCATTCGGTTCGAAATACTGCAGAAATCCTTTCAGCATCGACTCGGTTCCATTCGGACCGAAGACATGGACCGCCATTCGCCGCCCGGTTGACCACTGAAGACCCATCAGAGTACCCCAGTCGGCGTTGTGATCGTCGTGGTTGTGCGTAATGAAAATCTGGTGAACACGACGATAGTCCAGTCCAGCCTTGACCATCTGCTGTACCACGCCATTCCCTGCGTCGACGAGGTAAATGTTACCGCCCACTACCACCGCATTAGCAGGTTGAGCGCGCTTGCGCGAGGGGTTCGGACCACCCTGCGTGCCAAGCGTGAAGGCGCGTGTGCCCTCCTTGGTCGCAGGTATCTCGGCTGGCTGGGCCAGTGCGCTCGCGCATGCTGCGGTCGCCATCAAGTGGGCCAAGGTACGAAATGGCTGGCGTAAGCCGCAGCTTACCTTCATGATGATCCGCCTAACCGTGGTGGTGCCACCGAAGAATTGGAGTCGTCGCTTCTGTATCATGGCTGTTTCCTATCAGTATGTGGCTTTAGCAGGAAGTACGACAGAGCGGGCAGCAGAACGAGTGCACCAGCCATGTTGCCGATGAACATGAAGGCGAGAAGCAACCCCATGTCAGCCTGAAACTTGATGGGACTAAACACCCAGATGACAACGCTCAAGGCAAGCGTGATACCCGTCAAGAGCACAACTTTTCCCGTGAAGAGCAACGCTCGATAGTAAGCATCAGAGAGGCTGTCTCCGGCTTTCAAACTTGTCAGCAAAATGCTCATGACGTAGAGCGCATAGTCGACCCCGATACCCACCCCCAAAGCAATCACGGGCAAGGTCGCCACTTTCACACCGATGTTCAGCGCAACCATCAACGCCTCACACAGCACCGAGGTCAGAATCAGCGGCAGTACGGCACACAGCACCGCGCGCCAGGAGCGGAAGGTGATGGCACACAACACGATCACGGCTCCATAGACCCAGAACAGCATCTGGCGGTTGGCTTCCCTGACGACGATGTTCGTCGCCGCCTCAATGCCTGAATTGCCGGCGGCGAGGAGGAACTGGGCTCGTTCGGAGTTGTTGTCGTGCGCGAAGGCCTCCACCTCGTTGACCACGCTGGCAAGCGTGTCGGCCTTGTGGTCCTTCAGGTAGGCCGTCAGCGTCAACAGACTGCAGGTGTCGTTGTAGAGCCCCCGGGGCGCACCGGCAATGATCGTGTTGAGCATCGCCTGGTTGTTGATTAGCTCATACCACTTGGCGCTTCCCTCATTCAGCCCCGCTAGCACGCGTCGGCTCAGCAGTGCCAGCGAGTTCGTATCCTCCACTCCCGGCAGTGCACGCATTCTCCACTCGAGCGCGTCGAGCCGCTTCAAGGTGTCATATGAACTGCACTCGCCATCCGGTGTCTTGACCATTACTACAAAGGCATCACTGCTGGCACCATAGTGGGCGGTCATGTAGGCGTTGTCACGGTTATAGCGACTGTCGGCGCGCAACTCAGGCGCACCGGGATCCAAATCGCCGATCTTCAAGCGCTGCGCAACCACAAAGCCCGCTGTACCAAGGAGCAGCGAGGTCGCAACGGCGCCTGTCGCCCAGCGTCGCCGGGTGAACAAGTCCAGCAGTCTCCACAGCGGGTGTCGCGCCGCGCCCCGCTCGTCCGCCAACTCGTCCTTAAGACTGCGTCTGGCCGCTGCTGGACTTACGCCCACATAGCTCAGGAGTACCGGTAATAGGATCAGGTTGGTGAAGATCAACACTGCAACGCCGAGGCTGGCAATGAACGCCAGGTCTCGGATCGCCTGGATGTCGATCACCATCAGGACGCCAAAGCCAACGGCATCGCACAGCAGCGCAGTAAGTCCCGCAAGAAAGAGACGCCTGAACGTGTAGCGCGCAGCGACCAAGCGATCAGCACCGCGGCCGATGTCCTGCATGATGCCGTTCATTTTCTGAGCGCCGTGGCTCATACCGATCGCAAAGACAAGGAAAGGCACCAGCACGGAGTATGGGTCCAACTCGTAGCCCAACAAAGGCATCAACCCCATTTGCCAAAGCACGGCAACCAGCGAACAGCTAACAACTAACACTGCACTGCGTACACACCGTGTGTAGGCGTACAGCATCGCCGTAGTAATGCCCACTGCTGCAGTGAAGAACACCAATATTTGCCAAATCCCCTCGATCAAGTCACCCATGACCTTGGCAAAGCCGGTAATGTGAATGCTCACGGTATTACTCTGGTACTTATGCCTGAGATTCTCTAGAGCATCAGAGACACGTGCATAGTCCAGCGGAACACCGTTCTCGTCCATCGACAACAAAGGCAGATAAACAATTGAAGACCGTTGATCCAAGGCCACCAGTTGACCAATCTCGTTGCTGCGCTCAACGTTCAAACGTAACTTCGTCAGGCTCCCGATCGAGTCGTCGTACACCTCGGGAATGACAGGCCCTCCCTCCAAGCCGTCCTCAGTAACGCCGACCCATCGAGTGTTCGGAGTCCACAGCGACTTCATATTGCGCCGATCGACGCCCGGGATAAGAAAGACTTCGTCGCTTAACTGCTGGAGTACCTTCAGGTAATTCGGGTCATATATGGACTCACCCGTCGTCGCCACGGCGATGCGCACGGCGTTGCCAAGACCCCCAAGTTCTTCTCGATTTTGGAGATAGTTTGCGATGTACGGATGGCTCTTAGGGATGATCTTCTCAAAGCTCGCGTTGACGCGCAGACTACTGGCGCTCCAGCCGAGCAAAACCGTCACCACCGCACAGAAAAGGAGGATGAACAGCCGATGGTTGAAAAGAGCCCGTTCAACTACTGAACCAGACCGTGGATCGAATTCGTTCAAAGGAGTATTTGCATCCTTTGCGACTGTTTGGTTAACTACTGCCATGAGGGTCACTTAGGAAAAGGAAGTTCACGAACACCGCGCAAGCTACTGGCAAGTAGACGATGGCCCTGAAGTTCGACGACGGCAGTCAGCGGCGGGCCTGGCGGCCAGGAAACCGGCTTCCATGTGACTCCTGAGTCACGACTGATCAACGCCTGTCCTGCCTGGTTGAGGCCGAGCACGCTGCCGTCTTGCATCAGTGAGAGGCTGCCAATGGTTACGGGAAATGGCACCTCACCCTGGCTGAAACCGTCAGGGCCAAGGATGTAAATATTTCCCCTCAGTCCGGCCAGCAACCACTTGCCGTTTGGCAAGGCACAGACTGCGAACCAACTGCCTTGGTAAGGCGAGGTCAGGCGGGTAAAGGTCTTTCCTGCGTCGATTGAGCGCAATAGAAGTCCTTGCTCTCCGGCAAGCAGAATGTTCTTCCCTAGCACAGCCAGTGCGTTAAGGTGCAAAGCTTTCGGATTGTCAAGGCGGTCCATCCATGGCGACCATGTTTCACCACCATCAGCAGTGGCAAAAATAAGCCCGTACGCCCCGACCACCAAACCTTCCTTTCGGTTCCAAAAGTGGACAGCCAAAAATGGTTTGTCCGGACCGTCCGAAACCAAACGTTGTGCGTCTTTCAAGAGGGAGCTGCTAGCGCTGTTGTTCGTTGAAGTCGCCGAAGCTCCTGCAAGTGCCAAACTCGCGGCTTTATTACCGTCGAGCTGAAGCTTCCAAGTTCCCCCACCATCAGAGCTAGACAGCACAACGCCCCCGTGTCCTGTGGCCCATCCGAACTTCTCGTCAAGGAAGGTCACCGCCGTCAGCGTGGTACTCACTGGCACACTTGCCTGATGCCAATGTTCACCGGCATCATCGGAAAACAGAACGACGCCTCGTTCGCCGATCGCGACAGTGCGTTTTCCAGACTTGGCAACGCCAAGCAATACTGATCCCTGCACATGTGGTGCAACGAGCGCGGGACGGCTCAAGGCATCGGCCAAGGGGCCCGACCAGACGGCCCCCATGCAGACCAGCGAACCGGTAGCTAAAAGGCGCAGGCTGAGGCGCCGCACGACGTCAATACCCTCTTGGCTATACCTGTTCATCAGAATCCCTGGCATTTCATAAATACTTCGTTCAACATCAAATTCAATTTTGTAGCGTTCGTCCCAAAACGATAGCGATGGACCGACCCATAGGCCGGTCCATCGCTACGTCATGTCTCCTCAGTGAAAATCAGCGAATACCCTCACCGGCCATTGCTTCTGGCGAGAACGTTGATGTCGAATACGGTTTATCGATACGCATCTGTTCCGATTCCTCGTTGAAGAGGCTCCCGATGTAGGAGGTGCCATTGATAATGTCGTAGACACCGAAACTACTGCGCATCACTGCGGGTACGTCCGGCATCGCGATCGGGATCGTATAGGCTATTCGGGCCAGCTTCCCTTGTGCATCCCAGCGGTCACCAAGTACAGCGATCCAAGAGTCCTCGTCGACGTAGTAGCGGCTCTTAGGTGACGTGTGTCGCTTCCCATCCTTCAGGGTTGCTTCGACGACCCAGACTCGATGCAACTCCCAGCGCACATGGTCAGGATTTAGGTGACGCCCCTTGATGACATCGGCCGTCTTCGTTGGAACCATCGTGCGGTTACTGTTATACGGAATCACGACCTCCTTCTTGCCGAGTAGCTTCCAGTCAAATCGACTCATATCGCCTTCGAACGTTCCGAGTTCGTCGAAACTGATGAGTCCAGCTGAAAATGGTGTCGGCGTGTCGCAACAGCTATTGGGTAGTTTGCGCACGCGCCGCTGACCAGTCAGATAAACCCAAGTCTGCGTCTTGGATTCGTCGACATTGAAGTGTGTAACGATCGACTCACCGGCACGGATTGCCGGGCCGAGGTTGGTAGAACGAACCTTCATCCACCACTGGCCCTCTGCCGCATCCGAATTCAGACCGTTATAAGGATGGGTGAAGTAATTTTCGTAATGGGAAACCATGACCGATTGGCCATTGGACGCCACCGTGAAGTTTTTCGCCACCTCGTGCATGTTCTCCGGAGTCCAGACTAGTTGGTGATTCAGCATTACCTCAACACCATTCTTCGGAATGGGAAAGGGAACACCGCCTGATGCGCCCTCGGGACGTGGGCCTGCACCACCTTCAACCGTCTTTACGTGAGTCGCATTCTTAAACGTTTTCTCATAAAACCATTGTGGTGCTGCAAATGTGCGCTTCGTGGGATACACCTCGACCCTGAATGTCTCAGGGTATTTCTCTAGCATAGCCTTTGTTCCATCCGTCAACTTGTCTGCATACTGCGCCATGTTCTTTGCAGTGATGCTGTACACCGGTTTGTCAGATGCGAAAGGGTCTGGGCGTCGACCACCGTTCTTGAAGCCTGGGGTCGGCGTAGTGAAGCCCCCCGTCCACGCTGGAATTGTTCCATCCTTATTTCCAGCTTTTTCAGCCCCTACGGGGGTCAAGGTGGATTTCAGTGTGGCTGCCTCATCAGCAGATACGGCGGCCATGGCTGCGCCAGCCAATAATGCAGAAGCCATGCATGCCGAAAAAGGCTTGATCATTAATTTCATCATTTTTCTCCAATCAGAATGAGTAACGGGCCGAGACCGAGATGAAATCTCGATCCTTGAGGGTTTGTCCCCAGCTGTAAGCATTGGTGGGAGGCGCATCATTAAATGAACGAGCCTCGCCGAAATATCGGGTGTAGTTCACGCTGAAGCGCCAGGCGTCCAAGTAATTGACATTCAGTCCGATGCTGATGTCACCACCACCCTCAGGAATCCATGCGTTAGGATTCATTGCAAGGGGACGCGAACCCAGCGGTGCGTAACCAATGCCGATCGGCACACTCATGTCCACACCGGGCAGCACTTGCCGGTACATGGGCTCAAAGACAGCTCGCAGCGCGATGCCATCACGCGTTGCATTCGGATCGGCAGCCTGAGCGTTTTTGGTTATTTCCAGCACACGGTTCCAGGCAATCTCGCCTGCAATTGTGGCTTCTTTCCAGAGGGGCGTGCTTGGTACGTTGCCTATGACAGAGACGTTAAGGTGGGCAGTCCGGCCAACCGCATAACCGGGATTGGATGAGTTGTTGGTGGCAGGCGCCGGTGTGAATGAACTCACGTCGGAACCCTGCGTGCTCGCCAAGTCTTGGTTATCGCGGAAAGAGAGTTCAGCTGCCACGTTGTAATCCCCAAAGGTCTTACTCACACTGGCTCCAATAGCTTTAACGTTCTCGTGATACGCGAGGTAATAGCCCACCGGTGCCGGACCACCCGGCGTCATTCCAATCGTCGGCACCAGTTGCGGGATCTTGCTATGGAACTGAATCGCATAGAAACCATAGTCCACTTCGTCCCCACGCACTTTCAACTGCAAACCACCCTGTCCAGAATCCCTGGCATTCATATCTGCCAGCCGAGGGACGGACACACCGGGCCCAACCCACATGTTCTCAGCACCGTCCACTGCGACATCAGCACTTGAGAAATAGCTACCCACAGCAGGGAGTCGACTCTTGGATGAACTCGCCTGCACATAGGCTCCAACAGAGACGTTCGAGTTGATCTGCATCTGCCCTGAAATCATTGGAACAGGACGAATCGCTTCCTTGAACTGTGTGCCAGGCACAGAAAGCAGTTTGACTGCGTCCACCGGCATCATGGCACCGGCGATAGCGTTTGCACCTAGAAACAGGCTCTCGCCCCACAGCACAGAATGTCGTCCAACACGTACCGTGGCGTCTCGCCCACCCAAATCAAATTTACCAAACACGAACGCATCCAACAACTCGCTGCCATTTCCATGCACATTTCGAGTGGCGCCAGTGAATTGGTTGTATGCAACTGAGGTTTGGTTCGGGACTGCGCCCCCAAAAAAGCCGGGGTTAGAGTTAGGATTGTTGTAAACAGAATCGCTCCATGCAGCTGCGCTGATTCGCATGCCGATGTTCTTCTTGTAGACAACATCAAGCTCCGACAGCAAGTCAAAGCGACTGGAAATAAGTCCCTTGCTGAAATTCCGGTTGCCATCGTCGTTGTTTACATTCGCAGTCAGAACAGGTGACGGGTCGTTGAGACGCTGCGCAGCGCTGTACTTGATGGTGTTGTCCCATCGAACACTCACGTCTGGATTATCCGTTTCGAATTGAAAGGCCATGCCAGAGGTGGCCGCCACCGACAACCCCCCAAGCACTGCGATACCTCGGACGACTGCACACAGCTCCATCCGTTTGTACTTCAAAGAAGTTTGCTTCATTATTTATCTCCTCGTTATAACTATCTAAAGATTTTTTCCAAAGTTATTCCGCATCACAGAATAGATCCGGCAGTACGAACTGCCTCACCTCGATCCTCGTGTCAACGATCGAATATTTCCACTACTTCCTCTTCCAAGAAAACAGCACGGTCCTCGAAAAAGAGATCGGCAAAGAACCGCTTTTACGTACTTGCATTTTTCCATAGTATTCATTAGGTTCCTATGCGTATTTACCCTAAACTTTCGAAGTCGACAACCTATAGGATTAGAAAATCCGAGTGCAATAGACGCTATTGCGCTAGACAAGCACTTGTGCAAACGTCGACGGAACAAAAAGGTCAGTTAACTCCAGCCGCCTCGCAGATAGACCTTGAGAATGGTGATAGCCTAGGAATGCATTCAAAGTCGCCTCGTTGCCCTTCACCCCGTAGCTCCAATAGTCCTTCCCCATGGTGGCAACGGAATCGGCGTATTCGCTCGCCAACCAAGGGAGTGTGGCCTTCAGTGCAGTTACGTCACTCAGCTCATGCACCGCGATGTCCTTGGCTTTCGTAAACGCCTTAAGCAGACTCGACGCAAGCCAAGGATGCTGCTGTAGCAACTCATTCCGAATACCTACCACATGCATAATGGGAAAAATGCCTACCTTCTGGTAATACGCTTTCTCTACGCTTTTAAATTCTGGAAACAGTCGACGCACTGCAGGACTGCCTTGGGCAAATGAGCTGGGGGCACGCGGAGCAATCAGCGCATCAATCCGCCGCTCAAGAAGGGCCTGGTTCAGAGTGTCATCGCTGCCAATTTGCTCGATGCGAACTTCCGGCGGAAGGCGCAGTGGTACCTTTTCCTGCCGTCCCGGTTGTTCGACGCCTCCTGTAATCCAGTGCAAATCGGTGGGTGACACACCATACTCATCGCCAAGAATACCGCGCACCCACACAGGCGCAGTCAACTGGTATTCAGGAACGCCGACTCTCCGGCCAACCAGATCCCGCGGGGTCCGTATGCCACTGTCAGCGTGGATGTAAATCGCCGAGTGGCGGAACATACGCGACAGAAAGACCGGTATCGCGGTGTACGGTGATTCACCGCGGGAACGCAACATCGTGTAGCTACTTAAAGACAGCTCTGCAACGTCGAATTCCTGGGCGTGCAACGCACGGAAAAAGGTTTCTTCGACTGGCAGGTCGAGGTAGTTGGGCTCGCAACCCTCCACGGACACACGTCCATCGAACAAGGCACGGGTACGATCGTAGTTCCAGCAAGCAATAGTGAGGGGAAGTTTCATGGCGAAAGTGGTTGTATGTAATTTATTGAGTCGCTGAACGCGGCCCGGGCGTACTATGTAATGCTGTGTCGACAGTGGGAAATTGGCGGCCGCGACGTGGAGTTAAGTCCATCTGGTTCCTAATTGCTTGACGCCGTATGATTCGACTGTCAAGATTTCGGCCATGCAAACGAACCCACCACGAATGAATAAGAAATCCACCCCGAGTAATCTGCCCCAACCTGATCGTGTTTTGGATTTGGACTTGGACGGAAGCATTGGCTTTCTCATTTCCGACACTGCGCGCCACGTCAAGCGATTGCTTTACGGCCCCATCGCTCAACACGGCATACGCGGAGGCAGCTGGTTTGTACTTCGTGCGCTCTGGGAGGCCGACGGCGTGACCCAGCGCGAATTGGCCAACCGACTCGGCATGACGCAGCCATCGACCCTCGAAATCCTGCGCGTAATGGAGCGAGAGGGCCTTGTCCGATTCGAGCGTGACACAGTCGACCGGCGCAAGCTGCGCATCTACATCACTGAGTACGCGAACACGATTAAGACGCCGCTCCTGCGCATCGCCACCGAGGCAAACTCGGTCCTTTTGGGAAGACTCTCGCAGGCCGAGGAGCTGCTGCTGAAAGTAATGCTGCGGACAGTGCGCAGTAGTGCAGCCGATGCGATTGCCCAGTTCGAGCTGAACGCCACGGCCAAGAAGCAACCAGAAGCGTTGAATCTGCGAGACGAGGCAAGGGAAGGCGGGGAAAGAAAGCGGGTCGCCGTCAAGCGCGTTCCGCGTACTCCAGAACCAAGAAAGCCCACAACGAACATAAAGCGCAAGGCCTGATTCTTTGACATGAGCGTCCCGTGATCGACGGCATCGCTTCAAAACATTACTCCCCGAATGCTTCATTGAAGTAGCCGAGCCGACGATAGAGCTCACTATTCGAAACTTGGAAGACGCGCGCTGGCCCCTCTTTGGCTAAGTGACTGGCCCACAGGTGAGCCGGCACCGTGAAGACATCACGTGGTGACCACTCGATGGTCTTATCCCCAATGCGACTCGTGCCGTGGCCTTCGACTACATAGCACACCGTCGAGGCCGAACTCTTGTACTTTCGCGTCGCCTTGCCAACCTCCAACTGAAGCAACGTGCTGTCGAGGAGATCCATACACGGACCGCCGGTGAGAGGATTGCTGTAGCGCACCTGGCGTGACTCGTCCGCCGCCACGGGCGCGGCTTCCAGGGCACGCACGGCATCCGCCCATGCATAGCGGTACATCGGTGAGTAGCCACGCCCTGCAAAGTCGCTGCCATCCAGGCGCGGAAAGATGCCCGGGGTGACGAAAGCCCCATCCTGCAACTGTGGTCGCACGTCGCGGGTCGGGCCAGGTTGAAATCCGGTTGTGCCCAGTACATTGTGAAGCGGCACATCCAGCACATCCAGCCAGATGACCGGATCTTTTCCCTCGCTAACATGTTCGTGCCAGCACCACCCCGGCGTGATGATTAGGTCACCCGGCTCCATCACGCAGTCTTTGCCGTCGACAATGGTCTTGGCACCACCGCTTGATTCCACTATGAACCGCAGCGCGTTCATCGGGTGACGATGCGCAGCGGCGCGCTCGCCAGGAAGCAGCATTTGGAAATCGAACGCCAGCTGGCCTGTCGCAGCTTCATCCCAAGCGTGGAGGCGACGGGGATTCGTCATGAGCAGAACCCGCCGGTCCAGCACGTGCTCGGCCTTGATCTCGCCGGTTGCCCGTATGATTGGACCCATCGTTTTCCAATGCCAAGCCTGAGCTTCCTCCACCTGTTTTCCGAACAAGGCCGCAGGCACACTCTCCCAAAGTGGAATGATGTTGTTGTCGTTGTAGGCGCGGCGCAGCGCCTCTGGTATGACATCCGTTGATGCAGCGGCAGAGTTCTCGTGGGTACTCATGAGTTTTCCTTGTGGTTGATAAAAGTTGCCGACTCAGCATTACGCCGAGAACTCGCTCTCGAGCTGCTTCCAACGCATCCCGCACTCGATGGCACCATCACGATAGTTGTCCGGCAATTCCAGATACGGGGGACGTGGCGGGCCAGGATTAATAAGCCCAGCGGATGCGAAACGCAAATGGGCAATTTGGATGCTGTAATTCATAAAGGCAGCCAAGTCACCGCCGACGAACATGGCAGACTCCGCCCAGTTCATCTTCTCGGATAGCAACTTGACACGGGTCCAGTCATGCGCAAGCATCGCGCGGGAAAGCGCCATGTTGTACTCTGGGGCGCATGCGACGCTGCCCGACCAAGCTGCAAGTGCAAGCTCAGGCAACTCCTCAGCAGCAGCGAGCCAAGCAGTCGCTAGCGGCAATACCCGCATTTGCTCACCCACTGCACGCATGTCTTGCACCAATGCAGGGCCACCTGTGTGTTTGGACGCCACCACCTCAGGAATTTTCGCCAGTTCAAGATAAGCCTCTGTGGAAATCTTCCCTTTGAATGCCACTGGATTGTCGTAGGCCACCATTGGCACACCAGGGATTGCTTCAGCGATATCTTGGTAGTAGCGGACAATCGCCTTGTCATCCATTGCCAACCACATTGGACGCCCAACAAAAAGGCCATCAACTCCCATATCCACAAGGACGCGGCCGCGCTCAATCGTGTCACGAGTGTTCAGCGTCGTAATACCAGCAAACAAGGGGCGCGAACGATTGTTAGTCTGAACGACGCAGTCGATGAAGACCCGCATTTCATTCCAAGTCAGTGTGGCCCCTTCACCAAACGTGCCTGTGGTCGCTAGGATGTCAATGTTCGCAGCGGTCAGCATCTTGACCATCTTCTCGGTTTCTTGCAGGTTCACCGACTGCTGCGTTTGCCAGCGGTCGGCATCTTCAGTGGCAGGTGTCGGCATGATGCCAAAGACACCTCGGATATCAGCGGGGGTAATCTTCACAGTGTTCCCTTATCGATTAAAAAATGGTTAGTGTTTGAGATGCGCGCCAGAATGCGAAGCAACCTGTAACTGCACTACCCAAACTAAAAAATAACTTGAGCAAGTTCCATTGTAATTATTGTCGTTAGGTTCCAATGTATTATTTTAAAGTTTGAGCGTAAAAACCAAGTCATCCAAGTCGGGAGGTTCACCACCAACGCCAGCGAGTCGCATTTTTTAGGCGCTTATTGCGAGCACCTAACCGACCAATAAATCGACTTGCTATCGGGCGATAGGTATTAGCTGATCAGCCCTTCAGCACGCAAAGCCTCCTGAACAGCTGGCCGACCGGCGACGTGCCCGCGGTACACACCCAGTCGCTTTAACTCACTTATGTCGATACCTACGAACTGTGTCCAGCCGGCAGCAACAAACAGATATGCGTCAGCGACCGTAAACTGGTCACCAAGCAGAAAGGTATGCTGGCCGAGTTGTCTGTCAACCCACGTCAGTCGTTCCACTACTTTCGCACAGCTCTGTGCCTTGGCTTCCTCGCTCGACATAGGATTGAACAGAGGACCAAAAGCCTTGTGTAGTTCACTATTGATAAAAGACAGCCATTCCTGTAGTCGATAACGCGCCATCGTCCCAGTTGGTGGAGCCAAACCTTTCTCAGGCGCGAGGTCCGCGATGTATTGCAAGACGGCTGGAACTTCGGTAAGGGTCTGCCCACCTTCGAGTTCGAGCACGGGGACATAACCCTTTTCGTTCAACGCAGTTAAGTCTCGGCCGTCCGATGTTTTTCGCGTTTGCAGGTCAACCATAACGAAATCGAAAGGAAGGCCGGCCTCGCGCAACGCGATATGAACGGCAAGCGAGCAGGTACCGAAAGTACCGTAGAGTTTTAGCGACATATATGTCTCCTTTAGTAGTTGGTGAATGAACGGGTTTCAATACGCTGCGTTCTCAGCGAAACAAATGAATATCCTCATTGCTGGGAAAACGACAGGGCAGTCCCCACGAAGAGTACGAATCCAATCCAGTGATTGGCTACAAAGGAGCGAAGTCGACGTTCCCGCTTTCCAGTACGAATCTCACGGGAATGCCAAGCGATCAAAACTGCAGCAACAGCACAACCGAAAAGAATTTCAGACCTACCCGAACTCATCAGCACAGTCGCCGACAAAACAAGCAAGGAAGCAACGTAGGAGGTTGTCACGACAATCACGTCCCAACGACCCAATGTGATCGCTGAAGACCTAATTCCAATGCGGAGGTCATCCTCGCGATCGACCATGGCGTATACCGTGTCATAAGCAAGAACCCACAGAAGGTTTGCAGAAACGAGGCCGGCGATAGCTGGTAAATCAGGCCCCAGGCCAAGAAAACCTACACCATGAGTTGCAGCGAATGCCATCGGAATACCGAAACTGAACGCAATACCAAGCACAAGTTGCGGCATCGCAAACACCCGCTTGGTGAACGGATAGAGCACTGCAACGCCTCCAGCCACTATCGCCCAGGTGATCGTGGCGAGGTTCGTCATCAACACCAACCCAAATGAGGCAGTGGCCAACCAACCCGCCGTGGTCAGTGCTTGGTGCCGCGAGAGCGCCCCACGCGCAATCGGACGACATCTCGTTCGCTCCACGTGCATATCAAAATTGCTGTCTGCCGTGTCGTTGACACAACACCCCGCACTGCGCATCAGAATCGTACCCAATCCAAAAATGGCCAGCAAGCTCCAGCCCGGGAACCCACGCGCGGCTACCCAAAGTGCTGTGAGCGTGGGCCAAAGAAGCAAGAGCCACCCCTCCGGTCGCCGCCACCGGATTAACTCAAGTGACAATGCCAACCGGCTAGGTTCATGCACACGTAATGGCGACACTGTCTTCATTGCCCTAGTCCCACAAGACTGATGTTTCAGAAACAAGTTTTTTGAGTGACACGCGATGCTCGATTATTTGAAGTTTCACTTGCATTCGAGGCATCGGCCTCGGTTGGTGTCAAGTCTGGGCAGGTCATCAGATGCTCCTTCGTTGAGATGAGCTCGCGGTTTGTGGCAGGTTTATCGATCAGGCCTTCTGAGCCGCCTTGATCAGGGCACGCGTCTCCGGGTCATGCATATGACGCAGTTTCTTCTCGTTGATGAAGTGGTCGACAAAGCTTTCGACCTCGTGATGACCGGTCATATCCCAAGTAGCCTTGTCATCGAAGGACGCCACGTAGCCACCGTCGCGTGCCGCGACGATCTCCCACCAGTTGTCGTCCTGGTCCTGGAAATAGAAACTGGTATCGCCATGAAGCTTGGAGAAGGGCAGAATCTTCTTGATCTCGTATTCGTCCTTAATCTGGTGGAGCAACTTATGCGCTTCTTCCAACTCCGCCACTGTCGCGACTTCAAAGCCGTTGTGGTTGATCATGGTCATGGGAGGGTGAAGACCGGCCGGTTGCTCGACAACCGCGTAGACGTGAGCGGTCCCCTTGCGGATCATTAACGACACCGGACTGGTCTGAATGCACTCAATGCCGAGTACTTCCTCGAAAAAACGGCGAGATTTGACAATGTCCCTGACGTGAAGCGTACCGTGGTTCAGTATGCCGATTTTCAGCAGGGGGGCTTTTGTGGATCGGTCGGTAATGGCTGGCATATTTTTTCCTAAAAAAGTTTGAGTGAATGCACCCGGACGATGGACCCTACGGTTCTTTTGTGCGCTCTTCGGCGCTTCCGGGTTCTGGTATTAGCTCTTCCACTGGCGAGCTTCTGCCGCATGTAACAAGGCATCGGCGAGGGCTGCGCTATCCGTGCGGCCTCTATCGCGTCGCCTTGCACAGGATTGGTGACCGGATAGAAGAACAGTGTGTGCCGCCATACGGCCACGGGGTATTGCGGCTCGGCGTCGGACGGGTGTAGCGCAAACTCTGCAACTTGTTGACCCAGGTATTCGAGCTGGTCCGCCACCGTCTCCTGAAGGCAGATGCCGTTAGCGTCGAACAAGGGCACAGACGTGTTGATGACCACGCCGAGCGGGGTCGTTGAACCGTACCACGCAAAGACAAAATTCCGCAGCGCGGCCAGCGTGGTGGATCCGCCCTGAAAACCTCTTGCTGTAGCGATGTAGCTGACAGCATGCCCATACAGGTAGGGTGCAGTTTCCTTGTTCAACTCTTCGATGCAGTTGATCGCGTTCCTCATTAGTCCGGAGACGCTGCCGTGGCACCCCGGCGAGGCGAGGATCACGCCGTTGGCGCGGCGCAGTTCAGCTACCAGTCGCCGGGTTGCGGGGCAATCCTTTGCGCGGCCATAGTCGTACATCGGAAGTTCGAGCTCTGGGCCCTGCAGCAGGAGCGTCTCGGCGCCGACTCGTTCTGCGGCCATGAGGGCGATTCGCATGAATTTCTCGGTCGAAGAGTTGACGCGAGCTGATCCGCTATAGCCGACGATGTACGGACGTCGATACCCGCAGTTGGGAGAAAACGTGTTCATGTGGGTTTTCTATTTGATCCGGTTTGGCCCGTCATCGCGGGCCAACGACTGGGTTGTTCATCACACCCACGCCATCGCTCTTAAGCGTGACCACGTCGCCGGCCTTCAAGAAGATAGACGGATTGCGCCCGAAACCGACCCCGGCGGGCGACCCGGTCGTAATCACATCGCCAGGCTGGAACGTGTGGTACTGGGAGTAATGCGAGATCAGTGTCGCAACGCTGAACACCAGGTCGTCGGTGCAAGCCGACTGCATGAGCTGCCCGTTCACTTTAAGTTCGATAAGGACAGCGTCGGGGTTGGGCAACTCGTCTTTGGTCACCAGCGTTGGACCCATCGGGCAGAACGTGGCGAACTGCTTGCCCAGCAGGTTCTGCTCCCAGCCCTCAATCGCAGCCATGCCCTGCATGGCGCCAAAGCGGCCTACCCAATTGCGCGCCGAGACGTCATTGATCATCGTGTAGCCCACCACGTAGTCGAGCGCCTCTTCGCGCGAGACGTTATGGCAGGGGCGACCGATGACAGCGCAAAACTCTGCTTCCCAATCGACCATGTCGGGATAAAGCTTAGGCAAGATGATCGGCGCGTCCGGCCCAACAATTGCGTTCACACTCTTGGAGAAGGCCATTGGCCTCTCCGGCACAGATCCGCCCATTTCATGCAAATGTTTGTGGTAATTCAGGCCGCACGACAGCACCAGACGGGTGTCCGGTAAGGGCGCTAGCAACCTTGCACTCACTCGCGGCACCAGCGCACCTTGAGCGTGGAGCTGCTCCCGCAGCGATTCGGTTGCGCTGCCGATTCGCCCGTGCACGCGCCGCACCAGGTCGAGCGCGGTGTCGCCGCCTTCCAAGATGCCGCGCACCGACCTCGGGATGCAGCGCGCCTCGGGCAGCAGGCGCGAACAGGCTGCCAGGTTGACGATGTGATCGCCCAAGACAACGCCTGCGCTTGATTGGGGATAGCCTTGCAAGGTGACGAGATGCATCGTTGTATTCCGATAGGGTCAAGTGTGGTTTATGTTGTGAACGCGCTGCCGCTAGTGGCTAGCGCCGTCTGCGGCTACTGCAAGCACCTTGGAACAGATATCCCTCGGAATCAGCAGCGGCCGCGCATCGCGTTCAAGAAAGCGCCAGCCGTCGGGCGTCCGGGTGTAGGTTCGGAGAAAGTCAAGCAGCATCACCTGATCCGCCAAGAAGTCCAGTGGCAACTGGCTTTTGGGAGAGGAGAAGTACGACGCGCTAGCGGAGTTTTCATCGACATACCTGAAGGCTTTGCTCTCGGTGCAGACCCGGGAGCGTGTCAGGGCGTCGCCACTGAAAACCCTTGACACCATACGAAAGACGCAAACCTCTCGCATCTTGTTCACCACTGCGGGCATCAAATGCCGTTTTCCCCCGTCGTCAGCGGCAGCCCAAATTTCCGCGGAAAGCTTGTGCGCCGTAGCGAGGGACTTTGAGTGTTCACCAAAATCCAGCATGTCTACTCCTCTTGATCTGTTGATTCACATTTCGCAGCCTCACGGTAAAAAACCATGGTCAGAGGCAATGAGTAGATCCATCTACCCCTACCAACAGCCATAACGTCGCTACTTTTTGCGATTCAGGTAGCAACTATAACAACTATTGATTCACTACTCAATAAGGGTTTTCTCTTACTATGATCGCGCTTCAAACTGGGTCTTGCCCCCCTTTTGATAAAACTTAGTACGGCATGGGTCTATGGAGAAAAAAGGAGAGAAATCAGGGATTTCTGCTTGTAGTGGCGCTGCAAATGATGCGGTTCAAATGCAGACGATCAGCGCTGATTCCCTTGCGTTCGTAAGAGACGTAGGTCATACCAGGCACTCTTTCACTGGCGTCCAGTCCGGGCGAGGATGAAGGACTACGCCTGCCGGTGCGCTTGATTCATGAGCGGGCATTGGCCGACCTTCCGGCGCCCGAGCGTGCGTGTTCGTAGCTCGGATTCGATGTAGGCTTCAGCCGTAAATTGACTGAACATGGCTGGCTCAGCCTGACTGTGCCGCCTGAGCATTGGGGGCAGGAACGAAAGTTCTTTGACTGATTTGTCGCGGCCGAGGAGCTACTTTCTGTTGGTGCACCGGTGTCGGCGCACTGGATCGCGGACAGACGGAGCGTGGCAACTCAAGGAAATGCGGCGCTATGCGCAAGGATCGGCATGTGCGACTTGATCCTTTGCTAGAAATGTCAGCGGCATTCCAAGCACTTGCTCACAAGAGGTAAGACAACGAGAAGGCGACTCCGTGTTTCTTGAAAAACGATTTTTAAGTTCACGTGATGCCCCGGCTGACATGCGGCACATTGGGTTAAACGTCTATATTGACAAACAACTCAACAGTGATACATTTCTCAGATGTCATGTGATGACGTGAGAATGTGAACGCTGTTATTTTACGGAGTTGGTTAAGTCTGTTTGGTTATGAAATCCAAGATTCGTTACGAGAAGTTGGGCTATGTCGAACTCAATGTGAGCGACCTTGTTCGCTCGCGCGATTTCTACCAGAGTATTAGTGGTCGGCAGTTCGTTGCCAAGGGGCCGATGGGGGAATTGAACTTTCGCTGCTGCTACGAACCTTACACGGTTGTGCTTCATCAGGGCAAGGCTCACGGGCACAAGCACACTGGCTTGATGCGGGAAGACAATAAGCAGTCCGAACACTTATTTGTGCGCCTGAGTTTTGCCGTCATTCCCTATGAGTCCTTGTCGAAGGCAGAGTTCGTCGACCGCAGTTTTGCACGAGCTGTTCAAACGATTGATCCGAATTTTGGCGCCGTGGTGGAGTTTTTTCTCGGGACGGACGATCGGCCTTGCGCGTTCACGCCGACGCTGGCAAGAATCCAGCGCCTCGAACATTTGGCGTGGGGAACGAACAAGTTCGATGGGTCCATTGCGCACTTTCATGATGTATTGAACCTTGAGCCGTTTGACTACGTCGAGGGCGTGTCCGGGGTTTTTCGTTGTTGGCGCAACCCCTGGCACCACGGCGTTGCGGTCGGCTGGTCGCCGAGCCCTGCTTACAGTCACACGATCTTCATGATGAGCGAGATCGACGACATCTGGCGGGCCATCCATCGATTGAATCGCGCTAGTGTGCCTGTCGCCTCTGATCCCGGGCGTCATCTGGCGTCGGGCAGCACCTTCCTTTACTTCCTTTACTTCCTTTACTTCCTCAATTCTGATGGTTTGAGTTGTGAGTACAGCTTTGCCATGGAACAGTTTCCGGAGGGGAGGCACGCGATCCGCGCCAACTTGAACTCAGGCCGGAAGTCGCTTATATCTGGCAATCACTGCTCAATCACCGTCCCGGCATTCGATCCGGTGTGGGCCGATATTGTGGCGCACTATCTTGCCGTCTGGGTGCATTGGCTTCATCCGGCAAATACCGAGCGCCTGTTCGGGCCAGGGATGATGGTCAACGTCATCGGTATATCGCAGGACGCGGCGTTGGCCATTACATCCTTCATCACAACCGATATCCTTTCGCACCCCCCGGGCTTGAAGCTTGGTTTTTCGCATGGCGGAGGGAGATTCGGCGCCCTACTGGACCGAATGGACTACGTGCGGTGTAAGTACCCGTCCGTGCGCAAGACCAGCAGCATTTCGCCCCGCAAGTGTGTGCGCCAGTTCTGCTTCGACACAGTCGATCTACAGCGTGCCCTACCGAAGCTACCCGATCGACGCATTCGGCGCAGACTATCAGCTCTGTGGCACCTATGGCCCAACCACCGGTGCACAAGACGACTGCGAGGTCTTCGTTACGAAGGCCTGTGCAGGATAGGTAGCATTGACTGCAAAATTGCTCTCAGGCAACTTGCAGAATTTATTTAATTTTTCCTTCTGAACTTGAACTCCATGTCCAAAACTACCAAGACGGCCAAGGTCGTATTCATTGAACACAATGGCACAGAGCATGTGGTGGATGCCGATATAGGCAGCTCTCTCATGCAAGCTGCAGTCAACAACCTCGTGCCAGGCATAGAGGCCGATTGTGGTGGACTATGCGCATGTGCCACTTGCCACGGTTACGTCGATCCCGCCTGGATGGATAAGATTCCACCCAAGAATCGGGGCGAGACGGATTTGCTGGCGAGCGCCGTGAACATGCATCCGGAAAGTCGCCTTACTTGTCAAATCAAGGTCCAGGAAGAACTTGAAGGAATCATCGTCCGGCTGCCAGCATCCCAGTACTGAGGCAGTCCTGCACGATGTTGCACGTTTGTTGTATCGGCCCGATGAACGGAGCCGTGAATGGCTATGGGTGAACCGCTAGCTGACGGGACTCAGCCGCGGTCGCCGCGACTGAGTTCTGAGCGCCGGCGCGAGCATCTGCAGGTCTGTGCGCTGAAGGTTTTCGGCGAGCAGTAACTCAAAGCGGTCGACCATACCCACGTTTCTGTCGAAGCCGGCGTCGCGGCGCCCCTGTGTCTTCCTACTTCAAGACACGTGAAGCGCTGGCCGATGCCACGCTGAGCGAATTCGAGAACCTATACAAGTCTGCTTTTGCCTTGACTGAAGACGATGCGCTGGACGGTCCCAGTGTCCGGAAAAAGGACTCTGACACCTTGATCGCAACGCTCGATGATGGGGTCGACCGAATCAAGAAATTTCTCGAATGGAGTGCTTGGTCCGCTTGCCGATCTGGCCACACTTTCTGAGCTTGCGCCGCCACCGCGCTAGCGTGTGCTGACCCTTATCCCGCAGACATGCCTTTACGGTGTCGTGTTATGCGTGCTAGGACATTGGGGGCAATGATCACGGTGATGCATACGGCGGCATTGCCCGTCGTCGCACTGCCCCTGGTCAGCGCGGCGCTCCTGCTGAGCTGACCGCCCGACGCTGGGTGGCAGGACGGGCGGCAGCGGCTGGCGCCGCCGGCAGGATCATCACAGTCTGGACCATCGCGCGCTGGAAGCGGTCAATTCGCTCGGCATCCACGCCGGTTTCCATCATCTGGATCAGGGCGGTCGATGCAGCATGGAGGATGGCAGCCTCGTCTTCGGGATTTAGGTCCGGGCGGAAGCAGCCCTCTTTCTGACCACGCTCAATCACCTTGACCAGTACCCGATTTATCCGCCGGTAGGTCCGCAGGTACCGCGGCCAGAGGTCCGATCGGACGGCGACGCTCCACTCCATCATGATGCGGGCGTAATCCGGATACTCCATGAGCGTGTGGGTCATCGCCTGACTGAGTTGCATCAGTGTCTGATCGGCGGGCCCTTTGACGTTCCCGGCCCTGACAAAACGGGAAATAAAAAATCGCTCGACCTCGCTCAGCACCGCATCGACCAGCGCTTCACGGGTCTTGAAATAGAAAAAGACCGCCGGGACAGACACCTGCGCCTCGGCGGCCACCTTGTTGTGATTGGACGCGACGAGTCCGTGCTCGGCAAATACCTTGATCGCACACGCGAGCAAATGCCCGAGGCGTTCCTCTGGCGACAGTCGCATGGCCCGTGATGTAGCTCCGCGCTGCACTTCGCTCTTACCAGCCTGAGTTTTGGTCATGATTTATCCATTGTCTAGTCTCTATCTTGCCCCAAGAATACCAGTGGTCAATCCACTTGTTGACGCGACCTTCACGCTGGGAGCCAAGATGTCGAGGTGATGATACCGTGCGCGCCAATTAAGCAGCTGTCTGACACTCTGTGTGCCAAGACCCACGCTGTCAGGGCCAAGGTGTACCGGGGAATATCCCAGTAGACAGCGCAACAGTATTTATTGAAACAAAACTCAATACAAATTAATTCGTTCTTCACCTCGCATCGACTTCTCCGGATGGACCACACATTCCGTCACAGTGTCTTAAATACAGATACCACAAATTGACTACCGAAACTGACCTTCAAGGCTCTTCACTATCTGGGCGACAGCGCTTGGGCTGATAATCCACCTTCGCGTATTCGCCGCATGATCACTAATGTGCGTGTGACAGCATCGAAATGACGGCAAACGGATGATCTGTTGTAGCGGCTACTACGCTCTTTTCGCTGAATGAAGGCGGGGCCCCTGCAGCGAATCGTTGATCATCGCGGCGACAGGTGTTCTAGCCGAGACGGAAGGCACCTACTAGCATCGAGAGGCGCTGCGCCTGTGTCTTCAGAGATTCGGCCGCTGCGGCACTTTCCTCGACCAATGCTGCATTCTGCTGCGTCATACGTTCTATATCGCTCATAGCATCGCTGACTTCACTAATTCCGCTGCTCTGCGAGACAGAAGCCACCGAGATCTCTTTGATGGCGGCGGTGACTTTTCGTACCGACGATACAAGGCCTTCCATGGTCTCGCCGGCATCGCGCACAAGTTGGCTGCCAGATTCAACGCTTTCTACCGATGCGTCAATTAGTAATTTGATGTCCTTTGCCGCGACTGACGCACGCTGCGCCAAGCTCCGCACTTCACTGGCCACCACGGCAAAACCTCTGCCCTGCGCCCCGGCACGAGCCGCTTCGACTGCCGCGTTAAGAGCAAGGATGTTAGTCTGGAACGCAATACCATCAATGACCCCAATGATCTCGACAACCTTTCGCGATTGCGTGGCGATAGTTTGCATGCTCTGGACCACCTGGACCACCACCTCGCCGCCTCGCTCTGCGGCCGAGGCGGCACCGCGAGCCAATGAATCAGCAATCTTCGCGGAGTGCGCTGACTGACGCACCGCGTCCGACAACTGATTGACCGAGCTCGTGGTACGCTGCAACTGGATTGCTGCGTGCTCCGTGCATTGCGACAGGTCACCGTTGCCGTCAGCGACTTCGGCCGAGGCCGTCTCAATGGAAGCCGCGCTGTCCCGCACCTCTCTCACCAGCCCGTGCAGGCTGGATTGCATGCGCGCCAGTGAGTTGAGAAGGGCACCTGTCTCGTCCTTTGCTCCTCGGGGAATATCGATCGACAATTCCCCTTGCGCCACTCGTTCAGCCACATTAACTGCTCGCCGGATTGGCATCGCAATATTTCGGGCGATCAACCACGTGGCACAGGCACCCAAAAGCAAGGCGATGGTCGATGCCGCAATCTGGACTGTGCGCGCCCAGGCCGCAGTGTCTGCCGCCCGCATGTGACGCTCGCCCCCAATTGCTGCTGTAATTTGAACGATTGCATCGACTGACTTGACCCAAAAATCGAACTGGCTCTTCACGTTACCCGCCAAGTGCCCCACCATAATGGAGTCAAGTTCCAAATCAGTATCATCGGCAGAACTGCTAGCCACTGCCATCCGCCGGTTGACAGCCTGTTCCACTTCTGAGATCACATTTTCAGAATCCGCAACCTTTTGCATAGCATTCAGCAAGTCGGGCGCGTCCTTGCCGTCGAGCGTCAGCGTCGCAAACTCCTTCTTGGCGCGACCGTAAGTCGCACGCGCCTTGTCAATTTCATCCTTGTAGTATTTGATGTCGTCCTTTTGCGTCGCCAACACCAACAGCAGTGAGTTCATGTAGATCGTGTCGATGCTCCTGCGCATCAGGCCGGCTCGGCCCGAGAGGTCGGTACTGGCGTGGAGCGCTGAGTCCATGTCGCGCTTCATCTCAGCCATCTGCACTAGCGCAAAGGTTGTCGTTCCGGCAAAGAGTACGAATACCAATCCAAAAGCCAGGCCCAACCGCATACCAATCGTCCAATTCTCCGTCAGTCGCAGAAGATATCTGCGTGCCTGTTGGAATGGAAATTTATTCAAAATTTTCATGATGTCTCTTGTTTTAGGTCCAGTACAGCGCTGAATTCTTTCCAGTCTCTCGCACGCTTTGAATCAACATTCGCATTACTCCCTCCTTCTGGTGTGAAAACGCGCAAAACACTCAGAACTCAGAAACCCACCAAATTGAGATCGTGCCACCCGTCTGCACTAAGTGCGTCAGAATCGCCCACACAGACCGCACATCTTGGTTCGTTTATGTAGTGGTACGCCAGCAATGAGACGCTATGGCCCACGGCTCTTATCGATGATCAGCATCGACAAACCGGCGTGTTTGAGGATTTGGAGACAGTTCCAGATCTGGCGGCCGATCACGATCTTCTTCTGCTCACCGCCAGAGCGGTTTACACCGATATTCGCTTCGCACTCCTTCAGTCGAGGAAAGGTTTCACAAACATCCGTCAACGTCCTCGGACGGTCTGAGCCATAGCGGTTGTTGTCGGCAACCCGCCTGCAAATGACCATCATCATGTTGGAGGATTAACGCCAGCGAGATGGCAACACGATTTTTTTCTGTCAGCTTGGCCACACCTCCATAGCCACCTCAGGCTGAGGCCATTGATAAGCCAACTTGAACTTGATGAATTTTCATGCCGCGTTTCTTGTCTTTGTCTCGAGCCAAATAATAGTTAGTAAACTATTATACTTACGACTCCTATCATGAGAACTGAAATCGGCGAGAACTTTAGTCATTTAGGTGCCAAAGAGCTTCTTCATCACCGTCCAAAAACGCCGTGCGGCGTAGATTGAATACCCACAGGGTCCTCGATCGGACTGCTGCCAGCGAATCCGTCTACATCGATCTACAACCCGATTCACAATCACTGCAAGCTTAGCCCTCCACTTTTGCTCACCTCTGTTTCTGTAACGTATACCGAGATGATCAATCCACACTAGACATTTGTATATGCCTTAGAGTGTGCAATCACCTCTCTAAAGAACTGCTGGACTATTCCTGCGCTCACGAGGATGCCTATCCTCGCTGACCTTGCAACCCCAAGACGCATGTTTGCGCGATGCAAAGGCCAAGATCAGAAATCATCGCGAGATTACAAATTCTCAATGCAATATTCTCAGAGATTGAATGATTTTTATATTTCGTTACCTATCTATTTTTAACCTTAAAAGTCTTCACCCATGACCACACGGGAAGAGAAGAACCTTCTGTGTCGCGTCTAAAACAATGACCTGTAGGTCAATTGATACGCCGCCACTGAGTTCCTCTCTTCTAGCTCGAAGAGGTACCGATCTCGGATGGCACACCTGTTAAGGCACACATATCGGGCTAGGACCTGGTTGTGTTTTATGACATCGACGTCGGAACGGTGTAATAGATGGGTATTGAACACACCGATGCGCTTCACCTATATTCGGCCGCAACGAAGAAGGTGGCCTGCGCTGCCTCTGCCACGGCTGGAAAAGGGATATGGCTGGGCACGTGACGAAGATGTGTTCCGAACCTGACGCCAGCGGCATGCTTGACAAGGTCAAGCACAAGGCCTAACCAGTTAAGGAATGGGATGGCATCCCTAGACACACTGACTACTTGGATTCTCCCCTCACACACTGGATGCGCAAGCTTCCACTCGGGGGAAACCCATGGTAATTCGACGAGATATTGAAATAACAGACACTGCCAACCTAGCGCCGAAATGATTTTAGAAAGAACGTGGGATATGCATCAAGAAAATTTTCACACGCAAATCGAAGCAGACGTCAAGCGAGCCCTGCAAGAAGATGTAGGCGATGGCGATCTGACCGCAGCCTTGGTTCCCCTAGACCAAATGGCGCGGGCCACCATTGTGTGCCGGGAGTCTGCGATCATTTGCGGCCAGCCATGGATCATTGAAGTTCTCAGGCAGATTGCGCCAACAGCGCAAGCCCACTGGATAGTTCAGGATGGGCAACGTTGCGAAGTCAACCAGAAAATCGTCGAGATCACCGGACATGCACGAGACTTATTGACCGCAGAGCGAACGTGTCTGAATTTCCTACAGACGCTCAGCGCCGTCGCCACCAAGACAGCGAAATACGTCAAGGAGGTGGAAGGCACGCGAGCATCCATTTTGGACACCCGAAAAACTATTCCCGGACTGCGAATGGCTGAGAAATACGCCGTCCGTTGTGGTGGAGGCAAGAACCACCGCATGGGCCTCTACGACGCCATTCTAATCAAGGAAAATCACATCGCGGCGGCTGGTGGCTTGACCGCAGCTTACCAAGCCACACAAAGATTCGCAGGTCAGGCGGCATTCATCCAAGTCGAGGTGGAAACAATCAATCAGCTCATGGAAGCGCTCCAAGCTGGTGTCACTATGGTGCTACTAGACAACATGTCCATCGACTCGATTCGAAAGGCAGTAGAGATGGCAAAAGGACGTTGCAGCCTTGAAATCTCCGGGGGAGTGAGCTTTAATAGTCTGAAAACTCTGGCCCAGACAGGGGTTGATCGTATTTCGGTTGGAGCATTGATCAAAGACATTGCTGCCGTAGATTTCTCCATGCGATTCAAGGACAAACCGCTCGAAAATTAAATGGAGGTTGCATCGAGATGTTCTGGCCTGGATGGACAGCGCAAAGATAGTCATCACAAAGATAATCGGGCGCGAGTCCAAAGTTTAATTTCGCCCTTAACAAGTGTCTATTGAAGCGGGTGAAGGCCACATATCTACCGCTAAAGCACCTCAACTGAACACACCTTTGTCAGTTCCACTTGGCATAGAGCCAGCCGGAAAGAGCGATACCAACGACCCAGAGCAACCACGTTTGCGGAACCACATAGGGGTACATCATTAAGGCTATGCCAGTCCAGGTTAGTGCTGAGGTCGATGCCTTCCGGCCCCTCCTAAATGCCACATATCCAACTATCCCGAATAAGATTGCGCCCAATATGTAAGCCGGGCTGGGTAAGACGAGTCCGAAGGATTCGAGATTTTTCAGCTCATCCATGGAATATGCGCCAGGGTTGCCACGTCAAGAACTCAGCTACTTGTGTCAACGCTTCTGTACCTCAGTTGACCTTCTAAGGTACCCGTTTGTACAGCTTGTGTCCGTCTCTCTCTCCCGCGGGTATGAGTACACCCTTCTTGACAGCGGCGTAAAGCCAGGCACCCGCACGGTTAGTGATGACATCTCGCGATTTTTCATCCAACTCAAGCCTGATCAGTGCCTCTTCGACCAATTCACCAAGGCTACGCCTCCTTCGGCCCATGCAACTCAACCATAGCTCAGCGCCAGTTGATGGAACCTGCGCTGCCTTTGCCCGTCTCGCAGCTCTGGTCTTAGCGACCGGCTTGCGTTTGACAATTCTCGTAGTTGAAGCATCGGCGTTCACAACAGAAATGTCTTCAATCGGCTGCGAGCGGCTCGTCGTCGCGTATGGCAAGGCCGCCGTCGCCGCATCGATGGTGATTAGTGGTTTGAGTCCTTCCAACGCTTGCTCTAAATTGGCTAGATGCTGTCGGGTGCGCTCAATTTCTTGGGCGATGAGATGTGCTGCTTCAACAAGCGGTTGCATTTGAGGGACTCCTTCTTCAGAATTTGGAACGGCGGACGGCGCCCTATTGGGTTAGCAATGTTACCGTTTTGACATGCGAGTTGGCACCAGTCTTCAACTGAATGTCACCGTACTCATTGGGAGCTGTTTGGACAATCCGGTTGCCGAGTCTTTCTTTGGCGACTTGAAGAAGTGGCGAATCAAACGACGCATCTAAGGTCGGGCGTCCACAAAGCGCAGATGGTCGCGCCCAAATCCTCCCGCAAATTTCAGCACGACCTGCTTCAGGGTGTTACCGCCTGACTCGGGCGTCGGCAATGTCAAAAAAAGGAGGTTGATTCACAGGAACGACACCACCTGTCACTTGCTCGCCCAATACTTCAACTCCTAGTCATTCAAATTTTGAGGTGAAGAAATGTTCTGGTTGTCTTTGATTCTCCTCAGCCTGGCTGTTGTGCTGGTAAAGCTTGAGGCCTATTCTGTTTGGGTCTCCATATTGACGGGAGGACTGAAGGTTGCACTGCTGGCCATGCAAATCAAGTTCTCCCCATAGTCAGATATTGGATTTCCCATCCATAGATCATCAGTCCCGAGGGCCTTCAAGTTGAACTTGAGAAAGGGCTCATGTCTTATTTGAGTGGCGTATCTTGAACCTGTCGCGTCCTTGAAAAGGCGGCCTGCACACAACTTGGGGCATTGTGGTTCTGCACTATGGCAAAGTGATGGGGCCTAACCAGTTGCTTCAGCAGATGGCCCGCGACCAACACTGAAACAATCGTAGAGATTCCGCTCGCCGCACTCTTGAAAGTCCGGATTGGCCACTGAGCTAGCCGCCAAGTCACGACCAACTCCGGTCACTCAAAACATTCCCGGATAGCGTTCATATCCTGACTAACCGCTCTGCGCAATGTTCTTACCGTCGATTTTGACCGTAAGCAGACGGACGCCCCACCGCCCGAAGCATCGATTTTCAGTTCGGCTTTGGCTCGAGCTGGGAAAGCCATTGGCTTGGGGCCTGACTATGATGACAGCTCAGGTTCATCAATTCTTTCCGCGAGGCATTGAGGTATGTGCAGCCACTATCAAGCGCTCAAGGAACGAGCCAAGTTCGAAAGGGAATTCCACGTCAAGCTGCCGCCCTACGAAGGAGTGTATGACGTCTGGCCCACCTACGAAGCGCCGTTCATTCGCCGCCCACCCGAAGCCGATGTGGGCGATGAGGCCGTGCCAGGGCGCGAGGCACTTTTTGGCCAGTTCGGCCTGCTGCCTCATTGGGCCAAAGACGATAAATTGGGCCGCCGCACTTTCAATGCCCGTGGCGAAACCGCCGCGACTCTGCCGAGCTTTCGCGATGCATGGCGCAAGGGTCACCGCTGCATCATCCCGGCTGACGTGGTCGATGTCAACTATCTTGACCGCTCGACGACAACTATCCTGGCCGGTGGAAGCGGGGAATGATTTGAACTGGTTATTGTGTTGAACGAACCTTTCGCACAGGCGGGGCATGCACCGCCTGTGCGGCGCGGCGACGGTA
>JAUSMR010000213.1 GCA_030645955.1 Gallionella sp. | reverse complement strand
CGCATCCATTCGAGTGGAAATTCACCCGTACCGACCTCAATGCCATGATCGCGCGCATGCGTGTTCGCTGGGCGCACAGCCAGCCGCTGAAGCTGGCAGCCTGAAAAATACGTGTGCGAACTTCCGAAATGGACTACTTAGGTTCGATTTTCTTTCCATTTTTCAATAGCTTTCTGCGAATCTTTCCGCCACCAATAAGCTGGTCACCCTGGGCCGCCGGTGTTTTGGTTACGGTTGCATGCCTGTTTATCAAGCTTGTGTTGCAAACCTACTGCCACGACATGAATCTTGATTTGGATTCCGTTAAGCTGGCCGGTGGTGGTTTCGTCCTATTTCTTTTCATGCACTACCAGCTGCCATTGCCGGAAGGTGCCAATGACGTGGCATTGAATCTTTTCATTTACGGCGGTTTGTTTGCGTGCCCAACCTTTGCATTCACAGCGATGCAGTTGAGGAAGAAAAGCCAATCTCACCCTCTTGAGCATGGTTATACATAGTCGCTAATGCATCAGGATGTCGATCCCAGGTTAACGCAAATGACCACGAAAACCGGGGTCAGAGCATATGTCCGCTGCTCGGCCAGTGATCCGACCCCATTTTTCTTGTTGGATTCGACTTCATGGATTGCCGCGCTGCGCTCGCAATGACAAAACCGGCGCAATGCCTGCCTTCAGTTCTCCATGCCCCTTTTCAAGCGCCACTGCTTGACCAGCGCATAAATCGCGGGAATCACGGCCAGCGTCAACACAGTAGAAGAGATCATCCCGCCGACCATGGGCGCTGCTATGCGGCTCATCACTTCGGAGCCGGTACCGGTTCCCCACATGATGGGCAGCAGGCCGGCCATGATGGCCACCACCGTCATCATCTTGGGCCGCACACGTTCCACTGCACCTTCCATCACGGCCTCATACAGGTCGGCTACGGTTGGTTCGCGGCCCAATGCGCGGCATTTCACCTTGATAGCCTCCCAGGCGTGATCCAGGTAGATCAGCATGATGACGCCGGTCTCGGCCGCCACGCCGGCCAGCGCGATGAAGCCGACCGCCACCGCCACCGACAGGTTGTAGCCCAGCAGCCACATCAGCCAGATGCCTCCGACCAGGGCGAACGGCACCGACAGCATCACGATCAGCGTCTCGGTGATGCGCCTGAAGTTGAGAAACAGCAGCAGGAAGATCGACAGCAGCGTGACCGGAATCACAACCTTCATCTTCTCAATGGCGCGCTCCATGTACTCGAACTGACCGCTCCACGTCACGTAATAGCCACTCGGAAACTTCACCTGCGCCGCGACCGCCTTCTTGGCATCCGCCACATAGCTGCCGATGTCACGCTCGCGGATGTCGACGTAGATGTAGGCCGACAGCAACGCATTCTCGGTGCGGATGCCGGGTGCGCCTTTGGCGACCAGCACCTTGGCCACCTGACCCAAGGGGATCATGGCGCCGTCCATGGTGGGGATCAGCACCTCGCGCGCAATCTGCTGCGGGTCAGAGCGCAACTCGCGCGGATAGCGCACGGTCACGCCATAGCGCTCGCGGCCCTCGACGGTAGTGGTCACCATCTCGCCGCCCAGCGCGGTGCCGACCACGTCCAGCAGGTCGCCTACGCTCAAGCCGAAGCGCGCCAGTTGCTCGCGGTCCGGCTCGATGTTGAGGTAAAAGCCACCGGTAATGCGTTCGGCAAAAGCACTGGTGGTGCCCGGCACGGTTTTCACCACCGCCTCGATTTGCTTGGCCAATTTTTCCATTTCATCGAGATCCTTGCCGAAGACCTTGATGCCGATCGGCGTGCGGATGCCGGTGGAGAGCATGTCGATGCGCGCCTTGATCGGCATGGTCCAGGAGTTCGCCACACCGGGGAATTGCAAAGCCTGGTCCAGCTCGGCAATCAGCTTGTCGATGGTCAGCCCCGGGCGCCATTCGGATTCGGGCTTGAGGTTGATCACAGTCTCGAACATCTCGGTCGGCGCCGGGTCGGTCGCCGTGTTGGCGCGCCCGGCCTTGCCGTAAACCGAACTCACTTCGGGGAAGCTCTTGATGATCTTGTCCTGGGTTTGCAACAGCTCGGCGGCCTTGGTGATCGACATGCCGGGCAGGGACGCCGGCATATAGAGCAGCGAGCCCTCGTTGAGCGTGGGCATGAACTCGGAGCCGAGTTTGGACGCCGGGTAGTACGAGACACCCAAGGCCAGCAGCGCCAAAAGAATAGTGATTTTTTTCCAGCGCATGACGCCCTGGATGATGGGGCGGTAGACCCAG
This sequence comes from Gallionella sp., assembly GCA_030645955.1. Next base: position 270 of record JAUSMR010000213.1, on the reverse strand, counting down.
ATCAAAAAGCGGTTCACCGGGTTCTTGGCTTCGGGCATGATTTTGCCCTTGATGAACAGCAGCATCAGCACCGGCACCAGCGTCACCGACAGCAGGGCCGCGCCGGCCATGGCGAAAGTCTTGGTGTAGGCCAGTGGCGAGAACAAGCGCCCTTCCTGCCCTTCCAGACTGAAGACCGGCAGGAACGAGACGGTGATGATGAGCAGGGAGAAGAAGAGGGCGGGGCCGACTTCTTTGCAGGCGGCTAGGATGGCTGTGGCGCGCTGATTG
>JAUSMR010000205.1 GCA_030645955.1 Gallionella sp. | reverse complement strand
ATTAGCAATGCGGCCAACGTCATGGTTGAAGCGGGCACGGGTTATGTCCATGACTAGATCGCCGCAACGCGGCTTCACGCTGATCGAACTCATCATTTTTATCGTGGTGGTCTCGGTCGGGCTGGTTGGCATCCTCAAGGTAATGGACGTGACGGTCAAATCGAGTGCCGATCCGATGGTGCGCAAGCAGGCCATGGCGCTGGCCGATTCGATTCTGGAAGAAATCCTGCTTAAAGACTACCAGGATCCGGACCCGTTGGTCAGCACAGGTGAAACCACGCGCAGTGCCATGGACAACGTGGACGACTACAACGGCAAGAGCAATGCGCTCTTTGCCGACCTGCCGGCTCAATTGACGTCTTACGTTATTGGAATCGCGGTCACCGATGGCACGGCTACGCTGGGCATCGCGGCCAGAAGAGTGACCGTCACCATCACCCATGGTGCAGAGGTCATCACCATGACCGGTTACCGGACCAACTATTAGCCATGCGCCAAAAAACTCGTCAGCGTGGATTTACGCTCATTGAAATGGTCATGGTGATCGTCATCATGGGCGTGATCGGCGGCATTGTGGCGGTCTTCATGAAAAGCCCGATTGACGCTTATTTCGACAGCGCCCGTCGCGCGGCCCTGACCGATGTGGCCGACACAACGGTGCGCCGGATGGCCCGTGATGTCCGAAAGGCACTGCCCAACAGTCTGCGCCTGCCCTTGTCGGGCTCGCCCAGTGCATGCATCGAATTCATTCCTACCAAGACCGGTGGGCGGTATCGCGCCGATGTCGATGCATCCGGGAATGGCGACATTTTGGATTTCGTCGCGCCTGATGCCAGCTTTGACATGCTGGGTGCCAACAGTGCGCTGGTGGATCAAGCCATCGCGTTAAATGACGTGGTAGCGGTCTACAACCTTGGCATTCCCGGTGCCGATGCCTACAACCTGGACAACACTTCTGCAGTGTCCAGTATTGCTGCAGGCAGCCTTCCCAATGAAACCAAAATTAACATCGCCCCCAGGCAATTCCCCCTGGCGTCCGGTAGCAGCCGTTTTCATGTTATTCCATCCATTGAACACGTGGTGAGCTATGTATGTAGCGGGGTCGGAACCTCTGCAGCCGGCGAGGGCACCGGGACACTATATCGGTATACCCGAGTGTTGGCGTCTGCCTATGCGACGCCTGCGAGTTGTCCCGTTCCGCCTGCTGCCACGCCGGTTCTTGCGCAAAATGTCAGTACATGCAGCTTTGTTTATAACGGCTCAGACATGCAGCGCAATGCCATACTTCAAGTGCGGGTCGACCTGACCCAAAAGAATGAAACCGTGAGCCTGTATCACGAACTCCACGTGGACAACGCGCCATGAAACGCATTCATCCATCTCAGCGCGGTTTCGCTGCCATTGCCGCCATCTTTTTGGTCGTAGTGTTGGCGGCTCTTGGCGGATTTATGTTGACGTTTTCGAATACGCAGCAACTCACGTCAGCGCAGGATGTGCAGGGTTCACGCGCCTATTGGGCAGCGCGCGCTGGGCTGGAGTGGGTGATTGCTGGCGTCGTCGCCACTGCACCCGTGGGACCTGCTGTGCTGCCGCTCGCAACCTGCCCCGTGACCGCAGCGCCCGCGACGGTGGACGGCTTCGCACTGGTCATTACCTGCACCTCGCAGACGTATTCAGAATCTGGGGCGACCATCAATATTTTCCAGTTCAGGTCCGTGGCTTCCTCCGCTGGGGCGGTCGGTAGCGTGGGCTTCATTGAGCGCAGCCTGTCGGCATCGATGGAACGATGAAGCGGACCGACCCCATGCTTTGCTTTTGCACCTCATGCTGGATGCAGACTGTGGCTTGCCTGCGGATGGTTTTGCTTGCGTGGCTGATGTTGATGGTCTCGATGCCGGCCAGCGCGCTCACTTATACCAACGCTGCCACAACCTTCAGTTGGATCGACGCCACCACCCATTCAAAGGTCGGACCCGCGACGAGCCCCTACAAATTCAGCGATACCGGTGGTTGTGGCAGTAGCGGGTCAGTGATTGACGACAGCCTGAGCGACAACATCCCGTTCGGCTTCACCTTTAATTACGGCGGGGTGGACTTTAGCCAGGCGCGCATCATGAGCAACGGTCGATTGCAGTTCAATAACAATTTGACCTGCGGCTACGGCAGTCCGGTAACCCAGGTGCCATATCCCAATAGCGGCCTCAATTACAGCATGCGTATTTATGGCAATGACCTGGATCCAACCGCCAAGTCCGAGGTGCCAGCCTACAACACCAATTGTCTTGACAGAACGACTTGCTATGTCAGTTATGCAACCCTGGGCACGGCGCCCAACCGTAAATTTGTCGCTACGTGGTACCACGTGCCCGAATGGACCGCGGCCAGCACGGCAGGCGGAAGCTATGACTTGCAGATCATCCTGCAGGAAAACGGCGAATTCATTTACCAGTTTGGCAATGACACGCCCGGACCTGGCAACACCAATGCGCAGGTTGGCTGGCAGATCAATTCAACCGATTACGCTGTGCCCAATGTGGGGTTCCCGGCCACTAACAGTGCAATAAGGTTTTACATTCCCAGCCCGATCTCGGAATTGCGCATGGATGAAGGGGCCTGGAGTGGCGCCGGAACGGTCGTGAATACAAGCGGCGGCACCAACGGTACGCCGATAGGTTTAGCTCAGACGGTGGCGGGCGGCAAGCTTTGCCGGGGCGGCAGCATTCCCTCCAATACGACTACGGCGGTGATCAACGCAGTGGACACGGGCTACGACGTCGACAGCCAGATCGGAAGCGGTGGGACGGTTAGTTTCTGGTACAAAAGCAGCGGTGCCTGGAGTGGGGGAGGCAGCAGTGATGGTCAGCTGCTGGACGCAACAGTAGTCAATAACCGATGGTTCTATCTGGTCAAGCAAAACGGAAACGGACGCCTGAGTTTTAACCTGACCGATAGCGCCAACAACAATTTTCAGGTAACCACGGCCAACAATTCTTTTGCCGCCAATGTCTGGGTGCACATCGCCGTCACCTGGAATCTGACGCCGGTCGCCGCCAACAATAGCCTCAAGATTTTCGTCAACGGAGTGCTCGCCAAATCCACGGCTATTGGGACGATTCAGCCGCTGTCTTCCGCCATCGGCACCCTCTATATGGGTGACAATCGCAGCAGCTTCGTCACCAACCCCGGAACGGGCAATTCTGCCAATGGCGTGATTGACGAGGTGCATATCTACAATTACGAAGCGACGGCTGCGATTGTTCTGCGGGATTACAGAGCTACCCGCACTTGCTCCACACTCGATCACGTCAGGCTCAACCACACAGGTTCCGGCGTGACCTGTATCGGATCATCTGTGACCGTGAATGCCTGCAATGGTGTTGACGGCAGCGGCACCTGCACTGCAGATACGAGTGGTCTGACTGGTAATGTCATTGCCAGAAATTCAGGCGGTACAACACTAACGACAGTTCCGTTCAGCATTGCCGCTGGAAGCAGTTCAGCTACCGTGACAGTGCCGGTGACCGCCGCTCAAACGGTGACTTTTGAAACCAGTGGACTTTCCTTGACGCCAGGCAATACATGGACTTGCTGGAACGGAAGTGTGGCCAGTTGCAGCCATGTTTACAACGCCTCCGGTTTTGTATTTGATGTGCCCAACCATGCATCGGAAGTCTTGCAGACAGTTAATGTCAGCGCAGTGAAGACGGCCGATAACAGTCTGGTCTGTACGCCGGCTTTTGCCAGTGTCACTAAGAACGTGACGATCAAATGCGGCTATACAAACCCTGGCACAGGCACTTTGCCGGTGCGAGTGAACGGTAACGCATTGAATGCAAGCAACAGCACTGCTGCCGCCTGTGACGCGGGGGGCCGATCAGTGAGCCTGTCTTTCAATGCCAGTGGTGTGGCTAGCACTACCTTTCAGTATGCCGACGTCGGCAATATGTTCCTTAGTGCCACCTATACCGGTTCGGGTAGCGAAGCGGGGCTGAGCATGACTGGAAGTGATGCGTTCATTGCGGGGCCAAAAGATTTCGTGTTCAGCAGCATCACTGCTGCACCGATCAAGGCTGGCGACAGTTTCAGCGCCACGCTGAAGGCGCTCAACAATGCGGGTGTTGCAACGCCGAATTTTGGCAAGGAGAGCACACCGGAAGGCGTTACATTGTCCTTTGCCAAATACCAGCCGACAGGCGGGGGAGCTGTGAACGGCAGTTTCTCCGGCACGGTCGGAGCCTTCAGCGGCGGTGCCGCAACGGGCAGCAATCTCAAGTGGAGTGAGGTTGGCACCATTGATTTGATCGCAACGCTGGCAAGCGGCAGCTATCTCGGTTCCGCCCTGACTGCAACGGGATCTACCGGTTCCACCGGCGCGGTGGGGCGTTTCATCCCCCACCATTTCGATACGGTGGTTAGCGAGGGCGCATGTGTTGACGGTTTCACCTATTCGGGCCAGCCGCTAACGCTGACGGTGACCGCCATGAATGGGCTTGCGACGCCGTCGATAACCTTGAATTACGATGGTTCGGTTGGTACGACGCCTAATTTTTCCAAGCTTGTGGCTCTCTCCGAAGTGAATTCGGTCGTGGGCAGTCTGGCGCCAACCAGCATTGCGGGAGATGTTTTTGTTGCCGGTGTGGCAAGCGCGGCTCCGACATTCACTTTCACATCGGTGAAAACCGCCCCCGCCATCATCAAGCTGCGTGCGGTCGATACGGATGGAGTGTCATCTGCAACGGCAACGGAGGGAACGGCGCCGGTCCGCAGTGGTCGGCTGCGCATGCAA
>JAUSMR010000201.1 GCA_030645955.1 Gallionella sp. | reverse complement strand
ATCAGGGTTCAAAGTGGCGCCTTAACGCCGGAAATCCTGTGGCGCCATTACGCCGGAAATATAGTGGCGCCATTACGCCGACAATTTACTGGCTCCATTACGCCGGAAACGAAATGGCTCCTTAACGCCGAAAGTTCACAGAGGTCAAATGGGGTCAGTTCAGACTCGATTGATATGAGACTGAACCCATTGATTACCTTACCTCTTCTCTTGGCGCACGCCAGGATACGGCCATACCCTAAATAAGGGGGTGCATAGGTTTGTCAAACCAGAAGCGTTTTTGTTCGGGCCCATAGATGCCGATTAACTTCCATTCACCGTTTTTCTTGATCAGTATATGATTTTGCTTGTTCCAATTATCAATAGTAACAGGTCCTTTTTCAGGGTCGTGCACACCCACAAGGAGGCCGCTGGACTGTAAAACAACCCTGTTTCTATCTGCCGATATATTTACAAGCGTCATATTATTGAGAGTTGCCACGGTGTCAACTCTGGCGAATATTCTTCGCCATGCCTGTTCTACAGATTGTTTATCAAGATCTCCGTCTTGATAGCGATCTGAATATTGCGCCATAAGTACTGCCAGGTTTTTTGTTTCAATGGCTTTTTCCGCTGTTCGAAAAAACATCGTCACTTCATTGAAGGTCTGCTCTCCCAACTGTTGTTTCGCAGCAGGATCGATATTCATGGAATATTTATCTGAGATTTGATTGGCATAGTCCTGCGCAGGCCGGATCGTTTTATCGAGATATTCAACCCCGTATTCGCCTCCGCGGTATTTGTCAGCCTTTACTGAAGGCATTGTCAAACCAATCGCCAATCCGGCAACAACCATCAGCATAAGGCCTGGTGTATTAAATTTCTGTAACATGTTTATTCTCCTTGGTTGAACAACTTGGTACGCAGAATACAGAGCCATACTTAAGAATTGCTTAAGCGCAAAAATAATTTTCGGGATTTTCTGGTCGAGGTTGAACACTCTATTAACGAGCGTTCAACACATTAATCCTGGAAAAAAATGCCCCTGAACCAGGAATGTCAGGGGCAATGGTCTTAACAATGGAGAGGGTGATTGTTAAGAAGCTACTTGCGAGGCTTCGCTCTGCGAAATCCAACAGTTAGCGTCTACAGTATTGCAAGCTATGCTTAACGGAATCTTAATTCTGCAACTTGCCATAATGCTGATCGTTCTGGACTCAAACATTGCAGCCATCCGGTCGATGGTGATTGAGCGGTTCGAGTGAAGCTATCGCAGGGATGATGAATTGCGTCGCAAACAAAACAGCCGCAAATGAAATATTCAGTACGGCCTTAGACTGGGAAGCGGCAAGTCGACTCTCGCTAACACCCCCTGAAATTATTGGCAGTGCATTTTCTGGCGAGTTCACGTGCTTTGATAATTTGCTCGGCTGTCATGCCCCTTGCAATGGCATCGCGTTGTTGAATACGTTGTTGAGTAGCAGCTTTTCGTCTTAAAGCAGACTCATCGCTAGCCGCAATATTGAGCCACACGTATGCCAATACATCATCTTGAGGAACACCCTCTCCCAGGAGGTACTTCCACGCAAGCTTTTCTTGTGCAAAAGAATTACCCTGTTCCGCTGCCAGGCGATACCACTTCACCGCCTCCTTGAAATCTTTGGGAACGCCTTTTCCGTGGTCATATTTCGCCCCAAGGTTGAGTTCTGCAAAAGCATCTCCCTGTTCTGCGGCCAGGCGCCACCACTTTATCGCTTCCATGTAATCTTGAGGAACACCCAGTCCGATGTCATACATGGATCCGAGTTTAAATTGGGCACCAGCATTGCCCTGTTCCGCTGCCATTCGATACCACTTTATTGCTTCCCTGTAATCTTGGGGAACACCCAGTCCGATGTCATACATGGATCCAAGTATTAACGGTGCTTGAGCATCACCATGTTCTGCCATAGGCCTGTATAACCTTGCAGCTTTTTCGTAATCACCCTCAGAATAGGCGCGTCCCGCATCTGTTCCCAAATCGGCTATTGGATCGAGTGGGATGTCTGGCGACCTGACCATTGCATGTCCGGTCAACGCAAACAAACACGCACAAACCATCAAAATATGTTTTAGCAACTGTTCCATTTTCACTTTCCTCTTATCGAACCAGAACCCTAGGTAAAAGTTACGCCATTGCCGCCCAGAAATCAATATCCCAGATCATCCATACAGACCCTTTGAGCACAGTCTTATACGGGAATGCAGACAAAACCGCTGCAATGCTAATCGTTCCGGACTCACGCATTGCGGCCTCCTGTCGATGGTGATTGATCGGGTGGAGTGAAGATATCGCAGGTAACATGAATTGCTTCGCAGGCAAAACAGCCGCTACTTGGCACATTACTGGTCGCGATAGTCAGCTTTTCACACTTTTCAGAAATTCGTGTTTCCCGAAAGCGGAACTTGGTGATGTGCGGCTAGCGACACATTGGCGAACTTCGATTTTCTCCTAAGCAGTCACTCAAGCTTTCGAATCATAAAGCCGAATCAAATTGCGCCCGTCCTTTTTTGCTTGATACATCGCCATATCCGCCCACTTGAGAATATCTTCCGCACTGGCTTCGTAGCCGATGAACAGCATTATGCCAATACTCGACGTGCAATGATGCTCGACAGTAAGGGTTTCCGCTTTGTCCTCTTGCTGAATGGTCAGCACATAAGGCTCGGCCAGAATGGCGCGGATTTTTTCGGCGACGATGCTGGCTTGCGCGAGGGACTCGGTTTTATCAGCATCCAACTCGCTGAGTATCACCACAAACTCATCGCCGCCGAAACGCGCAACGGTGTCCACTTCACGCACACAACTGCTGATGCGGCGCGCCACTTCCATCAGCAGCAAATCGCCCACACCATGCCCGTGCGTATCATTGAGCGGTTTGAAATTATCCAGATCCAGGAATATCAGCGCGCCATAACGGCCGCTGCGCTTGCTCGCGGCCATGGTTTGTTCCAAGCGGTCGTTTAGCAGGCGGCGATTGGGGAGTTGTGTCAACGTATCATGTAAAGCCAGTTGGTGAATTTTTTCCTCGGCCTGTTTGCGCGCGGTGATGTCGCTGAAAATGCCGACATACTCAGTCGTTTTCCCCTGTGCATCTTTTACGGCGGTGATGGCCAGCCATTTCGGATAAATCTCCCCATTCTTGCGCCTGTCCCACATCTCGCCGGTCCACGAACCGGTATTCAGCAATTGCTGCCACATCGCCGCATAAAATGCCTTGTTCTGGCGATCCGAACTGAGGATGCGCGGATTTTTGCCCAGCACCTCTTCCGAGCTATAACCGGTGATGTCCTGGAACGCCTGATTGACGCGGGTGATATTCGCGTTGGCATCGGTAATCAGGATGGCATCATGCGTTTCGAAGGTTACCGCTGCGATACGTAATTTCTCTTCCGCTTGCTTGCGCTCGGTAATGTCATGAATGATAGAAAAAAACAGGCTCTTGCCTTGGCAATTCACCGTTGAAATATGTACTTCAACCGCGCGAACGACACCGTTAGCCAAACGATGGTAAAAGTCAAATCTATTCTGCTCCCCAATAATTGCTTGCTGCCTTTGTTGATGGATTTCTGACTCGGGTTGCGCATTGATGCGGCTTACGTTCATACCACGCAAGCTTTTCAGTGGGTAACCATAAAATTGCGCTGCCGCAGGGTTGGCATCAACGATGATGTGGGATTGAGGATCAATCAATAACATGACGGCATTATGCCGCTCGAACAACTGGCGAAAATGCGCCTCACTTTCTCGCAATGCACGGATAACACTTTCGCTTTCCAACAACACGGCTTCCAGCTCATCGGCAGGGTGCCGCACTGGGTTTTCAAGCGCAATCGCCGTCTGGAACGGGGTGAAATCTGGTCTTTGGATACTCGCGATGTGTTCGGTGCGATTCGTTAATACCTGAATGATTCTGTTCAGACGCGCAATTTCGGCATGCAAGGGATGCAGGCTTAGTTCCTGCTGATCGGGGTGCGCCCCTGCATCCGGCTCAGGGGTAGTACCGTCGGTACAGCCAGTAACGGTCTGATTGTGTATTTGCATGTGCATTTAACCGTAATCGGGAATATTCCTAACTGTCTCTTTTTGGCACGCAGCTGAATGCCGATCTTAGAAATAGCTTTCCCATAAGCAGTCGTTAGAGCTTTGTGTCAGGAAAAAACAGGTTGCCCAGAGCAGTCACTGACGAAACAAAACGCTCCTCAGAGCACCTTCACCTGCATCAACTCCTGCCCATCCGGATCAGTCAGATGCACCGCGCAGGCGATACAGGGATCGAAGCTGTGGATGGTGCGCAGTATCTCAATGGGTTGTTTCACGTCATGCAGTTGGTGGCCTTGCAGGGCTGCTTCGTACGGCCCCTGATTGCCTTGTGCATCGCGCGGCCCGGCGTTCCAGGTGCTCGGCACGATGGCCTGATAGTTGTCGATTTTCTGATCCTTGATGACGATCCAGTGCGCAAGCGCACCGCGCGGCGCTTCCGTGACGCCCACGCCCTGCGCATGGCTCGGCCAGCTCGATGGCTCCCACTTCGTTTCGTTGAAAGTCCTGACGTCGCCCGCTTTGATGTTGGCGACCAGTTGGTCATACCAGCCTTGCATCGCATCGGCGATGATCTTGGTTTCCAGCGTGCGCGCTGCGGTGCGCCCCAGGGTTGAATACAACGCCTGTACCGGCACATCGAGTTTCTTCAGGGTCATGCCGACCAGCTCTTTGGTCTGTTCATGCCCTGCCGCATACATCATCAGCACGCGCGCCAGCGGCCCGACTTCGACGGCCATGCCCTTCCAGCGCGGCGACTTCATCCAGGAATAATCCTTGTCCACATCCAGTTGCTGGTACGGCGGTTTCGGCCCGGTGTAGTCGAGCTTGGTCTCGCCTTTGTAAGGATGCAGACCCTGTTGCTTGCCCACGGAATATTCATACCAGGCGTGGCTGACGAATTCCTGTATCTCGCTTTCCGCATTGAGGTCTATCGGGTGTATCTTGCTCAGGTCGCGATCCAGTATCACGCCGGAAGGGATCAGGTAAGAGGACGGGTCGGACATCCCCCTGGCCGGGAACTCGCCGTAGGTGAGGAAGCTGCCGATGCCTTCGCCCTGCTTGAACCAGTCCTTGTAGAACCCGGCGATCGCCAGCGTGTCCGGCACATAGACCTGATCGACGAACTCGCGCATCTGGTTGATCGCGTTCTGCACCGTTTGCAGCCCGACCACATTGAGCGCCGTGCCGGAATTGCCGCCGTGGAAATGTGGCCCCTTGCCCTTACCGGGATGTTGCGGGTCGATGCTGATGGCGCATGGCACACCGCCGACCAGAAACATCGGGTGCGGATTTTTGCCGCCGAACACGGCATGCAGTTTCACCACGTCGCGCTGCCAGGCCAGCGCATCGAGATAGTGCGCCACGGCCATGAGGTTGGCTTCGGGCGGCAGCTTGTAGGCCGGATGCCCCCAGTAGCCGTTGGCGAAGATGCCCAGTTGACCGGCCTCGACGAAACCTTTCAGCTTCTTCTGCACATCGCTGAAATAGCCCGGCGACGATCTGGCATAGCCTGACAGGCTCTGCGCAAGCGCCGAAGTGGCCCTGGGATCGGCCTTCAGCGCCGACACCACGTCCACCCAGTCCAGCGCATGCAGGTGATAGAAGTGCATCACATGGTCGTGGATGTATTGCGCGCCTATCATCAGGTTGCGGATCAGTTGCGCATTGGCCGGGACTTCGATGTTGAGCGCGCTTTCGACGGCACGCACCGATGCGATGCCATGCACCAGCGTGCATACGCCGCAGATGCGCTGCGCCAGCGCCCACGCCTCGCGCGGATCGCGCCCGCGCAGGATGATCTCGATGCCGCGCACCATGGTGCCGGCCGATGAGGCACGGGTGATGCGGCCCTCGGCATCGGTCTCCGCCTCGATGCGCAAGTGGCCTTCGATGCGGGTGACGGGATCGACGATGACGCGACGGGTAGTTGACTCGTTCATGGTGCGTTTTCCTCAACTATTGATGCCGTTTGGTAGGGTGGGCACGTTTTTGTGCCCACGCGGAAAAAGCTAAAAACTATTTATCCGCAGATTACGCAGATTAGATTGATTACAAGCAAAAACAAAATCTGCGTGAATCTGCATAATCTGCGGACAAAAAATGGTTTGTATTCGCTGTGCGCAATATGAGCAACCGCGTGGGCACAAAAAATGTGCCCACCCTACTCATGATGCGTTGTCCTCAACGAGATATTTGCCCAGCAATTCGGTCAGCCCGATCACTTCGACCTTCATGTGATTGTGCTCAAGGCCTTCTTCAATCACGATGCGGCAGTTGGCGCAGGCGGTAATCAGCGTCTGCACGCCGGTCGCTTCGATCTGCCTTTTCTTGATATTGAACGCCTGCAAGCGCAACGGATCGGCACGCGTGTTGGCCGAGACTCCGCCACCGCCGCCGCAGCACCAGTTCATCACACCGGCATCGGACATCTCGCGGAAATCTGCGGCGACCTCGGACAGCAAGCGGCGCGGCTGTTCCACCACGCCGCCGCGCCGCGCGATCTGGCAGGGATCGTGATAAGTCAGCGGGCGTTGATCCTTGCCTTTGGTCTTGAGTTTGCCCGCCGCATGCAATTCATCCAGCACTTCGAGGATATGCTTCACCTCGAAGCCGTAAGGCCTGCCCATCAGGTTCGGCCCTTCCCAGCGCAGCGCGGTGTAGGCATGGCCGCATTCCGGGCTGATCACGCACTTGACCTTGAGGCGCTCGGCAGCCACCACGATGCGGCTGACGATCTCGCGCGCCAGGTCGGAAGCGCCGATCTGGATGCCGCTGTTGGTCGCTTCGAACGCATCCTGCGCCAGCGTCCAGCTCACCCCGGCCTGTTTGAAAATGCGGCTGAGCGCGGACAGGTATTCGGGAAAGTTGATGATCTCCATCGAGGACATCAATACCAGATAGTCCGCGCCCTCGCGTTCCACCGGCACTTCGATGCCGGTGTCGGCCTGCACGTGCCTGATTTGCGCCTGTACTGCCGGCCACTTGACGCCCATCGGGCTGCCGATGGTGATGGCGCGTGTCGTTGCCGCGATCATGTCTTGCGGCGCATGTCCCGAGGCTGCCATGCCTTCGCGCATCTTGCGGATCATGTAGGTGATGTCGTTGCCCACCGGGCAAATCATCGAACAGCGGCCGCACAGCGTGCAGCTGTCGTAGACCAGCGGCTCCCACTCCGCCAGCTCTGCGTCGGTCACCGGTTTGGTCAGCCCGAGCAGTTTGCCCAGGCCGCCCAGCAAGGTGTATTCCTGCTGCCAGACGCGGCGCAACGGTTCCAGTTTGTGTATCGGGGTGTATTTCGCATCATTGGTTTCGGTGTAGAACAGGCACGCTTCGGCGCACATTCCGCAACGCACGCAACTGGAGAAAAAGCTGGCGATCGGCGCATCGATCACTTCCTTAAATGCGTTGATGCCTTTGGCGAGGGTCGCGCTCATGATGAGGCCTCCTTTCGACCGGCAGTACTCCTCGAATTCAGGCTTCGGCCTCCGGCGTCAATCGCGGACGCTCTCATCCCCGCTTCGCGGGGCCCCTGCTCGCTGCTCATGACACCACTCCCTTGCGCGCGGAGATGTCGCCGTTGTACCAGCGCGAAATGAACAAGGAGAAAGCGTGGAACAGTTTGGTGAACGGCAGTAACACCAGCAACAACTCGATCGAGAACAGGTGCAACGCCAGCATCAGGGTGTATTCCGACAACAGGTGGTGATAGGCCAGATAGCCGGTCAGCAACGGCAGCAGAGTCATCGCCCAAGCCACGTAATCAGTGATACCGGACAGCATGCGCTTTACCGGGCTGGTGAGGCGGTGCGCGAGCGACACGCCCAAAGCCACTATCGCCATCACCACCAAAGCGTCTACCAATGCCGAAGGCAACCCCGGCCAGCGGAACCCGGACAGGCTGCGGAAGAATTCGATATGCGGCGCGAAGAAGAAGATCGACACCAACAGTCCAATGTGGAACATATAACCGCTGATATAAGTGACCGCGTCGCGTTTCAGTGTGTCTGCTTTCGGCACCGAGCGCATGACGATGGTGCGCCAGCCGCTGCCGGGGCTGTCGGGGCGAGGACTTGCCAGATCGGCTTTGCGACCGAGACCGAAGATCTCGAACAGGCGCAGCACGACACCCGCGGCGAATAACATCAACGCCCAGTCCAATGCGCTGCCGCGCGCGAAAGTCAGGAGATCGAGATTGCTCATGTTTTCTCCCGCGTCAGGTCTTGCACGGTCATTTTTTCGTGTGCCGCTTTTGCCGCAGCCTTGGTCGAACGGCTATGCCAGGCAATCGCCACTCCTGCTGCCGCGCCGGCTGCCGCCGCCGCACCCAGCATGGAAGTTGTCGCCGATACAGGCATGGACAACGCTTTATAGAGCGGCCCGGCATCCCAGAAATTCGCCTCGGAACAGCCGATGCAGCCGTGGCCGGACTGGATGGGAAAGCTGGTGCCGTCGTTCCACTTGGTGGTGGCGCAGGCGTTGTAGGTCACCGGGCCCTTGCAGCCGAGTTTGAACAGGCACCAGCCTTGCCTTGCCGCCTTGTCGTCGAAGCTCTGGGCGAACTTGCCCTGGTCATAGAAGGGGCGGCGGTAACAACGGTCGTGGATCGTCTCGCCGTAAAAAGACCTGGGGCGACCCTGTGCGTCCAGTTCGGGGATGCCGCCGAAAGTCAGGAAGTGCGCCAGCACCCCGGTCATCACCACCGGGATCGGCGGGCAGCCGGGGACGTTGATGATGGGTTTGTCCTTGATGATGTCACTCACCGAAACCGCACCGGTCGGATTCGGATCGGCCTTGGGAATGCCGCCGAAGGCCGCACAGGTTCCGACCGCGACGATGGCTGCCGCGCCTTTGGCGGTTTCCATCAGCATGTCATGGTTGCTGATACCAGCGATGGTGGAGAAGCCGGGATTGCCCATCGGGATTGAGCCATCGACGATCAGCAGATACTTGCCGTCATTGTCCTTCATCGCCTGTTTGCGGGCATGTTCGGCAGCTTCTGCCGAAGCGGCTTGCAGCGTGTGGTGGTAATCGAGGGAGATCAGGTCGAAGATCAGATTTTCCAGCGTCGGCGAATGCGATCGCGTGATGGACTCGGTGCAGCCGGTGCATTCCTGAAAAGAGAGCCAGATCACCGACTGCCGTCGCGCCTTGGAGATCGCCTCTGCCATAGCGCTCGCCATCGAAGGCGGCAAGGCCAGCAACGCGGTCAGTGTAGTACAGAGTTTGAGGAATTCGCGGCGGGTGACACCGCGCTGAGCCAAGCCTTCGCCTACGGTTCCGGGCAGTATGTCCGGTTGCTGTGCGTGTTTCATGCTGACTCCTTGTGGCTGGTTAACCATGGAATGCGGGAGTATTCTGCGCGGCAAATCTGGCCGGGTCAACTCATACCATGACCTGATTAGCCACCAAGTTCAGCACACGTCATTGCGAGGAGCGCCTTTAGCCGCGAGCAATGCGTGGCGGGACGTGGCAATCCAGGTGTTTCTATTCATAAAGGCATTTTTGATTAACTGGATTGCCGCGCTTCGCTCGCAATGACGGCTCTTTTTATGTGCAACTGAACGTGGTGGCTAATCAGATACCATGATGCATTGCAGCATCTGGGTGAATCGTAAAACGACCGATGATCCCGGAGGCAATGGCGCATATTTCCGGCAATGCTGCCGCGACCGCTGGCGTCAGTGTCTCTCCCCAATCCACCAAAGCAGGCTGGATGCCGATCAAGGCGCGTCGCTCCGGCCAATGTCCGGTCAGGCGCGAAATGGACATCAGGTCGAGCAGGCCCACTTCATGCACGCTGCTCTTGCGGTTTGCCCCAAGAAAACGATCCATTTCCTCGCCCTCAAAACTGCGCACCGTGCCGGGTGCAGCATCAAGCTCGGCTGCATCGATCACCAGCAAGGCGGTGCATTCGCTGATCGGCACGGCCAGCGTGAAGGACAGCGTGCCGCCATCGAGGAATTCCAAGTCTTCGCGGGCGCCGAATCGTGCTTCCAGTTCGCGCATCGCGACGATGCCTACGCCCTCGTCGGCAAGCAGCGTGTTGCCGATGCCAAGCACGAGTATCTTCATGCCCATTCCAGCTCCCAAGGCACACAGGGATCTAGCGCAGCAACTGCACGCGCGACATGCTGTTGCAGCGCATCGCGATCCCCTGCATCTTGTCCCAGCAACTCATCGACCAGTATTCCCTGCGGATGAAAATTCCATTCGGTGGGCGCGACGATAAAATAGTCGGCGATACGCTCCCCATCGAGCACGATCTCATGCATCAATAGGCCACGGGCGGTCTCCACGAGCGAGCGGCCGATGCACGGCGCCACCGGTATTGCGCTCACCGTGCCGCCCGACCCGATCTGGACATCACCCGCCGCCCATTCCAATAATTCGTCGAAGCGTGCCCGCCAACGGGAGTAGAAGGACGGGTCAATTTTTTCTTCTGTTTGCTGTTGTCTTGCAATGGCACCGGTCTCGGCTGCCATGCCACGCCAATCGGGCAGGCGACAGAATTCGGCGCTCAATCGTGCCCATTCGGCCAGCGAGCTTCTCGCATCGAGCCGTGGCAACATACGGGATGGGAAGAGATGGGGTTCTTCTGTCTGCTGCAGACACTTGTATAGCGCTGCAATGCGCGGACTATGCAGCAACGCATACAGCTCGGCGCGATTTCCTTCAGCGATCCACTTCACTGCACTGACGAATTCCTGCTGCAATACGGCCTCTCCCAGCAGTGGCGGCAAATCCAGCAGGCAGCGCCACAGATGTTCGCGCAACACTTCGCGCTGGACATCCGGATCGAGTCGCGGCGCGCATTCCTCCCCGCGCGCGGCTGCCAGCGCCAGCAGTGCCGCGCAGGCCTGCGCCTGTCCGCACAGGGCAAACAGCAATGGAAGCAGTTGCACCGCCTGGTCTGCAATGCGGCCGCGCAAAACCATTGCCGCATCCGGGCGTTCACTGCTGATATGCACTGTACTGACCCTGCCGTCAGCACATGTGAGCAGCACTCGCACACGTCCGGTATCGAAGTTCGGCATCATCGCGGCGTCGTGAGATCGGGAAAATAAGCATCAAGATCAGTCTCCCCCTGCAATGCCGCCGCAAGGCCATCGAGTGCAAGATTGATCTCAGCCACCCGCTGTGCCGTCAGTTTTTCGCGAGCCTGCCCCAGCACGGCATACACCCAGTCACCGGGCGCTGTTTCCCCCAGCCAGAGGATATTCAGCCGTTCGCGCCGGCCGCGCCCCTCGCACCAGGCAAACGCGCCATCGACTTCGGCAACTTGCATGGGAATGCCAAGGCACATGGTGAAATTCACTCCTCAGACGGGTGTGCTCATGCTACCAGTTTTTCATTTTATTGAGCGATAAGCCCGTCATTCAGATGCCGCATCGGTGATTTGTGGCCCGGCGTCGAATGTGGTTGTAGAATGGGTTATCTGGGTTCCGATACTTTTGTTCATCGTTGATCGATTCTTAATAAGGAGTTATCCATGAAAAAATTATCCATGCATTTATTACTGACTGCGTTATGCGCAATATGCCTGCTGCCAATTTCAGCGTTGGCGCATACCGGTACCGGCCAATCAACAGGATTCAGTACCGGCTTCATGCATCCCGCCGGCGGGGCCGACCATTTGCTCGCGATGCTGGCGGTTGGTTTATGGGCGGCACAGACGGGCGGGCGAGCAGCATGGGCCGTGCCCGGCACTTTTGTCAGCATGATGCTAGCCGGTGGTGTGCTTGGTATGTCCGGTGTCCATGTTCCATACATGGAAGCAGGCATCGTGGTCTCAGTGCTGGTACTGGGTGTGCTGATTGCAGGCGCATTCAAGCTGCCCTTGGCCATTAGCGGATTGCTTGTAGGCATTTTTGCGGTGTTCCATGGCCACGCGCACGGAGCAGAAATGCCAATAGCCGTCGGAGCAGTCTCATATAGTGCCGGTTTTGCACTGGCAACCGCCTTGTTACATGCCGCAGGCATACTGGCTGGCACAGGCTTGCGAAAACTCAACATCGAAAAGATTACACGCTTTGCTGGTGGCGCCATAGCGCTCAGCGGAATCTACCTGGCGGTATCGTAACGGGCTGGCAAGGTGCGGCGAAAGCTTCGGCTGTTGGCACGCTACGCCCTTCGACGAATTCGTGCCTGGTATTGCCCAACCTGGGTACATAAGCCGTACATCTGAGTTGAATCTCTGCGGATTCAATTCTCCGCCCCTTGCGGGAATCATTATTTTTTCATGCTAGCATGATCAAATGACCTCGCTCTCCTTACTGCTCTGGATTGTGTCGGGAATCGTGCTGCAACTGGCGATCTTTCTCGGTATCGGCCTCTGGCGCCATTGGCTAGCCTATTATGATTTACTCAGCCGTGCTGAAGAGTTGAATTTAACTGTGGTGCAGGAAGTGTCGAGGGGGACGGAAGAGATTGCGGTTGCCGCCTGGCCGGGTTTCCGGACGTTCAGGGTCGACCGCAAGGTCGTCGAGGATGCGGCGCGCTCGATCTGCTCGTTTTACCTCATGCCGGAAGATGGGCAACCGCTACCGCCATTCCTGCCAGGGCAGTTTCTGACCTTTCGCCTTGACATACCGGCGGCGGACGGGGGCACCGAACAGGTTATCCGCTGCTATTCCTTGTCGGATGCGCCTCGCCCCGATTGCTACCGCGTTGCGATCAAGCGAATGCACCCGCCCGAGGGCATCCATGTTCCGCCGGGACTTTCGTCCACATTCTTTCATGATCAGGTGGCGGCGGGCAGCCTCTTGCAAATACGTTCCCCCGCCGGACACTTTCATATCGATCGCAGCGGTGGTCCGGTAGTATTGATCGGTGGCGGCATTGGCATCACACCGTTGCTGAGTATGTTGAATTGGTGCCTGGCCGAGCAACCCGAGCGCGAAATCTGGCTGTTCTACGGTGTGCGCAACGGCCGCGAACTGGTGATGAAGTCTCATCTCGAAAACCTGGCGGCGGCGCATCCAAACTTCCATTTGCGGCTGTGCTTCGGTGATCCGCTGCCGGAAGATGTGGCCAGACAAGATTATCTGCACGAGGGGCGCATCGACGTAAACCTGTTGCGTATGCAATTGCCGCTCAAGCCTTATCATTTTTACATTTGTGGATCCGCCCCAATGCTGGAGAGTCTCGTGCCGGCGTTAGATGAGTGGGGCGTGCCGGATGCGCGCATCCACTTTGAGGCTTTCGGTCCGACATCAATCAAGCGCAAACAATCTGCAACGACATCGGTTGCCGCGTCACAGACCGGCGCGCCAGATACCGGGATAATGGATGCCGGAATCATTGTGACATTCGCCAAGTCCGGCAAGCAGCTGACATGGCTACCCTCCTCCGGCAACCTGCTCAAATTTGCGGAATCGAATGGTATTGCCGTCAAATTTGGCTGCCGCGCCGGAAGTTGCGGAACCTGCCAAACGACCATACATGCAGGCGAGGTGGCTTACCGCCAGCTGCCTGATTACGATCCCGAACCCGGCACATGCCTGCTCTGCTCCTGCACGCCTAAAACCAGCGTGACCCTGGAGGCGTAAATGATGATCTCTCTCTGGCGCAAGCAAATACTGCCGTTTACCTTGCTGACGGGCCTATTGGTAGCGGCTAGCCTGTTCGGCGACTATATCCTGCATCTGCTGAACCTGGGATGGGTAGGGCGCTATCTGGGCATACTGGGCACGATCCTGATCATGGGATCCATGACCTATTCACTGCGCAAACGCAATGTTATCAAGACAGGAAATCCTAAAACGTTGCTAACCATGCATGAATTAGGCACATGGATCGGCTCATTTCTCGTGCTGATCCATGCCGGCGTTCATTTCAATGCCATCCTTCCCTGGTTGGCTACAGTAGCCATGGGAATAAACGCGGTTAGCGGCATAGTCGGCAAACTGCTGCTGGATCGCTCACGCAGCCATGTGCAAAGTCAGCGAAAACACTTCCAGTTGAGAGGCATGTCTCGGCCCGATGTGGAGCTGTCAGTGTTCTGGGACGCGGTGGCGCTGGACGCAATGGCCAAGTGGCGGAAAGTGCATATCCCGATTTTCATCGTTTTCTCGGCGCTTGCGCTGGGCCATATCATCAGCATTTTTCTGTTCTGGGGCTGGACATGAGCCGAATCGTCAAGATCGTTCTGGCCTCCAACCTGATCGTGATTACGATTCTGGTTTTCGTCTATCCACACTTGATGGTCGGGCAAGGCAGGTTGATTCCCGGCCACATTCAGCTGGAGTCGAACTGCTTCGCCTGCCATGCGCCGTTACTTGGGGCGTCGTCGGAGCGTTGCATCTCCTGCCATAAACCTGCCGATATCGGTCGCTTGTCTACGAAGGGTGTGCCCGTCTTAAAGCCGCTCACCTCGAATCCGTTTCACCAGAAATTGATCCATCAGGAATGTGTGGACTGCCATAGCGACCACGCTGGCGTGAAGCGCTTCCAGCGGCGGGGCCGCTTCAATCACGCCTTGCTGCAAAAAGCGACCCTCGATCAATGCCTGTTTTGCCACAAATCACCTGGCGACTCGCTACACCGGAATATTACCGGAAATTGCAGCCAGTGCCACAGACAGACAAAATGGAAACCTGCGACTTTCGATCACTTCAAATATTTCGAGCTCGACCATGACCATTATGCTTCTTGCGTGACTTGCCATGTGGGCAAAGACTACCGCCGCTATACCTGCTATGGCTGCCACGAGCATACTCTGGACAATATTCGCCGCAAGCACACTGAGGGAGGCGTTCGCATCCGTTTTTACGACAATTGCACCAAATGCCACCTCAATGCCGATGAGATGGTCGTCAAGGGCGGCGGGGGTGGAGGCAAGCGGAATTAAAGCAGCATCGCTTTCGCTTTTTGAAACTCTTCCAGTCCACAATCCACCTGGAAATAGCTGATCACTTCAATTCGCTCTCGTTATCGACAGGGCACGGTTGTTCAAAAAGTAATGCGATGCTGACCCTGGGGTCTCCATGGAAAACAGAGTTTAGTAAGCCAACGCTACGCCTTTGCTGTCTCCACGATGTTTGATCCATGACTTCAGCGATTCGATCAGGACGATCCTCAGCTGCTTTGCACATAGTGGCATGACATGTTCAGTGCAGGCCATAAGTTCCATCTTGTTGCCGAAAACGGCTTTTTATGTGCAGCGTAAGAATGATCTTCAGTAACGCCTGCCAGACGAAAAAATGACCGCGCACGGCGGTCATTATTTATTGCAAACACTTCAAGGGTGTTTGTTCGCGTCCTTGATGACTTCCTTTGCATCGCCTAGGGTTTTTTCGGCTTTCCCGGATATTTGTTTGCCGAGACCTTTGACCTGCTGCTCTTTGCTGCCGACCAGCTGCCCAACTTTTTCCTGCACTTTACCAGCGATGTCTTTTACAGCGCCTTTGACTTGATTTTTGTTCATGGTCGTACTCCTTCATCTGAATTGACAGTCTATCCCTGTGGGATTTGAACATTGAACTTAATGTTGCCGATGGTCTGTACGGTAACGTACCTATCTCACCTGAATATTCGTGCCAGTGATTGCCTCCAAAGGATTGCTAGCACAATCGATAGAGCGCCAAAAATAATCGCCCCTAGCGCGCAGGCAACACGTACGTTCCTGGCCATCTCCAACTGCTCCCTTCCCCGTTGCAATTCCATCTCACCTGTGGCAAGACGCTTTTCCCCCGCGCTAATCCTGGCCTCTCCCTGGGCAACCTGCCTGTCTCCTTCATCAATCTGCTTTCTGCCCTCTTCGAAGCCCCTTCCTCTATTGAACAAATTGTCCAAAAACACCAGAAATATGTTGTCATGGGCTTTTTTGTACTCCGCTTTCCCCTCTGCCAACTCCAGCTTGCCGGCCTTCAGTTCGGCTTTACCCTTTTCGAGTGCGGGCTGCCCTTCATCGAATTCTTTTTGGCCTTCGGACAGTTGCCCTTTTCCGTCCGTGATTTTTTCGTCAAGAAAAAAATATCCGCCCGCCGACACTACAGCCAATAATACCGTGAGCAGCAGCACAAATAATTTAACCATGATGTTTTCCTCGGTGATCTGTTTATCCTGCACGAATTGACCAGCGCCCCGCACGCGCGGCTAGAGCCTGTCAAGGCTGTAGACTGAACCTGATGTTGCCGCCGGTCTGTACGGTATCGCACCTACCGTATTTGCCTTAGCCGGCCAGAATAGTCAGTGCGACATTGAGAGGAGCTGGGATAACGGTGGATTCTAATTCCAAGTGCACCACTGTTTAGAAGTTGAAACTATTCAATAATTCAATGCAATAATTCAATGGGGTCAGACTCGATTGATCCTTCCCGTTTCACCTTGCCGGAAAAAATTCAATGGGGTCAGACTCGATTGATCCTTCCCGTTTCACCTTGCCGCAACTTCGGCAATGCACACGTCGAGCCTAGACCTCCAGATAAACGCGCGTATCCGCGCAGGACAGGTCGCGAATTCTCCGCGTGCTACGGTCGTACCACACAGAGTGCGCCAAGCCGCATGCACCACAGGCAGTTTTTTGAGCGTCGAAACAAGGTAATGACCCGTACCTTTGGATCGCCGAACATACCTCGAACTTTGCTCAGCGGTCGAAAACCGGGGAATGTATATGCGTCCAGAAGACGCTTGGATTTAGATGAAGTAGCCATCGCAACATCATGCCAAAATTCCAGCCGTCTTAAAATGCCTATTTGCCAATACGGACAACGGATTCAGGCATTCAACGTGCCGTCTTTTGCCCACACTATTACGCGATGAACCGTTTTTGAAAGCAATATACAAGCGTATTGGATAGAATTGGCCTCCGGTATATTTCCTTTCTTGATTATCAATTCGGTCACTCACTATGCGAAAAAAGACTTGGCTTAGTTGGAGCAGCGGCAAGGATAGCGCATGGGCGCTGCATGTGTTGCGCCAGTCCGGCGAATATGAGGTGACCGGGCTGTTCACCACGATCAACTCGGTATTTGGGCGTGTTGCCATGCATGCCGTGCGTGTCGAGTTGTTGCGCCAGCAGGCGCAGGCGGTTGGCTTGCCGTTGCACCTGATCGAGATTCCTTACCCCTGCTCCGATGAGCAATATGCCGCCGTGATGGCGGACTTTGTGGCGCGAGCCGGCAACGACGGTGTGCGTTGCATGGCGTTCGGCGATTTGTTTTTGCAGGATGTGCGCCGTTACCGCGAGGAGCGCATGCAGGGCACTGGAATCGAGGCGGTATTTCCTTTATGGGGGATGCCGACGAGGGAATTGCTGGGAGAGATGCTCGCGGGTGGCTTGCGTGCCTGTCTCACCTGTGTTGATCCACGGGTGTTGCCCGGAGAATTTGCCGGTCGCGAATTGACGCCGGAGTTGCTGGAGAGCTTGCCATCCAGCATCGATCCGTGCGGTGAAAACGGGGAGTTCCACACCTTTGTATTCGATGGGCCGATGTTCACTCAGCCCCTCGATATTGAAATGGGCGAAGTGGTTACGCGCGATGGTTTTGTGTTTGCCGATTGCCGGCTGCGCGGTTGCAAGTGAGCTAATGGGTGACGCCGTTTATTTCCTGACCCCGTTTATTTCGTTAATTTGGTGAGAAAAATCGATTCCGGCAGCTGCTACCCTTGCTTAACCCGGCTTGCAAATTCGGAGAGCCGGCACCTTTAGTTGAACTTTAGAGTTACCAGAGTTTCTCAGGCTTGGAACAGCAGTAATATGCAACAGCTTGGAGGGTTTCGATCATGATTCCTAAATTGCATTACGAACGCCCAAAAATGGCTCGTTATCGCCAGGTTATCAAGTGCCCGGAGAGTACATTTTTCGTCGTTTCCGCTATTACTATCGTCGCTGTAATGGCTGGTGGTTTCCTCGGCAGGGAAGCGCTGGCGGCGTCGCCCCCTCAAACCCTGCCGGGCCGATTCGGCCGCATGTTCCAGAATCTTCCACCCTTTGCGCCGCCAAGCGACACCGTGCGGGCGGCACTAATGGAACTGGGCAAGCCCGGCGGTCTGCTCGATGCCAGGGATAATCTGGGTGCGGGGCCTACAGCCCTGATTACCGATGCACAACTCAGCCTTAACAACCCGAATAACCCCGCTCATACAGCCGGCACCACGTTCATGGGACAGTTCCTGGTCCACGACATTACTTTTGATCCTGCGTCCCCGCTGGGCAAACCCGCCCGCCCGCTTACTGCGCCGAACGCCCGCACTCCGGTTTTCGACCTCGATTCGGTCTACGGCAATGGGCCGGCTGGATCGCCGACCCTCTACGACCCGAACGACAGGATCAAGTTTAAGGTTGAAAGTGGCGGCCTGTTTGAGGACTTGCCCCGCGACGGAAACAACGCGGCGCTCATCCCCGAACCACGTAACGATGAGACCATGATAATTGCCGGCCTGCACGCCGCCTTCCTGATTTTTCACAACAAGGCGGTGGATCTGGTCAGATCCCAGAGCCCGTCCCTCTCGAGCGATGAAGCCTTCCGTGAGGCACGCCGGCTCACCACCTGGCACTACCATTGGATGATCCTCCACGAGTTCCTTCCGCTCTTCGCAGGGCAGACGATGGTGAGCGACATCCTGACGAACGGGCGTAAGTTCTACACACCGTTTGAGGATCAGGCGTTCATTCCGGTCGAGTTTCAGGTCGGCACTCGTTTTGGGCACAGCATGGCGCGGCCCTCCTACCGGGCCAACCTGGCGGGTGACAATGGCCAGCCCTTCTTCGCGATGATCTTTGATCCGTCGCAGGAAGGGAAAGCTGATCCCGCTGATCTGCGCGGTGGAGCGAGGGCGCCGCGGCGCTTCATTGGCTGGCAGACGTTCTTCGATTTCGGAGACGGCGCGATGAGACCGAACAAGAGGATCGACACGAAGATATCCACTCCGCTCTTCAACCTGCCGCTTAAGGCTATCCCGGCCGGCAACCCGCCCACCGCACTTCCCCAGCGCAATCTGCTCCGGCACCTGACCTGGGAGCTACCATCCGGTCAGGCTATCGCCCGCCAAATGGGCGCGCCGGTACTGGGCAGTAAAGACTTGGCGGAGCTCCGCAACATCTATCCGTCCTTCGATATCTCCACGCCGCTTTTGTACTACATCCTCAAGGAAGCCGAGCTGATGGAGAATGGCATGCATCTGGGGCCGGTGGGCGGACGCATCGTCGGCGAGGTGTTCATCGGCCTGCTCCAGACTGACCCGAAGTCCTATGTGAACGTCCAGCCGAACTGGCAACCCACGCTACCCACCAGGACGGGCAACCCTGAGGACTTCCGCATGATCGATTTTCTCACCTTTGCAGGTGTAGATCCGGTCAGCCGCGGGCAATAAAGAAGGGGTGAGCAAAGGGGCAGAGGTGCTGTAGGGGGCCGAGTGTCAGCCTCGCAAAATCCAGATTGATCGCGGTACAGAACGGGGTTTAAGGTGCCAGTTTCGAGTTGTGTTTTGGGTCAAAATGAATACCGACACTGACCCTGAGATCTCGGCACTTGGCGAACGCCCTCATGCGTGTCTCCTGTTCGTCCGTGGGGCAACATGATTGGTATCGCTACGCCCCGCACAAATTCTGCGACTGACTGAATTCCCGGAACCGTTCCTACTTCTTCCCCTCGCCTTCGCAGGTGTTGATTCCAAAAATCGCATTGGCAGGGCAGAAGCGCACGGTCGCGGTTACCAGCGCTACGGCCGCAACGACCAGCGCCACTATCCGCCATGTCATTTCGACAGGAGCCGCCAACCCAACAACAAGTAACACTATGCCAATAACGATACGACCGGTGCGATCAATTCCGCCGACATTGCATTTCATGATGGTCTCCTTATATTGATTTATAAATAGAAAACAGCGGTAGCGTACATGGTTTTCCCTGATTGGTTGATTGCATACATCTGGAGCCGGCGCAGATGAGCGAATTTTTACAACGTACTACTGAGTGTCACCCCACAGTGACTTGATGCGCGCGTCACGACCGCAATTCGTCCGATAGAATTGATAACGGATGGGATTTTTCCTGTAGTAATCCTGGTGGTAGTCTTCGGCGGGATAGAACGCGCTGGCGGCAACGATCTCGGTATGAATGTGCGGAAATCGGCCGCTTTTTTCCAGCACAAGTTTGCTGGAGAGCGCTGATTTCTGCTCGTTATCGTTTTGATAAAAGACCGCGCTGCGATATTGCGAACCGACGTCGCAGAATTGTCTATCCTTCACGGTCGGGTCAATATGCCGCCAGAAGTAGTCGAGGAGTTTTTCATAACTGATGCGTTGCGGATCGTAGCGAACCCGCACTGCTTCAGCATGCCCGGTGCCGCCTTGACTGACCTGCTGATAAGTCGGATTGCGCACCGATCCTCCGGTGTAACCGGATTCCACCGCGGTCACGCCGTCCAGTTTTTCAAAGTCTGCTTCGATGCACCAGAAACAGCCGCCCGCAAAGACTGCTGTGGCGCTTTGCGTGGCAGGTATATCGGCCGCCATCAGCAAGTTGGCAAACATTGCGGCAAAGCAAACGAGTGCCAGCCTGTGCAGAGCGTTCATGTGCGCAATCCAGGCAACGGCGCACCTTCAGGCACGAATTCCAGTGCCAGCCCATTGTTGCAATAACGCAGACCGGTGGGGGCCGGACCATCCTTGAATATGTGCCCCTGATGTCCGCCGCAACGCGCGCAGTGATATTCGGTGCGCGGCAAAATCAGCTTGAAATCCTTCCTGGTGGCTATCGCATCCGGTAGTGCTTGCCAAAAACTCGGCCAGCCGGTTCCGCTGTCAAACTTTTGTTTGGAAGAAAACAAGGGCAGAAAACAGGCCGCGCAGACGAAAGTGCCGCTACGTTTTTCAAGGTTAAGTGCGCTGCTGTTCGGCGGCTCTGTGCCTTCTTCGAACAGCACAGCATAACGGTCTGCTGGCAACAGTGCACGCCAGGCTTCCTTACTTTTGATCAATGGTTTCATGGCAGCGGACACCTCCTTGGCAATAGCCGGTATGCTGACAAGCAGCGACAGCCCGGCCAGGTTCTTGAAAAAATCTCTACGGTTCATGATCGCCTCCCGATCAAAGGTGTGAAAAAATCCACGGGGTGGTGTACTTGCCATTGTTTTTGCACGAACCAGCCGTACACGCAGGACTCTCCGGCCATTCATCAGCTGGTGTTTCCATACGATTCCGCGCCGGTGTAACGCGGTGGCTGTCCGGCCTGGCCCAGCAGTTTGTTCACTTCTCATCTGAACTGTCAGTGCTCGCGACATCCTGCAGAAGGTCATTCACGCCAATAGCCAATAGAATGCAACCCTAGAAAAGGGGGTGCATAGGCTTATCAAACCATAATCTTTTACGTTCGAGCCCATAGGTGCCGATCAACTTCCATTTGCCGCCTTCCTTGACCAGCACATGATCCTGATTGGCCCAATTATCAATGGTTA
>JAUSMR010000137.1 GCA_030645955.1 Gallionella sp. | reverse complement strand
CCAGCCAGGGCAGGCCGTAGAACACCAGCTGGGTCAGCCAGACCATCGCCCAGCGCCAGTTGGAGAACAGGCCCGAGACACTGCGCGGGTAGATCTTCTCGTGCGCCGCGTACAGGGAAATCAGCACCTCATCCGCCTCCTTCGGCGGCACAGGTGGCTCATAGCCCTGTTGCGGGACGATGGGGATGACCTTGCGTGCCCCGGGTGCCTTGCTGTTCAACTATCTTCCTTCAAAGAATCAATTTTACTGGCGAAACACCACGAACAGCTTACTTGGCAGCAGCGCCACCCTTATTGGAAAGCCCCCACACATAGGATGCCAACACATGGACCTGTGCCTCAGTTAACTTGTCCGCCTGTGGAGGCATCACATTAACTTTGCCACTGTTGACCATGGCAACAATGGCGGCCTCGCCATAACCATGCAGCCAAATATCATCCGTCAGGTTCGGAGCACCAAGGGCCTGAGTGCCCTTTCCGTCTGCGCCGTGGCAAGCCGCGCAGGCCGTGAACTTTTCCTTGCCAAGCGATGCCTGGACAGAATCGTGGGGACTGCCTGACAGACTCAAAACATACTGAGCAACGTTCTTGACATCATCCGCCGTACCCACCGCAGCAGCCATGGGCGGCATCATCCCATTACGTCCATTGACTATGTTTGCTTTGATGATTTCTGGCGTGCCACCACCCAACCAGTCATTATCAGTCAGGTTGGGAAACCCCTTGTTGCCCCGGGCATCAGAGCCATGACACTGGGCACAGTTGTTCATAAATAACCGCTCTCCAATGGCCATGGCTTGTGCGTCTTTCGCCACGTCTTCAGGCTTCATGGCGGAGAATCTGGCGTACAAAGGCGCAACCTCGGCATTGCCTTTATCTACTTCAGCCTGGTGTTGTCCAGTTGACGTCCATCCCAATTTTCCACCGTAAGAACCCAGCCCTGGATACAGGGCAAGATAGACAAAGGAAAAAACGATCGTGATGACAAACAACCAGGCCCACCAGCGTGGCAACGGGTTGTTCATCTCGCGCAAATCACCATCCCACACATGTCCGGTGCTGTTGTCGTGGGCTGTCATGGCATGGGCCTTGCCGCTGAACCATAGCAGCAGTAGGCAGGCCAAGATACTGACAATGGTGATCCCGGTAACGTACAACGACCAGAAGTTACTTGTAAAGTCGCTCATTTTTTTTCCTTTTATTGCGGTTCGTCAATCTTGCTAAAAGGCAAGTTGGCGGCCTCTTCGAAATCAGCAGCATTTCGGCGGGAATAGGCCCACACCATGATTCCGATAAATGCGATGAAGCTGACCACGGTGGCCAAAGAACGAAGGGTGTTGATATCGAGTTCCATATAAAAGTCTCCCTCTTACTTGACCGAGGTTCCCAAAACCTGCAAATAGGCAATAACCGCTTCGATTTCCTTCTTGCCCTTGATCTCTTGCGTTGACTTGGCAATCTGCTCGTCGGTGTAGGGCACGCCCACAGTCCGCAAAGCCTTCATGTGCGCCGGCATGGATTGCGCGTCCACCGTGTCCTTGAAAAGCCACGGATAAGCCGGCATATTGGATTCAGGCACCACATCCCGCGGATTGTTCAGGTGGTCACGATGCCACTGATCGCTGTATTTGCCACCCACGCGATGCAGGTCAGGACCGGTGCGTTTGCTGCCCCACTGGAACGGATGGTCAAACACAAACTCACCCGCCACCGAATAGTGACCATAACGCAGCGTCTCGGCGCGGAACGGTCGGATCATCTGCGAATGGCAGTTATAGCAACCCTCACGGGTATAGATGTCACGCCCCGCCAGTTCGAGCGCGGTGTAGGGCTGAAGGCCCTTGACCGGCTCTGTGGTGGACTTCTGGAAGAACAAAGGGACAATTTCCACCAAGCCACCGAACAGCAACACCACAAGGATCAAAACGATCATCAGGAAATTGTTGGTCTCAATGTTTGCGTGCGACAGG
>JAUSMR010000196.1 GCA_030645955.1 Gallionella sp. | reverse complement strand
CACCTCGCCGTCGTATTCCTTGTCCACGCCCGCCATGATGCGCAGCACGGTGGATTTGCCCGAGCCGTTCAGGCCGAGCAGGCCGATCTTCGCGCCGGGGAAGAAGCTGAGGGAGATGTCCTTGATGATCTGACGCTTGGGTGGGACGATTTTGCTCACGCGGAGCATCGACATTACGTATTGGGCCATGATGTTTGCTTGTTGAATTAAAAACGGGTGTAAGCTTAACCTATAGCGCCGGAGTTGGGGATATTTGGGGAGGATACTTGGGACACCGGCCTATCCATTTCCGGCGCTGCACTATGAGCCATGCCCGTGCGCAGCTAGCGCGCCAGCCGGCGTGTGATAAGATGAAACCGTCTTTTTTATCAAACGACAGGAGAAGCCAAATGAAAATCACCATGAAGAAGCTGTTGTCGGAACTCAACAAGGACCTGGAATGGGAATACTCTGCGGCCATCCAGTATGTGCAGCATGCCTCCACGATCAACGGCGCGGAATTCGATTCCATCCAGAAGGAGCTGCTGATCCACGCAACGGAGGAAATGCAGCATGCCGTCATGCTGTCCGAGCAGATCGACTTTCTCGGCGGCGTACCCACGGTGGACGTGGAAAAACGCGAGATTTCGAAAGACAGCGTGGAAATGCTCAAGCAGGACCTGTGGGGCGAGGAGAACGCCATCAAACGTTACAAGGAGCGTATCGGCCAGGCCGAGGAGCTCAAGGAATATGGTTTGCGCCGCGTGCTGGAGGACATCCTGATCCAGGAGGAAGAACACAAACGCGATATCGCCAACGCGCTTGCCAAATAGCAGGTTCGCCGCAACAATTTAAAAGCGTTCGGCCTGCGCGGCACCGCTTTGCGCAACACCTCCGGCAACAACTCGAACCTGTCCCATGCCACATCAGGCAATGGTGGAGCGGCTGGCCGTGCAGAGGGTGCGTGGCAGCTCTAAAATTCCAAGCCCTGTTGCGATGTGGTGTCGCTCAGGGTTTTGAATTTAACGAGGCGCCTTGGGGTGAACTATCATGTGGCATAACATGGTGTTTCCGGAGGCGACAGCTACTTGTTCAACAGTGGGGTAAGAAACACGATAAAGTTGTTAATAAAATCATCTTCGTGGCCCGCCTCCCGCAATTCCCACTTGATCGTATTGAGAAGTTTCGCTTTTTTATAAATATTCAGTTTATGCTTTGACGCAAAGGTGCGGGTGCGTGCGATCAGGCCGGCGAATTTTTTTTGATATATTTTGGTTGGTATTGCCTTCCCTTTTTGTTGATCGGGGGGGAATAATAAATTTGTTTCGCGGACGATTTCCTGTGCAAACAAAACCGCGTCTCCAGCGTTGAACCAATCAAGTATCATGTTGTTTCTCCTGGCATGTTTCTGGAATGAAAAATGTGTCGCCTGGCGATTGCCTGACTTGGGTCGCGTTCATGGCGATTAATACTAAACAGCAATCAATCGAAATCAGTTTAGCAAAAATCATCCTGGAAAGGTTATTAGATGGGAATATTTGACCGCTTTAGGTCTGCCGGACAAACCGCAGACGCAGGCAATAACAAAGCGGACACCCACGAACAGGATGCGTTGCGTTTGATCGACGCAGGCCAAGCTCACGAAGCAAATGGCCGGATCGATGAAGCCACGCAATGCTACCTGGATGCCATCCGGCTGGCCCCGAACCTGGCGCGTGCGCACCTCAATCACGGCAACGCCCTGCTGGCGAAAGGCAACTTGAATGGCGCGCTGGACGCTTTCCGGACTGCGATCAAGCACAAGCCGGATTACGCCGGAGCTTATTACAACATCGGCAACGCCCAGTTGGGCTATGGGCAGTATAACGATGCGGTATCGAGCTACCTCAAGGCGCTGGAGATCAAACCGGATTATGCCGAGGTGCATTGCGCTCTGGGCGTTGCCCTGAAAGAACTCGGGCAGCTCGATGACGCGTTGGCCAGTTACAAAAGAGCGATAGCGCTCAATCCTGATCTGGTCGAGGCGCATAGCAATCTTGGCCTTGCATTGAATGACCTCTACAACAGGGGTAATGCACTAGCGAGCAAAGGACAGCGAGAAAAGGCGGTGGAGAGTTACCGCCAAGCGCTGGAAATCAAGCCGGATTTTGCCGAAGCGCATTGCAATCAGGGGCTTGCACTGCAAGAGCTCGGGCAGCTTGAAGTAGCGATGGCATGTTACCGGCGTGCTCTGGAGATCAAACCAGATTTGGCCGAGGCTCATAGCAACCTTGGCAGCGCCCTGCAAAAGCTCGGTGAATTTGAAAACGCGCTGGCAAGTTACCGGCGCGCGGTGAATTTCAAACCTGATTTCGCCGAAGCGCATAGCAATCTGGGATTTGCGCTACAAAACATCGGCCAGTTTGAAGGTGCAATAGCGAGTTACCGGCGGGCGCTGGAGATCAAACCCGATTACGCCGAAGCGCACAGCAATCTGGGCGGTGCCCTGGAAACCCTCGGGCAGATCGACAGAGCAGTGGAGTGTTACCGGAAGGCACTGGAGATCAAACCTGACCTGGCCGAGGCGCACCTGAATCTGGGCTGTGCCTTGCAGGGCATCAGGCAATACGAAGGCGCGGTGGCAAGTTTCCGGCAGGCGCTGGAATTCAAACCCGATTTTGCCGAGGCACACAGCAATCTGGGCGCAATACTGAGAGACCTTGGACAGCTTGATGGTGCTGAGGCGTGTTACCGGCGTGCTCTGGAGATCAAGCCAGATTTACATCAAGCACGTAGCGATCTGCTGTTTGTATTGCATTACACCGCCAGCCATACCCCTTCGTATTCTCTTGGGCAGGCACGCGAATTTGGCCGGATCGTTGCAGGAAAGGCCGGTGCACGGTTTTCCACCTGGCGATGTACAGACCAGCCCGAACGCCTGCGTGTCGGGCTGGTATCCGGCGATTTGCGGATACATTCGGTGGGTCATTTTCTGGAAGGGATGTTGTCGCATATCAATCCGGATCGCATTGAGCTTATCGCTTATCCGACACACTACAAGGAAGACGAACTCACCGCACGCATCCGCCCCTATTTTTCCGCATGGAAACCGTTGTTCGGTAAAAACGATGAGGCCGCAGCCCATTTAATACACGCCGATGGTGTGCATGTCCTGCTGGATATTTCCGGTCATACCGGACACAACCGCTTGCCAATGTTCGCCTGGAAGCCTGCAACGGTGCAGGTTACATGGCTGGGATTGCCGGCCACGACCGGGGTGGCAGAAATGGATTATGTTCTGGGTGATCCCTATGCCATTCCCACCGAATTCGAAAGCCACTTTTCTGAAGCTGTGTGGCGGATGCCCGAAAGCTGCCTGTGTCTTGCTGTTCCAGCCTCCCCCGTGAAGGTAGCTCCGCTTCCGGCACTTTCAGCGGGATATGTGACCTTCGGGAGTTTCAATTACTTGACCAAGATGACCGATGAGGTGGTGGCTGTGTGGGCGCGCGTGCTCAAGTCTGTGCCGAACTCACGGCTGTTGCTGAAGACAAAACAATTGAGTGATCAGGTTGTCTGTGAGAAGACCCGCCAGCGTTTTGTTTCCTGTGGCATTGCACCTGACCGGCTGCTACTGGGTGGGACTCTTGCCTCCCGCGATGATCATTTGGCTGAGTACAACAAAGTGGATATCGCGTTAGACACCTTCCCTTATCCCGGGGTCACCACCAGCGTTGAAGCTTTGTGGATGGGGATTCCTGTTTTGAGTCTGCAAGGCGATAGATTTCTTTCTCGCACTGCGGGAAGCATCTCCCACAATGCCGGTTTGCCTGACTGGATTGCCGCTGATGAAGACGACTATGTGGCAAAAGCCGTGGCATTCGCGTCCAATCTTAAGCACTTGGCCGCACTGCGGGCCGGTTTGCGACAGCAGGTAACGGCATCCCCGCTATTCGATGCACCGCGCTTTGCACGTAATTTTGAGGATGCGCTGTGGGGGATGTGGCAAAGTTATCAAGCCCAATAAGGAAAGCCGGCATGACCCTGCTATTCTTCAACACGGAATTGGAAACCGCCTTGAACAATTTTCTGTGCGGGAAAAACCATTTATTCTTGGAAAGGTTGTTGTATGGGAATTCTTGATCGTTTTCGTTCTGCCGGACAAACCGCAGACGCAGGCAATAACAAAGCGGACACCCACGAACAGGATGCGTTGCGTTTGATCGACGCAGGCCATGCTCACGAGGCCAATGGCCGGATCGATGAAGCCATGCAATGCTACCTGGATGCCATTAGGCTGGCCCCGAGTCTGGCGCGTGCGCACCTCAATCACGGCAACATCCTGCTGGCGAAGGGCGACTTGAAAGGCGCGCTGGCCGCTTTTAGAACTGCGATCGAGCACAAGCCGGATTACGCCGGCGCTTATTACAACATGGGCAACGCCCTGTTGGGTAACGGGCAGACCGACGAGGCGGTATCGAGCTACCACAAAGCGCTGGAGATTAAACCGGATTATGCCGAGGTGCATTGCAGCCTGGGGGTTGCCCTGAAAGAACTCGGCCGGCTGGATGACGCGGTGACGAGTTACCGCCGCGCGCTGGAAATCAAACCCGATTGCGTTGAGGCGTATACCAACCTGGGAATTATTCTGGAGCACCTCTACAACACAGGAATTGCCCTGCTGAACGATGGGAAATTAGATGCTGCGGTCGAGAATTTCCACTGCTTATTGAAGATCGAGCCAAACTTGGCCGATGCGCATTACCATTTGGGCAATGCCCTGCAAAAACTTGGGCAGAATGAAAGAGCGGTGGCGAGTTACCGTCGCGTGCTGGAGCTCAAACCCGATTATGCCGAGGCGCATAGTAATCTGGGAGTCGTGTTGCATGACCTCGGGCAGTACGAAGAGGCGGTGGCAAGTTACCGGCGGGCATTGGAGATCAAACCCGATTATGCCGAGGCGCATAGCAATTTGGGCGCTACACTCAAGGAGCAAGGCAAGCTTGCCGAAGCTGCGGCAAGTTATGGACGTGCGCTGGAAATCAAACCCGGTTTTGCCGATGCGTATAGCAATCTGGGCGTCGTGTTGTATGACCTCGGGCAGCATAAAGAGGCGATGGTGAAGTATCGGCGGGCGCTGGAAATCAATCCTGATCTGGCTGTGGCACATAGTAATCTGGGCTCTGCACTCAAGGAACAAGGCAAATTTACCGAAGCCGATGCCAGTTATAAACGGGCGCTGGAGATCGAGCCGGATAACGCAATATTTCGCGTTGCTCAGATGTTTAATTTGCCAATCGCCCCCCAGTCTGTAGAGGCTTCTGTTGCTGTTCCGGATAATTTTGATCGATCCCTGAAAAATTTATCGGATTGGATGCTTGCTGCACCAGAACAACGCAAACAATTAATCGAAGCGTTGAGTTTGCAGCCGACTTTTTATCTTGCCTATCGCGGTGGCAACCATATTGCGCGCTTGTCACGCTTTGGAGACATGGTGGCGGCAAGTTCACAACAGGCCCCGTTCAAACCTGTTCCAGAGCGGGAAAAGCTGCGGCTTGTGGTGGTGTCAAATTATTTTCGCCGCCACTCGGTCTGGGATGTCATCCTCCGGGGCATTCTGGTAAACCTTGATCGCACCCGGTTTGAAGTTGTGCTTTACAACACCGGCAATACAGAAGACGGAGAAACCAACCTTGCCAAGTCTCTGTCGGATGGTTGGAGGGATTCCCGCACAGTAGCTGGCTTAAACGGCTGGCTTGAAGCAATGGCTGCTGACCAGCCGGATGTGATCTTTTATCCGGAAATCGGCATGGACCAGATGACATTGAACCTTGCCACCCACCGTCTTGCCCCGCTCCAGGTCGCAAGCTGGGGGCACCCCATCACCACCGGATTGCCGACGATCGACATATATTTTTCCGGCGAGATGCTTGAGCCGCCCGATGCCGATACGCATTATCGCGAGCGATTGGTGCGCTTGCCGGGCACGGGATGTTGCACAACCCCGATTGAACTCAAACCTGAAGAACTGCATCAACTGTCAGCCGATCTGGCCATGCGGCGCGGCCCCCGTTTTGTCATTGCACAAACTCCCTATAAATTCGACCCTGCCGATGACGCGCTCTTTGCCAGTATCGCCGCTGCTGTGGGCGAATGCACTTTCATTTTGGTCAGTGACCCACAGTTTCAATGGGCTATGGAGCGTTTGATTGAAAGATTGAACCGGGCATTTATTGAGCGTAACCTTGATCCGAAACAGCATCTGTTGGTGGTCTCATGGGTGCCACGGGAGAAGTTTTATACGCTGCTTGATTTGAGCGATATTTTTCTCGATTGCCCGTCGTTTTCCGGCTATACCACGGCCTGGCAGGCGGTTCAGCGCGGCTTGCCGGTGCTTACACTGGAAGGCAAGTTCATGCGCCAGCGTCTGGCGGCCGGATTGCTGCGCAAAATCGGCATGACCGACACCATCGCAGCCTCTGTCGACGAATACGTGGCGATTGCGAAGCGGCTGGCTGCTGAGTGCCGCGACCCGGATCGTCGCGATGCCCGCCGACGCGCACTAAAAGCGGCAGCCCCGCTGGCGGACAATGATGTCAGCGTTGTCAGGGCGTTTGAGCGGAACCTGATTGAAGCACTGGCTGAACGGGGACGGCATTTTGAGTTTGAAGTAGCCAAGCAAAGCACCTCCATCAATTCACACCCAAGTAAAGGCCTGATATGAACCCAACGACCGATCCCGTATGGAAAATGCTGGATGCCGATATGCACCTGCAAACCCTCGACCCAAATTATGCACCTGTCGGTTTGCTTGAAATGGTCGGCACGGCTCCAAAACGTGTGCTTGATTTGGGCTGCTTTTGCGGAGGCTCCGGAAGATGGTTGAAACAACGTTTTCCGGGCTGTGAAGTCGTTGGCATTGAAATGCTGGATAAGGCGGCAGCAATGGCAGCTCAAATATACGACCAGGTGATTGTGGGAACATTTGAACAGGTGGATTTTGCAGCGGAAGGTTTGAAGCCGGGCAGCTTTGACGCCATCATCGCCGCAGATGTACTGGAGCATATCTATAACCCATGGCAGGCGCTGCAACGCCTCAAGCCTTTATTGGCGACGAACGGGGCGATCTACGTCAGCCTGCCCAATGTGCGCAATCTGAATGTGCTGTCGGCACTGGCATCGGGCCAATGGCGTTATGAAGGTGCCGGGATACTCGATATCACACACATCCGCTTCTTTACGCTGGCGCAGGCGAGTGAAATGCTAAGTCAGACCGGATGGCTCATCCGCGATGGGCGCATGAATCCGGATCCGCGTTTGACCCACTTGTTAGAGGGAAAAAATCTCGATGAAATAAAGACAATCAGCATGGGCAAGTTGAAGCTGGAAGGTCTTAACAGCATGGATGTTGTGGAGCTGATGGCGGTGCAATTCTTTATTCGCGCAGAACCGGCGCCAGACAAAAAATGATGCATGGCAAGAGTTGGAGGCGGTGATCCGGCTCAGCGCACCACCGCCTTGCGCAGCTCCTCAAGCAGCAGCATGCCGATTCCGAACGGAATGATGAACAGCCAGACTTCGATGCCCAGCGGCGCGGTGCCAAACAGCGCGTTGCCCCACGGCGTGTAGTCGATCAACGCCAGCAGCAGCAGCTCGAAAGCTATCCCATACCAGATCAGACGATTGCGGCGGTGGCCGCGGCCGAATGCGGACATCGCGGGATGGCGGCACAGGAATACGTTGACCACTTGCATGGCGATGATCGCCGACAGGCAGGCTGTGGTGGCCTGCAGATACAAGTTGTCGTGGAAGCCCAATACAGTCCCGTACTGCCAGCCGCCGCCGTGCAGCACGAAGAAGAACGCCGCCATTCCCGCGACCGCCTCCAGCGGCCCGAGGAACAGGTAAGCGCGCAGCAGTGATCCCCAGTTGAGCAACCGTTCGCTGCGCAATCGCGGCGGCCGGTGCATGATGCCTGGATCGGGTTTCTCCGCGCCGAGTGCGAGCGCTGGCAGCATGTCGGTGCCGAGATCCACCGCGAGGATCTGGATGATGGTGAGCGGCAGCGGTATCCTGAACAGCACGAAGGCAAGGTACGGCACCATCTCCGGCACGTTCGAGGTGAGGATGTAGGTGAGGAACTTGCGCAGGTTGTCGAACACCGCGCGCCCTTCCTCGATGGCGGCGACGATGGTGGCGAAGTTGTCGTCGAGCAGGATGATGTCGGCGGCTTCCTTGGCGACATCGGTGCCGGAGATGCCCATCGCGATACCCACATCGGCGCATTTCAACGCCGGGGCATCGTTCACCCCGTCGCCGGTCACCGCGACGATCTCGCCCTTGTGCTGCAAGGCCTGCACGATGCGCATCTTCTGCTCGGCGCCGGTACGCGCGAAGATCAATTCGGGTTCGTCGAGCAGCAGTTGCAGATCCGTATCCGACATGGTGAGCAGCTTGTCGCCGGTCACCGCGACGGGGTTCTGCGCCAGCCCGATCTCGCGCGCCAGTGCACTGGCGGTTTGCGGATGATCGCCGGTGATCATGATCACGCGGATACCGGCGGCGTGGCAGGTACGGATCGCTTCGGGGACGGCCTCGCGCGGCGGATCGACCAGCCCGACCAGCCCGGCGAAGATCAGCTCGCTCTCGCGCAGCGAGTCCGCGTCCCTCTCCCCCGCAGGGATTAACAATTGCTTTTCTCGTTCGCTTCCTCGCCCGCTTGCGGGATAACCAGCGACTTGCCTGCTTGCTGGCGTAGTCGAATGGCTAGTAGTTCCATCAGGATTGAGGAGAGGGTGTGCGGCCGGCTGCGGCAAGCCACGATAGGCGAGTGCAATCACGCGCAGCCCCCGCTCCGTCATGTTCTCATGTGCGCTCAACAGCTTGGTTCGACTGGCTTCATCCAGCGGCAGCCGTTTGCCTTGCAGCAACATTTCGCTGCACAGCGGCAACACGCTTTCCGGCGCGCCTTTGCAATACAGCATGTGTCCCTGCGGTGAATCGCAGATCACCGACATACGCTTGCGCTCGGTATCGAACGGAATTTCGTCCAGACGCGGAAACAGCGCGCCGCCCGGCGGCGTGCCTTGCAGCAGCGCCACTTCCATCGGGTCGCCCTGCCACACCGCTTGCCCGTTCTGTTCGACGCGGCGCAGACCATGGCAATGGCGCATCACGGCGAATAACGGCTCGGCTGCAACCAGTTCGTTTGGAGCCAGCAGCGCGCCGGAATAAAACACTTGCCGGATACTCATGCGGTTTTGCGTCAGCGTGCCGGTCTTGTCGCTGCAAATCACGCTGGCCGCACCCAGCGTTTCCACGGCGGGCAGATGGCGCACCAGTGCATTCTTCTTCGCCATGCGCTGGGTCGCCATCGCCAGCGACAGCGTGACGGTGGGCAGCAATCCCTCCGGCACGTTCGCGACAATGATGCCGATGGCGAATACCAGGTTTTCCCAGAACGACAAGCCGACCAACTGTCCGATCAGGAAGAACACCGCGCCGAGCAAGGTGGCGAACAGCGCCACCAGCCTGGACAGGCGCGCGATTTCTATTTGCAGCGGCGATAGCGGCTCGCGCGCAGTTTGTGTCAGGCGGGCGATGTTGCCGAATTCGG
Source organism: Gallionella sp. (assembly GCA_030645955.1). The sequence continues at coordinate 65 of JAUSMR010000196.1, read as the reverse complement.
TATGCATGCCAATTGCATACACCATTGCTTTCGCCTCGCCCGAGATCAGCGAGGTGCCCGCATGC
>JAUSMR010000194.1 GCA_030645955.1 Gallionella sp. | reverse complement strand
AGCATGGGCCGTACAAAAGGCCAAAAAATCCATTTGCTCCAAAGCCGCGCCTTGGCCTCGGGCGCGAGCAGCTTGAGGATGTCGGCTTCGGCCAGCCACATGTCGGTCAGCGGCGCAAGGCTGAGGTCATGGGCCAGGGCTCTGGCGAGCGCGATGCCGTTGATGCCGCCGGCTGACGATCCGGAGATGACGTCCGCAATGACCCGAAGAGAGAGGTGCTGCCCGATGGACTGGAGACACTGGAGATAAACGTCGCCGGTCGATCGCTCGGGTTCCTCCGGATAGCGGCTGCGAAATGAAGGGACATCACCGCTTTCACCCAGCCTGTTCCGGTGATAAAGCTTCGATGCCCGGATCAGGTTCAGGATCTCCCGGTTAATGCCATGCTGGTAGATGGCGAGTGAGACGCCTCCAAAGAAAACGATTGCCAGTCGAAGCTCTTTTTCTTTCATGCCAACCTCATCTCTGATCCAGCCAAGGGCAAGCCAGCAATTTATTCTATCTTTATCGGCGCGTCCGACCAACTCTGGGTGAATTCGAATCCGGCACTGGCGCGGTGCGGCCGCATGGTTTGATTCAGTAGCGGGCAGTAAGTGCGTCCGACCACGCTAAACTATGCGGGTCACTGGGGAGTAGCCGCCTTTCGCTTTCGAGAGGGCTTGCGTCAACATACTTGATCGGTCGATCATGGTGCAAGCGGTTTTTTGACTTGGCAAGACTTTTGACTGCGCAGCTTCGGATTGGCCGGGGAGATGTGCGGTCATTGTTCTTGTCCGGCCCTGGAAACCCTCATGGAAGCACTCTTCATTTCAACTGGCGTGGTCGCTCTCGCGGAAATCGGTGACAAAACCCAATTGCTCGCCTTCATCCTCGCGGCGCGCTTCAAAAAACCGCTCCTGATCATTCTGGGCATCCTGTGCGCCACGCTGGTCAATCCCGGCTTGGCGGGCGCCTTGGGCGCCTGGATTACCTCGGTTGTGAGCCCCGAGTCCATGCGCTGGGCGCTGGGCCTGTCATTCATTGGCATGGCGATCTGGACCATGATCCCGGACAAGATAGAGGAAGAAGAAACACAGGTGGCGAAACACCTGGGTGTCTTCGGTGCAACCTTCATTACGTTTTTTCTCGCCGAGATGGGCGACAAGACCCAGATTGCAACGGTTGCATTGGCGGCGCATTATGGCGTCCCGTTGCTGGTCATCGCTGGCACGACATTGGGCATGTTGGTGGCGGATGTGCCGGCTGTTTTTCTCGGCAACAAGTTCGCTGAAAAAATTCCCATGAAGCTGGTGCATTCGATTGCTGCCGGCATCTTTGCG
>JAUSMR010000182.1 GCA_030645955.1 Gallionella sp. | reverse complement strand
TGCATCTGGTAATCACTTCTTCGATTTGTTAATGCCAAGCGTATCTGCTTGTTGTTTGATCCTGGTTACAACTTCGATGAGCATGTGTGTTGCCCCGTCTGCGGCTTGCAGTGATTCCAGAAACAGTTCGGCCTCCACCATATATTCATGAACCAGCAAGTTTCTGAGTTTTCTTGCTCCAACGAACTCTTCGGCACTATCAACCTAAAAACCGCAGTTAGCCTCTTGTATTTCTGCGTTAGCACGCGTGGTGCTTGATTTTTGTGTTTTCGATGCCACTCACCTTTTGGGTGAAGCCGTCGCTGTAGGAGCTCGATTCATCGAGCGATTGATCCGTGGTGCTATCGCGCGATAAATCGCGCTCCTACAGGTTTCAACTGCCGTTTTATCGACAAGGGCAGACGTGCAGGACGTCGCACCGGGCAATACCTGCTGCTGGGTTCCGCATCCCTCGATTTACTCAAACAATCCGGCGAAACATTGGCAGGGCGCATCGCTTACCTGGAGCTTACCCCCTTCAACGTACTGGAAGCACAAGCACTGCCGTCCGAGGACCTGTGGGTGCGCGGCGGCTTTCCGGAAAGCCTGCTCGCTGCCAATGCCGCGCGCAGCCTGCGCTGGCGACAAGACTTCATACGCACCTATCTGGAACGCGATATTCCCCAGTTCGGCCCGCGCATCGCTGCCGAAACCCTGCGCCGCTTCTGGGGCATGCTCGCCCACCATCAAGGCGGCCTGCTCAACACCGCCCAGTTTGCCCGCAATCTCGGCGTAGATGCCAAAACCGCTGCAAGCTATCTTGACCTGCTTGATGACCTGTTGCTCGTACGCCGCCTGCCTCCATGGCACTTCAATCTGGGCAAGCGGCTGGTCAAGTCGCCCAAGTTGTATGTGCGCGATAGCGGCCTGGTCCACGCATTACTCAACATCACCGACAAGGAAGCTCTGCTCGCACATCCTGTAGTCGGACAAAGCTGGGAATGTTTTGTGATCGAAAACCTGCTCACCTGCGCCCCGGCACAAGTACAAGGCTATTTCTACCGCAGTAGCGGTGGTGCCGAAATAGACCTGCTCTTGGCGTGGCCGGATGGAAGCCTGTGGGCCATCGAGGTCAAGCGAAGCCTGACACCCAAGGTGGAGCGTGGCTTTCATGCCGCTTGTGCAGATCTCGCCCCCACCCGAAAGTTCGTTGTCTATCCCGGTGAAGAACGTTACCGCATCGCAACAGACATTGAGGCCATTCCGCTTGCTGCATTGGCGTTAGAGCTGAACCACTAAACCCGGATTGTCCATTAGGCCATTCGCGAATTGCAGGAGCACTCCCTGCGTGCGATTGTTCTTTCCATTCGCGAGCAGGGCTCGCTCCTGCACAGATGATTAACCACTAAGGAAACGCCGGTTTAATCCGTTCGCGGCTTCGCAGAGGTTCTCGCACCCTGAGGGTGTGAGCCTGATGGAACTAAATGACGGCCTGGATCAATGAGTCAAGTTCACGCACAGTCCAAGACGGACACTCTCTGCCAACAACCGCTTGTCACGCGTCCATAACAACACTCCTGGAGAAAGCCGCACAGCGGCCAACAAGTGTGCATCGATATAACCAATTCCGGTGCCGAAAAGTGTATGGGTCTCGATGAAATGCAATACTTCCTCATCTGAGGCGACGGTGACCTGTTGCAGGTTTTGCAAGGTGCTTAGAACGATATTGCGATTTTGTAAACCGCCCAGGGCCAGCTCGCCAATGACTAACCGGTGAGTCAGCACTTGGCCTGTATTCAGAAGTCTCGTCAATTCCACGTCACCATGACGTAAATGGTCTATCCAGACCGATGTATCTACCAGAATCATGCCGGTTCAGACTGGCGCCGTGGAACATATTCAAGCAAAGGTTCTGAGCCGCCGAGCAATGCCAAACGTTTGGCGCTCTCGCGCTGGATCAATGCCTTGAGTGCTTCGCGAACCAAAGCAGTCTTTTCCATTGGGCCGGTCAATGCCTGAGCTTTTTCAATCAAGTCGTCATCAAGTGCAAGGGTAGTACGCATGATCATTATCTCCGTTAACCAGGCACGAATAATAACATTAGATGATGCTGCAATCAATGCATGCTTGCTACATCTCACAACACCAATTCAATCATCCTGAAAACCTCAGTTGCCACCCCGCTCATGCTTCGATACGCCTTGCTGCGCAAGGCACTCAGCATGAACGGGGTGGTCACTAATTCGGTGATAAGTCCGTTCGCCCTGAGTAACCCGCACAGCGGGTGTATCGAAGGGTTGGCATCATTCAACTGCGGTTTTTAAGATCATGGAATACGAATATCCCCATGCCAAGTCACTACTTAAGGGCGAACGGTTGGTGGGAGCAAATTAGGGAAACGCAGATTAAATCGTCATTGCGAGGAGCGTAGCGTGGCAATCCAGAAGTTCGTTTGATATCAAACAACTGGATTGCCACGCTTCGCTCGCAATGACGGATTGAGTGAATAAATCTGCGTTTCCTTAGAGTCGTTTCTATCTGGAAATGGAATAAGGGGGGGGCAAGATGGTTGGTGGTTACAAAATGACGACGAGATGGGCAGGCAATGCGCCGCCAACAGCATCAAGTGGGGCGCATAGCCCAAATTTGCTGGATTGCCGCGTCGGCTTCGCCTCCTCGCAATGACGGGGTGGGGTTGGATTGCCACGCCGCTTGTGTGGCTCGCAATGATGCACCTGTCACTGCGAGGCACGAAGTGCCGTGGCAGTCCATGCTTTTTGGGAAGCTCTGGTTTGACGAGCCTAAATGGTGTCCGCCACCGTGCCCGCCGTTTTAACGCCGCAAGCGGCGGGGAAATAAACCCGAAGAGATTGAAGCTCCTGAGTTAACCAACATCAATAAACTCGGCCAGGACAGCCTGCACAGACTTAACATCTTTGGATGATAAATGCCCGATAATCTTCAAAACCAAGGTTTGATCCAGCGTGAACAACTTCAAACGAAACTGGCAAGCCACTTTTAGCCCGGCCTTTTGCCAATTGGTTAATGAAACATCACTGGGCCAAACGTTTTCAGTGGTCGTGGTGATCATGGCCAGCACAATTTGATTGTGCTGCTGATTAAAGCTCTCATTGGAAATCACCAATGCCGGACGGCGCTTTGTTGCATCACTATCTGTGAATGGAAAAGGAACGGCGACCACATCAAAAGCCTTATAGGTCACGCCACGCCTCCTCGTCCTGCGGTGAGTTCCATTCAGATAGCGTCTCTTGCAACGCTGATAACTCGACGTCAACAGACGGACCGATACGCTTAATGGTGATCCGGTTGTTGCTATCCAGGTCGAACGCCAGCATATCGCCCTCCCGAATATGAGCGGCGTCTCTGATGCGCTTGGGGATTGTTGCCTGTCCCTTGGCCGTAACGCGTGCAAGTTCCATGATTTCCTCCATCAATTACTACAAGTTGTAATTTACTACTTTTGCCACCTCAAGGCAAACAAGAGCCTGTTGATTGAAAAATTCCCGCGTGGCGGATCAGTAATGAGGTTTTGTCCGCTACGCGAAGTGTTGTTCTCGCTGGATTCCCGCCTTCGCGGGAATGCCGCATTGGCTGTCTATTGGACAATCGGTTTATCTGTATACAGATGCACGTTATTGAGGAGAAACAATACCACGCTGCATCATTTCGCCGATGACCTGGCGGACACAGGCATCCAGTTCTGCTACGCCGGTATTCACGGTGAGCTCAGGATTTTCCGGAGCTTCATAAGGCGATGAGATGCCGGTAAATTCGGCGATCTGTCCGGCGCGGGCTTTTTTGTACATGCCTTTGACATCGCGGCTTTCGCAGATTTCGATGGGGCTGTCGCAGAATATCTCAATGAAGTCGCCGTGTTCGACCATGCCGCGCACGCGCTCGCGGTCGGCGCGGTAAGGGGAGATGAAGGCGGTCAGCACGATCATGCCCGCTTCCATGAAGAGCTTGGCCATTTCACCGATGCGGCGAATGTTCTCGATACGGTCTTGGGCAGAGAAGCCGAGGTCGCCGCACAGGCCGTGGCGCACGTTGTCACCGTCCAGCACGAAGGTGCGGCAGCCGTGTTGATGCAGCTCTTCTTCGACGGCATGCGCCAGGGTGGATTTGCCCGCGCCGGATAAACCGGTAAACCAGACAATGGCACCGCGATGGCCGTTTTGCGCCTCGCGGCGCGTGCGGGTGACGGTGGCATGGTGCCAGACGGTGTTGGATGAGGTTGGTGGCTGTATGGTCATATCAGTTGATCAGTTGTTTCAATTCGTTAATGCGGCAGCGTACTGGATTGCCGTGTTATTTTTACTGGATTGCCGCGTCGGCTTCGCCTCCTCGCAATGACGAGAGGGTTGTCATTGCTTTACTGCGTTCGCAATGACAGGCCCGTGGATTGCTTCACCCGTGACGGCGGATTTTCAGGAGCCCGAATAAAGCCTCATCGGCGCTGGGCAACACCAGGAACTCGGGGTTATGTAAATCCGCCTTGTTGTAGCGCAGCTCCTCCCCGGTCATGTTGCACACGATGCCGCCCGCCGCGTTCACCACGGCATGGGCGGCGGCGGTGTCCCATTCCATGGTCGGGCCCAGACGCGGATAGAAGTGTGCTGCGCCTTCGGCAACCAGGCAAAGTTTGAGCGAGCTGCCCATGCTGATACATTGGTGATCGCCAAGTTGTTTGAGCAGCGCTTCGGTGCGCGCATCGCTGTGCGAACGGCTGGCGACGACTTTGAGGGGTTCGCCCGCAACGCGGGGTTTAACCGCGATGTGTTGCGCCGCAGCATTGCCGCACTGCACGAAAGCGCCTGCTCCGCGTGCGCCGTGGTAGCACACGTCAGGCACCGGTGCATACACGACGCCCAGAACGGGTTCGCAGTTTTCGACGAGCGCGATGTTGACGGTGAATTCACCGTTGCGTTTGATGAATTCCTTGGTGCCGTCGAGCGGATCGACCAGCCAGAAGCGCGTCCATTGCGAACGCTCCGAATAAGGAATGTCAGCGGCTTCTTCGGAGAGTATCGGGATTTCCGGTGTGAGCCTGGTCAGTGCATCTACGATGGTTCGATGCGCGGCCAGGTCTGCCAGGGTGAGCGGGGAGTTGTCCGCTTTGCTGCTCTCGCCTGTATCGCCACTACGATAGACTTCCATGATGGCTGCTCCGGCCCGATGCGCGATGCCTACTACTTGTTGCAGGTATTTTGCGTTCACGATTAAGACTTTCCCGTAATTCATGACAGATATTTTTATGTCTACTGTCACTGCGAGGAGCACAGCGACGCGGCAGTCCAGCAGCGCAGCATCATACTTAGCGGAAACCTTCTGGATTGCTTCACTGCGTTCGCAATGACACCACCCCCGTCACTGCGAAAAGCCTTTAGCTGCGAGCGAAGCGCGGCAGGCAGCAACGCGGCAATCCAGCAGCGTAGCGTCAGACTCAACGAAAACCTTCTGGATTGCCGCGGCCCTGCGGGCCTCGCAATGACAGCCCACCGTCACTGCGAGGAGGCATAGCCGACGCGGCAGTCCAGCAGCGCAGCGACATACTCGACGGAAACCTTCTGGATTGCCACGGCCCTGCGGGCCTCGCAATGACAGACTACCGTCACTGCGAGGAGTGTTGCGACGCGGCAGTCCAGCGTTTTCACACAATACTGTCGTACAAATCTTTCCACCCAATGTTCATGGACTCGATCAGCTGTAACTTCTTTGCCCTTGAGCCAGCCTTGATCTGTTTCTCTCGTGTTATTGCCGCATCCATCGTATCGAGAAGCTCGTAGTACACCAGCATGTGCACCGCATAACGGTGTGTAAATCCTTCCACCAGATCACTCTTGTGCTCCCAGATCCTCTTAACCAGGTTGGAGGTTACCCCGGCGTAAAGCGTGCCATTGCGCCGATTTGCCAAAATATATACTGCTGGCTGCTTGTCCATATCCATATCGTGATCGCGAGAGCATACACTGCGAAACGCAGCTTTCCAGCGGGCGGCGTCATGCCCAACAGAAACCTTCTGGATTGCCGCGGCCCTGCGGGCCTCGCAATGACGCTCTCGTCACTGCGAGGAGCGTAGCGACGCGGCAGTCCAGTCAGCGCAGCGTCATGCCCAACGGAAACCCCTGGATTGCTTCACTGCGTTCGCAATGACCACCTCTGGATTGCCGCGGCCCTGCGGGCCTCGCAATGACAGGCTACCGTCGCTGCGAAAAGCCTTTAGCTGCAAGCGAAGCGCGGCAGGCAGCGACGCGGCAATCCAGCAGTGCAATTGGATGGGTATCGCTACGCTCCACCCATCCTACGAGCTACGAGCTAAAAAACCCGTTGCAACGGTTCATCTTGTTTGAGATTGCATATCACGGTTGCCTGTATCTTGAATTTCTTCCTCGCGCCGCTTGGCGATACCTTCCTTGATGAAGGCATAGAGGATCGCCAGGAAGCCCGCAACGATCGCTGTGAGGATGACGATTTGCGAGCGTTTGGGTTTGATTTTTTTATCCGGCTCCACGGCGGGATCGAGCACCTTGAAAGCAAAAGCCTTTTGCGTGTTGGCCAGCATGGCTTGCTTCTGCTCGTTGGCGATCAGGTCGAACAGGGTCTTGCGCATCTCTTCGACCTGGGTGCGCATCAATTCTTCATTCAGATAGATCAGGTTGCTTTCGCTGCGCGCGATGGCTTGTTGCGCGAGGTATTGGTTCAACTTCTCCACCACAGCATTAGCCCAGTCTGCAGCCAAAGAGGCATCTTCCCATTCCACTGCGACCGTGACCAGGCTGGTCTTTTTATCCTTGTCAACACTCAAGACCCCGTTGACGAATAGCCGATGTGCATCGAGTTGGCCTGGCTGTTTTTTGGGGTCGGTTTCTTTCCATTTCTTCTGTTGTTCGTCCCAAGCATCCTCGAACAGTATGGGCATGAGCTTCTTTTCTTGCACGAACTTCCACAGAAAGTCGCGCGATTTCAGCACGGCGAGACTCTCTTCGGTACTGCCGCCGCCGCCCAAAGAAACACCCGCCATCGAAGCCAACCCGCCGAGTCCGCCCAACGCGGCACTGAGCCCACCCCCTTTTCCATCGTCACTCTGCGCTGGCGCAAGCAGCACTTCGGCGCGGTAGATGTTGGGCATCGTCAGCGAAATCGCTGCGGCTAGCAGTGCTGCCCCGAACGCGGACAACAAGATCATGCGTTTGTATTTGAGCAAAGTGCGCCAGAGTTCCAGCAGGTCTATTTCGTCATCTGCATCAGCAGCTTGCCCATGAATATGGCTGCGCGCAGGATTCACTTGTTCGGGTGTATTGCCGCTGTCATGTCCGGTCATTTGAACACTCCGATGGTTTTCATCGCAGCCAGGCTCACGCCAAGTTGCATCGTCACCCTGGTCCAGTCCAACGTGGTATCAACCAGACTAAATTGTTCGATATTTTGCGGTACGACGATGGCGTCTCCCGGCTCCATGTTGGCTGAAGCGGGTCCAAACCATCCGGTGCTGCCTGCTTCCACCATGCCATTGGCACGCAATACATAGACGTGATCAGCATCACCGATCCTGTTTACGCCACCGGCCATAGAAAGATATTCATCGCGCAAGGCATTTTTACGATAAATAAATGCGGACTGGTTATAGACTTCACCGAGCACTAACACCTCAGCAGGACGCTTGGGAACATACAAGCTATCCCCATCGCGCAACGCAAGGTCATATTCCGACCCTTTCAGCCTTTCAAAATCATCAAGCTTGATCACGATACGTCCGGTCGCACGCACCGTTTTCAATTGCTGGGCTACGCGCTTGGCCACTTCCAGCGCGCCTCGCTGGCGTGTACGCAACATTTCATCTTTAAGCGAGGCAGCAATGGTTTCCATATTGGCCACCTCTGCTTCCGTGCGCTGCACTAAATCATCTATCGTCTTTTGTTCGTCTGCCCGCACCGATTCGCGGGTAAACACCGCTGCGCGCAGATAAGCGCCTTCGCTGAAACCACCAGCACGTTGCAACAACTCGGAAAGGCGCTCGCCTTCTTCCACGGGATAACTGCCTGGATATTGCACCTCTCCTTTGACGTGGACTTGTTCCGCTGCGCGCCAATTACTGATGCGCCGCACCATCAGCATGTCATAGGGTTGAAGCTGAATGTTTGCATTTTCGTTGCCGCGTAACGCGGCATCCAGGTCAATTTCGAGATGGCCGGCTTCCCGGCGCTCCCCGCTGATCACCTTATAGCGCGTGATTTCGGCCTTTCGCAGGAAAGCTTTTTCGGTAACGCTGCCCGCCGCAAAAACCAAATCCGCTACACGCATACCCTGGCTGAGCGGAAGGGTTGCGGGATTGTTCACCTCGCCCATCACCGATACAACATCATGCTGCCTGGTTTCGTAAATTGAGTGCACAACCACACGATCAAAATCCTGCAACAGAATATCGTCTTCCGTTCCACCAGCCATCGCGCTCGCCATATTGGCTTTGAGCAAGGTGATTTCCTTGGTAACAGGATTAGTCCGGTAAATCTCCGCCGCACCAAAATCGGTATCGCGCAGAAGGCCACCCGCCGCCAGCACCAGGTCTGCCAAACGCATATTGCGTTTATATTCGTACTGCCCGGGACTCTGTACGCTGCCTGTTATGCCCAATTGGGGTTGCTCGCGAAAATTTGCACGCTGAAAAATATACAAGCGATCGCGCGGCTTGAGTTCGATGTTGAGCGCGCCCGCAGCACTGCCTTTTTCCATCAATTCTCCCAGACGGAAACGCATCATCAGGGGTTCGCGGGTGTCCTCGGCTTCGCGTTCTATGATTCCGTAATCCATGAACGACTCGGGCAACAGGCCATCCCTTGATTGCACCACATCCAATACGCGCATGCCTTCGTGCCATGCAAACTTGCCCGGGCGTTTCACGTTGCCTATCAGCAGCACTTGATTGGCTTCAAAATCGGTGGCAGGGAACACTTTGATCACGTCGCCGTTTTGTACGTTTGTAATTAATCCAGTATCGGTCAGTGCAAAATTTACAACCTGTTTGTCGCCCTTGGGATTGAATCGTTCGATCAACGCGCTGCTTGCATAAGCGCCCGGCATCAGTCCGCCAGCCAGTTTCAGGACATCCGTAACAGTGCGTTCATTCTTGATTTCATAAATTCCCGGGCGGATCACTTCACCGGCTATCGCAACAGTTTTACCGATTGATGGAACGAACACCACGTCTCCGGGCAGCAAGCGCATATCTTTGCTGGTATCGCCGCGCAACAGAAAATCATACAAATCAATTATGCCGATGCGGCGACCGCCGCGTTTGAGCTCTATGTTGCGCAACGACCCGATTTTCTTGATGCCCCCGGATGCAAATAACGCATGTGATAGCGTCGCCAGACCGCTTACCGTATATGAGCCGGGGCGATATACATCACCCAGGGCAAAGATGCGGATGGAACGCAACTGCCCCATGGTAATGCTGGCCGACACACCAATCATTTTTTGTTTGATCTGCTCGGCCAACGTTGCTTTAGCTTGTGCAAAATTGAGCCCTGCCAGCGCAATAGGTCCAATCTGTGGAAAGGCGACAATGCCCTCGCGATCAACAGTTAAAACCAGTTCTTTGTTGTCTTTGCCAAATAGTTGCACTTTGATTTCATCGCCCGGGCCCATCACATATTCAGGCGGCACGGGTACATCCGTAACAGGCGCGAATGAACTTGGCTCACCGGCAAATAATTCATAGCCAAATTGTTTGAGGCTCTCGGTATTCACCACCATCGGCTTTGCTTCTCGCAAGTAATTATCAAATGCCCGGCGTACTTCGACACGATCTGCAGATTTCTGGGATGCAACCTCCACCACTGGCACTTCTGCTTTGGGTGCTGCGACAATTTCCGCATCAGATTTATTCTCGTCTGCTGATGGTGTTTTGATCTCGCGTTCCAACCGCCCGGCTTCCGGGGAGCGGGGCGCAACCACTTCAGGATTGCTGATTTGCTTCGGTTTGGCTTGGGCGGTATCACCCGATGCCTGTTGTATCAGTGCCGCGCGCTGTTCCGGCGATAAATTTTGCCATAGTTGAAGCTGCTCTGCGGTTGGTCCGGCTGCCCAAGCCGAGGCACTGACAAACATCCACCCGAAAACAACCAGAAACATCAAGCGCGCAAGGGTGCGAATATTGCGAATATACTGGCCGCTTCGAACAATCGAAATCATTGTGAATTTCACTGACAAACTCCTGACTTTTTGGGATTTTCCGTCCTTCCAGACGCATAACGGCGCGATTGTATCATCCCGCCTATCTCGGCAGGAAGGCGCTAATAATCTTGCGATTACATGACAGTAATTCAGTTTGATGGTGTTCGCCGTTTCGTGGATAATTCACACAATCTTGGCCGGGGTGGTGGAACTGGTAGACGCGCCGGACTCACAATGCAATATCGCTTGAAGGTGTCAACTAAACTGATATGCAGTGCGTTTTAATCGTCGGCACGTTTAAGTGTCATAAACGTTTATTTAACTTAACTATTTATTGGAGTTCACTATGAACAAGCTGTTGACTGTACTGATCGCTGCGGTATTTGCTGTTGTTTCTTTCTCCGCCGTTGCTGCTGATGCCGCTCCTGCCAAGGCTGCTGCTCCTGCCGCTGCCGCCGCTCCTGCAGCCGCCGCTCCTGCAGCCGCTGCTGCTCCAGAAGCTGCTGCTCCTGCCAAAAAAGCCAAGAAAGCCAAAAAAGCTAAAAAAGCTAAAAAGGCCAAAAAAGCAGAAGCGGCTGCGCAGTAATTCGCCAGAAGCATCAGGAAAGCAGGGGGAGCCCTGCTTTTTTATTTTTATAGAGAACAAAATGATCTGGAAACCCAATGTCACTGTCGCCGCCGTCATTGAACGCGATGGTAAATTTTTGCTGGTGGAGGAGGAAACCTCGCAAGGGTTGCGCTTCAATCAACCTGCCGGACATCTGGAAGCCGATGAGTCGTTGCTGGCCGCAGTGGCGCGCGAAGTGCTGGAAGAATCTGCATATCACTTTGCCCCGCAGCACCTGCTAGGCATTTATCGCTGGCATTCCGACGAATCGGACACCACCTTTTTGCGCTTTGCCTTTACCGGTGAAATCACAGGACATGACGCCGGCCGCCAGCTTGACACCGGCATCCTGCACGCCGTGTGGCTGACGCCCGATGAAATCCGCGCCAATCAATCCCGTCATCGCAGCCCTCTGATTTTGCGCTGTGTCGAGGATTACCTCGCGGGCAGACGCTTTCCGCTGGAATTGCTGGTTCACTATGACTAACGGGCAAGCTCGTTCCCCTACCCATGAACCTCAAGCTGGCAATGGGTTTTGTAGGGTGCATTCTATGCACCATGGTGCGCGGAGCGCACCCTGCGGTGAAGTTCATATGACTCGAATCGGGCGAAAAATTGGCGGCTGCGGTCTCTCCACAACCACGCTCCGCGCCCCACGGACGGGTCTGCATCCCCACCCGGCTACGGCGGCGCGAAGCATGCTTCGCGTAACCCCGCCTTCGCCCCGCATGCGGGCGAGGGAGCAAACGTGAAGAGGGGTAAGCAGGCAATCCGCGAAGCGGATGCTCGCAAAAACAATCTTCAATCCCGGCGCATCGTGGTTGGCATGTCCGGCGGTGTGGACTCCTCGGTCACCGCGCTGTTGCTCAAACAGCAGGGGTATGAGGTGATCGGGCTGTTCATGAAGAATTGGGAGGATGACGACAGCGACGAATACTGCTCATCGCGCCAGGATTTGCTGGACGCGGTGTCCGTCGCCGACACGATCGGAATTCACATCGAGGCGGTAAATTTCGCCGGCGAATACAAGGAACGCGTGTTCAGTTATTTCCTGCGCGAATATCAGGCCGGACGCACGCCCAACCCGGATATCCTGTGCAATTCTGAAATCAAGTTCAAGGCGTTTCTCGACCACGCCATTCAGCTGGGGGCGGACACGATCGCCACCGGGCACTACGCGCAGGTGCGCGAGGTGGATGGCCTGTTCCAGTTGCTCAAGGCGAGCGACGCCAGCAAGGATCAAAGCTATTTTCTGTACCGCCTGAACCAGGCGCAATTGAGCCATGCGATATTCCCGCTCGGCAAGCTGCTGAAGTCGCAAGTGCGGACGACAGCCGAGCAGTATGGATTGTCCAATTATGCCAAGCGCGACAGCACCGGTATTTGCTTCATCGGCGAGCGCCCGTTCCGCGAATTCCTCAATCGCTATTTGCCCACCCGGCCGGGCGAGATATGGACCCCCGACACGTTTGCCGATATGCCCGATTTCGTGAGGGGGTCCAACGCGGTTGCTCCCGCACCACCGTCTCGCAACCGCACCCCAAATGGCAAGGTGGTTGGTCAACATATGGGTCTGTCGTTCTACACCATCGGGCAACGGCAGGGATTGGGTATCGGTGGCGCGAAAAAAGCCTCCGGCGAACCGTGGTTTGTGGCTGGCAAGGACATGGCAAACAACCGCCTGATCGTGGTGCAGGGGCACGACCACCCGGCGCTGCTAAGCAACCGGTTGACCGCGCTGGATTGCCACTGGATCAGCGGCACTGCACCGCTGCTCAATCATCCCTACGCCGCCAAGACGCGCTACCGGCAGGTCGACGCGCCCTGTCAGATCACTGAACTCGATAATGGCCGCTGCACAATTAATTTCATCGAACCTCAATGGGCCGTCACGCCCGGACAGTCGGTGGTGCTCTCTGATGGCGAGGTCTGCCTGGGTGGCGCAATCATCGAAGAGGGTCTCTAATAATCTACTGCGCGGCTCAATAGCTGCGTTGCGCGGTGCTCGCTCCTCGCCTACCCCATTTGGTATGTCTCATTCGCTGCGCTCCGTGCGCCTTGCTCTTGAGCCGGCGACTGCGACACGTTACTGGCGAAGCCAGCCGATTGCGGGAGCAGCCGTCAGTTTGCCCCTCCCGCACCAGATGCTTCGCAACACCGTGTCGAGGCAACCTCGCTACGATTCTTAGAGACCCCTGAACAATAACTGAACTGATTCGCGTAAAATGCGCACCTCTGTTCCTTGAATGCGTGGGGTGGGCTATGCCCACCATGCCTGTCCTGAGCTTGTCGAAGCGGTCGGGTGGAACCCGACCTACGAAAAATCGAATGGCAATGCAATGTAGTTCGAAAATCGAGCAGCGGTAGGGCGGGTCTGCGTGCGTTGTTGGGGCTTTAGCCCCTTACAACCACGGCGTGCCCCTTGCGGGCGCTACCCGCCGTAAAAAAACATGCCGGGCGAAGCCAGGCCTGCGAGAAGCAGGACATAGCCCGACCTGCATTTGTCTGGTACAACATTTCAATAATTTTTTGCTTTCAGGGGTTTCATCATGACCGGACTCACCAAACTCACCGCCCTCTCCCCGTTGGATGGGCGCTATTTCGGCAAGGTGGATGCCTTGCGCGATTACTTCAGCGAATTCGGCTTGATCCGCTTTCGCGTGCTGATCGAAATCGAGTGGCTGAAATCTCTCAGCGCACAGGCCGGCATCCCGGAGATCGCGCCGTTTTCCGCCGCTACCATCGCGCAACTGGATGCCATCAACGCGGCGTTTTGCGAAGATGATGCGTTGTCGATCAAAGCCATCGAGAAGCGCACCAATCACGATGTCAAGGCAGTGGAATACTGGCTGCGCGACAAACTTGCATCCAACCCCGAGACAGCCGTCACTCTGGAGTTCATCCATTTCGCCTGCACTTCTGAAGACATCAATAATCTCAGTCACGCGCTGATGCTCAAGAACGCCCGCGAAGCGGTTATGCGGCCCGTGCTGCATGACATCATCGCGCGTCTGAAAGAAATTGCCCACCAGCTTGCCGGTATTCCGATGCTGTGCCGCACTCACGGCCAGACTGCCACGCCGAGCACGCTGGGCAAGGAAATGGCGAATGTGGTGTATCGCTTGCAGCGCGCCGAACAACGCCTCGCCGCAACGGAAATTCTCGGCAAGATCAACGGCGCGGTGGGCAACTACAACGCGCATCTGGCCGCCTATCCGGACATCGATTGGGAGGCGCATGCGCAACGATTTGTCACTGCGCACGGCATCACTTTCAATCCTTACACCACACAGATCGAGCCGCACGATTACATGGCGGAGTTGTTCGATGCATTTGCGCGCATCAACACCATTCTGATCGACCTGGATCGCGACATCTGGGGTTATATCTCGCTGGGCTATTTCAAACAGAAAGTGGTTGCAGGCGAGGTCGGTTCCTCGACCATGCCTCACAAGGTGAACCCGATCGATTTTGAGAATTCGGAAGGCAATCTCGGACTGGCGAACGCACTGTTGCGCCATTTCAGCGAAAAGCTGCCGATCTCGCGTTGGCAGCGCGATCTGACGGATTCCACCGTTCTGCGCAACATGGGCGTGGCGCTCGGCTACACCCTGCTCGGTTACGAATCATGCCTGAAAGGCTTGCATAAGCTTGAAATCAATCCGCAGCGCGTCGCGGATGATTTGAATGCGAACTGGGAAGTGCTGGCTGAGCCGATTCAGACCGTGATGCGCCGCTATGGCGTCGAGAATGCCTACGACAAACTCAAGGAATTGACGCGGGGCAAAGATGGCATTAACCGTGACACTCTGCGCGCCTTCATCCAAACGCTGGAAATACCTGAAGCAGAAAAGCAGCGCCTGCTGCAACTTTCTCCCGATACCTACATCGGCAAAGCCGCCGAGTTGGCGCGGAAGATTTAGCAATGTAGGGCGGGTTCCACCCGCCGCAGAGATAACGTCGGGCGGAGCCT
Organism: Gallionella sp.; assembly: GCA_030645955.1. The sequence goes on along the minus strand of JAUSMR010000182.1, from coordinate 4,260 downwards.
GACCTACGGTTAGCGGCCATTGATGAAACAACTAGCCATTCGGCTAAGGAAACGCAGATTTATTCACTCAATCCGTCATTGCAAAAAAGCCTTTAGCTGCGAGCGAAGCGCGGCAGGAAGCGTGGCAATCCAGTTGTTTGATATCAAACGAACTTCTGGATTGCCACGTCGCTACGCTCCTCGCAATGACGATTTAATCCGCGTTTCCTTAGCTTAAACCGCAACTTTGTTGTGTGCGTTGAGCGATAAAGCCGCCTATTCCTGCGAACCCCATTTGATTGTGAATTGAGTAGTGATGCATGGCCGGGGCTCTCGCCCCATGCCATATCACTTGAAATATTCCATTTCTTTCTGATGTTCTTGCCATGCGGCAAGCCGTTTCTCCGCGTTGTCCTTGGAGATGCCATACGATTCCTGGGTTTTGCCGGCCAGGTGATCGCGTTTGCCCGCAATCACGGCAAGCTGGTCGTCGCTAAGTTTGCCCCATTGTTGCTTGATGTTGCCTTTGAATTGTTTCCAGTTGCCTTCAATACGATCCCAGTTCATGTTGGATTTCCTTATGGTTGATTGAGAATGGCGTCCAATAGCAGCAGGCAGAAACATTTTTGGTCTGTGCCTCTATGACCTGGAAGCAAATCGTCCTCCTTCCTCAACAACTGCTCTGTGCGCTAGTGCACATAGAGAGCATTTGTAGTCGCCGCCCTGGGGAAACGCTGATTTATTTCTCTATGTTCAATTATCCGCGTTCTGACCACTCCATATTTCCAGAAGTAATCTGGTGACTGTGAATATCACGGGACCCAGAATCAGGCCGGACGGACCGAAAACAATCAGCCCGCCAACGATAGAAACAAATGCGAGGACAGTGTGCATTTTCAACCGGCTTCCAACCAGCATCGGATACAGCAAGTTGTCGATTCCTCCGACCACAACCGCGCCCCAAAGTGTGAGCAACAGGGCTTTTCCTTCGCTACCTTCCAAAAACAAAAAGATGGCCGCAGGAATCCAAATGATAAAGGCACCCAGCACCGGTATCACGGCAAGCAGCGCCATTACAATTCCCCAGAGAAATGGCGTCGGCAAGTCCAGCCACCAAAACATCAGTCCGCCCAGGGTTCCCTGCACAACGGCAATGGCAAGCGTCCCATAGATGGTCGCATGCACGGTATCACTGACACCGTCAAATAGTCTGGTCATGTCCGCCTCCGAGAGGGGCGATAGGGACCGAAGCGACTTGAGCGCCGCGCCCCGGTCGCGCAGAAAATAGAAAAACATGTAAAAGGTCAGAACAACGCCAATCAATTTCACCACGGATCCATGAACGAAAGAAGCGGCGGTGCCAGTCAGCCATGAGGCAGCGTTATTGAAGATTGCCGGCAGATCGAACTGCCGCTCGATCCAATGGCCGACAGGCGCAATGAGCGGGTGGGCATCAAAGACACGGCGCCATTCTCCAGATTCGACCATAGTCTTGATGGTTTCCGCGCCTCTGGCGGCTTCACCAATGATCCGCTCCGCCACGAACGTCGCCGGCACAACCACCATCAGAGCGGCCACCAGAACGCAGATCGTGGCGGCTAAGTTGGGGTATTTTACTTTCAACACAAGCCACCGATAGAGTGGAGCAAACAAGATTGCTAGCGCCAAGGCCCAAGTGAACGCTGGAAAGAATGGTACGGCCAGCTGGTAACAGAAATAAATTCCGATGACGGTCACCGCCATCAGCAAGAGCGTATGAACGTGGCTGCGTGAACCCCAGTCATTCGCGATTAGAGCAGCAATTTTCTTGGTTTTAAGTTCGTTCATTGTCGGTTTAATTCAGGCTCAGTTAACGGTCTATGTGTATAAATGGCACATCTAAAGCCGGGATGCCCCGGGCGACGCCGTAGGGGCGATTCATGAATCACCCCTACTAACAGACGCGCGGGTGGGCACGGTTTTTGTGCCCACCGTTCTTCCGCGTGGGCATAACCAGCGACTTGGCTGGCGTTAACCAATGACTAACCCAGCGTATTTTGCTGGGTTAGTCAGATGGCTAGTGGTTTTATCAGTGGTTACATCAAACAATGAAACCGTTTGTCTACATGACTCCCGTAGGTCGGGATAAATCCCGACCTACAAAAGCGCGCGTCTATATCCTGAAATTCGAAAGCACCAAGCTAGCGCTTGTAGTCGCTGTCAACGCCCAAGCAACTCGCCGACCGGTCTCAGCGATTCGACACGGTCGCAGATAACTTTGGCGATGGCGACCAGCGGAGCACCGAGCAGCAGGCCCCAGACCCCCCACAGCCAGCCGAAAAACAGCAAGGCGATGAACAGCACCGCGGCGTTCACGCGTGCAAACCGGCTCTGCAGCCAGGTCATGAACAAGAGTCCGACAGCGCCCGCCACCAGCAGCGACACGCCCGCAACAGCGAGCGCATGGGTCAGCGAACCGAACTGCAAGAAGCCAGCCATGCCGCCGGCAAACGCGATCGACGCCGGGCCCAGGTAGGGGATGAAGTGCAGCACGCCGGCGATAACGCCCCATACGCCTGCCTGCTCCATGCCGAGCGCCTCGAACGCAAGCCAGGTGCCGACGCCAACCAGGGCATTCGACACGATCATGGTCAGCAGGTAGCGCTGGATTTGCACGTCGATCTCATCGAGAATATTCACGGCGTCTTTCTTGCGCGATAGCGACGGCCCGACGAACTGCACCAGCTTGCGTCGGAAATGCGCGCCCGAGGCCAGCAGAAAATAGGTGAGCAACAAAATGATGGGCGTTTGCGCGACTATCGTGAATAGTAGCGCGGACTGTGTGAGCGCGTAGTCGCGCAACCAGGTGGTGGGTTCGCTCGGACGGGCGGCGACCACGCGCGCTCCCGGCTTTGCGCCCGCGTCGGCGGCGGCCCCCTCGAGTTGTTTGGCAGCTTCCTGCATGTTCTGCAGCGCGGTTGGACCGCTGCTACGAGCGTCGCTCAAATTCTGCCGCAGCTTGCGCGCTGCCTCGGGAAACTTGTCTATCATTGCCGCAGCATCATCGCTCAACGAGAACGCGATCCAGGACAGGCTGCCGACCAGCAAGGCCAGCGCCAACGCCGCCCCCACTGGGCGCGGCACACGACACGACTTCAGCCAGTCAACCACCGGACTCAGCGTGTAGCTCGCGAGGATCCCAATCAGCAATGGCACGAAGAAGGCGCGTGCCAGATACAGCGCAGCGACGAGCGCAATGGCCGCCAGCACGCCGACTGCCACATTCATGCGCAAATAACGGGTCGCGCGGATCGTGACCGCCGCAGAATCCACGGCCGCGACAGATGCTTCGGACGCGGCCATGAGATCGGCCTCACCGTGGTAATAAACCTCGTCCTTAGCGCCTACAGGCGTTTCCCCGGTCGCATTCACGCTGGTCATCATCGCTCGGGGATTGCTCGGTTGATCACGCGGCATTCTGCGCACCCCGCTATGATCGCCGAAAGCTCGTCAGGCGGGAGGATGTTGCCGGCCCCGCCGGACGCGGCCGGGTTCCAACCCTGAATGCGCGAAATCCCGGGGCTGCTGAACAGGAATACAGCAGTGCCTGCGATTAACAACAGCAAGCTTGGAAATTTATTGGTTTGCGATTTCATGGTACGGCAATTTTCCTTCTCACCCGGGATGCTCTCTGTGCGCTACCGCTCATATCACGAACAATTTGATTTTTCATCCTAAAAACCTCAGTTGAACGCTCCTATTTCAGTTGAAACCCTCGTGATGATTGACTTTATCTCTATTGATGCGATTCACCTTTTGGGCGAGTCCAGGAATGGATACTGGGAGCGCGGACATCCTGTCCGCCTGCGGGCTGGAAGCCCGCGTTCCAATCAAACCGTGGCTTGAACTGAGTTTTCCAGGATCATTGAAACGCGGAAATTTTGATGAAGAGTTGCTTGGAAGGTGACAATTTTTCACGCATCTTTGCAGCTTGGAAAAATTCCTGCCGTTGGTATGCCAGATATAACCACCACTTGGCATCCGTCTTTCGGGTTGCATATAACCAGGTCGCTGGTTATGCCTAAGAGTTTGTTTTTACAGTGAGTATGGTTAGAAAAGCCTTTAGTCCTGAGCGAAGTCGATGGGTAGCCACGAAAGGCCTAAGGAAACGCAGATTAAATCGTCATTGCGAGGAGCGTAGCGACGTGGCAATCCAGAAGTTCGTTTGATATCAAACAACTGGATTGCCACGCTTCGCTCGCAATGACGGATTGAGTGAATAAATCTGCGTTTCCCTAATGT
>JAUSMR010000180.1 GCA_030645955.1 Gallionella sp. | reverse complement strand
TTCATCCATAACTATTTGGCAGATCAGCCTGCCGAGCACTTGCTTGCGGAGGCACAACGCTTTGGTGAGATGGTAGCGAGCTTGGCCAAGCCGTACACCGATTGGCCAAATCCTCCCGATCCGAAGCGCGCATTGCGAGTTGGATTCGTATCTGGGGATCTAAGTGGTCACCCAGTGGGCTACTTTTTAGAGGGTGTACTGACTGCACTTGCCTCTCAGGCTTCCAGCAGGCTGGAACTGTATGCCTACCCCAGCATCTTCCGAGAAGATGACACAAGCAAACGCCTGCGTGCTTGCTGCAAGACCTGGCATTCAGCAGTTGGTTTATCCGATGCTGCGCTTGCCCAACGCATCCGCGAAGACGGAATCGACATACTGATTGACCTTTCAGGACACACCGCAAACAATCGACTTCCCGTATTTGCTTGGAAACCCGCACCGATTCAGGTGAGTTGGTTGGGCTATTTTGCGACCACGGGAGTGGCGGCAATGGACTACTTTGTCGCCGATGCCTGGACGCTTCCGCCGGATCAGGAAGTCTATTTCACTGAAAAAATCTGGCGCTTGCCTGAGACACGGTTGTGTTTTACGCCTCCAACTGCAAAAGTGGAGGTCAATGCGCTTCCAGCGCTCACCAATGGCTACATCACGTTTGGCTGTTTTAACAACCTGAGCAAGATGAACGATGCTGTGGTGCAGCTATGGGCGCGGGTGCTCAATGCAGTACCTGCCAGCCGTCTATTCCTCAAATACCAACAACTCGCAGAGGCATCCGTTCGACAAAGTACCAGAGAACGCTTCGCTGTCCATGGCATCGCTGCCGACCGCCTGATTTTTGAAGACTACGTACCCCGGGCAAATTATCTGGCGGCATACCATAGGGTAGACATCGCTCTTGACCCGTTTCCATTCCCCGGCGGTACCACGACAGTCGAGGCGTTGTGGATGGGCATTCCGGTACTGACGCTTTCGGGCGAGCGCTTCCTGGCGCGTCAGGGCGTCGGCCTGCTAATGAATGCGGGGTTGTCTGAGTGGATTGCAGCAGACCACGATGACTATGTGGCCCGTGCAGTTGCACACGCCAGTGATTTGACAGGACTGGCGGCATTGCGTGTCCGGTTACGCCAGCAAGTACTGGCCTCGCCCATCTATGACGCACCGCGCTTTGCCGAACACTTTGAGACCGCACTGCGGGA
>JAUSMR010000131.1 GCA_030645955.1 Gallionella sp. | reverse complement strand
GCAGCCCAGCTGATCTACCACTACGAAGTGATTGGCGGCCAGGAGTACACCGTGATTGAGGGCAATGTGAATGCCAATCTGGGAACCGACTTCCAGGTGGCTCTGACCGGACACCAGACCCTTGCTGCGACCGATATTTTTCTTTAGTCTTGCGGTGTCACAAACGAAGTCTCTGGCTTACCTAATTGCAATGCGGACAGTATCCCAGGGCGCTTGCGAGTACGACGCTCAGAGGCCGATGTAGCGTCGCGATCGCTTCTGGTACGTGATGCATGCGAAGGCTTGCCGCCTTCGCATGCATTGCAAAGCCGACCTGGGTACGGGACACACCTTCATGTTTCGATATTTTCGGGTTGCAGTACCCGAGACTTGACTCGTGGGAAGGGCAGGTATTTGACACACAGCGAAGCTATTTTTACGATGCTCGGCGTGACCTCATTTCGGGCGGCAGTAAAAAAGTGCTTTATCGCCTCGGCCTCACGTCTTGGCTACTCAATCAGCGGCCGCTTCCACGCTCGCATCCCAGTGCCAAAACAATCTCGATGTGCCGAATGCACTCGCACCCGGCGAAACGGGAAGAGCGCCTCTTGCGCGCGCCCTCCAGCCAGATAACACGATGCCAGACAAGCGCGGGCGGCAGAACTGGCAAGCGCCTTGACAGTTACCGGCTCATTGGCGGGCTGTCGACGCAGCTTCGTGGGCTATATGCGGAAACCGGACCAGGCTTTGGGCGGTAGTGGCACAGGGCTCCGTGGCGAGTCTTTTTCAACCAGGAAAAAACGGCCATCAGAACTGCGAACCGCTGAAATTTCACGCCTTGTGTGGCGATCTTGTGCTCAGCTCACACTCCGGCGGAGGCTTGGGCAGACCTCCTCCAAAGCAGGGATTCTTGTTAAAAATATCGCACCGCCCATCAATTACACAGTTGAACATTACTTACTTATGGGTTCTAGCCCTCACCGCCTGGGGACGACAACGCCTGACTCCCCGGTATACCGCCCGGAGTACACCAGAACTACCTATTTTGCTTACGATGCCTTGTGAGTGAATACACACTTTTAAAGAATTTCCTCAGTTTAATCCGGCCCAACGTAGCTGGTTTTTCGCAGGATTGCCAACCGGAAAATCGGGAAACACACTGACTTCAAGCGGTGTCATCCTGGAAACATCATCAAGGAATTTTTTACGCGATGTGTTTGTGGGTTGCTGCCGCAATGCGCCGGCGGACATGGACACCTCGGGTAACAGAGCCCTGTTTTTCCGGTTTTTTGTGACGAAGCCATCAAAAATATTTGAAAAAATCAGGGGAGAACTGTCATGGGAACCAACTACAACTTAAAGCCCTTTCGCTTCAATCTTTCCGATCTGAATTTCATGCGGGATCAGATCAACTTCCGTCCCTTGTTCGATTCAGTGGGCAACGCCATCATCAACTGGGATGGAAGCGGCGCGGTCTATGACGCGAATGGCATCGTCTATGCCGACCAGGGCACTGCTGCGGCCAACCTCGAGGCTTACGGCACGTCCTACAGGAGCACAACCGACTTGCAAGGCCTGCGCGACGTGTCCGGCCTGAACAACAACCTGCTGCTGGTAAATAAATTCTGGGGCGCAGTCGACCAGCCGTTCCTGCAGACCGTGACGCCTGACTTTGCAAATTACCTGAAGCCGACCCCCGGTGGTTTTTATGCCAGCAAGGCCTTTGGCACGTCCACAGCAGGAGCAACTGACTACACCAAGACGCAAGACCTGCCGGGCGGTGAGCAACTTACCGGCGACATCGTCGACTACACGCCGCGCATGATCAGTCGCACCATCACCACCGGTGGCGCGACGCCACTGCAGGAAGCTACGGTCGACGGCGGCCAGGTCCTGCATTGGAACGCCGTGCGCTACGCAGCCGATTCGGCCTATGCCGCAGCGGTCGACACGGTGTCGGTGGGTGGCGCGGGCCTGATCGAAGGTGCCGCCATCATGAGTAACCTTGGCATCCTCGCCGGCGGCCAGCACGACCCGCAGGACCCGACCAATGGCGAAGTCTTCTTTGGCGCCATCAACCCGGGTGTAGCGCCCGGCAACAGCTTCCTGGCTTACTTCGGTCAATTCTTCGACCACGGGCTGGACTTCATCGGCAAGGGCGGCGGCGCGGTTCCGTCAAAGATCACCATTCCGCTGGCGCTTGACGACCCGCTGTATCGCGCGCCTGGCACCAACGGCCCTGGCGACCTGGGCAATACCAAAATCACCGTGTCGCGTGCCGACATCAGCGGCTTTGACGCCTACGGCAACGCGCAGTGGGTGAATCACACCTCGCCCTATATCGACCAGAGCCAGACCTACGGTTCAAGCGCCCAAATGACCGCCTTGCTGCGCGAATGGGTGTCAACAGACGGCGGGACCACTTTCCATGCAGGTGCTCACCTGCTGGATGGTTCAAGTCTGGTGCAGGCCTGGACAAACGCTTGGGGTGAAAGCACCCACGCGACGCTGCCGACCTTGAAAGAATTGAATGCGCATTTGATTGCCACGGGTCGTGA
>JAUSMR010000179.1 GCA_030645955.1 Gallionella sp. | reverse complement strand
TGTCCTCGCCGCGCCGTTGCAGTCGCGCGCGCAGTTCTTCCCAGCTGGGGGGGAGAATGAAAATCAGCACGGCGTTGGCAAAAATCTTTTTGATGTTGATGGCGCCCTGAAAATCAATTTCAAGAATCACATCAGCGCCATACGCGACCCGCTCATCAATGGTGTGGCGCGACGTGCCGTATCGGTGCCCATGCACATGCGCCCATTCGAGAAAAGCATCGCGCTGCACCATGCCGTCGAATTCTTCCGGCGACAGGAAAAAGTACTCCCTGCCGTGCTTTTCCTGTCCGCGCGGCGGACGGGTGGTGTGAGACACGGCGGGCTGAATACGTGAGTCGAGCTCCATCAAGGCTTTCACCAAGCTCGATTTTCCGGCTCCGCTCGGAGCGGCGACAACAAATAAATTTCCAGGGTAGTCCATGCGTGCGGGTAGTTTTTTGCAATAAATTAAATAGCGGGGAAAGCGTCACTCGATGTTCTGGACCTGCTCGCGAATCTGCTCGATCAGAACCTTCATGTCCACGGAAATATGCGTCAGTTCAAGGGATGCGGACTTGGCGCCCAGTGTATTGGCTTCGCGGTGCAACTCCTGGATCAAAAAATCAAGGCGCTTGCCCAGTTCACCGCCGCTGGCGAGTAGGCGGTCAATCTCGTCCAGGTGCGACGACAGGCGGGTGATTTCCTCCGCCACATCAATCCGTATGGCAAAGGCGGTCGCCTCGGTCAACGCCCGGTCCTGGGCCATTTCAGGTAAGGCGGTGCCGCCTCCCAGCGCCATCGCGTCTTTCCAGCGCTCCATGAAGCGGGTTTTTTGCAGCTCAACCAGCTTTGGCACCATGGGCACGGCAAGCGCTGCCAGCGCGCGCAACTGCGCGGTACGGTCCAGCAGCATGGTTGCCAGCCGGGCGCCTTCGCGCGCACGGGCCGACATCAGTTCCTTGAGCGCCATTTTGGCCAGGCTGAGCAGCTCTTCGCTGTGGTCGTGCGGCTTTTTGTCTTCGTTGGTCGCGAGCCTGAGGATGTCGGCCACGCTGAGCGCTGCGGCCTGCGGCAGCCATGACTTGATGCTGTCTTCCAGCGATCCCAGGCGCTGCAGCGTCGCAGGCGACGGCGCGCGCAGGCTGCTGGCCGACAGGCTTTCCAGCGAGACGCGCACTTCGACCTTGCCGCGCTTGAGCTTGCCTGTCAGCAGTTCACGCAGCGCGGGCTCGGCTTGCCGCAATTCATCGGGCAGGCGAAAGGCAAGGTCCAGGAAACGACTGTTGACGGAGCGTATTTCGACGCCAAGCCGGGAATTGGCGTCCTGGCGCGCTTCAGTTTCTGGGGCTGACTGCGCCGTGCTTGACTGCGCGGTTGCATAACCCGTCATGCTGTAAACTGGCATTTATTAATACGCTTTACTAGAAAGAGAATAGGGCGAGGTGACTTGTTCACCGTGGCTAATTCCAAATTATGTCAAAGGTCAACCCCGCGCCACTACCGCCTGATACAGTCATTGGTGGCTATCGCGTTGTACGAAAGCTTTCGTCCGGCGGGTTCGGGGTAGTTTACTTGGCCGTCGACGGCCAGGGCCAGCAGGTC
>JAUSMR010000176.1 GCA_030645955.1 Gallionella sp. | reverse complement strand
GCCACGCTGGTGGTCGATGGTCGTGGCATCCGGGTGCCCGGCCATGAAGAAGGTTACTTCCTGGGCGCCTGTCTGTTTGACCACGTCAAACCCGGCCTGACGATTTACCAGGAAGAAATTTTCGGCCCGGTGCTGGGCGTGATGCGCGTCAACACCCTGCAGGAAGCCATGGACCTGATCGACGCCCACGAGTACGGCAACGGCTCCTGCATCTTCACCCGTGATGGCGAAGCCGCACGCTACTTCAGCGACAACATTCTGGTCGGCATGGTGGGGGTGAACGTGCCCCTGCCGGTGCCGGTGGCCTACCACTCGTTTGGCGGCTGGAAGCGCTCGCTGTTTGGCGACCTGTCAGCCTACGGCCCGGACGCCGTACGCTTCTACACCAAGCGCAAAACCATCACCCAACGCTGGCCCTCGGCCGGTGTGCGTGATGGCACGCTGTTCAGTTTTCCAAGCAACCGCTAAACCTGACTTCTCGCACCCCAAACACCCGCTGACTCGACAGAGTCAGCGGGTGTTTGTTTTTGGCGATCGGCGGGATAACTAGCGCTGCACCAACTTCGGCGAGCGAGCTGGAACAGTCGGTGCACCTGGCCCAATCTGAATCCCTGGGTGCATTTGGCAGGGCTTGTCTTTCTTTGACTTTTCTCAATTGCCAATCCCCCAACTCTGCATTAAATCAACGGGTAGGGAGTACGTTTTTCGCGGCAAGATCAAAACGGGAGACCGCAGTTGTTGTTTTTTCCACTGCACGAAGGTCACATGCTTGAGAAGTCATCGCTCCCCCCTGTCCAGTGCCTTTTCTGCAACCATCTCAATCCGGCGGGTGCAAGGTTCTGCAATGACTGTGGCTCCCAGTTGCACCTGCAACCCTGCGACCGGTGTGGCGCCACCAACAAACGAACCGCAAGAAACTGCTACAAATGCGGCGCGGGATTCACCCTGCCAGGAGCCCCCGGACTCAACTCCGCGCCAGCGATTCTTGACAATCAGCTTGTAGAACGGGTTCCGCAGGATGTTAGCCTTGCAAAGGAGCCCACGCCGCAGCCCGAAACTGTGACGCCGCAGGTGGATGACACGGTTGCCTCCAAACGCTGGGCGACGGCGATCAACTCACGACGCGCCTTGCGCATTGCAGCGGCGGCGATATTGCTCGTGGCGATAGTTATGTCGGGCGAGTACTACTCCGAGCAGTCTGCAGAGTTCACAAAGACGCAGGGCGTCATACCGTTTGCCCCAAGCGTGTCCGGCGCCCCGACTTCCGAAGCTGCCACAGCGTCGGCCGTTGCAACGCAGGTTGCTGCCCCAACGGTACCCACAGGCACGACGCCAAAACCAGTTGTCAGCACTTCAGGCCTCGACAAAGCGCTATCGCTCGCTCCCCCGGGGGCTGGCGTCGCAACCACCATGCGGCCATCGCCAGTGACCGATGCTGAGGTCATAACCCGGC
>JAUSMR010000128.1 GCA_030645955.1 Gallionella sp. | reverse complement strand
CAAGGTGCGGATCAAGGCCAGTTTGGGCTGCACGGCCGCGTTACCGCCGTCGAGCTGCAATGCCTTGCTGTACGCCTGGCTGGCTAGTCGGGCGTAGACATCGCCTAGGTTTTCGTGGGCGGTGGCATAGCTGGGATTGGTGCGAATCGCCATTTCAAGTGCAGCCCGGGCCTTGTCGAACTGACTCTGCCCTGCGTAAAGCACGGCCAGGTTGTTGTAAGGCTCGGGCAACTCGGGGTAGTCTTCGGTAATCTTGGTAAAGGTGGAAATGGCGTCGGCCGTCTTGCCGGTCTCAGTCAGGATCACGCCCTTGAGAAAGCGCATTTGCGGGTCGCGCGGCTTGGTGGCCAGGTACTGGTCGGCCTTGGCCATGGCGTCAGGGTATTGGTTGGTGCGCATCAGGCGGCTGACGTCAGCATAGTCATCGGCATAGGCTGCGGACACCGACAGCGTGGCGGCCAGGAACAAGATGCGCAGGGCGGCCGACAGGGGGTGGCGTAACAAGGATGCTGGCGTGGGCATAAGAACTCTCACGGTTGTTGGGTCCGTCTTGACGACGTTTCACGGCTGCCAGTGCGGAAAATCTCTACAAAACCCCCTGTTTGCCAAGGGCTTGAGGGGTAAGCAGCACGCTGTAACCTTGGCTGAATAACGGCCAGATTGTAGCTGAGGGGGTATAGTTCGCTGACGCCCCAAGATCGCGCGTTCCTTTTTTCGTTGCACGTGCTGGCGCATTGGTTTTATCCTTTCGGTTTAACAGAAACGACCGTGAGATAAAGTTATTCTTCTCCCATTTTGGACTGATTGACGGATTGCCCGATTGACGTCAGTCCCCGTACCCAGACCTTCCATGAGCCTGCGCATTTACAACACGCTGTCGCGTGACGTTGTAGTTTTTTCTCCCTTGATTCCCGGCCAGGCGCGCATGTACGTGTGCGGCATGACGGTGTATGACCTATGCCACTTGGGCCATGCACGGGCCATGGTGGCGTTTGATGTGGTCCAGCGCTGGCTCCGCTTGAGCGGCCTGCAGGTGACCTATGTTCGCAACGTGACCGATATTGACGACAAAATCATCAAGCGGGCGCTTGAGAACGGCGAAACCATACGCGCGCTGACCGACCGCATGGTCGATGCCTTGCACCAGGATGCTGATGCGCTGGGCATTGAGCGCCCCACCCATGAGCCGCGCGCCACCGATTTCGTGCCTCAAATGCTCCGCCTGATTGGCACGCTGGAGAAAAAGGGCCTGGCTTACCAATCACGCAGCGGGCACAGTGCCGGCGACGTGAACTACGCGGTGCGCAAGTTTGCGGGCTACGGCAAGCTGTCGGGCAAGTCGCTGGACGAGTTGCGTGCCGGCGAGCGGGTCGAAGTGCTGGATGGCAAGGACGATCCGCTGGATTTTGTGCTCTGGAAAAG
>JAUSMR010000173.1 GCA_030645955.1 Gallionella sp. | reverse complement strand
CCTCACCACCGGCGCGGTCCACGGCTTCCATCGCCGACTTGTTGCCAAACCAGGCCACATGGACCTTGTTGAAGCGCATGCCTTCAATGATGCCGGCGTAATCCGAGGCAAAAAAGGCGTTGACTTTCATGCCGGTCTTTTTGGCCATGCCATCCAGAATCGGTTGCCAGTCCGACTTCAGGTTTTGAGACGATTCGGTCGAAATGATGCCGAAATTGATTTCCTTCAATTCCTGGGCCGCCACGGGATTCATGGCGATGAGCGTGGCACCAGCCAGGCTGGCGAACAGTTTCTTGATCATGGGAAGTTCCTTTAAAACGATCAGACAGAGGATAAATTTGACTCAGGATTTGGCGAGGTCGCTCAATTTGCGGCTGATGTCGTCCAGGCGGGTTTTCTTTTCTTCGGCCTGCAGGTTGGCATCCGCTTCCAGCTTGACTTTTTCCTTGAACAATTCAAGCTGGCGCACCGGCTTGAGTTGCGCGTTGCTGGACTCCTGAAAGCCGCCGAGCGTGAGCTTGTTCAGCAGCGCCTTTTCGCGCGCCGCATCCGGACCGGACTTGCCGTAGGCCAGAAAGAAATCCTTGATCTTTCCCTTGAGGTCTTGCGGCAAGTCTTTGCGCCACACCAGCGGGTCGGATGCGATCAGTGGTGATTTCCATATCTGGCGCAGCTGATTGGCGATGTCGGGCTGGCGCGTCTGGATGCGCTCCAGCACATCGGAGCTGTGTACTGCGGCGTCCACCTGCTTGTTGGCGATGGCCATGATGTTGGTTTCATGATTGGCACCGCGCACCGCCTTGAATGCAGTTTTTGGGTTGACATTGTTGAGGGCGAAAACATAGTAGCTCGGCACCAGAAAGCCGGAGGTGGAGTTTGGATCGCCCATGCCAAAACTCATGTTTTTGGCGTTCCTGAAGATGTCGTCGAGCGTGTTGTAGGGGCTGTCCTTGTGCACGCTGACGAAACTGTAATAGCCGAGCGAGCCGTCGGCATTGATGGTCTGCGCAAAAATCTCGCCGTTGGCGCGCTCCACGGCTTCAATCGCAGATTTGTTGCCCAGCCAGGCGAACTGGACTTTATTGAAGCGCATGCCTTCAATCACGCCCGCATAGTCCGGCGCAAAAAAAGCCGTGACCTTGATGCCGAGTTTTCGGCTCATGTCGTTGATCACGGGCTGCCAATCCTGCTTGAGATTTTGCGATGATTCGGTGGACAGGATGCCGAAATTCATTTCCCGCACTTCCTGGGCCACCACGGGATTGATGGCGATGAGCGTGGCAGCGGCCAGCCCGGCGAGTCGTTTCGTGATCATGGAGAGGTCCCTCAAAAATGTTGCACAAATGAGTTGCTGAATTCAGGCCGCACAGGCCAGCGGGGCACGCGCAGCCAGCGAAGCGGGCCAGGCCAGGGGCGGCAAGGCGGGCTTGCTGTCTTGCAGGCTCGAGATGTGGTCGCCGAGTGCCAGGATGTCGTCGGCGTCGGCGCCATAG
>JAUSMR010000163.1 GCA_030645955.1 Gallionella sp. | reverse complement strand
TCGGCCAGGCACAAGGCGTCGCCATGCGAGAGCAGCCAGCGCTGTCCTGCAAAGTCCAGCACGGTCGGGTCGTTCAGCAAGGTCATGCCACTGGCGCTGGCGAACGCCGGACCCAACAAAAAGTCGCGGTTGCCGTGCATGAAATAAATGGCGAGGCGTCGGGATGCGGCTTGGAGGATTTGGGCGCAGCGGGCTTCAAATCCCGGCGCCTGATCAGGATCGAGCGCACCGCCAATCACATCGTCACCGACCCAGACTTCAAACAGATCGCCCAGGATGAACACGGCATCGGCGCGTGTGCTCTGCATATAGTCCTGCCACGCCTGGACGGTGGCGGTCTCGCTGGCCTGCAGATGCAAATCCGAGATGAAATCAACATGGCGCCAAGAGGAGGGCGCCTGCAGTACCGGCCAGGGCGACGCAGCGCCTGGCGCCGCGATCCGGGGTACTGCCGGGTTCATGTCAGAGGGCCACGGCCTTTTCGATGATCACGTCTTCAACCGGCACGTCATCGTGATGGCCCTTACGAGTGGTCTTGACAGTCTTGATCTTGTCGACCACATCGGTACCCGCCACCACTTTGCCAAACACGGCGTAACCCCAGCCTGAGGCTGAAATAGCGGTGTGGTTCAGAAAACCGTTGTCCGCCACATTGATGAAGAACTGGGCGGTAGCCGAGTGCGGGTCGCCGGTGCGGGCCATGGCCACGGTGTAATTCAGGTTTTTCAGGCCGTTATTGGCTTCGTTTTCGATCGCTTTGTCGCCCCGTTTTTCTTTCATGCCAGGCTCCATGCCGCCGCCTTGCACCATGAAGCCGGGAATGACGCGGTGAAAAATGGTGTTGTTGTAGTGGCCCTTGTTCACGTAGCTCAAGAAATTGGCGACTGTTTTAGGCGCCTTGTCCTGATCGAGTTCGAGGGTGATGACGCCGTAGTTGGCAATGTGGAGTTCGACTTGGGGATTGCTCATGATTTATTTCACCAGGGTTGCTGAGTTGATAAGAATGGGGGTCTTGGGAACATCGGACGGGAAGGGGCCGCCGGCGCCAGTGGGTGTGGTCTTGATTTTCTCGATCACCTCCATGCCGCTGACGACTTTGCCAAATACCGTGTAGCCAAACGACTGGGCGCTGGGGTCCAGAAACGCATTGTCCTTGACGTTGATAAAAAACTGCGCGGTCGCTGACTGAGGGTCGTTGGTGCGAGCCATGGCCAGCGTACCGACAACATTCTTCAGGCCGCCTTTGGTCAGTGCCTCGCGCCCTTCATGGACGACGGGCGCACGGGTTTTCTTCTGGTTGTATTGGGTGTCAAAACCGCCACCCTGCACCATGAAGTTTTCGATGACGCGGTGGAAGACGGTGCCGTCATAGTGCTTGTCCTTGACGTACTGCAAGAAATTTTCAACGGTCTTGGGTGTCTTGTCAGGATAGACCTCGACCACGAAATCACCGGCGGTGGTCGCAAATTTGACCCGGGTCGACTCCTGCGCCCAAGCGCCTTGCGCTACTGAAAACATAGCTGCTACCGCAATAGTTGCGGGGGCTAGAGCCCTAAAACGTCTAAAAATCATCCAATGACTCCTTCAAAAAATATTTTCCATTGATTACCCTGTCGCGCCCAGTACTGGCGTTTGGTTGGGCCGGTGCGTGTGCCATCTGTCACCTCGCCAAACGTGACCACCATGGTGTCGGTGGCGTCCGTCCAGTGCAGCAGGGACAGGTCCTTGAGTTGGATGGCACGTCCTCGTCCTTTGTTCAGCTCCGTGCGCAGCGCCGGTGTCCACTCGGTCAGTGTCTTGCCATTGCTATTGAAATCCAGACTGTAAAAACTCAGAACCCGGTCCATATTGCCGCTGGATTTGGCACTTTGCCAAGCCGTCAAAGCGTCCTCAAAGGGTTTGCTGGCGGAGCGAGCACTGTTTGGCGTCACCCAGTTCAGGCGCTGCGAGATCACCACCGGGGTGGTGCGGACCTCGACGGTCCGGATGATCCGATCCAGGTCGGGATTGGCCAGCACGACGCAGCCGTCAGTCGCCTGCGGCGGACGCGAAAACTGACCCGGCGGCGTGCCGTGCAGCCAGATGCCGCTGCCTGTTTTACCGCGCTTGCTGTCGAGCACATTGGGGTAGTTGATGGGCAGCGCGCCCGAGCCGTAAAAGTCCTTCAGCGACTTGGGATCGAGGTTGCTGGTGATGAAATACACGCCCATCGGGGTGCGCAAATCACCTTCGATGTTCTTCTCCATGCCGGATTTCCCGATCGAGATGTAATAGTCGGCAACCAGCGCCAGTCCGGTCGGCCGGTTTTCAAAAAGGTACAGGCGCGAGCGGGAGGCGTCGACGGCAATGGCGTGCTTGTTGCGCGGTGACAGTGCCAGGAAC
This sequence comes from Gallionella sp., assembly GCA_030645955.1. The sequence goes on along the minus strand of JAUSMR010000163.1, from coordinate 21 downwards.
TGCGAGGGAACTGCCCCCGGC
>JAUSMR010000159.1 GCA_030645955.1 Gallionella sp. | reverse complement strand
CTGGCGGCGCTGCTCATGCCGCTGGCCGTGCCACACCGTGCGCAGATCGTCTACAACCCCAGCGACAGTGTGCCGCGCGGCTGGTACCGCATAGTGCCTGCCGACGCGTTGCAGGTCGGCAGTATCGTGCTGGCCCGACTTCCGGCGCCTGCCGCTGCGTTGGCGGCGCAGCGTGACTACCTGCCAGCGGGCATCCCCTTGCTCAAGCGCATTGGTGCCATGGCACCGCAACGGGTGTGCGTGGATGGCGCATCGGTACGCATTGACGGCGTGGTTGTGGCCGCAGTGATGCATGCCGATGGGCGTGGCCGCCCACTGTCTGCCTGGTCGCAGTGCCGACGCCTGGCGCGCGGCGAACTGTTTTTGTTGAGCAACACAAACCCGGCGTCGTTCGATAGCCGTTACTTCGGACACATCCGTGTATCGGAAGTGATTGGCAGTGCGCAGCCTATTTGGACCTGGAGCGCGCCATGAACATAGCGTCCATCGTGCAGATGTTTTACCGCCAGCGTGAAGCGCGAGCTGCACTGGCGCTGCCTGTTTGGCAGCGCTGCAAGCACCGCGTGCGGCTGGCGTGGATTCGGAGCCGGGCAGGAAGTCGGAGGCTTCAGGGACTGGTGAAAAGAGAGGGCAAGATAAAAGGGCCGGCACGTGCCGGGCCGCTGAGCCAGTCTGCACGTGGGTTAGGCGCGGCACGGTGGCTTGCAGCCTGCGTGCCGTTGCAGGACGCAAACCCCCTTGGCTTCAGGATTGGTCATGTGCCGTCTTGGATGCGATTCTCTGCATTGCGCTGGAGCTTGTGCCATGGTCTCGCGTGACGAGGACCGCTTCAGGGTCAAGCCAGGAGCGCCCAAGGGTCGTGCTGGTCAGGGCAATGGTCAGCGTTCGCAGCGCTTTGTTTCACAGGTTCTGAAGCAGGTCTCAAAGTCCGGTGCGAAAGGTTCTGGCGCGCACGCTGCCCGTCCTGCATCGACTTTTGGGCGGGGGCGTGTCGCAGCGAGCAGGGCGGGCCGAACGCTGGCGGTGACAGCCCGGCGCGTGGTCATCAAGTCCCGCTTTGTGGTACTGAAGAAGGCGGGAGTCAAATCCGTTTCAACGCATCTTCGCTACATCGAACGTGATGGCGTGACGCGCGATGGAGAGAAGGGGCAGGCCTATGGGCCCGAGACCGACGCCGCTGAACTGAAGGCTTTTGAGGAGCGTGGCAAGGGTGACCGCCACCAGTTCCGCTTCATCGTCTCGGTGGAGGATTCCGGGGAGCTGGAGGACCTGCGCGACTACACGCGCGAGTTCATGCGGCGAATGACCACCGACCTGGAAACTCAGCTGGACTGGGTGGCCGTTGACCACTGGGATACCGACAATCCGCACACGCACATCGTGTTACGCGGGCGTGCCGGAGAGGGGCGGGGAAAGGGGCAGGATCTGGTGATCGCGCCGGACTACATGGCGCATGGCATGCGCATGCGGGCCTGCGAGCTGGCGACCGAATGGCTGGGACCGCGCACGGAGTTGGAGATCCGGCAGGGTTTGTTGCGGGAGGTGGAGCAGGAGCGGCTGACGAACCTGGACCGGGCGCTGTTGCGGCAGGCCACCGTGGATGTTGTGGACTTGACGCAGGAGCCCAAGGACCGGCAACGTCAAACTCATCTTCGTGCCAGGCTGCAGCGACTGCAGGCGATGGAACTGGCATGCAGCATCGACGCGAATCGCTGGAAGCTATCTCCAAACATGGAACAGACTTTGGTCGCCATGGGCGAGCGCGGCGACATCCTGCGTACGATGCACAAGGCCTTGAAAGGGCAGCAGCGGGAGTTGGTATTGGAGACGGAACTGGCAACCCCTGTCATCGGCCGTATTGCGGCCAAGGGCCTGGCCGACGAGCTGAATGACCGGGGCTATCTGGTGATGGATGGCATAGATGGCCGTGCGCACTATGTGCGCCTGCCGGTTGGCACAGATCTGACCGCATTGCCGATGGGGGGCATTGTGGAAGCAAAAGCCGCTGGAGGAGAACGAGCGGTAGACCGGAACATTGCCGGAATCGTGCGTGAGGGGCTTTACCGTACCGTTGATCATCTTGCGCAGCTTCGACAGGAGAGCACCCCAGATCCACAAACTGGGATCGATGTTCACGTGCGTCGGCTCGAAGCGCTGCGCCGCTCTGAGGTTGTGGAGCGTATGGGCGATGGCGTTTGGCGCGTACCGCCAGACTTTATGGCACGCGCCCAAGCGCATGATGCGCAGAAGACCGCAGGAGTCACCATTGAGTTGCGCTCGCACCTATCGATTGAACAGCAAGTGCGTGCCCAGGGCGCGACGTGGTTGGACCATCAAATGGTGGGGGACGTCAAGGAACTGTCACCAAAGGGATTTGGTGCCGAAGTGCGTGATGCCTTGCGGGAGCGGGTTGGTTTTCTTGTGGAACAGGGCCTGGCCGTGCGGCATGGCTCGCGTGTGGTTTTAGCGCGTAACCTGTTGTCCACTTTGCGGGATCGGGAGCTGACCGAAGTGGGCAAAGTGTTACAGAACGAGACTGGGCGAATTTACCGTCCGCTGCTTGATGGCGGGCGGGCGAAAGGCATCTACCAGCGCTCTATCCAGCTTGTCAGCGGCCGATTTGCGATGATGGATGATGCCATCGGCTTCAGTCTGGTACCGTGGCGCCCGGTCATGGAGTTGGGGTTGGGTCAGCAAGTTTCGGCAATCGTGCGTGGGGCAACTGTGACCTGGGAGCTGCGTCGGCAGCGCGGCATATCAGTTTGAGTGAAGGCTCGACGAAAGACTCAGGGCATGGCCCATCAATATTGCCATGCCAACAAAAATTTACCCCGTTCGTTACCTGCCGGTGCATATTTTGTACCATTGCGGACCGTGCTTTTGGTCCACTCACAACTGTGCGCCTTATGCGCATCAGTCCCAATCGATTCCGGTGCACGAGTGACGATATGGACGGCCCACAGGAACTCTACCGGGTTGCCAAAACGTCGTTGCATTGCTTGGGATATGCTGCAAGGCTGCCTAGAATTCAAACATAAAAACCATGGCCATCGAAAAAAGCGTTGTTCGACGTTACCTGATCTTGTCGGTGCTCGCCTCTACGCTGCCTGTGCTGTCGATCGGGCTGCTCTACGATCGATTCACCAGTAACGCGCTCGAACAACTGCTTGGCGAGAGGATTTCGACGCACCTCACCGCTACAGCAAACCGACTTGGTGCCTACGTCGAGGCACGGCGCTACCAGGTCGAAACGCTGGCGAATTATCCGGGAATTGCGGGGTTTGCCGGTGCCGATAAGGGCCGCGCGAACAGCGAAGTGGCTGCCTTGCTGCAAATTGAATCTGATTTGCCAGACCTCTACGGTATTCTTTTCTTCGATGCCGACGGTCGCTTGCAACGTGTCGTGCCGGGCCAGGCTGCGTCGGGTCCACCCTACTGGGCCGACCGCCGGTTCGAAACCACTCGATTGCCGCTAACGACTCTCGGTGACACCGAGATCGTCGGCCCCAAGCCAGCCGCCGACGGTGATTCCGGCTGGTTGCTGGTACGCTATCCGCTGCACGGGAAACAGTCCGATCAGATCACTGGCTATATTGCGCTGCACGTGCGCCTGGCCTCGCTCACCGAACAACTCGGTGGGAACGCGGCAGTTGGAGCTCTACAGCCCTTGCTGCGCACGCCTGTCGGCGATATCAATACTGTCGGGCACACGGTTAGCGTGCAGGGCCGGTTGATCGCCGGCCCCGAAATTTTGCCCGGCTGGCGACCCATGCTTGAAGTCGAATCTACCGGATTGCTCAAGGCCTTCGCGCTTGAGCGGCGGGCGTTGCTGGTTGCGGTGCTGGTCAGCGCGGTGCTGATCGTATTTCTCTTCTACCGTTTGGCGCAACTGCTACGCAGGCGTATCGGTCTGCTCTTGAGCGGCGCGCAAGCGATCTCGTCGGGGCAACTTGAGCACCGCATCGTCGAGCAGGGGAGCGATGAAATTGCGGCGGTCTCGCACGCCTTCAACGCCATGTCCGGCAAGCTCAAAGAATATCTCGAACGCGCCGTGCGCGTTGAAAAACTGGCGGTGCTCGGCGAGTTCGCCACCGGCATCGCGCACGAAATTCGCAATCCGCTGGCCGCCATCAAGACCAGTGTCCAAGCGTTGGCGCGGCGCGAGCACGATCCAAAACGCGCCCAGTTACTGGCCGAAATGGACGGGGAGATCGATCGCTTGGCCCGGGTGGTCAGCGATTTGCTGGACTTCGGGCGACCCCGGCTCCCACAACCCAGTTCGACGCCGGTGCGTGAGCTGTTCCGGCGCATCACCACCATTATTGAGCCGCAGGCTCAGGAGCGGGGCCTGCATTTTGGCTGTCAGGGCAATCCTGAGCTGACCTTGTGGGTCGATCGCGACCAGCTGCTGCAGATTCTCCTGAATTTGGCCCTCAATGCCGTCCATGCGACGCCGAGCGGTGGCGCTGTGGTGCTGCGCGCATTTGCTGTCGACGGGCAGGCGGTTATCGAAGTCAGCGACACCGGTTGCGGTATACCAGGCGAACTTTTGGAGCGGGTCAGCGAACCATTCTTCACCACTAAGACTCGAGGCGTTGGCCTCGGACTCAGTATTTCACGTCAGCTGTGCGAACTCAACGCCGGCGTGATGAGCCTTGACAGCGCGCCCGGACACGGTACCGTTGTACGGATTTTATTTCCTCTGACCCAAACCACTCACCATGCCGACCATTCTGATCATTGACGACGAGGCCAGCCTCGTCAGCTCACTTACATACGCGCTTGAAGAAGAGGGCTACAAGGTTCACGGTGCGGCTAGTGGCGCGGCTGGGCTGCAAGCTGTGGCGGATTTACAGCCGGATCTGGTGCTGCTCGATTTGCGGCTGCCGGACAAGACCGGGCTCGAGGTGCTGGAGGCGATGCCGCGCGAGAACAGTGTGCCCCAGGTAATCATGATCTCCGCTCACGGCGATACGCGGGCGGCGGTCAAGGCAGTAAAAATGGGCGCGGCCGATTACTTGACCAAGCCGTTCGATCTTGACGATCTGTTGCATACCATAAGCACGACACTGGAGCGCGGTCGCATGGCCAGCGAGATTGATTTCCATCGGCGGACCGCTTTGCGCCATGGAGGGCTGGTGGGCGAGAGCCCGGTCATGAGCGATCTGGCAGCGCTTGTAACTCGCGTGGCAGCCAGCAGTACCGCCCGCATTCTTGTTCTGGGTGAGTCAGGAACTGGCAAGGCGCTTGTGGCGAAAGCCATCCACGTTGGTAGTCCGCGCCGCGCTGGGCCGTTCATTGAGATCAACTGCGCCTCGCTGCCGGAGCAGTTGATCGAGGCGGAACTATTCGGTGCGGAAAAGGGTGCCTACACCGGAGCCCATCAACGCCGGGTTGGCCTGGTCACCTTGGCCGACAAAGGTACTCTTTTTCTCGACGAAATCGGCGAAATGCCACTGGCCCTGCAGGCCAAACTTCTGCATTTCCTTGAGAACGGGCAATACCGTGCCATTGGCTCGACACACTCTGTGCATGCCGATGTGCGCGTGGTTGCTGCCACCAACCGCGATCTGGCGACCGAAGTCAGCGCTGGGCGTTTCCGCGAAGACCTCTACTACCGCATCAACGTTATTTGCCTGCAAATTCCTGCCCTACGCAGCCGGGGCGACGACGTCGTGCATTTGGCCGAGCACTTTGCCAGTCAGTATGCGCACGAGGAAGGCGTGCTTCCGATTGCTATAAGCGATGCGGCGCGGGAGCGGTTGGTGGCCTACCGCTGGCCCGGCAATGTGCGCGAGCTGAAGAATCTAATCGAGCGTCTGACCATCCTGTTCCCTGGTCGCGACATAGGGCTGGCGGAGCTGCCGCCGGAGATCGTTGCAGCGGTTCGGGAGCTAACGGGCGCGACCGGGCCGAGCATTTCGGTGCCGCTCACAGGGACGCATTCCATCAGTGCTGCGCTGGCGGTAACAGAGCGCGAGCTGCTCCTGAGCGCCCTGCGCTCATGCGATGGCCACAAGGGACTGGCGGCAGACCGTCTGGGTATTTCCAGGCACGCCTTCAAGCGCCGCTTGCAACGTCTCGGACTTGAGTGATCGGTTTTCGATCAGTGAGAGCGGAAGTCACTCGCGCTTGAGCGGCATTCGCTCCTTTTTCGATTCACTCCCGATTTGTGGCGGGCGTTCTTTGTCACGCTGAAAATTTCTTGTCACTGGAAGCTGTGGCAACAGGCGAACTATTCCAACGTACTTGGTACAGGCCTTGCTAAATCAGCAGTGCTGGGCAGCAAACCATTACGGCCGCTACTGAATTGGGCACACCAATGGGTGAGCCCACCTCTTCTATCTCGGCAGAAAGTCAAATTTTCGCATGCATATTTCTTCCAGCTGTACGCCCAATGGAAAACAAAGTAAAGACCACTCGTTGAGATCCCCCGGTCTCCAGGTTGCTACCCGTGTGTACATTTTGGTGGGTTTTTTTGCATTGGCTCTGGTGGTCATGGGTGGCGCTAGTTGGTACGTCGTCGCGCAAGGCGTCAGCGCCCTCCAGACCGTATATGAGGACCGGACTGTGCCGGCCACACTGCTTGGGCGCATTGGCGAACGTATGGAGGCCAACCGGGGGACACTCCTCGACGCCGCCGCGCAAGCGGACTCAGCGCAGGGAGCAGCTGCCATCGCTGAAATCAATGGCAATCTGGAAAAGATCAATCAAAACTGGAGGCTCTATCAGGCGACCCAACATACGGCGGAGGAAGACGCGTTGATCAAAGATTTCATGATCAAACGCGACTCTTTTTTCGCGGAAGGACTCAAGCCTGTGATGGAAATCATTCGAGAGGAGCAGTTTGTCAAGGCCGTGGGGGCGATGGACTATTTCAGAGCGTTGCAAAAGCCCGCCGTCCAAGCCATGGGCAAGCTGGTGGACTTGCAAACTCGAGAGGCCAGGCGGGAGTACGAGAAGGCGCAGGCCGCCGTCAAGTCCAATCTGCTAATCCTTGGCTGCGTTTTTGCCGTTGCCATGATGGTGGCAGTTGGTTTCGGCCTGGCGATGCTCCGGTTTCTCAATCGGGCGCTCGGCGCAGAGCCGGATGAAGTCCGTCAAGTGGCGCAAACGGTAGCGATGGGTGATCTGTCCGCACCCATCGCAGTGCGGCCGAGTGATACCCGAAGTGTGATCGCAGCCATGGTACACATGCGTGATAGCCTGAGCCAGACAGTCAATGCCGTGCGTGTAAGCGCTGAAGGTGTGGCCACCGCCAGTGCGGAGATTGCGCAAGGCAACCAGGATCTTAGTGCTCGCACCGAACAACAGGCCAGCGCCTTGGAAGAAACCGTAGCCGCCATGGAGGAGTTGGGTGCCGCCCTCAAGCAAAACGACGAAGCTGCGCACCAGGCCAATCACCTTGCAATGAATGCCGCCACCGTGGCCATCAAGGGGGGCGAGGTGGTCGCCCAGGTGGTAGCAACCATGAAAGGTATAAATGACAGCTCACGCAAGATTTTCGACATCAATAGTGTCATTGACGGTATCGCTTTCCAGACTAACATCTTGGCGCTCAATGCGGCTGTGGAAGCGGCTCGAGCCGGTGAGCAGGGTCGGGGTTTTGCCGTGGTAGCCAGTGAAGTGCGCAATTTGGCTGGCAGGTCTGCAGACGCGGCCAAGGAAATCAAATCCTTGATCAATGCCAGCCTAGCGCGGGTTGAGTACGGCAATACTCTGGTGGAGCAGGCAGGCATGACCATGATCGAGATAGTCGGCGCCATCCGGCGGGTCACTGACATAATGAGCGAGATCAGTGCTGCTACTTCAGAGCAAAGCGCGGGTGTGTCGCAAGTCGGCGAAGCGCTCATGCAAATGGACCAAACTACGCAGCAAAACGCGGCGCTGGTGGAGCAGATGGCCGCAGCGGCCAGCGGCCTGAACGCCCAGGCGAATGCATTGGTCGGCACTGTGGCTGTGTTCAGGTTGCCGCCTCTTGAGCGTGAGCCTGTCCGAGGGGTTGCTTTGGCTATACAAGTCGCGCAGAGCAGTGAACAATAGCTGTATCGATTACATGAGGTACGGCAATGGCTCAGCTACCGGAGATCAAAATGTGTGCACGAATTGTTTCCGCCACACGCCGGGCTTCGTTGCGGGCCGCTTCGCAGCCTAGTGTGCGGCGCCGCTGCTGGCTAGTTCTTGCCGTATTGGTAACGTTCTGGCCGCTGGCCAGCCAGGCGCGAATTGAATTCGGTGCGCCCCCCGCAAGCGCCGATGCCACGGTGGGCTGCATGTTTCCCCTCGCCGGCCGGGCCGCCATTTATGGCCGCGACAGCATCGCCGGCATGAAGCTAGCCCTTGCCGACTTGGCGGCCGAAATGCCACCAGGAACGATGCCCAGGCTGCGTATCCTGGTGGAGGATGATCGTTCCAAGGCGTCGGTAGCAACCCGCATTGCCGAGAACTTCATTGCCCGCGATAAGGTCCGATTCCTCTGTGGCGTTGTCAGCTCTGGCGTCGCGCAGGCCGTCAGTCGTGTATCTCGTGAACGCAAGGTCATCATGATCGGCACCGACCACGCCTCGTCCCGCCTGACCATTGAGGATTTCCATCGCCATTACTTCCGTGTCTCCAGCGACACCTACACATCGATGGCGGCGGGTTCCCGCTACCTCGCGGATCTGCAAAAAAAGAACCAGTGGCGACGCCTGGCCTTCATTGGCCCTGATTATGACTACGGGCATATCGCGTGGCGCGATCTGGAGCAAGCACTGGACAGCGGTGGCGTTCGCTATGACATGGTTGCTCATCTGTGGCCCCGCTTGTACGAACCCGACTACACGGACTATATCGCCGAGTTGCTGGCCGCCAAGCCGGATGTGGTGGTGACTGCGCTGTGGGGTGGCGATTTCACTGCCTTCCTCAAACAGGCGCTGGCGTCAGGTTTGCTGAAAAGTGCCAAACTTGCCAACTTCGATACCGGTGGCAACTTTGATGTATTGGTCTCGCTTGGCGAACTGGTTCCCAGCGGACTGATCCTGTCGGCGCGGCACCACAATAATTGGCCCGACACCGAGCACAACCGCAAGTTCGTCAACGATTTTCATCGTCTCGAAGGGCGGTTCCCCACCTACGCTGCGGTAGGGGCCTACGCTGGAATCAAGGCCATTGGCCGCGCTATGCAACTTGCCGGCCGTAAGGCTGGCAACGAGCAGTTGATCCATGCTCTTGAAGGCATGCAGTTAGCGTTGCCCAAGGATCCAGAAGGCTACGTTTCTCATATTGATGCGCAAACCCACCAGATCGTGCAAACCCAGGCAATCGGTGAGGTGCTACCCAACAGCTCCTTCCCGCCAGCCAAGGTCATGCTCGGGCACTGGATGGTCTATCGCGCTGAGGATTTGCAGCCGCCCCCGGACCTGATTCGCTCACGCCGAGACCGGGCGCGCGGCGACATTGACAACGCCCATCCCGCCAAACTCAACAACTAGCCGACAGTCCGAAAAGCCTGAGCCAATCCTCCGTGCTATTCATTGTGACTATTCGCTTAGGTGTGAGCGGATTGCGCTCAATCTCGAGGTGGTGTTGACCAGCGTTGAGCGCTTATCGCCCATTGGCGTTTCGGTTTGACCTGATATCCAGGTCCTCTGCCACACCGTTCTTCCTGCCCGTCCCCTGTGCAGCAAACAATTTCAGGCTTTCCGTAAGTACTTGGCACACACCTTGCGGTACATGGCTTAGGTGGGTCCTGACCATTGATCGAATCATGCGATCCCCACCTTTAAAAATAGATCAACTAGGAGACTTCCATGAAAGCCAAATCTACAACTTTTCGGCGCGGCATGCGACTGTCCGTCACCGTCGGTGCCATTGCTCTGGCGGCCGGTGCTGCGACTTGTGCTAGCGCCGCCGACAACGGAAAATACCGCATCGGTATTGTCACCTTCCTGTCGGGCGCGGCGGCTGGGCCGTTCGGTGTACCGGCGGCCAATGCAGCCAAACTCACGGTGGATGCATTGAACAGCGGCAAGATGCCAGCCCCTTACGGAAAAAAAGGTATCAATGGCCTAGAGATTGAAGTAGTTGTGCTGGACGAGGCAGGTGGTGCAACCAAACAGGCTGAGGAGTTTCGCAACCTAGTTCAGCGCCAGAAGGTGGATGCCGTCATTGGCTACATTTCGTCCGGCGATTGCTTGGCCATCGCACCAGCCGCAGAGGAACTGGGGGTGCCGACAATCTTCTTTGATTGCGGTACCTCCAAGGTGTTCGAGACGGTCAAGAACCCTAAATATCTGTTCCGCACCGGCCTTGACGCGGTGGTCGACAACATCGCTGCCGCGCGCTATGTCGCAGAAACCCGCCCCAATATCAAAACGGTCGCCAGCATCCAGCAAAACTATGCCTGGGGCCAGGAGTCATGGGCTGACTTCGCCCTCGCATTGAAGGGGATCAAGCCAGAGATCAAGGTGGTGTCCGAGCAATGGCCCAAACTCGGCCAAGGCCAATATGGGGCCGAGATTTCCGCGCTTTCGGTCAGCAACCCTGATCTGATGCATTCAAGTTTTTGGGGGGGTGATATGGAGGCGCTGATGTTGCAAGGTGGCGCCAGGGGTCTTTTTGACAAAAAAGTAGTGGTTCTGACCGCTGGTGAAACTGGTATGGCCTCTTTCAAGGATCAGGTCGCAAACGGAACCATCATCGGTGGTCGCGGTCCTTTCGGTGCCTTTGCGCCGAAAAACGCACTGAACGATTGGTTTCGTCCGGCCTTTAGCGCCGAGTTTAAGGAGGCACCAACCTACCCTGCTTACAAGATGATCCAGGCCATTCTTGGCTTGAAGGCCGCTGCTGAAAAGAGTGCCAAGCCCGGCACCATGCCGACGCCCGATCAGGTGGTTCAGGGGTTGAAAGGACTCAGCTTTGAAGCCCCTAGTGGCACCGTCAACATGTCCCGGGTCAATGGCCACCAGGCCGTTCAGGGCGTCTCCTTTGGTGAGTACCAGTTTGATGCCAAGAATGGCAAGGCCTCGGTGACCAAGGTCAAGACCTATGCGGGTGAATGCCTGATGCCGCCAGACGGCACCAGCCCGGCGGATTGGATCAAGGCAGGCTTCCCCGGCGCCAAATGTAATTAAGCGCGCATCCCCTAACGTTCTTTAGCCATGTGCGGGAGCGAGGCATTGCGCCGCGCCCCCGCAGGGAATTCCCATGACAACTTTTCTTGCAATCCTGATTGACGGAGCCATTTACGCCTCCTGGCTGTTCCTCGTTGCGGCCGGGATGACCATCATTTACGGCGTCATGCGCGTGCTGAACATGGCGCATGGCAGTTTCTACGCCATCGGTGCCTACTCGGCCGCTTCATTGGTGAGCTGGTATTTTTCCGGCGACCACGGTAACCCTTACTGGAGTTTGTTGCTGCTACTGGCATGTGCTTTGGTGGTGGGTGTAATCGTCGGCCTCGCCATCGAACAGGGACTGTTGCGCTTTCTCCATGGTCGCGACGAGATCCTGATGGTGATCGTCACCTATGCCCTGCTGCTCATCCTGGAAGACGCCACCAAGCTGATTTGGGGTGTCAATCCCTACTTTGCATACCAGCCCTACCGTCTGCTCGGACAGTCTGCCTTTGGCGACAGCCTGCGCTTCGCGAACTACGACCTGGCGTTGATCGCCGTCGCCATCCTGATCGGCCTCGTGGCCTGGTTCGTCCTCAACAGGACCAATAAAGGTCGTTTGCTGCGGGCCGTCATTCACGACCGCGAGATTGCCATCGCCATGGGCGTCAACGTCAACGCCATGTTTGCCGCCACCTTCGCCATTGGCGCAATGCTCGGCGCACTGGCCGGAGCGCTGACGGCGCCAGCGATTTCGGTATCCCCGGGCATCGGAGTCGAAGTCATCGTGCTGGCTTTTGCGGTGATTGTTGTGGGCGGCCTGGGCAGCATCGGTGGCGCTGCCGCTGGTGCGGTGCTGGTCGGTCTGTCACGTTCTTTCGCTGTCCACGTCGCCCCGGAGATCGAGCTGTTCGTGATCTACGGCGTGATGTTTCTGGTGTTGGCCATCCGTCCGCAAGGGCTGTTTGGTCAAACCTTAGTTAGGAAAATCTGAATGTTCCTTCGTAAACTCTCTCTCAACGCGACCACGCCAGCCTTGTTGCTGACCGGCGCGGTGCTCCTTGCCGGTGCTTGGATCATGCCAGCCTGGCTTGCTTTCCTGCTCACGCTGGCTCTTTCCAAGGCACTGGTGGTGCTGGGTGTCGTCGTCCAAATGCGCGCCGGGCTGGTGTCCTTCGGACAGGCCCTTTTTTACTGCATAGGCGGCTACGGTGTTGGCCTCGCTGCTCAGTATCTGGGTCTCAGTGACGCCTTCGCGCTGCTGGCACTGGGTAGTGTCGCCGCTACCCTGCTGGCGCTGGTGTGCGGCTGGTTGCTGACTCGCTATCGGGAGATTTTCTACGCAATGCTGACACTAGCACTGTCCATGATTCTGTATGGCGTGCTAGTCAAGTCTTCGGCGCTGGGCTCCACTGATGGTTTCAACGTATCCGCACCCAGCTTCCTAGGTTGGGTTCCGCAAGGGGATGCCAAAAAACGGACCCTGTACCTGCTGACGGTGTTCGTCGCCACCGCAGTAGCGCTTGGATTTCACCGCTTCATGGTTTCTAGTCTGGGCCGGGCAACCGAAGCTGTGCGCGAGAACGAGATTCGTGCCGAATACCTTGGTCTCTCGTCACAACGGGTACTGTTCGTCAACTACGTGCTGGCCGCAGGCATCTCCGCACTGGGCGGCGGCCTGACCGCCCTTGCCGCCGGGCACATTGATCCTGACATGGCGTTCTGGACCACCTCCGGCGAATTTGTCTTTATCGCCATTCTGGGTGGCACCGGTCATGTGGTGGCCCCATTCATTGGCGCCATCGTCTTCTCCGTGATCCGTACTTTTGCCATTCAGGAAGCCCCAAACACTTGGCAGATGACTTTGGGCTTCATCCTGCTCGCGCTCATCCTGTTCCTGCCCAAGGGACTGTGGAGCCTGGTCGAGCGCGGCACAAAGCGGGAGGTGACGGTATGACCGCAATTCTCGAAACGCGGAGCCTGACCCGCACATTCGGCGCCGTCGTCGCCGCCAAAGATATTAACGTGCATATCGGGCTGGGCGAAATTGTCGGTGTCATTGGCTCCAATGGCGCTGGCAAGACAACCTTCATCAACATGGTCACCGGCTACCTTCCGCCTAGCAGTGGCGACATTCTGTTCGACGGCCAGTCGGTTATCGGTCGCCAGCCGCGTGATGTCACCCGGTTGGGCATGGCCCGTTCGTTTCAGGTGGCACAGCTATTCCCCAAGTTGACCGTGATGGAAAACGCGCTGATCTCCCTGGTGGCGGCCGAGGGACCACAGCCCTCCCTGTGGCGCGCGCTGGATACTCCGGAACGACGGGAGCGGGCCGATGCCATCTTTGCCGAGTTCGGCGTCAGCCGTTACCGCGACGCGCTCGTCAGCACCGTGCCGCAAGGCGTACGCAAACTTGTGGATATCGCCATGGCGTTGGTTAGCCAGCCACGCATGCTGCTGCTTGATGAGCCGACCAGTGGCGTCAGCGTCGAGGAAAAGTTCACGTTGATGGATACGGTGATGGCCGTGGTACGCAAGCACGGTGTCACGGTGCTCTTCGTCGAGCACGACATGGAAATCGTGGCGCGCTATGTGACCCGCATCATGGCCTTCTACAGCGGCGAGATCATTGCCGACGGGTCGCCCCGCAAGGTGCTCGGCGACCCCCGGGTGCAGGAGCTCGTGATCGGTCATCACTTCGATTTGAACGCTGCCTTTGGAGAAACAGCATGAGCGCTGCGCTTGAAATTAAATCACTGAACGTTGCGATCGACCGTATACCGATCCTGCGCAACGTGTCGCTGCAAGTGCCTGCGGGCAAGATGGTTGGTCTCATCGGTCGCAACGGCGCGGGCAAAACTACCTTGATGCGCGCCATCATGGGTTTGATGCCCATCCAGGCCGAGCGTCTGGTTTCAGCCGGGCAGGATCTTCAACAACTCAAGCCGTTTCAATTGGCAAGACGAGGCATCAGCTACTTGCCAGAAGATCGTCGCCTGATCCCGACGTTGACGGTAGAGGAAAACATCCTGTTGCCAGCCTGGGCCAACAGCCTCTCGGAGGCACAACAACGACTTGACTGGATCTATAGCTTGATGCCGGAGGTCCGTGAATTCCGTGAACGACGTGCCTTACAGCTCTCCGGCGGTCAACAAAAATTGGTGGCGCTGGCGCGCGCCCTGATGCCGGGCCACAACTTACTGCTGCTCGACGAGCCCTTCGAGGGCGTTGCACCGGTGCTTTCACGACGGCTAACCGAAGTCATTGCCAATCTGCGCAAAGACGGCCTGTCGGTCATTCTTTCCGAGTCCGACGACACCCATAGCGCTGAGTTGGTGGATCTTGTTTATCACATCGAGCGTGGCGTGGTCACGGCACGCTGAAGTCAAACCCAATATCAAAAGAAGTATTGATGTCTCAATTTAACTTTGAATCGACGCCGAAAATCATATGTGAGCAAGGCTGTGCCGAGCGTCTTGGTGAAATTTCTAAAAGCCTCGGCATTACACGCCTATTTCTAGTCACCGACGCAGGCTTAGTACAAGCCCGACTATTGGAAGGTGCTCTCGCATCGTTGGCCGCTTCCGGTCTGGTCGTCACGGTGTTTTCTGATGTTCTCGCGGATCCTCCTGAACTTAGTGTCCAGGCCGCCGTTGACGCGGCCCTCTCTGTTGGCGCTAACGGTGTCGTTGGATTCGGTGGGGGTAGTTCGCTTGACACCGCCAAGCTCGTCGCCCTTTTGGCGCGAACACCCCAGGCCCTACCCGACATCTACGGAGTCGGTTTGGCGCGAGGCCCACGTCTTCCGCTGATCCAAGTTCCAACCACCGCCGGAACGGGCTCCGAAGTCACACCAATTTCTATCCTTACTACGCCCGGCCAAGAAAAGAAAGGCGTAGTTTCTTCGCTGCTCTATCCTGACATTGCAATGCTGGACAGCAGGCTGACCTTGGGGTTGCCACCAGCAATTACTGCAATGACAGGGGTTGATGCCATGGTGCATGCAATTGAAGCCTTCACCAGTCGGGTGAAAAAAAACCCAATGTCTGATGTCCTGGCCATCAAGGCGCTGCAACTGCTCTACACCAACTTGCCAGGGGCTGTGAATGACGGCCAGAACGGAAGCGTGCGCGAGGCCATGTTGCTGGGCTCGCTATTGGCCGGCATGGCCTTTGCCAACGCCCCGGTCGGGGCGGTCCATGCGTTGGCCTACCCGCTGGGCGGCCATTGCCACTTGCCGCATGGTTTGAGTAACTCGCTGGTACTTCTGCAGGTGCTGGCATTCAACCTGCCGGTGGCCCAGACCCTCTATGCCGAATTGGGACGCGCCATCCTTCCGCACTTAGCGAGCGTCGATGACATTGCCGCCGCCACCGCGTTCGTTGCTGCCCTGCGCGAACGCGTTGCTTCTATGCCATACGCACAGACCTTGCGAGATGCGGGTGTCCAAGAATTTGATTTGCCGATGCTGGCTCAGGAGGCCATGAAGGTGCAGCGCCTTCTGGTAAATAACCCGCGCGACGTGACTTACGAAGACGCCTTGGCGATGTACAGGGCGGCCTACTGATTTCCCGCGCGCAATCAACGCAATTGAATGTGTCGGGGGCGCGTTGGTTCGCCGCACCGAGGAGAGTGACTAGTAAGCCAACATGAACTATCAATCAACTTAGGAGACAAAATGAAAGTGAAAGTGCTTAAATCTTTGAAGTTATGGGCTATTGGCTCTGCTATGTCCGCAATGCTGGCCGCACCCGTGGCAGCACAACAACTGTATGTCTTTACGTCAGGTTCATTGGGAGGCTTTGCCAAGGCAGCCTTCCAGGCTGGCGCAACAGGGACAGTGGATTGGTGTCCGGTTGGTTTCTACGTATTCAAGCATCCACAAGGCAATGTAATGTTTGATACCGGTATCAACGATAAGGTGATTGCAGATGGGGAGGGCTGGCTGGGACCCTTGCATAAAGGCTTTGGCGTGAAAATGAACCGGGATGATGCAATTCCAGTGCAATTGGCCAAGATTGGCTTGACGCCCAAAGACATCAAGTACGTAGTGACCAGTCACATGCACTTTGACCATGCGGGCAACATAGGCATGTTTCCAAACGCCACTCATATCGCGCAAGAGGATGAGTTTAAAGCCGCCTTGTTCCCTGATCATCCGTTTCAGGCGTTCTACATGGCGGGCGACTTTGCTGGAATGAAACAACAAAACACAATCATGTTGAATGGTGATTTGGATGTTTTTGGCGATGGTACCTTCCGCATCCTCAAGGGAACAGGACATACCAAAGGAAGTCAATTTGCCGCGGTCAAACTGCCAAATACAGGTACCGTAATTTTGACGGGGGATGCGGTCTATCTCAAAGAGAATTTGGACAAAAATATTCTCCCACCTCTTTCAGGAGCAACAAACCAGATCGAGGGATACAAGACATATCAGCGTATCCGACATATCCGTGACTCTGAGAACGCAAAGATTTTCTTTGCGCATGATCCGGATGCCTTTAAGGTGACCAAGCAGGCGCCCGAGTTCTACAACTGACTTTCAGACCTTTTCATGGATTTCTTCGAAATCCATGAACAATTTATTCAAGCTATGAACTTACTTCCAATACCTGCAGTCTCCGTTCGCGGTGTAAGCAAGCGCTACGGCACCGTGGCGGCGTTAACGGATTTTGATCTTGACATCGCACAGGGGGAGATTGTGTGTTTGCTCGGGCCAAACGGTTCAGGAAAGACCACGTTGATTCGTCTTTTAACCGGGTTTTTGAGTGCAGATGCAGGGGTCTTGAAAGTAGCTGGATTTGATGTTCAGGAGCAGTCGATGCAGGCACGCCAATGCATTGGCTATGCTCCCGAGTCAGCCCCCATGTATCGTCACATGCGCGTGGGTGAGTTCCTCGCCTTTATGGCACGGCTGCGCCAGGTGCCCGTGCACAAAGTACGAGATGCAGTGAGTCGAGTTGCGGAACAACTTGAATTGACGGACAAGTTGCGGGCCCCGGTGCCAACGCTGTCGCGCGGTTACAGACAAAGGGTATGCATTGCGCAGGCCCTGCTGCACGAGCCTCAACTGTTGATCCTTGATGAACCCAGCAATGGACTCGATCCACGGCAAATTATTGAGATGCGCCATCTCATCCGTTCCCTTGCAAAAAGACATACGGTTCTGATGAGTTCACACATTCTCTCCGAGGTGGCGAAAACTGCTGATCGTGTCGTGGTGCTGATGGCAGGGAAGCTGAAAGGTGAGCGCCTTGTAGGACCCGAAGATACGGATTTCGAGGACTGGTTCCTCTCACTCGCCTGACTGGCTGACATCTATGAATGCTTTCCTCGTTTTAACTCGAAAAGAAATCGGCGCAGCGATTCTCTCGCCAATTGCCTATATCGTGGCTGCGGTATTTTTGCTTGTATTGGGATACACCTTTAGCTTGACTTTGTTCGCCACCAAAGTGGCCAATCTACAGTACATTTTTCGTCAGATATACGTGCTCTCGATATTGCTTGTCCCCGTGCTAACGATGCGGGCGTTTGCCGAAGAACGTCGCAATGACACCCTTGAATTGCTGCTTACCTCGCCCATTGCAGAAGTATCGATTGTGTTGTCTAAATTTGTATCTTTGCTGGCTGTAGTGTTGACAATGTATGCCCTGTCAGGCGCATATGCGCTGATTTTGGGTTGGCTCGGGGAGCCTGATTGGGGTCCAATTTTGACGGGGTATGGCACTCTTGTTTTACTGGCGAGTCTGCTCGTGGCGGTGGGCATTCTTGCTTCCAGTCTTACTGAAAATCAGGTGATCTCTGCGGCCTTGTCTATGGGCATATTCCTTATGCTTTGGTTTGCTGACTCAGTTGCACCTCTATTGCCAGATTCTCTGGTTCCATTGGCATTGAATCTGTCTTTGATTGGGCACTTTAAACCCCTGGTTACTGGCTCAATATTCTTATCTGATGTGATGTATTTTTTTAGTGTCACCGCCGTCACGTTGTGGTTGGCGTGCCGACGTCTGGCGAATAGGTAATCATCATGACACTATTGATTAACTTAGTTGTTGTTGTTGTCCTTGGTGTGCTGTTTGTGGCAGGTCTGCATGCCCCGATTGGAGGGCGGCACTGGCGAATGCCAGTTCAACTGTTTGGCATGTTGCTCGCGCTGATAGTGGCTGTGCTGGCTAATGTGGTGTCGTATCGCAATGATCAGCATTTCGATGTGACACACGAGGAAGCTTTCACGTTGGCACCCGAGAGCTTGAAAGTTCTTCAAAACTTGAAGCAGGATGTGGACTTGATCTATTTCTATCAGGCGCAGAACCCAGCGGGTCTTGCGGCAAAACAAATGGTGGAGATCATGGGCAAGGTGACGCCACATTTGAAAGTTCGTACGATTGATCCTGATCAGCAACCAGCGCTGGCCAATCAGTATGGGATGCGCTTGTACAACGTGGCTCTGATGATCGCGGGCGGGCAACGCATCGAGGTGGCTACGACCGAAGATCGCGAGATGGCCCTTGGTTTGTTACGCTTACTAAGAGGCGACAAGCGGCTGGTCTGCTTCCTGACGGGACACGGTGAGTACGACATCGACAACTTTGAGTTCCACACCCACTTCGAGGGAGCCGGTGGGCACCATCACGATGCGGCCGGGGAAGGGCTTGTCGACATGACTCAGCATGGCCTGGGTCGTTTACGCCGTGCATTGGAGAAGTTGGGCTATCCGGTTCGAAAGTTGTCGTTGGCAACCGGAAAGTCTGGAGATGGAGAAGGCGTTCCCGCTGACTGCGCCATGTTGGTGGAAGCCAACCCGAGGACGGCTCTGTCGCCGCCAGAGGTTTCCGTGTTAGTGCGCTACTTGACCGAAGGCGGGAACCTGTTGATGCTGCTAGAGCCGGACTATGTAATAGGTGCTGAGTTAAACACCTTGCTGGCGCAAGCGGGCGTACGTGTGGACAGTGGCGTCGTGGTCGATCCGGTCAGTCACTACTTTACAGACAATCAAATGGTCGCGGTGGAAAAATATGCAGACCACTCCAGCACAGGAGATCTTGCACTGTCCTTCTTCCCCGGGGTAAGGCCTGTGCATATCGTAGCGGCTACCGGCGTCAAATCCAGCGTATTGTTTGCCAGTAGCGCGAAGTCCACGTTGACATCGCGTGACCAGTTGGTTCACCTGGATGCTTCCGCGCTAGTGCCCAGCGCGCGTCCTTTGGCGATAGCCAGTGAAGGTCGGTTAGCCGGTACGGGGAAGCCATTTCGCTTGGCGATTGTGGGCGATGCCGACTTTGCCAGCAATTCTTTCTACCCGTATCTAGCCAATGCCGATTTGGTCTTGGGGTTGACAGCTTGGTTGCGTGGCGAGCCACGTGGCCCAGCGGTCAAGCCGTCAGTGGAAGTATTACCTGCGGTTGTGATGACCAATTCTCAGATGTACATTGTCTTCCTGCTGTGTGTGCTGGTGCTACCAGGCTTATGCGGATTGGCTGGTGTAGTGGTGTGGTGGCGGAGGCGGCAATGACGCGCTGGCTATGGATGCTAATGTCAGCGTTAGCAGTGACGATATTGCTTTTCTTGGCGCTACACGGGCCTGACCGCGGGCCGTCGTTGATTGACCATACGGCCGATGGCCTGATGAAACATTTAGCGATCTCTGCCGTGAGTGCGGTGAGTGTTACATCCAACGGTAGCTCGCGAAGTTTTACGCGAGATGCGGATGACAAATGGCTTCTCACCTCGGGTGCTGTTGTCACCAACAACTCAAACGCTAGTACGGCCATTGAAGCTGGACTTCGTTTGTTTCAAAACAGCGTACCCCAGCGCAGTTTTGAAGTTGAGCTGCCCGAGTTTGGCATGTTTGAATCGACGCTTAAGGTCCTGGTACGGTCTGTTGACGGTCAAACCTTTGAAGCGACATTCGGAACTGCCAACCCAATGGGTATGGCGCGCTATGCACGGATTTCAAGCGCAGGACGGGCAACTGTACATCTGATGCCTTCTTATGTGTTTGATGCCTGGATGCAGGTAGTTTTAGGAGAGCCACGATGACCCGAATAGGTCAACTTATGGGCCGTTGCTTGGTTGGTGCGAGCTTGTTTTTGGTCTTTCTATCGGCACAGGCTCACACGAGCACTACAGGCCTGGCACGAATGGAATTTGTTGGCGACGAAGCTCACTATGCGCTAGCTCTGGTGCCTTCCGAGATCGGTGAATCTGCCCAACTGGTACTACGTGGAGCCGCCGGAGATCAAATCGCTGCACAGCAAGTTTCTGCGATCGTGCAGACCCATCTGCAGCTCACCGTAGATGACACCCCCTGTCGCATCAAACGCACTCGTCTGCAGGACCCCCAGCGCGGCGATGATCGAGTGAATATTCTGCTTGATTGGCAGTGCGCCCACCCACCAGGAGTGCTGGTGTTGCACGACACCCTGAGCCAATTGTTCGGCGAACAATACCGCAGTATCGTCAGCATCAGTCGGTCTACGGAGTCGAAAAATGTGATGCAATCTAGCCCCGATGGTGTCTCCATCAACCGTCAGGAATATATTCTCGATCGTGCGAATCCGCAAGCACGTGTTGACTTTGGCCTAGTTCCTCCCTCGAGCTTCGGTAGCTTTTTTCAATTAGGCATAGAACACATCATCACTGGTCTAGATCACCTGCTGTTCCTCGCCGCACTGCTGTTGGGAAGCCGTTGTTTGCGTTCTCTGCTAATCACGGTCACCGCATTCACTGCAGCGCACAGCGTGAGTTTGGCAGCGGCGACACTAGGCTTGGCCCATGTTTCCGGAAACTGGGTCGAACCGGCAATTGCCGTCTCGATCATGTGGGTCGCGATAGAAAACCTGCGAAAAAGCAAGGTGTCCTCGCGTCGATATTCTCTGACCTTTGCCTTCGGTCTCATACACGGCCTAGCTTTTTCTGAAGCGCTGACTGAATTGCACCTTAGCAGCTGGTTCCTGGCGCGCGCGCTACTTGGGTTCAATCTCGGCGTCGAGATGGGCCAGGCGCTGGCAGTATTGTTACTGACCCCCGCGTTGGCCTGGTTGGCCCGTCACAGTAAAGGACCTCGTATTGAGCGATGGCTATCGGTCGGTATCGGCGGAATGGGGTTGGTGTGGCTCGTACAAAGAATGCAATTGACTTGAAGAGCGAACGTCGAGTAACGCGGAATGACTACAACTAGACACCCCGTAAAGAGCAGTGACTGATGCCTCACATTA
The DNA here is from genome assembly GCA_030645955.1 of Gallionella sp. Next base: position 5,581 of record JAUSMR010000159.1, on the reverse strand, counting down.
TTGGAATAACAAATTATGAAACTTAAAGACAAGTCTCTTTTGAAAACCCGCGCTTTCATCGACGGCGCGTGGATTGGTGCCGATGACGGTGCAACTCACCCGATTCACAACCCCTCCACTGGTACAGAAATCGCCCGTGTACCAGATCTAGGGGCCGCGGAAACCATACGCGCCATCGCTGCCGCCGACGCTGCTCTGCCCGGCTGGCGGAGCAAGACGGCCAAGGAGCGAGCGGCTTTGCTACGCTGCTGGTATGACCTGATCCTGGTGAACCAAGATGACCTTGCTTTGCTGATGACGTTGGAGCAGGGGAAACCGCTGAGCGAGGCACGTGGTGAAGTGGCTTATGGAGCCTCTTTCATTGAATGGTTTGCCGAGGAGGGCAAACGCGTTTACGGCGAGGTGATTCCGGCGCCCACTGCGGACAAGCGACTCGTAGTGATCAAGCAGGGAGTGGGTGTGACTGCCGCCATCACACCGTGGAATTTCCCCATCGCGATGATCACACGTAAGGTGGGTCCGGCTCTAGCCGCTGGTTGCACTTCGGTGGTCAAGCCTGCTGAGGCGACCCCGCTGTGCGCCCTGGCGTTGGCTGAACTGGCGAGCCGCGCCGGTATCCCGGCTGGTGTGCTGAACGTTGTCACCACCGCGCGGCCAGCCCTGGTTGGCGGAACGCTGACGGCCAGCCCCATAGTCAGAAAGCTCTCGTTTACTGGTTCAACCCCCATCGGCAAGCGTTTGATGGTGCAGTGTACTGACACTCTTAAGCGTGTTTCTCTGGAGCTGGGTGGCAACGCGCCATTTATCGTCTTTGACGACGCCGATCTCGACGCGGCGGTGCGTGGCGCCCTCGCGTCCAAGTACCGCAATGCGGGTCAAACCTGCGTTTGCACCAACCGCCTGCTGATCCATGAGGGTGTCTACGACGCCTTTGCGGCCAAACTAGTGGACGCCGTGGCGGCGATGAAGGTAGGTGATGGTCTTGAGACCGACACTCAGATCGGACCGCTGATCAATGAGGCCGCCGTGGTCAAGGTGGAACTCTTGGTTGCCGACGCAATCACCAAAGGTGCAAAGGTGCTTCTGGGAGGCAGTCGTCATGGTCGTGGGGGCAATTTTTACGCGCCGACGGTACTGGCAGACGTCACTCCCGCCATGAAGGTAGCTCAGGAAGAGATATTCGGGCCGGTGGCACCCCTGTTTCGATTCAAGACTGATGAAGAAGCAGTACAGATGGCCAACGACACATGCTATGGGTTGGCTTCGTATTTTTACTCTCGCGATATTGGCCGTGTGTGGCGCATCGCAGAGCGGCTCGAATACGGTATGGTTGGAATTAATGAGGGTCTCATTTCAAACGAGGTAGCGCCCTTCGGGGGCATCAAGGAGTCTGGCATCGGCCGCGAAGGCTCGCGACACGGAATTGATGAGTATCTGGAACTCAAATACCTTTGTTTTGGTGGTCTGTGAAGCTTGCGTTTGACTCTATGCCCACCATAGAAGTCTGACAATTTCGAATGCCCATTGCTACAGAGAGAATGATGCCGGGCCTCATGACCTACACACAACCCGATCTTCGGTCACAGTATGGCGCCTGGCTCTGGTACGTCCTGTTACTGCTGGCGTGTTGCCTCCCGTTGAGTGCGCTGTGTGCTACCTCAAGTCCGTCGGTGCGCCTGTGCGTGTCTGAATTTCCGCCATATAACAGTGTGGCACTGCCAGACAATGGTGCGGTGGTGAAAATTGCCACCGAGGCCTTTCGGCGTAGCGGCTATGAGGTGCAGATCGTTTTTTTGCCATGGACGCGTGTAATCATGGAAGCTGAGCGTGGCGAATGCGGCATTCTGGGGCTGTGGCGCAACTCGACGCGGGATGTGGTTTACATCTATTCACACCCCATTGCTTCAATGGAGTTGGGTTTGTTCGGCAGAGTTGGCGTTACCCATGACCTCGGGCAAAGTTCATCACTACAGTCTTTGGTCATTGGTGTCGAGCGTGGCAGCTACATCTCTCCGATACTGGAGAACAAGAAGCTGCGCTTTGAACCCACTGTGGACTTGGTGGGCAGTCTGCGCATGCTGGCCAAGGGAAGGGTTGACCTCACTTTTGGTGCCCGGGTGGCGGGCGAGTACATCATCAATCGCCCCCTGGGGACCGGTGATGAGTTGAAAAATCAGGTGGAGTGGAAAACCCCGGCGCTGGAGACCAAAGACTTTTTCCTGGCGTCTAACAAAACGCATAAACAGCAGAGCCAACTTCTGCATGCATTCAACCAGGGCCTGGCATCCACAAAGGTCGATGGCATGTATCGCAAGCTCTTGCAGGCGGTTGGATTGCACATATCCGCGTTGCCATGATCGCCGTCCCGCGCGGCGTCTTCGCGAGTTGTCTAAAAAGGAGATAGATCTTGATCGCTAACTTACGCCGGAAACTTCCATTTTTTGTATTAGCCTGGTTTTGCCAGATCGCCTTGGCCGCCAGCCCAGGGGTTACTGACACTAAGGTGGTGTTCGGCGAAACGATTGGTCTTGACAGTGTTTGGGGCCCGCTCTACACAGGATACAGCGAAGGGATGCTGAAATATTTTCAGTGGGTCAATGCCAAAGGGGGCGTACACGGTCGTCAGCTCGAAGTGATTCGCTTGGAGGATAACTATGTGACAGCGACGGCGGTTGCCAATATAGAACGCTTTGGTCAGAAGAGTGACGTGCTTGGTTTGCTGTGTATTGGAGGAACGGCTATCACCGAAGCAGCAATGCCATTGTTAGAGGAGTTCAGGTTGCCCACAGTGGGGACCTTGACGGGTTCTGAATCGGTGCGTGGATTCAACCGCTACTTGTTTCACACCCGCGCGAGTTACAGCGCTGAAATACAAAAGATGATTGAACATCTCGAAACTGTAGGTATCACACGGGTCGCTGTTGTTTACCAGAATAATAGTTTCGGCAGGAATGTTTTGGCGGCTACGCAACTTTCTGTAAAAGACAAAAGGGTTCAGCTGGTTGCCCTTGTAGCTCATCCCGCAAAAGATTGGAAGATCACCGACATTGTGGAGCCATTGGCTTCGGCACATCCGCAAGCCGTAATTATGTTTTCAGCATCAGCTACGGTAGCAGAAGTCGTAAAAGGTTATCGAAAAATAACAGGGAAATCGATCCCAACACCTTGGGTTCTTTCTGTAACCTCACCAGCCAAACTTAGTGAGCTATTGGGTGAAGATGCCCGTGGAATTGCCGTTATGCAAATCATGCCCAACCCTGGGTCTGGCGTATCGCGCTTGTCGCGCAGGTACCGATCGGAGATGGGCCAAAACGGCGTCAGTCCAAATTTGAGCTATGAGGCTCTGGAAGGCTATGTGACCGGCCGTATTGTGGTGGAGGCACTTACCCGTGCTGGACGTAACCTGACCCGGGAAACCTATATTCAAGCTCTGGAAAGTATGGGGGACTACAAAGTGGATGACCTTGCTATCAAATATTCACCACAATCCCATGCAGGGCCAACGTTTGTCGATCCCTCGATCATGGGCCATCAGGGTGTCTTGATGCGTTGAAACGTTTTGTCGTGAGCGTGGACTGTGGCCGAAAGAAGTAGCGTCGCTGGCATGGTGTTCAGAGGGTAGACCGGTGATGTTGAATGAATAGAAAACCGGTCATGGGCGCTGTAGGGCGAGAGAGCTGCACGGCAGGACCGGGAGGCCAAGTCAGACGTGTTTGACTACATTTGGTTTTTACGATCGAAAACACTGGCACAGGCATCTGGACCAAATGAGCCCACTTTTGTTCGAGCAACGTCAAATTGAAATTTGACTTGTGGCGACAAAAGCGGGTGAATCCCATTTCGGTCGACCTAGAGCGTTATCCCTTTGTCATCGACTATCTGTTTGCGTTGTGCAGTCTCACTTTGATGAGTTGCGCTGAGCTACGCCCCGATGGGTGTGGGAACTCGCGACTTGATTCCAAAATCGTGCAAGCCTGCTGTGGTGGCGCGCGCACTTGGAATCGATACGGAAGGAGATGTTCATGCCTACGGGGGTGTTGTTCGGACAGATTGCGATGGTGCTCTGCGTTGCTTTATGCGGCGTGTGGACAGCTACACAATGGACGGCAGCGGCGCTGGGCTACCAGACGCGGCTCGGGCTGCCCTGGTTCGACCTGTTCGGCACTCCGATCTATCACCCGTTGAACCTGTTCGAGTGGTGGTACTTCTTCGACGCGTATGCCCCCGATGTCTTTGTGCACGGCGGCTTCATCGCGGCATCCAGCGGGTTGATCGCAACCGGAGCCGCCATCACAATGGCTGTCTGGCGCTCACGGCTCGCGAAGCGGGTCACGACCTACGGTTCAGCCCGGTGGGCCGAGCCCGAAGAGGTTCGAATCGCAGGCCTGACCCAACCGGCTGGCGTGTTCCTGGGCAGACTACGGACCAAGGACGGCGACTACCTTCGCCACGAAGGCCCCGAGCATGTGATGGCCTTCGCACCAACCCGTTCAGGCAAAGGTGTCGGCCTGGTGGTGCCAACGCTTCTGTCGTGGCCGGGCTCCGCCGTCATCCATGACATCAAAGGCGAGAACTGGACCCTGACCGCTGGCTGGCGCTCGCGCTTCTCCCACTGTCTGCTGTTCAACCCCACCGATGCACGCTCTGCCGCGTACAACCCGCTGCTTGAAGTGCGGCGCGGCATGCACGAGGTCCGCGACGTGCAGAACATCGCCGACATCCTGGTTGACCCGGAAGGCGCACTGGAACGGCGAAACCACTGGGAGAAGACTTCGCATGCTTTGCTGGTCGGTGCCATCCTGCATGTGCTTTACGCCGGTGACGACAAGACCTTGCGTGGCGTTGCCAACTTCCTGTCCGATCCGGCCAACCCGTTCGAGATCACGCTGCACCGGATGATGACCACACGGCATCTGGGCGACGTCACCCATCCTGTGGTCGCATCCGCAGCTCGCGAAGTGCTAAATAAGAGCGACAACGAGCGCTCCGGCGTTCTCTCCACCGCCATGAGTTTCCTGGGCCTGTACCGCGACCCGACGGTGGCCGAAGTTACCTCGCGCTGCGACTGGCGCATCGCGGACTTGATTTCAGCGGAGCACCCGGTGTCGCTGTACCTGGTGGTACCACCGTCGGACATCAGCCGCACAAAGCCGCTGATCCGATTGATCCTGAATCAGATTGGCAGACGCCTGACCGAATCGCTGGACGGCTCAGACGGCATTGCACGCAAACACAAGCTGCTGTTGATGCTCGACGAGTTTCCGGCACTGGGGCGTCTGGACTTCTTCGAGTCGGCGCTCGCCTTCATGGCCGGTTACGGCCTGCGTGCTTTCCTGATTGCGCAATCCCTGAACCAGATCGACAAGGCCTATGGCCAGAACCATTCGATCCTCGACAACTGCCACGTGCGCATTGCGTTCGCAACCAATGACGAACGCACGGCCAAGCGCATCTCCGAAGCACTGGGCACCGCCACTGAACTGCGGGCGCAGCGCAACTACGCCGGGCACCGACTGGCCCCTTGGTTGGGGCACTTGATGGTCTCGCGCCAGGAGACGGCGCGCCCCTTGCTGACACCGGG
>JAUSMR010000151.1 GCA_030645955.1 Gallionella sp. | reverse complement strand
CGCCAAGTGCTTGACGAATGGGTTTGGGCAAGGTGATCTGCCCTTTCGATGTGATGGTGGCGACTTCGTGAACAGCTAGCATGGCGAGGCTTCCTTCCAATGAAGCGTAGATTGTAAGGAATAGTCCTTACTTTATCAAGTACGAGGCATAAATTGTCTCGACCCGAGGGCAGGTGCAAACCGGCGACAACGTCATGATTGGCGGCTTCATCCTCCAGGGCAGCACGCCGCCCAAGACCGTGCTGATCCGGGCCGTGGGGCCCACTCTCGCCAGCTCCGGCGTGTCTGGTGTGCTGGCCAATCCCAAGCTCGATCTGTACTCAGGGTCGACCGTGATTGACAGCAACGATGACTGGCAAACCGCAAGCAATGCGGCGGCCATCAGCGCCAGCGGCCTGGCCCCGGTCAACACACTGGAATCGGCCATTCTGATCACGCTGCAGCCGGGCGCCTACACCGCCATCGTTTCAGGCTCTGACGGCGGCAGCGGCGTCGGCATGGTGGAGGTGTTTGCGCAGTAAGCGTCGAGTTGGTGAACGATGGCGGTGCCCCTACCGGAAGCACCTCAACCCATCTCAATCAACCTCGCGACGTCTCCACGGCACTCCGCACCAGACGTTGGCAAGCGGCAGCTTCTTCGTTTCAGCCGGGATGGTTGCCCACAGTTTGGCCGCAGGGTCGGTGAATTTCGGTATGGACTCGGTGCTCATGGACTTCTGGTGTGTTCGCAATCTTGCCAAGGTAGCACATTGCATCCACAGTGCGGCGCCAACGTGGCCGGACCGGGCATGATTCCGTCGGCCAGCTTTGCTGTAGCATTACCGATGTCCGTCGCTTGCAGTTTGGGGCCACCAGTCGCAGCCTTCAAGTCTGGAATCCAGCGCATGAACGCAGTCAGGTCTGCTACGTCCTTGACGTACCAAATCTTCCTATCGGCGTCCCAGCGGGCTCCCAGTGCCTTTGCAGCGTCCTTCTCTGCGAACGGTACCTTCAAATCTATTCTCATGGCGCAAATTATCCGTGTTGGCTTGGCATTAAGACCACTGGCGAACCATTGGCGACCATCAGCAGAATCAACTTGCGATCTGCGCCTATCTGATGCGGGACGAAAACGGGCAAAGTCGATTTTCAGTTTCGAGACATTCGTGCGAAGGCTGCCACCGATACCGGCGACCTAGCGCACTCTCAGAAGCTGCTGGCAGGTAAGAACCGGGATATGACTGAGCACTACGTCAAGATCAGATTGCGATTAAGGATGGCCTGGAACGCCTGCGAATCGAACCATAGCCACACCTTTTTGATTTTCGATGATCTTTACTGCCATGGGGGCTTCTGTAAACGTTTGCATGAATGTGTGATGCGTTGTTAAAACGAGGTCTTGAAGCACAGGGTCCGATTCGAGTTCGATGATGTTTAACCCAAGGTTTTGACAATACTCGATATGAATGTGCCTAGAGTGTGAGCGCACCAGATCTGGACTAGATAGAGCCTTTACAACTTTTCTCGCTTTAGAGATAGCAGCCCTTTTCCCTGCGAACATTCCCGTTACTAGCCACTTTTCAACAACCTCTTTAGACCATTCGATTGCATGCTCACATTGCCCGATAAAAGTCGGGTGATACTTGCCAATAATCGTTTGCCACATAGGAATAGAGGCTGGATTGCTTTTTACCTCATCGACCGCTTTCTTAAATTCAGCAAGAACGCCATACGCAGGCACACCACCAAATTGAGGATCGATTGGTCCTAAGTTTGATTGTTTACCCATGACAATTTCTTTGCAAGAACAAGCAATCATCGTCCCCGCAGACATCGCCAATTGAGGAACGATTGCGCGAATATTTGTGCCAAACATTCGTCGAAGGTAATCAACTATCGATTCAGCGGCAGCCAAGGAGCCACCAGGGGTGTGAAGAATCAGGTCCAATCCCAGTGACCTATCCAGTCCGTGGATTGTCGCCATAAAAGCGTTCTTATCATTGTCATCGATGCTCAACTCCGGAGTATTCGGAGAGCGCACAATCCAGCCAGAGTAATACGCAATTACATTTCGTCCCGTATGCTTCGAAAGCAGGGCAAGGTAATGCCGTCGGATTTGATCGACCGGACTCGCTAATTGGGATTGAGAGGCTTGTGTCTGCGCTTTGAGTGCCGTAAGTTCACTCAGTACCTGATTCCAGTTTGGCATGGTCGGATGCCTTCTGGTGTATTACGTGTGGCTACCAGTTGATGGCGGCATAGTCCAGTTGGTCAACGTGAAGATTTGAAAGTTTTCCGGTGTGCTAGTTGCCGGCACAAAATATTTCATGTAATCCTGTGCCAATTTCTGGGATGCGCTTCTCTGCTTCGCTTTATGAGCAACATTTTTTTGAATGCGTTTAACGACTAGTGATTCAGCCATGATATTTATCGACTTTGCCCGTAGTGGAAGTTTCATAGTAAACCAACTATGGCATACAAATATACCGAAAGAGTAACTTTACCGGGAATTTTGTAGAAAACGCCGCTGAATTGTAGAAACGCCCCAGAACCCAAAAAGGGCGCTGAGGCGCATGAATGCTGGTGGCTGGGGCTCTATCGAAAGAAGCGCCGCAAGCCGCATGAATGCTAGGTTTTCGTGATGGTGCAGAATCCGGTTACTGTAGGAGTTACTGCATGACACGTTCACTGATACCGTCTGACACGACAATTCGCAACATCAAACCGGGCGACCCCCGCAAGCGTTTGAGCGATGGCGAAGGGCTTTACCTGCTGCTGTTCGTTAATGGCGGCGCCCACGGTTGGCGACTCGATTACACAATCCACGGCAAACGCAAGACCCTGAGCCTTGGAACCTATCCGGACACCGGCCTGAAGCTGGCACGCGAGAAAGCCGAACACGGCCGGCAACTGGTGGCAGCGGGTGCCGACCCCAGCGACCGACGCAAGGCAATCAAGGCACAGCACGCACAAACCCGAGAAGCGAGCGTGCGCGAAGCATCCGGCTTGCCTACGCTGGGCAGTTTTGAGGAAGTCGCCCGCGAGTGGTTCGACACCCGGCGCGGTGATTGGGCAGCCAGCTACGGCGACAAGATCATTCGGCGCTTGGAAGTGGACGTTTTCCCGTGGCTTGGACGTGAACCGGCGGGCAGCATCACACCCCCGCAATTATTGGAAGTGCTGCGCCGAATCGAGGGCCGGGGCGTGATCGAAACCGCACATCGGGCCTTGGAAAACTGCGGGCAAGTGTTTCGCTATGCCGTCGCCACGGGCCGCGCCGTGAGCAACCCGGCCCGCGACTTAAAAGACGCCCTGCGCAAGCCCGTAGTGAAGCACTTTCCAGCGATCACAGATCCTTTGCGCCTGGGGGAATTGCTGCGGGCCTGCTACGGATACAGGGGGGGCCACGTTGTCCGGGCCGCCCTGCGACTGGTGCCCCTGCTGTTGCTACGGCCTGGCGAGCTAAGGCACGCCCAATGGGTAGAGTTTGACCTTGACGCGGCGCTGTGGATCGTACCCGCCGAACGAATGAAGCGCGAAAAAAACGGCAAGCTGACCGGCAAGCCCCATATCGTGCCCCTGCCCTTGCAAGCCGTGGCCACGCTGCGCGAGTTGCACACGGTCACAGGCACCGGGGTTTACGTTTTTCGTGGCGAACGACACCACCACCGGCCGATGAGCGAAAACACCGTGAATGCAGCCCTGCGGGCAATGGGCTTTGGTGCCGATGAAGTGGTGGGGCACGGATTCAGAGCGACCGCCCGGACCATGATGGCCGAACGCCTGGGCCTGCCTGAGGCGGTGATTGATGCACAGCTTGCCCATGCGGTACCCGACAGCCTGGGCCGCGCCTACAACCGAACCCAATTTGAAGCCCAACGGCGCGAAATGATGCAGACCTGGGCGAACTATCTTGACGGGCTGCGCGTTGGTGCAGACGTGATCCCGTTGCCCCAGCGGGCCGCCTGATGGCAGCCAGCACCGGCCCTTTTTGCCAGTTGCACAGCGTTTACCGGCTGCTACTGCCGGAAAACACTGGGACACTGCGGACAAATCAGCAAAACCAAGCAACCATGCGGGTTTGCAGCCGATTGGGGACTGAGGACAAACTGCGGACAAACTGCGGACAAAGTGAGGACACTTTTATATGATGAGAATAATTCAATCTCTTATCTCTACTCTTTTCCGGCTGGCCAGCCCCAGCACCGGCCCGGCTTCGGGCTTTGCCGGATGCCTTCACACTTTGCCGGAAATGAGCGCAAAAGAGCCTCCCCGTGGAACCAGTCACCCAGCGGCGTGCTGTGGATAACTTTTCTCTGTACGGTCGGAGCAGTCATTTCGACAGTTGCCTATTTTTTGAGCATGGGGGATAACATGCGCAAGTGTTTGAAATCATTGAATAATTCCTTAAAGCGTATAAAGTTGTTCATTTTATCTACTTCATACAACGGGCGTTATGTTAAGTAATGAGTATAAAACTATTCTAAACGTATTCACAAGGGAACACAATACCCTATAATATGCACCATGAAAACACCAATCACCGAAACCACCATGACCCCCGAAGCCTTCACCGCTGCCTTGGCCGCACTGGGTTGGAAACAGTCCGACTTTTGCCGCAAGTCAGGGGTCACAAAACAAACCCCTTCACGCTGGGCCAACGGCTTTACACCCGTTCCCGCCTGGGTGCCTGCCTACCTTGGGGCCATGCAAGAGATTAAACGGCTGCACCAGACCTATATCGAGCCGGGGGCCTAAGAAAACCGCCATGCCCGGCGGCGGTTTGAGCCGGGCAACAAAGGCGGCGGGGCCGGTGTCATTACCACCTGCCCCGCCTGACCAAAGACAATCAACAGAGGATTGAAAATGGCTACTGTGAACTCTACCCCAACCCGCCCGGCGCCCCGTGCACGCGCCAAGACAGGCAGCAAAGCCAGCGAGGCCATACCCGCCTATGGCGCCGGCGCTGGCGTGCTTTCATTCCGCTATAGCTTGCGGGCCCGTGAGCGCGGCGTGATCGATAGGGCGCTGGAAATTGTGGGGCGGTGCTTCAGTGCAACCGGGAGTATTTTTGCCACTCCTGATGCAGTGAAAACGTATTTATGTCTACATCTGGCAGGTGAGCAACACGAGCGCTTCGCGGTGCTATTTTTGGACGTTCAAAATCGGTTTATTGCCTTTGAAACGATGTTCATTGGCACGTTGACACAGACCAGCGTTTACCCTCGTGAGGTTGTACGTGCTGCCATTGCACATGGGGCGGCGGCCGTGGTGCTTGCCCACAATCACCCCAGCGGCACGGTAACACCCAGCCGGGCCGACGAAGCCCTGACGCAAACCCTCAAGACCGCGCTGAGCCTGATTGATGTGCGGGTGTTGGATCACGTCATCGTTGCGCCCGGTGAAGCCCTGAGCATGGCAGAACGGGGCTTGCTGTAGCCTGCAAAGTTTTCGCCACGCCTACCCCGTGCCTGATCCGCACGGGGGAAAAGCCGGAAACCTTCACCGGCCTGGCGCTGGCACCCAATAGTGAAGGCCGCACCGTGAAGGGGATGCGATGGAAACCAAACCCACAAAACAGGCTAAACCCAAAGTGCAGGCTATCAAGCCCGCCCCGCAAGTCATAGAACCGCCCGACGGCTGGGAACTGCATTCACCCTTTGGATATATGCGCTGTGACCCCACGCACACCGGTCCGCTGGTGCGGCTGGCTGACGTGTTGCACTGGCTGGAAAGCACTCGTTCCCTGCCCCGTGTCGCTGCCCTTGAGGCGCTATGCGAAGCCATGCCCCCCGATGTGGTGTCCTGGCTGTATTGGGTGCGGCCCACAGATTACGCTAAGCCGGTGCCGGTGAATTTCATGTTTGGTTTTATGACGGCGGCGCAAATCGAGGCAAAGCGCCAAGCCGACATAACGGACCGCATTCGCAGGGGGTTGCAGCGCGAACGTGAGAATCAGAGCAATGGCAGGTTTGGGGCGACATGGCGTTTTGAAAGCGCCGGTAGGAAAATCACGACGATCCTGCCAGAGCCGACCGAGCCGGGGAGGCCCGCCTTGCTGAAATTGATCCGCCATTGCTGGGTGCATTCGAAGCGTACTCCGCTTTCCACGTGCGACATTTTGGATGATCCAAAAATGCACAATGTAGTAAATCTGGCGATCCGGCTGGATAAGGCGGCGGCGCTTTGGGGCTATGGTCAAATCTTGCGAGCTGTTGATTCTGAGCCGTCAACCTTTGCCGAACTGGTGACATTACGCAAAGCAAAACCCGGTTCAACGTGGACCAAAACCGCCCGACAAATTATCAGCACCGAAGTTGCCAGCAGGATCACCCAGCCCGGCCACAGAAAAGCCATTGCCGAAGCCCTTCAAGTGACGCCCTCACGCATCGGTCAATTGATTGATCAGAACTGGCAACCGAAGCGCAGACCGGCGGCAAATTTGCAAAGCGTTAAGGGTTAGACCATTTGGCCGTCTTTCTACGGCCTTGCAATCAATACGCCTGAGAGCCTTTGCCCGTGCGGGGTTGCGGGCCGCAAGTCAAATACAAGGCGACAACAATGGCTTGTCATCCCCACAGTTCCAACAGCGCAGCAGCAAACCACAACGGATTTGCCCGCGCTTCAAAGGAACTGAAACATGCAAATAGTCCACGAATCCAAGCCAGTGATTCCGCGTGATCGTTTGATCCGCTTGAATGAGCTTGAAAGCCTTATCGGCTGCAAAAAGTCAACCATTTACACCTGGCTAAAGACCGACCCCGACTTTCCGCGCCCCATTCGGCTATCTGCCCGCATGGTGGCATGGTCGGAAAATTCCATCCTGAGTTGGGTACAGAGCCGAATCAACACGGGGCCACGCAATGAAGCCCGTCATTGAAACCAAAGTGTCACCGGCAAAGCTGGCACAGATGCAGATGGACGCCTGGGATTTGTACTTAAAACGTGATGAAGCGGTCACCGGCCTATTGCAGCAATTGCTTTGTGTGCTGAATGGCCCGACAGACGGAACGCCAGAGCAAGCAATCGACCGGCAAGCCAAAGCCAAAAAGCTGACAACCGCCATTCATTTCAAGCATCAAATTTTGGGTGAAGCCGTGGGCAGTTTCGCTCGACTGATGGATGACGAGATACGCCATTACCGCAAGCAAACAGGCATATTTACCTGAGGGCCGCGCAATGAATCAGCATTCAATCTTGCTGGAATATTTGCGCCTGCATGGCCGCACGAGCTGCGCAGACCTTGAGCGACATTGCGACGTGCGCAGCGTCACCACACGCATGTCAGAGCTGATCCGCAAAGGGCAGCCCATAGAAAAAAGCCGGGCCTATTCACTCAATAGAAGGGGCAAGCCCCGCCCCGTCACCTATTACGCGCTGGCTGGCACACCGGCCCAGCGTGACCTATTCCCCCCAGCATGAAAACCACAATCACCCCTGCGCTGATCCGCAGTGCCCTGCAATACGTGTCGGCAAATTTGCCCCGCGATGAATGGGCGCGTGTCGGCATGGCGATCAAGTCCGAATATCCAGACGATACCGGGCGCGAGCTGTTCACCGAATGGAGCGCGACCGCTAGCGCATTCGATGCCAAGGCCACGCAATCGACCTGGCGAAGCATCAAGGCAGGCGGCGGCGTGAGTATCGGCACGCTGCTGCACCTGGCCAAAGAAAACGGCTTCACACTGCCAAAGGCAGACCAGGCAGCCAGCACACCAGACCCCGAAACGGTGGCACGCATGGCACGCGAGCGCAGCCAGCGACAGCTAGCCGAACAAGCCCGTCAACAGGTTGCACACGACCAGGCGGCGGGCGAAGCGGCGGCACTGTGGGCACTGGCCAGCGAGACAAGCGACAGCCCCTATCTGACCCGCAAGGGCGTACAGCCCCACGGCGTGCGGTTTGCTGCTGACGGCCGGTTGTTGGTGCCCCTGCGTGACGCATCCGGCAAGCTGTGGAGTGTGCAGTTCATCGCACCCGTCAAGCCGTCAGACGGAGGCACCGATAAGCTGCATTTGAAGGGCGGGCGCAAGTCGGGGCTGTGGCACTGGTGCGGTGATCCGGCTGGCGCTGCTGTGCTGTTGATCTGTGAAGGTTACGCCACAGGCGCAAGCGTTCACGAGGCAACGGGCCGCCCGGTAGCCGTAGCCTTTGATGCTGGCAACCTGGCACACGTGGCAAAGGCATTGCGCAGCCAATACCCGGCGGCGCTGATTGTGTGCGCTGGTGACGACGACCGCGACACCCACGCACGCACCGGACGCAATCCGGGACGCGACAAGGCCACGGCGGCGGCGCGATCTGTGCGGGGGCTTGCCCTGTTTCCCGAAAGCCTGCCCGATGGTGGCAGCGACTTTAATGACGCACACGCGGCGCATGGCCTTGACGCGGTGCGGGCCACAATTGAGGCCGCAATCACTGCACACCAGGCCGCCCACGCGGCCGCACACGCCGCGCAAGCGGACAAGGCAGGCCAGCGCAGCCAGAACACGCGGCGCGAGCCCAACGGGGTCGATAGCGACGCCGGCGCCACCGGCCGCGATCACGACCCCTTCACCGTTGATGATTCGGGTGTGTGGTTTGTGGGTGCCGACCAGGACGGCAAGCGCAAGCCCCCTGAATGGATATGCAGCCGATTGGACGTACAGGCCCGCACCCGCGACCAGGACGGCGGGGGCTGGGGCTATTACCTGAGCTTCTGTGATCCGCTGGGCAACGTCAAACAATGGGCCATGCCGGCCCGCATGTTGTCGGCGGATGGTGGCGAGTACCGTGCCACGCTGCTGAACATGGGCCTGCACATTGCGACGTCACCTCGTGCCCGCAATCTGCTGACCACCTATCTGCAAAGCCGCGACCCCGCCGAATTCGCAAGCTGTACCGACCGCATAGGCTGGCATGGCCGCGCCTTTGTGTTGCCCAAGGAAACCATTGGCGACAGTGTAGAACGCATCGTCTTTCAGAGCGATAGCGCAGTTGAAAACACATTCCGAAGCAAGGGCACACCCGACCAATGGCGCGAGCGTGTGGGGATTCTGTGTGCCGGCAATTCGCGGATGGTGTTTGCCGTGGCTTGCGCCTTTGCCGGGCCGCTATTGCGACCGGCCGGCATGGAAAGCGGGGGCTTTCACTACCGTGGCGACAGCTCCAGCGGCAAAACGACCGCCTTAAAGTTGGCTGCCAGCGTGTACGGTGGCGCAAACTATTTGCAGCGGTGGCGTGCCACTGATAACGCCCTTGAGGCCATTGCGGCCCAGCACTGCGATGGGTTGCTGATCCTTGATGAACTGGCACAGATCGACCCAAAAACTGCGGGTGAATGCGCCTACATGTTGGCCAATGAACAAGGCAAGGCCCGTGCTACCCGCACCGGCACGCCACGCACCCGGCAAGCATGGCGGCTGCTGTTTCTGAGTGCGGGTGAATTGGGTCTTGCTGACCACATGGCAGAGGGCATGAAGCGCACCCACACCGGGCAGGAAGTACGCATGGCAGACATTCCAGCCGATGCTGGCCTGGGGCTGGGTGCCTTTGAAGATATCCACAGATACGCGGGGGGCCATGCCTTTGCGATACACATCACGCACCAGGCGCAAGCCGTCTACGGCGCCACGGGTCGCGCCTGGCTTGAATGGCTGACCGCCCATGCCGACACCCTCAAGGCCAGCATTCGCAAAACGGCCGACACCTTGGCTGAACAGTTGGTCCCCAAGAACTCAAGCGGACAGGTTGAACGTGTCGGCGCCCGCTTTGCGCTGGTGGGTGCAGCGGGTGAGATGGCCACGGCGGCCGGCCTGACCGGCTGGCCAGCGGGCGAGAGCGAGCGGGCCGCCCGTGCCTGCTTTGATGCCTGGCTTGCGGCCCGTGGTGGCACCGGCAATGGTGAAGTAGTGGCCATGCTGCGAGCGGTGCGGCGCTTTCTTGAAATGCATGGTGAAGGCCGCTTCGCCATGTGGCATCGTGGCAGTGATGACCACGCCCCCAAGACTTTGAACCGGGCAGGCGTGCGGCGCATGTTGAACGACCAGGGCGAACCGATCAAGACCAATAGCCAGCACGGGGCAGAGTACGGCGACCGGATGCCCGCTGCCCTGGGTGAAGATGTGAGCTTTGAATATTTCATCCTGGCTGAAACATTCCGGGGCGAAGTCTGCCAAGGCTTCGACTATCGGGCTGTGTGCCGCGTGCTGTTGGATCACGGTTGCCTGACACCCGACAAGGGCCGCCCTTTTGACTGTAGGCCGCGCCTGCCTGGCGTTGGCTTGTCGTGGTGCTACAGGATCACGCCCGCGATATTTGACCTTGACCTATGACCGCCTGCCAACCCTTGCCATGCAGTGCCCGTGTGTTGCCTGAGCGCATGGCCAGCGTAAGCCTGGGGCGGGCCGCCGGTAGGCGGTGGCGTGCGGGAGCTATTACCGCGCTGCAAACGCCCGCAATCACTGGCACCAGGCACCAGAGCAAAGCCAGTCCGCACGACCTTGCACTTACCCGGAATGGATTTGTCCCAGTTGTCCCAGTGACTGAGGACAAACTGAGGACAGAAAAACCCAATGAAATCAATAGTGTCCCAGTTGTCCCAGTTGTCCCAGTCGAAATGTCGATACCCCGAAGCACAAGCGCATCCGATGCGCTGCCAAGCGTGCCCGGCGGCTGGCTGTTGGAGCTGGTGCCGATGGCCTGGCAGGGGTACCCCCCCGTCATGGGTCCTTCCACAGCTTCAGCCATCACGGGTAATTCGAACCGCATCAATTCGCTAGCAAACACTTTTTTAATTGGGTTAATTTGCAGTCAATCCGGGCCGTTACGGTTCATTTCTTGAGTTAGGTAAATCATGCAGCAAAAAGAACTTGCCAACCTGCTAGGCGTATCCCCCGCGATGGTGTCACGCCACGCAAAACAGGGGATGCCCACGGACACCCTAGAGCGTGCCGAACGGTGGCGTAAGCGCCATCTTGAACCGGGCCGCGTGAAGGGCAACCGTTACACGCCCAGCGACGACCCGGCGCCCGCACGCCGGCGCAGTTTGCCCCAAGCGTTGCCCGCCGTGCTGGACGTCGAACTGGAAGCGGCGGGAGATCTGATTGATGCGGCCCTGGCACGTGGCAACCAATTCGGGGCCGCGATCCGCACCTGGCAGCTACGCGCCTTGCTGCGAAGAACAACAGGCGATGCCTGCCCGCGTCTATCTTTGCGCGTGTGGCTGGCACTGCTGGATTTCTGGCTGCACGAAGATGCCGAAGTACGCCATGCCCCCAACATGGAGGAAATGCTGACGCCTGGCGAATTCGGGGCGCGTGTCGGTGACGGTGGCACACCTGCCCACGTGGTGCTGTTTGATGCCTGTGACTTTGACGATGACGCGATCCACGGCTGGCCTGAATACCCCGACGATGAAGATTGCCGCGCTGCCCGCAACTGCAACCCGGCCCAAATTTGAAAGGTACTCCCGGAGGGTTTGGCCCGGGGGTGAATTCGGCGGCGAAGCCACGCTATTCTGACCATAGCGTCAACGGGGTTGTATGCAATTCCACAGCAAAAAACCAGTGAAGATGAATTAAATCGACAACAGAATGCAGTAACTTTTTTTCAGAAATCGCCCACTTTTTGACTTACTGTAAAAATTACTGCACAATTTGCCGGATGCTAACGGAAGTTACTGCACTCTATCGGACTAACAAGCAACCCGCGAAAATTAGCATCACGTTTGCAAGTCATTGAATTACAAAGACTTTATAAACAATTCGGACGCCAATGGACGTAAAAAAACCAACCTTTGCGGGGTTGGTTTTTAGGATTTGGTGGCCTGGGGCGGAATCGAACCACCGACACAAGGATTTTCAGTCCTCTGCTCTACCGACTGAGCTACCGGGCCAGAGCGGAGAATTATAGCAGCAAGCAGCAGTCATCGAGGCCCGCGAGTCACCCCCCGTTGCGCTTGCCGCGTGTCAGGTCGACCCCCAATTGCTTCAACTTCCGATAGAGGTGGGTTCTTTCAAGTCCGGTCTTTTCGGCCACTCTTGTCATGGAGCCGTTTTCCTTCGCGAGGTGGTACTCGAAGTAGGCCTTTTCAAACTCGTCGCGCGTTTCACGCAGTGGCTTGTCGAGCATAAAACTCTGTTGTGAGAGGGGCCCTGCCTCTGCCGCCGCAAGGGTTGATTGCGCGACGGCCACAGCGACCTCTGCCATCTGCAAACCCGGTTGCGCGGCGGACGCGGTCAGTGACTTGCGGATAACGCCCCGCGCCAGCCCCTGCTCGACTGCCTTGAGCAGTTTTTGCAGGGTAATGGGCTTCTCCAGAAATGCCAATGCGCCAATCCTGGTCGCCTCCACCGCGGTATCAATGGTTGCATGCCCGCTCATCATGATGACCGGCATGGTGAGCGCCCCGGTAGCTGACCACTCCTTGAGCAGCGTCACACCATCGGTATCAGGCATCCAGATATCGAGCAGCACCAGATCAGGCCGATCTCGCAAGCGGGCGGCGCGGGCCTGGGCGGCGTTTTCAGCCACTTCGACGTTATGCCCCTCGTCATTCAATATTTCCCACAACAGATCGCGGATGCCGAGCTCGTCGTCAACCACCAGTATGTTTGCCATGATTTAGCACGTTCCTTGGGTATACCTGAGTCGCCCGGTTAGCCCGGCGCGATATTCTCAGTGGTGAATGATAACGATACTTGGGCACCGACCACTTTACCGTCGATGATACGGTTGGCAATATCGACACGGGTGCCATGTTCATCGGCGATTTTTTTGACCACCGCCAAGCCGAGTCCGGTCCCCTTGGCTTTGGTCGTGACATAGGGTTCAAACGCACGTTTAAGGATGTGCTCCGAAAAACCTGAGCCGCAATCGATGACACTCAAACGAACCCGCCCGCTGGTCTCAAGCCAATGGGTTTTGACGATCACACTGTGCGCGTTGCCACTATGGCTTGCCGTTTCAGTGGCATCCTGCGCATTCTGAAGCAGGTTATGCAACACCTGGCGCAACTGCTGGAGGTCGCCCATCACTCTCGGGCAACGCGGATCAAGCTCCATCTGTACCGGGACTTGCGACGTTTCGCTGGCATACAACTGCAACACTTCAGACACCAGCAGGTTCAAGTCAATCGGTTTGAGTTCCGCCGCCGGCAAGCGCGCATAGTCCCGGAACTCGTTGACAAGACGCTTCATGGCGTCGACCTGATCAACAATGGTTTTCACTGATTTGGTGAGCAGGGCCTGCTCCGCTGGCGCCACCTTGCCCGACAGCTTCATCTCCAGTCGTTCCGCAGACAACTGGATGGGGGTCAACGGATTCTTGATCTCGTGCGCCAACCGTCGGGCGACCTCCCCCCACGCCTGGGAACGTTGCGCAGACACGATTTCAGAAATATCGTCAAAAACCAAAAGTCTGGAAGCGCCCGGTAGTTCG
>JAUSMR010000145.1 GCA_030645955.1 Gallionella sp. | reverse complement strand
CGGCTTCGCTGAAACCGTCCAGGCCGCGCTCGGCTGCGAAGTCCTCCAGGGCAGGGCGGACAACACCTGGCGATCCTGGCGATCCCGTCGGTCCCGGCAGGCCCGCGTGCAGGCGCAGCCCTATCAGCCGCCAGGCGCTTTCACCGCGGCGCCTGGCCACCGCGCGCACCGCATCTGTCGCCTGCTGGTGGGCGGCCCTGGCCTGGTGGCCATGCTCGACGCCGAGGTAGCGCCGGGCGCAGTCTGTGATGTCCAGCCCTTCGGCGACGGCGCGCAGGTGCGCGAAGTGGTGCGGGCCCAGGCGGCGTACAAAAATGGCGAGCGCGTGCACGGCCGGGTTCTGGTTCGGGTTCGCAGCAGTCATAGTGAATCAGCCGATCCGGTGCCTAGCGCGGCGCGCCACGGCGATTTTTCGGGTCACCAGAACGGCGCTGGCGGGGTTTTCATGAGGGCGGTGATGTGGCGGGTGCATTGCGGTATTTAAAGTGGCTGTAGGAGGTTTAAACCGGCCGCGATGGGTGAAAGGCGCGCCGGAACGCCCCTGGATGCGGTCTATTCGGTCCAAGCGGTCCAAGCGGTCCAGTCTGTCCTGATGCGCCCGGTCGGGCCTGCGGCCGGACCGGTCAAGCCGATCAAACCGATCAAACGGACAGAAGGCCTGCAAGTGCTTGTCGGGCTTGGTATTTTTCAAAGCGTGCTGCCAGGCGGGTGTTTTGACGGGTAAATTTTAACCTTAGATAATGACAGTAATCTTAGGTCAATTGATTGCCCGCCGGGGCCGATGCTTGTATTTTTGTGAACCATAGTGGTTCTGTCACATTGGCGCTCGTGCAGCTTGCGCGTCTAACGCGCTTTAAATTTCGAATTCTGAGACGACCCCAAGGGGTAAAAGCAAAACCCCCAAAGTCAAGAACCGCACTTCGTGTCGGTTCAGGGCTTCGCCCGCGACACAAGGTCGCTCCCAGTAGCCGGTTGTCCAAGAAGAGGGGCCGAACGACCGTGCCGCTTGCGACATAAACAGCCAAGACACCGCTTCGCGGGTTTGTTGGATGTCTAGCGGCTGAGAGTGCAGCAAGAACGAACCAAACCGGCCATTCCTGCGATTTTTTCCACGAATTAAGGGTGATTTGTTGCGGCCGGTCGAGAATTGACCCACGGGGGGTGCGGACAAAAACTTGGACTGGTTATGCCGTAAGTCCGAGGCTCTCTCGGTATTCGAGGGGACTGAGTGAGCCAAGGGATATCTTGATTCGCTTTTCGTTGTACCAGCGGATGTAGGAGTCAACTGCCTGAATGAACTGCTCAATGGTTGTAGCCTGCCAGTCGCGAGGATAGAACAGCTCCGTTTTCAGCCGCCCGAAGAAGCCCTCACAGGCCGCATTGTCGGGCGAACACCCTTTGCGCGACATCGAGCGAATCAGCTTCGCATTGTGCATCCGCGAGAGCCACCCAGGCCAGCGATAGTGCGCACCACGATCCGAGTGGACGACGGGCCGGTCATTGCTGTTGGCTACCCTCTCGATGGCAGCGTCCAACATGGTGTTCACAAGATCGGCGTCTGGACGCGTGCCGATCGACCAGCTGACAACCAGGCCATCGAAGCAGTCGATCATGGGCGACAGGTACACCTTGCCAGCCGCTATCTGGAACTCCGTGATGTCGGTAAGCCACTTCTCATTCGGGGTTGAAGCCTGGAAGTCGCGGTTGATGAGATTGTCTGGCGCAGGGCTGATTTCTCCCAGGTAGGAGCCGTACTTACGCCGCTTCTTAGCGGCAACGACCAGGCATTCCTGCCTCATCAAACGCCGTACGACTTTTTCTGAGAGGCAGAGCTTCTGCCTGCCCAATGCCGCCCGTATCCGACGATAGCCGTAGCAGCGGTGATTGCGTTCGAAGACATCTGTAATGGCAAGACGCGCATCCGCATACTTGTCAGCGCTCAGTAGCCGTGCCCGATGATAAAAGTAGGAACTGCGGGCCAGGTCAAGTTCGGCGAAGAGCTCTGGCAGCGCGTAGGCGTCTCTCAGGGCGTCAACCAGCCGGGTCTTCTCCTGGTTGCTCAGGAGCGGCAGGTCGACGCCCAGGCCTTTTTTTAACAGTTCATTGGCCTTCTTCAAGATGTCGTGTTCAAGTTGCAGTTGCCGGACGTCGCGTCGAAGTGATTCGACTTGCCGCTCCAGTTCCGTCCGCTCAGGATCTGGCGGTGAATCGTTGTGGTGTTTCATGGATGCGGGAACCTCAGAACCCAGGAGTTGATTTTTCCACTTGTACAGCGTCGGCCTGCTCACAGCGAGCTTTTGAGCAATGGCTCGCGCACTTGTCTGCCGGGTGCAAAGCTCAATGACGGCCGCCTGCTTTGGCTCTGCAGGGCGCGCTACCCCCCGCGCTTTGCCGACAACGCGTTTCCTCGTTTCGGGGTGCAGCTCATAGACCCAGGCTGAGAGCGTATCGCGGCACGGGTATCCCAGTGCCTTCAGGGTACCAGCAAGGCAGCGATCATGGTTGAGGTAGTGCTGGACTGCCACTTCCTTCTGCTCGTCTGAATACTACGGCCTTGAAAGCACATAGCCCGCCGGAAAATCGCGGCTCTGTTCGTATTCCCGATGCCAGCTCTTGAGCGCGTTTTTCGTCGGGTATCCCAACTGACGAATGGTGGCTCCAGTGCGTTTTCCGAGTTTTATATAGAGCTTGACTGCTCGAATGCGGTCTTCGTATGAGTACATGAACTACTTTCAAGTAGTCCAAGTTATTGTCCGCACCCCCAATTTTTTGGGTTGTTGCCCCGCAATTGACTCAATTGTTCAAGCCATGGCTCTACTCCCCCCACAAAGAAGTAGGCAACAACTCGCCAGACGAAATGGATTTGAACTGGACAACCGGAAAGCAGCCTGTCGTGAGCGACTCTTATGGGTCTGAAGCAGTCCTCCAATTCGCCGCAAAGAAATGCAGGGGCCGGATACGCCGTTCTTGCGTCCATCGACAAGCTTGCCTGATGCCCCGCCATCGGGCCAAAGACTACAAAAAGTCTCGCCGCCAGTAACAAGTCATGCC
>JAUSMR010000140.1 GCA_030645955.1 Gallionella sp. | reverse complement strand
ATCATTGACATGATTCATTTCGACTTTGCGTAAGTACTACATATTTTTAAAGTCGTTTCCACGTCCCGAAGAACACAGAAACTTCCCAAAAACCAAGCACCTACACTCGTCGGTTGTTTGTTTGTTTTTTAAAGAACGGCTACTTGGCTAAATTGCCGTGCAGCGAAGAGGTGCGCATTATAGAGATGGAAAAGTTCTCGTCAACACCTTTTTGAGATAATTTGATAATAATTCCGAATGGCGCATTCGATCGCGTTCTTCACTACAATGCCGCCTCACCGGAAAAACCAAAAAATGTCACTGATCACACTAGGAATCGAGTCGTCCTGCGATGAAACCGGCATCGCGCTCTACCAGATGGGGCGCGGGTTGCTGGCGCACACGCTGCACACACAGGTCGCCATGCACAGCGAATATGGCGGCGTGGTTCCCGAACTCGCTTCGCGCGATCATGTACGGCGCATTATTCCGCTGGTGCGCCAAGTCATGCGCGAAACCGATGTGTCGCTAGCCCAGATCAACGCGATTGCCTACACACAGGGACCGGGCTTGGGTGGCGCACTATTGGTCGGAGCCAGTGTTGCGAATGCGCTGGCTTACGCACTCGACATTCCCAGCATCGGCATCCATCATCTGGAAGGCCATTTGCTCTCCCCTTTGCTATCCGACCCCGCACCGGAATTTCCCTTCGTCGCCTTATTGGTCTCCGGTGGGCACACGCAATTGATGCGCGTGGACGGCATAGGGCAATACACCCTGCTCGGCGAAACACTGGATGACGCCGCAGGAGAAGCTTTCGACAAGAGCGCGAAACTGCTGGGACTGGGTTATCCGGGCGGCCCGGAACTGGCAAAACTCGCCGCGCGTGGCCGCCCCGGTATATACAAACTGCCGCGCCCGATGCTGCACAGCGGCGATCTGGAATTCAGCTTCAGCGGATTAAAGACGGCGGTGCTGACGCTGGTTCGCCAGCAAACCTGTTTCCCTCACCCCAACCCTCTCCCGGAGAAAAGCCCCCCTATACAACTTTCCCCCGCAAGCGGGAGAAAGGGCGAACGAGAAATGCAATCTTCAATTCCAGCGGGCGAGGGGACAAACGAATCGCTGCGCGAATTTCAAATCATCGAACAGACGCGGGCCGATATCGCCTGCGCCGTGCAGGAAGCCATCGTCGATGTGCTGGCAAACAAGGCGCGCGCCGCGCTGGCGCAGACCGGCTTGAATCAGCTGGTGGTGGCAGGTGGCGTGGGCGCAAACCAACTGTTGCGTACCCGCTTGACCGAAAGCATCGGCAAGCGCGGCGGCAAAGTGTTTTATCCCGATCTGGAATTCTGCACCGACAACGGCGCGATGATCGCCTTCGCCGGAGCGTTGCGGCTCGCGCAACAACAAGGGAAAAAAGACTACCGCTTCGACGTCAAGCCGCGCTGGGATTTGGCGGAGAGCGCCGCAAGCTGACACGGCTACAATAAAAAACTTTTCAATGGAACTATTTTAGAGTTCGCCTGCCTGAGTATGTGAATAGCGCAAGCTTTCACCCGCTTCCCTTCCCTGAGCGGGTGTCTTATCTCCTCCCAAGTAGATTAAGACCTTTGCCCCTGATCTTAGGTTCAGGGGCATTTTTTTTGCGCTGCATTCCACTCAAGCATCGCTGCGCTTGCCTATCCTTGCCTCTTTCCCCGCCAGCAGATTTTGAATATTTTTTTTATGCCGCCAGACCAGCAGCAGCAACATGATGCCGGATGCCAGCACCCACTCCTGTGGCAACCCAAGCAGAAATGCAAAGATCGGTGCGCCAGCGGCGGCAGTCAAAGCTGCCAGCGACGAATAGCGGAACAACAGTGCCATTAACAACCAGGTAGCCAGCGCGCTCAACCCCAGCCATACATTCAGCCCCAGCAGCACGCCCAAAGCCGTCGCCACCCCCTTGCCGCCCTTGAAGCGCAGGAAGACCGGGAAGACGTGCCCGAGAAATACCGCCAGCACGACCAGTGCGATCTGCACATTGGTCAAAGCAAACTGTACCGCCACAAACACCGCCAGCCAGCCCTTGGCCGCATCGCCGAGCAGCGTCAACGCCGCGGCCGCCTTCTTGCCGCTGCGCAGCACATTCGTCGCGCCGGGATTGCCGGAACCGTAACTGCGCGGATCGGGCAAATTGAATAGCTTGCTGGAGATAACAGCGAAAGAGATTGAGCCCAGCAGATAGGCAGCAATTACAAAAACCAAAGTCATCATCTGAAATACCTTAAAATGCGAGCGGCGGATTTTACTTGAGACAACTTGTAAAAACCAAGAATTCGTCATTCCCGCGAATAACTAATCTGACAACACATCTCATGGACATCATCTTCCTGCGCGAACTCAAGGTCACCACGTTAATAGGCATATACGAATGGGAAAAGCGCGTGCCGCAGACCCTGCAACTCGACCTTGACATCGCCCTGCCCGACAGCCTTGCCTGCCAGACTGACAACATCAGCGACGCGCTGGATTATGCACAAGTCGCGCAGCACATCCAGACGGTATTGAGCGAAGGGCACTTCTCATTGCTGGAAACGCTGGCCGAACACATCGCGCAGATCATCCTCAGGGACTTCAACGCCCCGTGGGTCAAGGTCAGCGTCGCCAAACTGCAGGCGATACGGAATTGCAAGATGGTGGGGGTTAGTATTGAACGGGGGCAGGTTAAGTAGCCGGTGGTAGCCCAACGGCTAAGGCCGTTCGTGTTGAGCTTGTCGAAGGGTGAAGTGTGTAGGATGGGTTGAGTGTAGCGATACCCATCAATCAAAGTCAAAACCGCCGGGGGTAGCCCGGCAGCAGATAGAGGCAGCGCACAAAAAAGGGAAGGAAAACAGAAATTCAAAACCGTTTGCCAGTCTCCGCTATGTACCATGATCTGTCTATCAAACGAAAAGTCGAAAATAGTTTAAACACAATGATCATCGACTATCTTGGTACGTACCTCTGATACAGAGTGCTGACGATATTCGTCTTTGGATACCTCCCGCCAGCGCACATTTCGGCCTTCAATCCAATCGTCTGCTGCGGATGTGGCGGATACTTGAAACATCTCTGGGCGAGTCGGCAGCATGCCTTGCCCCAGTAGGCGCGAAATAACAATTTCCCGAACGTAATTCGATATGGTCAGGCTGGCATGCTGAGCAAGAACGGCAAGGTCGTTTCTTAATCTTGTCGGCATCCAGACCTTGATCGGCGCTATATTCTTCCCAAGCTCTGGAACCCAATATGTTTCAATCCGCTTCTTGCCCGGCGGTAGTTCCTCAGGAAGGGCACTCTGATAAAGAATCCCAGAAGATTCTTTGAACAAATAAGGCCGCGCATCTTTCATGGCATAAAAAGCATAGAGGCCGTAGCAATGGATGGCAAAGAACTGTCGTAAAAATTCGCTCTTCGACAAACCATTCCGCTCTCCCATTTCATCGAGCGCGCACTCGGACGGTTCTGGCAGCCAGAATTTCAGTGCGACATCATTCGCCACGAGATCGGAGAAATCTCCCATCCTCGCCACTAACTCAGTGAATGCCAAAGGCCGTCTTTGCTGCCCTGTAGCAGAAGACGTGGGTTTTTGATTGTTATTGAAAGTCGGCCACATGGTGTGAATAAAAAGTAGGGTAATTTTCCCAAAAGGGCGGAGCCGCCTTTATCTTATCAGCATTGCCACGGTTAATGCTGGCTCGATGGGTTGGTTCGCACATGAGTTTCATTCTCGCTGCATGTCTGGTCATTGCTGTTGTGGATGGCGACACGCTGACCGCCCTGTGCGATCAGCAGCAGGTTAAAGTTCGGCTAGCGGAAACAGATGCACCGGAGAAGAAACAACCTTTTGGTCAACGCTCAAAAAAATCGTTGTCGGAAATGTGTTTCAATAAGCAGGCTGTAATCACAGCCCAAGGCACTGACCGGTATCACCGCATCATTGCGCGTGTAGTATGCGACGGCACTGATGCCAATGCAGAACAATTGAAACGCGGCATGGCGTGTGTGTATGACAAGTACGTTAAAGATAAAAGCTTGTATGCTGTGCAGGACGAAGCGCGGGCATTGAAAACAGGCCTATGGGCTGATGCCAACCCTATGGCGCCGTGGGTGTGGCGGCATAACTACAGCTACTCTCCGGTAACTACGCATTAGTTTGTTGCTTGCTACTGCTTTGATTTAACAACCCGGCTTGCTAGTATTAATGTCATCTAAATTCGTTAAGTCACTAGGAGCATCATACTTCGGAGGAATATCATGGGTCTATTTGGCTTCCTGAAGAAGGACAAAGTTGAGAACGAGAATAAATCGAAGCCTTTTCACAAAAATACTAATAACTTTGAACGAAAGGATTGGTTTTCGAGAACACGGCCTTGGCACAAAGTCGATCCGATAATAATTGATGCTTTGATAGCAAAGTACAACGATGATCCCATGTTTGAGGTATTCGTTATCACCTCAATGGATAATGGATTAGTGAAAGAATATGAAGATATTGAGCTCAATGGCATAGGTCCCAAAGTGGCATGCTCAGTTATTTCTGGAATCCTCTTCAAGCATGGGGCGAATGCATCTGCTCACGTTGCCAATATGTTTAGGAGCGGCAACATAAATGAAAGAAAACTGTCGAAGGTTTATGGGGATGCAATGAACCTGCTTGAATCGGCAAGAATCATCGACGCAAATCAGATAAACGCATATGTCCTGTTGGCAAGCCTAAAACGCATGCTTAACAAAAAAGACGAAGCTCTAAGCTTTGCGCAGCAAGGCTTAAGAGCGATTAAGCGAATTAAAGAAAGCAAAGTCCCATTTCATGAAAGCAACATTCCAGAAATTCAGAACGCTGCTCAGCATTTGGATGCTACAGAAGAGATTTTATTGGCATTTGAGAGAGAATTCTCGTGATAACAGCACTTAACAAGGCAAATTCACTCAGACGGCAAAAAGTGCCGCTACGCTCTGCTTTTTGCCTCCAGTGTGCGACGTTAGGTGACAAGGTAATATCATGAATATCAGCACCGAGTGGATCACCGCATTTAGCACCGCAGCTACTGCCATCTTCGCTGCACTTGCCTACCAGACATCGCAACGGCTTTGGGTCACTTCGCAGCCATCTCTGAAAAGCATGGACTCTGGTGATCGTCTCAAAGACTATCGCCACCTTTCTGTAGGCATAGACGGGCCAGACAAAACCAAATACATAATCACAAAACTCGTAGCAAAGGCTCCAACAGATGCCGCGCTCGCTCCTATCGAGTCCGACAAAGCCGCAAACAAACCAGTTCCTGGTCATTGGGCGAAATCCTTGACGGTCGAGCCACCGTGTTCATCGGTTGGAGTATTCTTCAAGGCGAGCAGAGGAAGTAAAGTTTCCATCTCTGTCCATATAGCATTAAGCGCCGATCCGAGCTTAAAGAGTCGCCGGATCATCAACCACAACATGCACGATTGAGCCAGCTCGCGTAGGGTGCAACAAC
The DNA here is from genome assembly GCA_030645955.1 of Gallionella sp. The sequence continues at coordinate 14,680 of JAUSMR010000140.1, read as the reverse complement.
CAACGGGCATTGCACCCTACGCGGACTAAATTTCTAAAATTCGGAATTGCGATGAACAAAAATCGACCTCTTAAAACGCGCCGCATTCGGCGATCATCACGTTGGGATGGGTCGAATGACCCCCGAAAAATGATTTGCTCGACCCCTCAAGGGGTTTTTCTACAGCCTCACTAAAAATCATGAGCGAAAAGCACGACGAGCAACTAGCCTTGGCGCATCTTTCTCTGATAGACATGGAGAGGGTTCAAAAATCTATTGAGTATCTCCGCGGCACCGATGACAAGTACCTGAAGGCTGCATTATTCAGAGATGCTGTCATCTCCTACGCTAAACCGTTTTCGACCAACCGTTACAGTGATCGGACGAAGGGACTTCGCATTAGCGAAAAACACGTTCCGAGAAATCTCCTAGATATTCACAAGGAAGTTTTAGCGTTGAGAGATGAACTCATCGCACACACCGACATGATTATTCAGAAACCAACAATTGATAAATACCAGGACGACATGGGCCAAAACTACTCAATGACCGTTTCTGGATATGAAACCATCCACAAAGATCACTTGATAGACCCAATGCTTAAACTAGCGAAGGCTGTTCATGGCAGCCTTATTAGTAATCGATCAGATCAGACGAAAAATGATTTCTGAACACAAGCGCAGGGGCAGGTCTAGATACGTAGCATAGCAGCGGTGTAAATCAAGCCTGACTCTGAGGTCCCTTACAAAAACATCGCCGCCGAAACTCCAAATCGTGCTGCCAACGCTTTGGCTTGGCGGGCATTGAAATCGCGTCGCTCAGACAGCAATTCTGACACGATGCCTTCGCTGCCCAACTCAGGCAGGTCAATCTGGCGCAAGTTATCGCGCTGCATCAGGTAACGTAATACCTCCGCTCCTGTCGCCGCTGGCGGCATCTTGTCTTTGGCTTCGTATTCGGCAATCAACTCACCCAGATACTCTGCAAGCCGGGCGAGCGGGTGGGCCTCATCGGCGCCTCCCGCATGGAGTGCCGCATCGAGCGCTTCGACCAGAGCGGCATATTCTTTCTCATTACGTGCAGGTTGCAGCACTGGCGCGACAAAGCTCCAGTGTTGTATTGCTGCTTTAAGCCGTGCATTCATTTCCAGCCTCCTTGGTCATATTCCTTGTGCGTCAATACTGACCGGATAAACACCCGCCCCGTGTTGTAGTGAATCGCAGCAATCAGGCGAACCTTGTTTCCTCCGAACGCCTACTCGTCTAGTTCGGACTGCAAATCAGTCTCGTAGTCTTGTCCGCCGTAGAACACACCGATGATGGTGACCAGCTCGGCATCCACTTCGAAAGCGATCACTGCCCGCTTTTTGTAGTGCGTGATGCGCAGTCCGGGGCGAATGTCATCGCGGCAGGTGCCACGAAGCGGGAAGGTATGTAATCCCTCGCAATACGTGACAATGGCATTGGTATAGCGATCCGCAATCTCTGGTGATGCTACGACCGCGATGTAGCGGTAAAGCGCCGCAAGTTGCTCCTGCGCTTCTGGCGTAAAAATTACGGTGTACTGACTCACGCTTTTGCGGTGGCTTTCTTGTGTTCGGTCGCAAGCCTTGCCCGCACTTGATCAACGGTGACAGCCCGCGCCGGGTCAGCCTTCAGCGCGTCATAGGCCGTTCCAACTTCCTGCCGTAGCCAATTTTCCACAGCGCGGTCACGTACCAACAGGGCGCGCAACCCGTCCCGGATCACTTCGCTTTCGGTAGCGTACTCGCCGGCCGCAACCTTGCTTTTAACAGCGTCCGCCATCTCATTTGGCAGGGTGATACTGAATTGCTGGGTTGTGCGCATAATTGCCTCCATTGAATCGAATAGGATTTAATCCTACTACATCCACGATTTTCGTGCCACAAAGGCCACTACCCCCTCGGATGATGCATCGCATGCAACTGCTTCAACCTCTCACGCGCCACATGCGTATATATCTGCGTCGTGGAAATATCCGCATGCCCCAATAACATTTGCACCACACGCAAGTCCGCGCCATGGTTCAGCAGATGCGTAGCGAAGGCGTGGCGCAGCGTGTGCGGCGACAGCGATTTGTTCAGCCCGCCATGCTTTGCGTGCTTTTTGATCAGGTACCAGAACAACTGGCGTGTCATGCCTTCACCTCTGGCCGTCACGAACATCGCGTCACTCATCTGTTTGCCAAGCAACACTCCGCGCCCATCCGCCAGATAGCGGCGCAGCCAGTCCAGCGCTTCTTCGCCCAAGGGTACCAGCCGCTCCTTGCTGCCCTTGCCCATCACGCGCACCACACCCATATCCATACTCACCTGCGTGATGCGCAACGTGACCAGTTCCGACACGCGCAGGCCGGTGGCGTACAACACTTCGAACATGGTGCGGTCGCGCAGGCCCAGTGGCGTCTGGTTATCCGGCGCTTCGAGCAACCGCTCGACATCCTGCTCGGTGAGGCTCTTGGGCAGGTTGCGCGGCAGTTTGGGCGTATCGATTTGCAGCGTGGGATCGGTGGCAATCTTGCCTTGCCTGAGCAGATAGCGGAACAGCCGCTTCAGGCTGGAGATGTTGCGCCCGGTGCTGCTGGGCTTGGCTTTTTGCACCGTGACCAGATGGGCGAGGTAACCTTGTATGTCGCCGTGCGTGGTTTGCAGAATGGATGCGTCGCGCTGTTTCTCCAGCCACGCGGCGAACTTGCTCAGGTCGCGCCGGTAGCTGTCCAGCGTGTTGCGCGACAGGCCGTCTTCCAGCCACAGGTTGTCGCAGAATTCGTCTAGGAGGTCGGCGTTGTTCATTTCGCTTTTATTCTGCCGGGCGAAAGTAATTCCGAACTTCTACCCCCTCCCCAACCCTCCCCCTGCATGGGGGCCATTGCTTCATGTATTAGCAACCAACGCTTGATGTCCAGCAGATCGCCGCTGGCGTGCTTCATAAAACCGCCCAAGCCTGCCTTGCCCACCACGCGATGACAGGGAATGATGACGGGGATCGGATTTGCGCCGCATGCTTGCCCGACGGCCTGCGCGCAGGATTTCAACTCGGTGGCCAACTCGCCGTAGCTGCGCGTTTGTCCGCGCGGGATGCCCAGCATGGCTTGCCAGACTTTTTGCTGGTGCAGGGTTCCGTTTAATTCGAGCGGCACGGAAAATTCCGCATCGGGATTTTCCAGATAACACAGCAACTGTACGCACACGGTTTCCGCGAAAGCACTGGTGGCGCGCTGCGGCTTTTCGCTCGCCGGCAGGAAGTAGATGCCAGTCAACGCATCTGCGGAGCAGCGGATGCCGAGCACGCCAAACGGGACGGATAGTTTTGCCTGGTAGTCCATGCCGCGATGATAGCGCACAAGGACACCTCTATAAATCCAAACTCCGTCGCGATACTGCGTTGCTCAAAAAATTTTAACGCTTACATATGAAATATATGCGGCGCACTAAAATTTCTTTCGCGCCTTGTCTCGCTTAGGATTTTGAATCTATAGAGGCGCCCACAAATAAAAAACGGAAGCCGAAGCTTCCGTTTTTGCCCTGCCGAAAAACCTGCTGGCGATTAAGCGCGGATTGCCAGTTTTTCTTTGATACGTGCCGACTTGCCGGAACGATCACGCAGATAGTACAGCTTGGCGCGGCGTACAGAGCCGCGGCGCTTCACTTCAATGCTGGCGATGATCGGCGAGTAGGTCTGGAAGGTGCGTTCCACGCCTTCACCGGCGGAAATCTTGCGCACGATGAAGCCGGAATTCAGGCCGCGATTGCGTTTGGCGATCACGACACCCTCGAAAGCCTGAACGCGCTTGCGTTCACCCTCGACCACGTTCACGTTGACGATAACGGTATCGCCGGGCGAAAACTGAGGGATGGTTTTACCCAGACGGGCGATTTCTTCTTGTTCCAATGTTTCGATCAAATTCACTTTACTACTCCTTGGTTATCGGATCTTGTTCCTTCTGGAACGCTGCCAGAAGCCGAGACTCCTCTTTTGTCAAATCACGCCTGGCCAATAGATCCGGCCTGCGCAACCACGTCCTGCCCAACGACTGCTGAAGCCGCCAACGCTGAATATCCGCATGATTGCCGGACAACAACACCGGGGGCACGGCTTCACCATTAAACTGTTCCGGGCGGGTGTAGTGCGGGCAATCCAGCAAGCCCTGCACAAAGGAATCCTGCTCCGCCGATTCGGCATCGCCCAACACTCCGGGCAGTTGCCGCACCAGACTATCCATCAACACCATTGCCGCCAACTCGCCACCGGACAACACATAGTCGCCGATGGAAATCTCATCATCCACATACTGGCGGATCAGGCGCTCATCGATGCCTTCGTAACGCCCCGCCAGCAGGATCAACCCTTCATCCGGCTGTGCCACCAGTTCCTTGACTACCGCGTGGGTCAGCAACCTGCCTTGCGGCGACATATACACCACACGGCTTTTTTTCACGCCGCTTGCTGCCTGCCGCTGTATGGCTGCGCTGATCGCGCCGACCAGCGGCTCTGCCAGCATCACCATCCCGGGGCCGCCGCCGTAGGGGCGATCGTCGATGGTGCGGTAATTATCCGTGGTGAAATCGCGCGGATTCCACGTCCTTAATTCATAGTTTCCCTGTTCTGCCGCGCGCCGTGTGATGCCATACTGCGTCAGCGCATCGAACATCTGCGGAAATAACGTGATGACATCGAATATCATCTCAGGTAATCCGCCGCCCAATCCACATGAATGGTCTTGCTTTTTAAATCCACCCGCTTGATAGCCGAAGCCACAAACGGGATCAGAATTTCGCCGCCGTCACCCTGCACGCTCAATACCTCGTTAGCGCCGGTTTCCAGCAGGTTTGCAACTGTGCCCAACAATACGCCCGCTTCATTCACCACCGCGAGCCCGATCAGATCAGACCAGTAGTATTCGCCTGCGTCCTGCTTCGGCAAACTGCTGCGTGGCACGGCAATCAACAAGCCTTTCAGCTTCTCGGCGGCGGTACGGTCCGGACAGTCCGGCAATAGCGCGGCCAGCGTTTTGTTATGCGCCTCGCATTGCTTGACTTCCACCTCACGCCACGGGCCATGCTCATGGCCTATCCACCATGTCCGATAATCCAGCAGGCTATCGAGATGCTCGGTGAACGGCTGGATTTTGACCCAACCGCAAATACCGTGCGCGGCTGCGATGCGCCCCATGATTACCATGGCGCTTGCTTCGTCAGGCTTGGACAACTGCACTCTTTAAATCAGGCTGCCGCAACTCCGGCGCGCTTGACCAGCTTGGCAACGGTGTCGCTCAATTGCGCACCCTTGCTTTGCCAATGGCTCACGCGCTCCAGTTGCAGGCGCAGCGCTTCCTGGCCTTCCGCAACGAGCGGATTGTAGAAGCCGACGCGTTCGATGAAACGACCGTCGCGGCGATTGCGAGAATCCGCTACCACCACATTGAAAAACGGACGATTCTTAGAACCGCCACGGGAAAGACGAATGATTACCATATATAAAACCTATTCAAGTAAGTTGGCCAAGCGAAAGGGCGCGAATTCTACGACATTTGGGGTGCTTCTTGCAACCCATAGAAAATCAACGGGTTTTCAGACCTTCATTATCTGTGCAGCAACACTTCCAGAACAAACTTGCTGCCCAGGTAAGCCAACAGCAAAAACACGAAGCCGCTCACTGTCCAGCGCACCGCAACACGACCGCGCCAGCCATAAAAATGATGCCCCCACAGTAGCACGGCAAACACTCCCCAGGACACAAAACCGAACAGCACCTTGTGATTGAACTGCCACGCCTTGCCGAATATTTCCTCGGAAAACACCACGCCGGATGCCAGCGTCAGTGTCAACAACACAAAACCGATACCGATCATGCGGAACAGCAGGGTTTCCATGGTCATCAGCGGCGGCAGGCTTTGCAGGATGCGCGGCAAGGTCGCATGATGCAGGCGTTTTTCCACCAGCGAGATCAGCACCGCGTGCAGCATGGCGATGGTAAACAAACTGTAGGCTAGCATCGCGGCGGCAATGTGCGCCTTGAAGGCAAACAAACCGGTATTTTCCAGTTGGTGCGCGGACGGGAAAAGTTCCGGCAGCAACACGGCCACCGCCGCCAGGGGCAGCACCAGCGCCTGCAATCCGCCGATGGGGTAGAAAAAACGCGCCCCCGAATACACCAGCAGCGTCAGCCAGATGATCAGCGACAGCGCATTGGTCATGCTCAGGTTGAACCCGCCATTGGCAAACAAATTCTGGATGAGAAGGTAACCGTGTAAAACCAGCGGGATCAGCACCAGATGCCCCATCGCCCCCCGGCTCAACACATCCCCCTCGCCGCGCACCTGCGCCCGCCAGAAATAGGCGGCCAGCACACCATAGGCGGCAAAAGCGATCAGTGAAATGAGAACGTTGGACATTATTTGCCAGGATGTTTTAGACTCCGCAGATTCTACACTATCTGCATGAATAGCTACCAACAGGAACATCTATGTTAGACAACCTTACCAACCGCCTTTCCGGCGTGATCAAAACGCTGCGCGGCCAGGCGCGCCTCACCGAAAGCAACATCCAGGATACCCTGCGCGAAGTGCGCATGGCGCTGCTCGAAGCCGACGTCGCGCTGCCGGTCGTCAAGGAATTCATCGCCCAAGTCAAACTGGCAGCGCTCGGACACGAAGTCATCGGCAACCTGAATCCGGGTCAAGCGCTGATTGGCGTCGTGCACCGCGAACTCACCAAACTGATGGGCGAGCACAACGATGCGCTCAATCTTGCCACCACCCCGCCCGCCGTGATCCTGATGGCCGGCTTGCAGGGTGCGGGTAAAACCACCACCAGCGGCAAACTCGCCAAACTGTTGCACGACCAGCAAAAAAAGAAGGTGCTGCTGGTCAGTTGCGACGTGTATCGTCCCGCGGCGATCGAGCAATTACGCATACTGGCGCAACAACTGAAAATCGATTTTTTCGCTTCGGACATCAGCCAGAAACCCCAGGACATCGCGCTGGCCGCGCTGGACTTTGCGCGCAGGCATTATCACGACGTGCTGATCGTCGATACCGCCGGACGATTGGCTATCGATACCGCGATGATGGAAGAGATCCAGCAATTGCACACCGCGCTCAAGCCGATCGAGACGCTGTTCGTGGTCGATGCGATGACCGGGCAGGACGCGGTAAACACTGCCAAGGCATTTGGTGAAACGCTGCCGCTGACCGGCATCATTCTCACCAAGCTGGATGGCGATGCGCGCGGCGGCGCAGCCTTGTCGGTTCGCCAGATCACCGGCAAGCCGATCAAATTTGTCGGTGTGAGCGAGAAGCCCAACGGCCTCGAAGCCTTCCACCCCGAACGCATGGCCTCGCGCGTGCTTGGCATGGGAGATGTGCTGTCGTTGATCGAAGAAGCGCAGCGCGGAGTCGATCATGCCGAAGCCGAGAAGCTCGCCAAGAAGGTGAAAAGCGGACAAGGCTTCGACCTCAACGATTTCAAGATGCAGATCGTGCAGATGCGCAAGATGGGTGGCATGTCAGCGCTGATGGATAAACTGCCCGCGCAACTCAGCCAGGCTGCAGCAGGTTCTAAAGTTGATGACAAATCCATTAATCGTCTGGAAGGCATCATCAACTCGATGACGCCACTGGAGCGCAGCAAACCTGAACTCATCAAGGCCTCGCGCAAGCGGCGTATCGCCGCAGGAGCGGGCGTACAGGTGATGCATGTCAACCAGTTGCTCAACCAGTTCGAGCAAACCCAGAAGATGATGAAAATGTTCGGCAAGGGCGGAGGCATGGCCAAGATGATGCGCGGCATGGCGGGGAAATTTCCCGGCATGGGGCGCTGACAAACCAAATCAGAATTTAGCCACGGATTAACACGGATTAACACGGATGAAACACTGATGAAACCACGCACTTATCCGTGGCTATCCGTGTTAATCCGTGGCGAATATTGCCTCTTTACTCACCGATCATATTCGCTCAACCATGACCATCAAAGCCATCATATTCGACGTGGACGGCACGCTCGCCGACACCGAGGACGGGCACCGCAAATCGTTCAACAAGGCTTTTGCGGAATGCGGTCTCGACTGGAACTGGGATGTCGCGCTGTACGACAAGCTGCTCAAGGTGACCGGCGGCAAGGAGCGCATCAAATACTTCGTGGAAAGTTTTTTGACTGGCTTTACCAGGCCCGAAGATTTTGAAGAGTTCGTCAAACACCTGCACAAGGTAAAGACCGCGCACTACATCGCCATGCTGCGCGAAGGTCACATCCCGTTGCGCCCCGGCATTAAGCAGCTCATCAACGATGCGCAAGCGGCAGGCATCACACTTGCCATCGCCACCACCACCACGCCGGAAAATGTTTCCGCCCTGCTGGAAGTTGGGCTGGGAAAGAACTGGGCGGATTATTTTGCCGCCAACGGCTGCGGCGACATCGTGCCGCACAAAAAACCCGCGCCGGATATTTATTTCTGGGTGCTGGAAAAAATGGGCTTGTCCGCCGCCGACTGCATTGCCCTGGAAGATTCCGAAAACGGTCTGCGTTCCAGTCTCGCAGCAGGAATCAACACTTTTATTACCACTAACCACTACACACGCAACCAGAATTTTGAAGGGGCAACAGCGGTGTTTGATGACCTGAGCGATTTAAGCAATTTCTACCGGGTGGTCGGATTGCCACCTCCCAAACCGCAGGTTTCTGTTTAGGGCGCGGAAATATTCTGGATTGCCACGCCGCTTCCTGCCGCGCTTCGCTCGCAGCTAAAGGCTTTTCACAATGACGATTTATTCTGCGTCTCCTTAGGGATTTGAATGGTTTTCCAGCATAATCTAAACTATTGAGTTGGCCATTAAACAGATCGAAATGGTCGCTATGCCGTAGGCTGGTGGTGAGGCACGAACCCCAGCGTTTGGTGGCTTCAAACATGCTGGGGTTCGCGTTGCTCACCACCAGCCTACAAAACTATTTGATGGCCGACTCTATAATCACGTTAACTTATCCGTCTAGAAAATATGGGTGCAGGACAGATTGACTGCCCGCTATTATTAATTCACTTATTAATTCACTGAAAAATACCTGACTGGGGGGTTGATTCCCAGAGTCAGGATGAGGTACGACACCGTGGAAAAACGTTTCGAATATTTTGCACATCTTGCCGTCGTGTTTATTCTGGTAGCAGGTTGCTTCCTGGTGCTGAGGCCGTTCCTGACCGCGATGCTGCTCGCCGCCGTGATGTGTGTCTCGACCTGGCCACTTTATGCTTGGTTATTGCGCAGGATGAAGGACAGGCAAAACATGGCCGCGCTCACCATGACGTTATCGCTGGCGCTCGTGGTTATCCTGCCGCTGGCACTGGTGGCATACAACCTTGCCGATAACGTTACCTCCTTTTACGATGGGATCAAGCAGGCCATCGAGAATGGACCTCCAAAGCCCCCGGTTTGGCTCAAGGGTGTGCCGATAGTTGGCGAATCAGTCGCTGAGTATTGGCACCTGATCGCCACCAGTCCGGAAGAAAGGGGCTCTCTGGCGAAACGTTTGCTGGAACCCGCCAAGAATTTTCTGCTCGCAGGTGGTATCCTGCTTGGGCGGGGTGTCATAGAAATGAGTCTGGCCGCCTTCGTCAGTTTCTTCTTCTATCGCGATGGCGCAGCGTTGGCGCGTTTTCTCAACGTGGCGATGGATCGGGTGGCCGGAACTCATGTGGAGAATGTCCTCGGCATCATCAATAACACCGTGCAAAGTGTCATGTACGGACTACTGGGAACCGCTCTGGCGCAGGGTTTCGTGGCCACAATTGGTTTCCTCATCGCGGGCGTGCCGGCAGCGCTGCCACTCGGCGTAGTCACTTCCCTGCTTTCCGTGGTTCCCGTCGGGCCACCCCTGATATGGGGCACCGCGGCCATCTGGCTGTTCTACCAGGGTACCGTGGGATGGGGAATTTTCATGCTGCTGTGGGGATTTTTCCTGATCAGCACCGTGGACAACGTGGTGAAACCCCTGCTGATCAGCCACGGCAGCCACTTGCCGTTTATCCTGGTTCTGTTCGGTGTGGGGGGGGGAGTGCTAGCCTTCGGATTTGTCGGCGTTTTCATCGGGCCGACGCTGCTTGCGGTGGGATTCAGCCTGGTACAGGAGTGGACAGCACGCGATAGTAAGAGTTGAAATGAATATGCCGTGATCATTCCCGGCTTTCAATGGTGTTTATCGTTTAGAACGAGTATTTCACGCTGGAACATCCAAGATATTTCTCCTGAAATGAACATTGCGGATTCTCAGGAGTGATAGAGGCGATCCCTTAACAGGATGAGCGTTGCCATACTCAAGGTGCCAACAAGAAAAAGGACCCTCGCGGGTCCTTTTTCATTCTTCGCGATTGCAGGCTTACTTCTTGCCGCTCTTGCCGCTCTTGCTGTCATGCTTATCGTACGGGTTGTCAAGATACGATCCATGCCCTTTGCCGTCATCATCATGACCATCTCTGTCATGTCCATGGTGTTTATCGTCTTCATGATCATGCCCATGGTGATGCCTATCGTAATCCTTGTCCTTGCAAGACGAGGAACCCGGTGGCTGCCCGCCGGGACCCGGCAGCACGTCGCAGCCGATGACGTTGGCATTAGTCATCGTCACGGCGACATTCGCCAAGGCTCGACCGACCAAGGTGTTGGTTCCAGCGGTCATGGTGATCTCCCCAGTGGTGCCACCCGCGAGGATGTTTCCTTTGAGCGCCGAAGTCGTCATGGTCACGCCCGCGCTCGGTGCCCAGAACACGTTGCACGGCTGCCCGCCGTTGGCCATGACCACCGAGAAGTTGGTGCCGGTCAGGGCTGCACCGATTTTGAATATCCAGACCCCGCTTCCGTCGCCACCCCCGTTGGCCGTCAAGTCGAGTGTCAATTCACCCGCCCCCGTCAATGCCGCATCGGTGCAGTAGACACCGGGTGCCAGCGTCACGGGGCCCGTGATCGTACTTAGCAAAGTACCGGTGCAAGGTGTGACAGTGTCGGACTTGATTGCAGCGTAGGCGTCGAGGAAGTCAGCGCGCGCCCCAATTGCGGCCATGTTGGTTGCAGGGGGCATCCCTCCCGCAATCGTGCAGCCGGTATTGGTGAACGCGGTCGCGGGGGAGATGCCTACGTCTCCGGCGATCACGCTGCTGGTACACGTTACAGTGGCACCCAAGACCGAGAAGCCGGCCGCGTCACCCATATCTGGTGGTGCGGCTTGAGCCCCTGCCGTGGAAAATAACGCGGCCAGTGCAATCAGGCTCGCTGAGAAATGTTTTTGAAGATAATTCATGATGAGTCTCCTTAAAAAGGTTTTTGCCAAAATAATCAGGAAAGAATCCAATACGGACATGAGTCTTGAGTGATTGCACCGCCGACCACAACGTTGGTTTTCTTTACTTAACGACGAAGGCAGATACTCATACCGGTTTTTTTCAGGCCAACATAACATCAACCGATTCCGAGACCATCCATCGATGTTTTGTTTATACCCCTTGCACCTGATGCGTACCGTGCGCTGTCACACATAAGGCGAACAATTTCCCGCGACCGATGCCGGTTCGCCCGCCCGTATCGCGGATATCGAGCTGTCCTGTGCCCGACCACAGCGTGCCATGGGCTTCGACAAGGCGCAGCTTACCGTGGCTGATGGGCTGCAAGCCGGCATCGATCAACATCGCCGTGTGTAATGAACCCGAATGTGCGCTGGCGTACATACAGCAGAAAATCCTTGATGTAGTTTCACGTCATGTCGCAAATCGCCAAAGTGCTTGGCGTGATCGCACTGCCAATGCGGTATCGGTTTTCGACATCGGACAGGTAATTTTGTATCTCCGGTTGCCGACTATGGATACACCAGACTGCGAACTGCCAAGGATGGACCAATGCTATTTGCGTATCGAGTTCCTGTTGCAAACAGTCTGCTTGCTGCCTTGCCTCGCAAGGACTATCAGCTGCTGCTTGACCGTCTGGAGCCGATCATGCTGACTTTCGGCGAAGTGCTCTATCGTCCCGGTGAACCGATCCGCCATGTTTACTTCCCTACCGATTCGCTCGTGTCTTTGCTCGCGTTGGCAGAAGGACATCAGGCTCTGGGAGTCGGCCTGGTCGGCCATGAAGGCATGCTCGGGATCCCCTTGGCGCTTGGGGTAAGCGATTCGCCGGTTCGCGCCATGGTACAAGGATCCGGAATGGCCCTGCGCATGACAACAGCGCACTTTCAAAACGAATTTCAGCAAAACGCACTCTTGCAACGAGAGGTGTACCGGTACACTTACGAACTGATAGTCCAATTGACACAAACCGCCGCGTGCAACCGCTTTCACCGGGTCGAAGCCCGCCTCGCCCGTTGGTTGCTGATGACGCGCGACCGCGTGCGATCGAATCAATTTCATCTAACGCAGGATCTTCTTGGCAATATGCTGGGTGTGCGGCGGGTTGGCGTTACCAAGGCCGCCGGCGACTTGCGCCAACGCAATCTGATCAGTTACAACCGTGGCGAAATCAGCATTCTCGACGGGGGTGGTCTCGAAGCAGCCGCTTGCCAGTGTTACCAGATCGTCAAGGACATGCACGTCCACGTCGTTGCGCGAGCTTAGGGAAACGCAAATTTATTCACTCAATCCGTCATTGCGAGCGAAGCGTGGCAATCCAGTTGTTTGATATCAAACGAACTTCTGGATTGCCACGTCGCTACGCTCCTCGCAATGACGATTTAATCTGCGTTTCCTTATCTGCCGCCGTGAGCGTCGTCATGCGTTGTTGGCAGATCACATCGCCTATAAAAAGGCCCGGGACGGCATTGCCGTAACCGGGCCTGGGTACTTCAGGTGTTTTTAGGGGGGAGGTTCAAACACCCATGCACATCATCCTCCTCTGCTCCGAAACGATCTGTTCGATAACGCACATAAGGGAACCTCTAAAAATCCAGATTTTTGAGCATTCGCTACAGATGATTTGGCAGACAGGGATTGCGTGTAGCGTGGTGATGCAATCAAACATTATTCCGGTTCCTTGAGAGGGTTGCCGATTGATCATTTCACCGGGAAGAATAAGCCGATGAAACCGGTTCTGCATAATTAGCCATACGACTTTAAACCCGGCTGGATCGTGAGTTAGTGCAAGCGGAACTTGTCATTATTGCAAGGGTTCGTTACAGCAGAGACTGTTCGCGATGTCGCAACTCTTGAGGAGGCAAGCGTCAATTCCTGCCTGTCAGCGTACCTGGCGCACACCATGTCAGGCAAACACCGACAACCAATTCTCCCCATTCCTTACGCAATAATCAGGCAAACACCTATGCAACTTTCGTGCGTGATGAAACACCATTCAACAAAGTGGGATTTGCAAATTTGGTGGCCCCTTAAAAATTCAGGGTTCGCCCAAATACCCACAAGGGGACGCCGATTCGCTACGGGCTGAAGCCCATGCGGAATCAGTCAGCAAGGCCCGGAAGAGTGGTAAGCTGGAAACTCTCTTAGCGAATGCTCGCAAATGTGAATTTTTAGAGGTCCCCTTTACAGGCTTGACCTTCGTTGTTCCGCTGTATCTTTATTTTGACCCTATCGGTAGCACGCTCTGGAGGCAAGAAAATGGTCACTATTATCCCCACACTGCACACCCCCAAACAAAACCATCTTCTCGCCACCCTGCCTGCGGAAATATTCGAGCGTATCTCCCCTCATCTGGAACTGATTACGATGCCGCTCGGTGAAGTCATCTACGAATCCGGTGGCCAATTGCAACACGTCTATTTCCCGACGACCGCCATCTTGTCAATACACTACGTGATGGAGAACGGCGCATCGGCCGAAATCGCGGGAGTGGGCAATGAGGGCATACTCGGAATTTCACTTTTCATGGGCGGCAATACCACGCCCAGTAGGGCCACCGTGCAGACTGCGGGCTGCGGTTACCGGCTGAAAGGGCGGTTGATGATGGAGGAATTCAATCGTGTCGGGGGGCGCCGTACAGGCGCATTTCAAAAGTTGATGCTGCGTTATACCCAAGCATTAATTACACAGATGTCCCAAACTGCGGTCTGCAATCGGTATCATTCGGTGGAGCACCAACTGTGTCGCTGGCTGTTGTCAACCCTCGATCGATTGCCCTCGAATGAATTGACCATAACGCAGGAATTGATTGCCAGCATGCTCGGCGTGCGCCGTGAAGGCATTACCGAGGCCGCCGGGCATTTGCAGCAAGCGGGGTTCATTCGCTACCGCCGCGGCCACATTACCGTACTTGACCGGTCGGGCCTTGAGTCCCGCGTGTGTGAATGCTATACGGTGGTCAAAAACGAATTCGATCGTTTGCTGTTGTGCGATGCACGCAATCACCGGGAACTTCCCTCCGCCCGTCACGGTTAAACCCTGACCCTGCTTCACGCTTTGCATAAAATTTCCGCCTTATGTGCGATAGCGCACTGAGAGCAACAGGCTTAATCGCTATGATTTAAACTTGTTGCGCAAAATTCATTTACCGACTCACTACCCCTCCCCGGCGCCTGCAAGCTAAGGCATGCATTTTATTGTGCAGAATGAGCGCATAAGTAGGTGATGTGCTGCGCGCACCTTCGGCCGCGCGATCCGCCAGCCTGATTCGCGCTTTAACAAAGGTAAGCCATGCCCGAAACAATCCGCGATTCCGCCATTCTCAACCCCGCCGCTGGCGCGGTAGAGGGCATCAC
>JAUSMR010000139.1 GCA_030645955.1 Gallionella sp. | reverse complement strand
ATCATTGACATGATTCATTTCGACTTTGCGTAAGTACTACATATTTTTAAAGTCGTTTCCACGTCCCGAAGAACACAGAAACTTCCCAAAAACCAAGCACCTACACTCGTCGGTTGTTTGTTTGTTTTTTAAAGAACGGCTGATGGGTTGCGGGGACAGGATTTGAACCTATGACCTTCGGGTTATGAGCCCGACGAGCTACCGAGCTGCTCCACCCCGCGTCAGCGAAGACCAGCACAATAGCAAATCATTTCAAGCTCGTCAAATACTATATACGTTTGTTAACTCAAAACGGCAACGGGCCTGCGAGTCGTTCAGCGAACGCGCATGATAAAAGGCGTATCGTGATCGACGCAACGAAATGAAACCAACTTCTAAAACGCCACCTCAAGCCGCATACCGGCTACCCATGCATTTGCCAATGTCGTATCCATGTTTGGATTAAAAACGCGCTGCACTATCGGCTGCACTGCCAACCACGGTTGAAGCTGTGCACGATATGTAATCTCGGCCACCGTCTCGGAGGAATCTGAGGCATTGCCCAAAATAAGTCGAGAATCGCGATACTTGCCGCTGGCATGACTGGTGGTCACAGCAATACCGGCGGTGTCATCGTCGCGCCCGTCAAACAACCCCTTGTAGTGCAAACCCAGGCTTCCAGACCAGTCCGCCTGGTAGACATCTTTGTTGACCGTGCCAAAACGGACGAAGCCTGACAAACCCTGTGCAAGGTCATTTTGTTCGGTATGCAAGGTGCGTTCTGCCATGAAGTAGAACCCTTGATCAGGGCGGCGCAATGGGTTGCCGAAAGCATCCGTATCAATCAGGTCGTTGACGCGTGCAGAATAGCGCCACAAGCCAACAGCGGTCTTGTTGAAGGATTCGCCCTCTACCAAGGGTGTGTAACCGAGCTCGACGACAGTGAGCGTGCCGTCACCCTTGCCCAGCTTGATATGTGTGCCATGAGGGTTGTTGGGGTCGCCCGGTACGCCATCAGTCAAAGCGCCTTGCAGGTAAAAATCAGACGATGTGTATTTCATGCGCACCGCCAGCGCACCCACCGGGAAAATTGGCGGACCGTTCTGGCCGGTCTGAGCCATTTCAGCAGACATGCCATAAGGCGGCTGGATGAACAAGCCGGAGGTATCGGTCACGTAAAACTCTGAGTCAATCGCATACAGCCCGGCCAGAACCGACAGACTTTCATCGGCTGAATTCTTTTGCAGCCACGCCTGAAAAAACTGACCGGTGCGGGTGCCAGTCTCGATGTTATCCACTCCGGCAAAACTGCCAACATAACTATTGATGGATTTGTCGCTGTGCTGAACGTGATATTGGATAAATACTGTGGTGTCGTCCCAACCGGCCAGCTTTCCCATATCCATATTGATTGCTGCCTCGCTGTTCCCCAGCCAAGCCGAGCCACGGCTAACGCCGCCCGAGGTATTCGCCATTACATCGCTCTTGTGTGTAAATTCCACAGCAATCCCCTTATCGTAGAGACTGGAGCGCTGCCCATCCCAATCACCGGATAGCGTTTCCGTATTCCAGTCCGGCATTTTTTCGGCCTCTGCAAACGCGGCATTACTCACCACAAACCCGATAAACAGAGCCCTTGCCAGTTGATTCGCCATAGATACACTCCAACCCAATAAAATATTCAACAAAATCACATAGATCAAAACACGCTACCATTATGCATTTTGATGCACGCCAACTCAACTTGTCATCTCAACGAATACACCACAGACATTGACCATGAACATAACTGATTATATTGGCAGTGCTGCTGCCACGCTTACCACAACAGCCTTCATCCCGCAGGCGTGGCAAGTGTGGCATACACGCCATACGGCTGACATCTCATTGGGCATGTACGCCCTGTTCACACTCGGAGTCGCGCTGTGGCTAGGCTACGGCATCCTGCTTGCATCATGGCCTATCATCATCGCCAACTGCATCACGCTGTTGTTGGCGGGCGCGGTGCTGGTGATGAAATTAAAATTCGGCTAGAGTGCAGCAACACTATGAACCTCATTCCCGAAATAAAACCCAATCAATCCGTCGAACTGCTCAAAGAGCTGCACATCTTGACGCGTGACGGCAAGCTCAACCAGGACAGCCGGCGCAAACTGAAACAGGTTTATCATTTGTATCATTTCATCGAGCCATTGCTCGACGAAGTGCTCGCAGAAAGACAAAACCTGACGCTGGCGGATCATGGCGCGGGCAAGTCCTACCTGGGCTTCATCCTCTACGATTTATTTCTGAAGTCACGCGAGACCGGTCATATTTACGGCATCGAAACCCGCGAAGCGCTTGTCAACAAATCCCGCGAACTGGCCGAAAGACTGGGATTCGCGCGCATGTCGTTCCTGAATTTGTCGGTGGAAGAATCCATCCACTCGCCGCAACTGCCCGGACAAGTCGATGTCGTTACCGCGCTGCACGCCTGCAACACCGCCACCGACGACGCGATCAAATTCGCACTGCACAAGCAGGCTAAATTCATCGTGCTGGCTCCGTGCTGCCAAGCCGAGGTCGCGACCATCTTGAACAAGCACAAGAATCAGTCATTCGGCAAAACGCCGCTCTCGGAAATCTGGCGGCATCCAATCCACACCCGTGAATTCGGCAGCCACCTTACCAACGTGCTGCGCTGCCTGCTGCTGGAATCGCACGGCTATCAAGTGACCGTCACAGAACTGGTCGGATGGGAACATTCGATGAAGAATGAGCTGATTATTGCCAGCCGCAAGGGCGTACCGAGAAAAAATGCACAGGAAAGGCTGGGGCAGATATTGCGCGAGTTGAATCTGGAAGAATTGCGGGAGCGGTTTATTTATTAAACCGCCCTCCCGCAGGCGGACGAAGAGTTAGTCAGCATGCCGCGTCAACGCCCATACAACATGATCACGCACTAACCCAGACGGATATTCAACACGCGATTTCAAAGCATCAATCACAGCCTCGCTCTTAGGCGCATTGCCCAAAGCCACGGCAATATTGCGCAGCCATTGTTCGTGACCGATGCGATAGATCGCGCTGCCTGCCAGCTTACTATTGAATTCTGCCTCATCCCACGCGAACAACTCCACCAGCGACACATCGTCCAGCCCATGCCGCACCGCAAAATCCGGTTCGGCGCTGGGCTGCGCAAAGCTGTTCCACGGGCACACCAACTGGCAATCATCGCAGCCGTAGATGCGGTTGCCGATCAGTGGGCGCAGCTCTACCGGGATGCTGCCCTTTAGTTCGATGGTCAGATAGGAAATGCAGCGGCGCGCATCGACGCGATACGGCGCGATGATGGCTTTGGTTGGGCAAATATCGATACAACGTGTGCAGGTTCCGCAATGTTCTTGCTGTGGTTCATCGAGCGGCAGCGGCAGGTTCACATAAATCTCGCCGAGAAAGAACCGCGAACCGTGCTCACGAGACAGCAGCAGGGTATGCTTGCCGCGCCACCCCAAGCCGGCCTTGCGCGCCAATTCCACCTCCTGCACTGGCGCGCTGTCGGTAAATACGCGCCCGTCAAATCCAATGGCCCCGCCAAATTCAGCCACCGCTTCGCGAATTTTTTCCGCCAGTTTCGCCAAACGACTGCGCAAAACCTTGTGGTAATCGCGTCCCAATGCATAGCGCGAAATGAAAGCACGCTCGCCTTCCGCCAACACCTGCCAACTGTCGCGCGCGCCGGGCGGCGCGCAGTTCATGCGCAGCGAAATCACACGCAGCGTGCCGGGAATCAGCTCCGCCGGGCGGCTGCGTTTGGTGCCATGTTTTGCCATATAATCCATCTCGCCGTGCAGGCCGAGTGCGAGCCATTCCTGCAGGCCGTTTTCCGCTGCAACAAGATCGGTATCGCTGATACCCACTGCCTGGAAACCGAGTTCATGCGCCCATGCGCGTATCTGTGCGGCAAGCGCGACGTAATTTATCTGTTGAGGATTTCCGTTTGGCCCTAGATCAGGATTTCTATTTTGCATAGTCACGATGATAGCCGAATCAGCCTGCGGGCATAGTTAAAGGTACCACTCAGAGGATGGAACCCATCATGCCCGCCCCCCACCCTAACCCTCCCCCGCAAGCGGGAGAGGGGACGAACGATCGCTGCGCGAACCTCTCATTCCTCCTCGCGGATGAAAACGCGACCATCGCGCTGGCGCAACGCCTCGCGGCGCGACTCAAACCCGGCATGGTGATTTATCTGCATGGCGATCTGGGGGCTGGCAAAACCACGCTGGTGCGCGGTGTGCTGAATGCGCTGGGTTATGCCGGGCGTGTGAAAAGCCCCACCTACACGCTGGTTGAGCCATACCATGCCTCTGAGTTAGACTTGCGGCACTTTGACCTGTACCGTCTTCACAATGAGGAAGAATGGGAAGCAGCCGGATTCCGCGAAGAGTTTGATCAACACAATATCTTTTTCATCGAATGGCCGGAAAAGGCGCTAAGCTTGATTCCGCAAGCCGATGTGGAAATCAGCTTCAAAATCCTGACGCGAGGCCGCAAGTTGAAAATTCATGCCAATACGGAAATGGGTAGGCAATGCTTAGAGCAGCTGTAAAATTTTTTGCACTCTTGCTCCTGCTGTGGTTTCCACATGCACACGCCGCCATCGCCATCAACTCTACTCGCGTCTGGCCGGCGCAGGATTACACGCGCCTGACGATCGAATCCAAAAAATCCATCCGCCACAATATGTTCACCATAAGCAATCCGGATCGTCTGGTAATCGACTTGGAGAATGTGGAACTCGGCGGCCCGCTTAATGAATTGGCCAAAAAAATTGGCGATGTCGACCCCTACATCAAAAGTGTGCGCGTCGGATATTTCAAACCCGGTGTAGTGCGTTTGGTACTGGACTTGAATAATGAGGTCAAACCGCAGCTGTTCGTCCTCAAACCGGTCAGCGAATACGGTTATCGTCTGGTGCTGGACGTATATCCTGCCCACCCGATTGACCCGCTGATGGCTTTGCTAGAACAGATCGAAGCACGCATTCCGGAAGTTGCCAGCGCACCTGCCGCGACTGCTCTGCCAACACCTGCCGATGACACACCACTGATGGCCCAAGGCCAAAGCATCGCCAAGTCATCGCCTCCCGTGATCACGGCGCCCAACTTTCCCGAGTTGCGCGCGCGCACTTTAATCATCGCAATTGACGCAGGGCATGGCGGCGAAGACCCCGGCGCACGCGGCAGACATGGCTCTCTCGAGAAAAACATTACGCTGGCGATCGCACACCAGGTGAAAACATTGATCGATGAGACACCGAATATGCGCGGTGTGCTGATTCGCGATGGCGACTATTTTATCCCGCTCCTTGGACGCGTCGCCAAAGCGCGCAAATTGAATGCGGACTTATTCATCTCCATCCACGCCGATGCCTTCATCAAGCCGAAAGCGCGCGGCTCGTCGGTGTTTGCCCTGTCCGAACACGGCGCAACCAGCACTGCTGCACGCTGGCTGGCGAAGAAAGAAAACGAAGCTGATTTGATCGGCGGCGTAAACCTTGCGGTGAAAGATCCCTACCTGGCACGCACCCTGCTTGACCTGTCACAGACCGCCACTATCAACGACAGCATGAAACTTGCCAAGCATGTGCTGAATGAACTGGGCGACATCAACGACCTGCATCGCGGGCGAGTGGAGCAGGCCGGATTTGCCGTGCTGAAATCGCCGGAAATCCCGTCCATCCTGATCGAAACCGCTTTCATCAGCAACCCCAGCGAAGAGCGCCGCCTGAACAACAAGAACTACCAGATGAAACTCGCCAATGCGATTCTGGTCGGCGTCAAACGCTACTTCGCGCAGAATCCGGCACTGTCCAGGCAAAAATTTGCGCAGGCTGATTAGCCGGGAAACACACCCGTCGAAAGATAGCGGTCACCGCGATCACAGACGATGAACGCAATGACCGCATTCTCGACTTGCTGCGAAATCCGCAACGCGACACACAGCGCGCCGCCTGAAGAAATCCCGCAGAAGATCCCCTCCTCGCGCGCAAGACGGCGCGTCATTTCCTCCGCATCCGGTTGATTCACATATTCCAGCCTGTCCACATTTTTACCGTTATAGATTTTTGGCAAATAGGCTTGCTGCCATTTGCGAATTCCGGGAATCTGCGCGCCCTCTTCCGGCTGCACGCCTATGATTTGGATGTCTGGATTCTGTTCCTTGAAGAACCGTGAGCAGCCCATGATGGTGCCGGTGGTACCCATGCTGCTGATGAAGTGTGTGAGCTTGCCCTCTGTGTCGCGCCATATCTCCGGTGCAGTGCCCTCGTAATGTGACAGCGGATTATCGGGATTGGCGAATTGGTCAAGGATGATGCCCTTGCCCTCGGCGCGCAGTTTTTCCGCCGTGTCACGCGCCAGCTCCATGCTGCCCTCTTTCGCAGTCAGCACCAGTTCCGCACCAAACGCACGCATGGTCTGGCAACGCTCCACACTCTGATTTTCCGGCATCACCAGAATCATTTTGTAACCGCGCACCGCCGCCGCCATCGCCAGCGCGATGCCGGTGTTGCCGCTGGTTGCCTCGATCAGCGTATCGCCCCGCTTGATTTCGCCGCGCTGCTCGGCACGCACGATCATGAATAGCGCCGGCCGGTCTTTCACCGAACCGGCAGGGTTATTGCCTTCCAGCTTGGCCAGCAGCACATTACCGGTATCGCCCGGAATGCGTTTGAGCCTGACTAATGGAGTATTACCGACGAAATCTTCTATGGATGAGTACATCACCATGCCTCCATGGTTACCGAATGGCGCCATGATAACTGGGGTGGCGCAAAACTGCATGGCGATTGCTGCGAGATATGCACGTTGCCAAACAGATCGATATTCGAGTTGTGGTTGGCTCGCCCGAAGAGACGAATCTGTGCGCTATATTGAAGTCATTTTTGTTTCACCTCAGCTCCGGGCCGCTTACCGCCTCATGTATGGAAATAAAAACCCCGCCGGACTTGCGCGGGGCGGGCCTGCCAAAAAAACTGGGGATACGCCGGATTATTTCTTGACTGGTTTATCTTCTTTCCTGACATCCGCTTTGGCGGGTGCGGCGGCGTCCACGGTCAATTCGGAGCGCATGTTTGCCACCGACTTGTCGCCGAAACCGCTGACTTTTTTCAGGTCATCCACTGTCTTGAACGGGCCATTCCTTTTGCGGTATTCGAGAATCGCTTCGGCCTTGTGCGGGCCGATGCCCTTCACGGCTTCCAGTTCTGCCTTGCTGGCTGAATTCAGGTTAACTGCGGCCATCGCCATACCTGAAAAGACAAAAAACGCAATCAATACCAGCAGCAGTTTTTTCATTGTGTTTCCTTCTCAAAAATAAACGGCACACGCCGCATGGTAGTTAACGAGGGATGACAGTCTAAGTTGACGCGCTTGACAAATAATTCACATACTTCGCCACGCCTTGCTCGACATTCAGGAACGGTTCGACATAACCGCTGTTGCGTAACGCGCTGATGTCGGCCTGGGTATAGCTCTGGTATTTGCCGCGCAGTTGTTCGGGGAACGGGATGTAGCTGACCAGTCCTTGTTGCTGCAGCTCAGCAAGTCCCAATGATGGCTTTCCCTCCGCGTTGCGCAACGTGTTGATGGCCGCCGCCGCCACGTCGTTGAAACTCTGCGCCTGCCCGGTGCCGAGATTGAAGATGCCGGATTTGTGCGGGTTGTCGAGGAAATACATGTTCACCTTGACTACGTCTTCTATCGAGACGAAGTCGCGCAGTTGCCCGCCGTTGGCGTAGCCGTCGCAGCCTTCAAACAGCTTCACTTTTCCCTCGGCGCGATACTGGTTGAAGAAGTGATAGGCAACCGAGGCCATGCGTCCCTTGTGTTGTTCGCGCGGACCGTACACGTTGAAGTAACGGAGGCCGACGATTTGCGCATTGCGCTTGTGCCAGCGGCGGCGCACGATCTGGTCGAACAGGAACTTGGAATAGGCGTACACATTCAGCGGGGCTTCGCATTCGCGGCTTTCCCTGAACACGCTGCCGCCGCCATACACCGAGGCGGACGAGGCATACAGGAACGGCACCTCTTCGTTCTGGCAGTAGTTCAGCAACTCAAGCGTGTACTGGTAGTTGTTGTCCATCATGTAGCGACCATCCGTTTCCATAGTGTCGGAACATGCGCCCTGATGCAGTACCGCTCTGACCAGGCCGTCGAAAAAACCTTCCTGCAATTTCTCCAGAAAGTCTTCCTTGTCGAGGTAGTCGGCGATTTCGCAATCGGCCAGATTCTTGAACTTCTCGGCATGCTTGAGATTGTCCACCGCGATGATGTTGTGTTCGCCGCGCTCATTTAGTGCCTTGACCAGGTTTGAACCGATAAATCCGGCTGCGCCGGTGACGATGTAGTACATGATTTCTCCTTTAACAGGATCGTGGATTGAGGATTGAGGATTGAGCTAAAACCAGTAACCGGTTTTCCTCAATCCTCAATCCGCACTCCTCGATCCTAACGTTCCATATCCTGAATGATCTCTTCGCGCGACACCACCGCCGTCCCCAGCTTGCCCACCACGATACCCGCCGCACGGTTGGCGATGCGCATGGCATCGTGCATGTCTGCACCGCTCGCCAGCATCACCGCCAGCGTGGCGATCACGGTATCGCCCGCACCGCTGACATCGAACACTTCGCGCGTCTGCGTCGGCTCGTGCAGCACTTCATTGGCGCGATACAGGCTCATGCCTTCCTCGCTGCGTGTGACCAGCAGCGCATCGAGTTGTAATTCGGCGCGCAATTTTTCCGCTTTCGCGTTAAGTTCTGCCTCGGTCTTCCAACTGCCTGCCACTTCGCGAAACTCGCTGCGATTCGGCGTGAGCAGCGTTGCACCGCGATAGCGCTGGTAATCTTCCCCTTTGGGGTCAACCAACACCGGCGTGCCTGCTTCGCGCGCCAGTCTAAGCATTTCGGCAATATGTGCCAACCCGCCCTTGCCATAATCAGACAAAACCACCACGTCGGCCAACGGCAGCTGCGAACGAAAATCTGCCAGCGCGGCATGCAACACTTCGTGGCTGGGCGGCGTTTCAAAATCAATGCGCAACAACTGCTGATGACGCGCAATGGCGCGCAGCTTGATGATCGTTGAAATGCTGTTGTCACGATGCAACAGCGCGTTGAGATTAACATGTTGATTGAGCAATCTCTCCAGACACGCACCCGCTTCGTCATCACCGACGACGGACAACAAGGTTGCCTGCGCGCCGAGCGACGCAATGTTGCGCGCCACGTTGGCTGCCCCGCCGGGACGTTCCTCGACACGTTCGATCTTGAGCACAGGAACGGGAGCCTCCGGCGAGATACGATTGACATCGCCGAACCAGTAGCGGTCCAGCATTACATCACCGACCACCAATATCCTTGCGCCTTCAAATTTTGGCAAAACTATCATGCACGCCCTCCGTCTTCCCGACTCATAACCACCCCTCGCTCTGCAGATTCATCCCGGCGCTCCAATATCCTTGCAAATGTCGAGCAACGCCTGCAAGGGATCCGCCGCCTGGGTGATCGGCCGGCCTATCACCAGATAGCTGGAGCCTGCTTGCAGGGCGGCTCGCGGAGTCATCACACGCGACTGGTCATTCAAGCTGGCCTGCTCCGGGCGGATGCCCGGCGTCACCAGGCAAAATTCATTGCCGCAATGTTTGCGCAACAGCGCGGCTTCCTGCGCAGAGCAGACCACGCCGTCCAGACCGCTGTCGCGCGCCAGCGTTGCCAGGCGCAGCACCATCTCGGCAGGCGTGGAGTTGATGCCGATGTCGGCGAGATCTTCCTGCGCCATGCTGGTAAGCATGGTCACGGCAATCAACTTGGGCTGCTGCGCGCTGTTGGCAATCGCCTCATGCGCCGCCTCCAGCATCTTGCGTCCGCCCAGAGCATGCACGTTGACCATCCACACGCCCAAGCTGGCAGCGGCTTTGCAGGCCTGCGCGGCGGTATTGGGAATGTCGTGAAATTTCAGGTCGAGAAAAATCTCAAAGCCCCGCCGCATCAATTGCTCCAGCAACACCGGCCCGGTGGCAGTGAATAATTCCTTGCCGACTTTCAAACGGCATAGCGAGGATTGCAGTCGATCAGCCAACGCCAGCGCGGGTGCGGCAGCCGGATAATCCAGCGCGATGATTATTTTCGGATCATTCATAGCGGCGGGGCTTATACCTGCGTTCCAGTTTCTTCGCTACGCCGCGGCGGATAACTATCCCACGCATGACAAGCCGGGCAGTGCCAGTAAAACTGGCGCGCCTTAAACCCGCAATGGGCACAATGGTACATCGCCAGATTTCGCGTGCGCTTATGAACCAGATTTTTCACCAGCTCTACATCGGCACGCTTGTATATTGGCATTTCCAGCAGCTGCGCTTCGAGCAATTTATCCAACCCCAACAAGGTAGGGTTGCGATGCATCTCATCACGCACCAGCAGATAAGCGGCACTCGATCCCTCATTTTTCAGCACCCCGTCGAACACCACGTTCATCAAATCCAGTGAGTGATATTTGCCCAGGTATTCGCGTAACAAGGCGACGCCCTCGATCTCGCGATGCAGGTTGCGAAACGCATTCAGCATGCTTTCCGCCACCAGCGGCAGATATTGGGCATCCTGCGTTTCAATGTTTTTCCAGATATTGATGGCCTCTTCGTGCTCGCCTTTGCTGGCCGCCATATCACCCAACAACATGGTGGCGCGCACTGAATCCGGATAAGTCGCCAACGCTTGATGCAAATATTTACTCGCGGCATCCGGATCGCCACCGGCAATTTTCTCGTTTGCCAGCTCGCAATAAAAGAACGCTGCTTGCTTGCCGTACGACTGTCCAGATACCTCAGTCAAGCGATCCACGGTCTCGATTGCCTTGTGCCAGTCATGCTCCTTCTGAAACAGTTCCAGCAAGAATTCCAGGGCAGGTTTGGCATATGGGGTATTTTTCAGCTCACGAAACAGGCTCTCGGCACGATCCAGAATCCCTGCTTTCAAATAATCCTGCGCCAGCTCGAAAATCGCCTGCTTTCGCTTATTCTCATCCAGATCTGCTCTGTCCACCAGGTTGTGGTGCATACGCAAAGCGCGATCCACTTCTCCGCGACGGCGGAACAGACTGCCCAGCGCGAAGTGGAGCTCGACGGTTTGCGGATCGATCTTGACTACCTCGATAAAAGCTTCAATTGCCTTGTCCTGCTGCTCGTTAAGCAAAAAATTCAGCCCCTGAAAATACGACTGTGGTAATGCACTCGATTCGGAAAGCAATTCTTTTATGTCAAGGCGCGCGGCCAGCCATCCCATTCCAAAAAACAACGGGAAAATCAGCAGCATCCAGGTTTCGAATTCCATAACTGAATATTTCTATCAGGAAGGTTGAATAGGAATTTGTTGCGTTTCACCGACGCCGGCAAGCTTATTCTTGACCCTGATATCGCGCTTCAGGCGCGCAATTTCGCGTCGTTGTTGCAGCACATTTACCAGCATGGCAAGCACGCCGACAATCGCGCCGGCGGCAAAAAACAACAGCAGCACAACCACCAGCGAAGACTGCCACTCGTAGCCAAAAAAATAACGCAACGTGATCGGCTGGTCATTCTTGACCGCAAATCCGAGCAGCGCAATGAACAACAATGCACGCAACAACCAATTAAGATAACGCATGGCATTTACCCGAAAAAAACCGCTGTAACGATAGCATAAAAAATGGCGGCAATACCTTAAGATATGCCGCCATTTTTCTTACTCCTGCGTGGGTCAGATATCCTGATTGCTGACCCGCTCCCTTAGCTCCTTGCCCGCCTTGAAATGCGGCACATACTTGGCAGGCACCTTCACCTTGTCGCCGGTCTTGGGATTACGCCCCTGACGCGGCGGACGGTAATTCAGGCCAAAGCTGCCGAAGCCGCGTATCTCGATTCGTCCACCACGCGACAGCGTGGAAGACAAAATGTCCAGGATCACTTTAACAGCAAGCTCAGCATCCTTGGCCAGCAATTGCGGATGCAACTCGGCCAGCTTGGTAATCAAATCAGATCGAGTCATGGCGTGAACCTCAAATTAAGCTTCGGTCTTGCTGCCACTCATCTTGGCCTTCAACAACGCACCCAGATTAGTGGTTCCGGCATTGGAATTACTTTCAGCGGAAAGCTTCTGCATGGCAGCGGTTTCTTCTGTCTTGTTCAGCGCCTTGATCGACAGATTGATGCCGCGATTCTTGCGATCCACATTGATAATGACGGCAGTCACGCTATCGCCTTCCTTGAGGTGGTTGCGAATATCTTCCACACGGTCAGCAGACACTTCGGATGCTTTCAGATAGGCCTCCACGTCGCCTCCCAGCGCAATCGTTGCACCCTTGGCATCCAGCGATTTCACTGTGCCGGTGACCACTGCACCCTTCTCGTGACTGGAAGCAAAGCCGCCGAACGGATCGCCTTCCATTTGCTTGATGCCGAGGGAGATGCGCTCGCGCTCCACATCGATCGCCAATACCACGGCTTCCACTTCGTCACCCTTCTTGTAGCTGCGCACCGCTTCTTCGCCGGGCTGGCTCCAGGACAGGTCGGACAAATGCACCAGGCCGTCGATACCGCCATCCAGGCCAATGAACACGCCGAAGTCGGTGATGGACTTGATTTGCCCCTTCACCTTGTCGCCCTTCTTGTGATTGATCGCAAAATCATCCCAAGGATTGGATTGGCATTGCTTCATGCCAAGAGAGATGCGGCGGCGCGCTTCGTCGATTTCCAGAATCATCACTTCGACTTCGTCGCCCAGGCTCACGACTTTGGAAGGATGGACGTTCTTGTTGGTCCAATCCATTTCGGAAACGTGCACCAAGCCTTCGATACCTTGTTCGATTTCGACGAATGCGCCGTAATCGGTCAGGTTAGTCACCTTGCCGAACATGCGTGTGCCTTGCGGGTAGCGACGTGCCAGACCGTTCCATGGATCATCACCCATTTGCTTGATGCCCAGGGAAACGCGGTTTTTCTCCTGATCGAACTTGAGAATCTTGGCTTCGACTTCGTCGCCCACGGTCAACACCTCGGAAGGATGTTTTACGCGGCGCCATGCCAGGTCGGTGATGTGCAACAGGCCGTCGATACCGCCCAAGTCAACGAACGCGCCGTAGTCGGTGATATTCTTGACCACGCCCTTGACGATCGCGCCTTCCTTGAGGTTTTCCATGACCGCTTCACGATCGGCGCCCATGCTCGCTTCCAGCACCGCGCGGCGGGAAACCACCACGTTGTTGCGCTTGCGATCCAGCTTGATGACCTTCAACTCCATGGTCTTGTTTTCGTAAGGCGTGGTGTCCTTGACCGGGCGAATGTCCACCAGCGAACCCGGCAGGAACGCACGGATACCGTTGACCATCGCGGTCAGGCCGCCCTTGACCTTGCCGCTGACAAAGCCTTCCACGATCTTGCCTTCTTCCATGGCCAATTCCAGATCGTGCCATGCCGCCAGGCGCTTGGCTTTTTCGCGCGACAGCTTGGTTTCACCATAGCCGTTCTCCAGCGACTCGATCGCGACAGTGACAAAATCGCCCGCCTTGATTTCCAATTCGCCTTTGGCGTCGAGGAATTCCTCGATCGCAATCAAACTTTCGGACTTCAGTCCGGCATTCACGACCACCATATTGTGGTCAACGCGCACAACTTGCGCGGTAATCAGTTCACCGGCGCGCATTTCCTTGCGCGTCAAACTTTCTTCAAACATTGCGGCGAAACTATCGGGGTTTAATACAGCGGCTGCGGTTGCGTTCATCGAATACACCTAAGAAAAATCTGCCCGGAACATAAAGTTCTGCACAGGGGTTAGTTAAAAAGTTCCTGTATGACGGGGAGCCATACGGGGCCAATATTTAGAATCCTTTCGCCAAGTAGCGTGCCAGCACTTCCTGTACCGCCTGCTCGATGCTCAGAGCCGTGGTGTCAAGCAGATTTGCACCCAGTGCCTGTTGCAATGGAGCCACGCTACGCCGCGTGTCACGCTCGTCGCGCACGCATATATCCAGCAAAAGGGCAGTTATATTAGCATCCATTCCTTTTTCTTTCAACTGCTTATAACGGCGCTCGGCGCGCGCCTCGGCACTGGCGGTCAAAAATATCTTTAACGCCGCATCCGGAAACACCACCGAGGACATATCGCGCCCGTCAGCCACCAGGCCCGGTGCCCGGCGAAAGGCGTGCTGCTTGCTGAGCAGCGCGGCACGCACTTTGGGCAAAGCAGCCACCCTGGAAGCCGCCGCCGCGCATTGTTCGCCGCGCAACTCATCGCCGGCCAATGCGCCATCCAGCCAGATTTGCTCGCCCTCAAAGCGTATTTCCATCCTCCCGGCCAATGATGCCAATCCGGTTTCATCAGTCAGCGCAATCCCATCGCGCTGCGCCGCCATTGCCAGCAGGCGATATAGCGCACCGCTGTCAAGATAGTGATAGCCAAGTTTTGCCGCGACGCGCTGCGCCACCGTGCCTTTGCCAGACGCCGAAGGCCCATCGATCGCGATCACCGGCACTGCCTGCACCACCTCACGAAAACGCGCAAAATAATCCGGAAAGGTTTTGGCCACGCAATGGGGGTCATTGATGCGCACACCTTCCGCCCCAAAGGCGGCAAGCGAGAAACACATCGCCATGCGGTGATCGTCGTAGGTGTCGATGCCGGATTGAGGATTGAGGATTGAGGATCGGGGATCGAGGGAAACCCCTCCCAACCTCCCCTTATCAGGGGAGGAGCCATTCTGTTCTCCCCCTGATAAGGGGGAGTTAGAGGGGGTTTGGTTTTTACTCGCTCCTGTAATTCGAATGTAATCCGCCCCCTCCTCCACCGTCGCCCCCACCTTGCGCAACTCGGTCGCCATCGCCGCGATGCGGTCGGTCTCCTTGACGCGCCAACTGGCGATGTTGCGCAACGTGGTCGTGCCGTCGGCAAACAGCGCCGCGACCGCCAGCGTCATCGCCGCATCGGGAATGTGGTTGCAGTCCAGATCGATCGCCTTGAGCCGCCCGCTCTCCGGCGCACGCGCCTCCATCCAGTTCGAACCCTGTTCGATCTGCGCGCCCATCAACGCCAGCGCATCGGCGAAACGCACGTCACCCTGGATGCTGTCGCTGCCCACCCCCTCAATGCGCACCGGGCCGCCGCCGATCACCCCCGCGGCAAGAAAATAAGAGGCCGACGAAGCATCGCCTTCTACATATATCACGCCGGGCGTAGCATAACGGCTGCCCGCCGCCACCGTGAAACTGCGCCAGCCATCGCGTTGCCCCCCCGACACGTTAGCCGTCAGGCCCGATTGCGGGAGGGGGTGCAATGCGGCGGATCCCGCACCAGAATGCTTCGCATCACCGTGTCCCCGCCGCACCGTGACACCGAAGCGCGCCATCATCGTCAGAGTGATTTCAATATACGGCTTCGAGATCAACTCGCCGGCCACCTCCACTGTGACCTCGCGATCCAGCAGCGGCAAGGCCATCAACAACGCGGTCAGGAATTGGCTCGACACATCGCCGCGCACGCTGACGCGAGCAACACCGTTCAACGTCGCCGGAAAAATCTCCAACGGCGGAAAGCCTTCGTTGCCCAGATAGTCGATATTCGCACCCAATGCACGCAACGCATCCACCAGGTCGCCGATCGGCCGTTCGTGCATGCGAGCCACGCCGGACAGTTTGTAGTGTCCGCCGGACAAAGCCAGCGCCGCCGTCAGCGGACGGAATGCGGTGCCGGCATTCCCCAGAAATAATTCTGCGTCCTTGACCGGAAAATCCCCACCGCAGCCCTGCACACGGAAGACATGCTTATCGAGCTGCTCCACGCCGACACCCAGGGTGCGCAAGCCATCCAGCATGCGCTCGGTATCATCCGACAGCAGCACATCACGTATCTCGGTCGTGCCCTGCGCCAGAGCCGACAGCAACAAGATGCGATTGGAAATACTCTTCGAGCCTGGCAGCGTGATCGTGCCGCGCGCGGTCAGGAGGGGGGGGAGGTCGATGAAATTTTCGGAAGACATTGCGATAGAACTACGTAGCGGTTTTTGTGAGGGCGGGATGATACCGCAGAGGGCGTAGGTTGGGTTAGCGCACAGCGCGTAACCCAACATCAAAAACAACTTCGCCGGGCAACCCCCGGCGGTTTTGACTTTTGTCATTCATGGTTCGACAGGCTGGCGAAACAACTAGCCATTCGACTAAGCTGTCAAAATACGACAGCCAAGTCGCTGGTTATCAGCACGAACGGCCACATTTACGATTCGCCCCGCTCTTTCACCTCAGTCCGCACCCACCCCTTGGCAAAGGTGATCCGCAATTCCGCGCCAACCGCCAACTGCCCCGCATCCGACACCACGCCGCCATTGGCATCCTGAACCATGCTGTAGCCGCGCGCCAATACTTTTGTCGGGTCGAGCAAGATCAAGTGCTGCGCGAGGTTGTCCACACGCCCTGAGCGCTGCGCCTGCGCTGCGCGCATCGCCTTTACCAGACGGTCCGCAAGATGAGTTTGCCGGTCGTGCAAACGGGCGAAGTCGCCGCTCGCGGCGCGCAGGCGCTGCGCGATGGATTGCCACTGCCAGTGTTGATGCTGTTTTCGATAGGCAAAGGCGCGCTGCATGCGTTGTTGCAGTTGGTTTAGCTGTTGGGTCTGGCGTTGCAACTGTTGCGCGGGGTGCACCAGCCTGCGCTGTAAATAGTCCACGGCCTGCATCGCGTTCTGCAGCCGGTTGCGCTGCGCGCGTTGCAGGTGTTGCGCCTGGTCATGCAACCCCCTGAGCAAGGCATGGCGATCCGGAGCTACACGCTGTGCGGCTGCGGTGGGAGTGGGAGCGCGTTCGTCGGCGACAAAATCGGCGATCGTGAAATCGGTCTCGTGTCCGACCCCGCTGACGATAGGGATTTCGCTGGCGGCGATGGCGCGTGCCACGACTTCTTCATTGAATGCCCACAGGTCTTCAATGCTGCCGCCGCCACGACACACGATCAGCACATCGCATTCCGCGCGCCGATTGGCAAGCTGGATGGCCAGCGCGATCTTCTCCGCGCTTCCTGTCCCTTGTACCGGTGTGGGATACAGCACCACCGGCACACTCGGCAGCCGCAGCCTTAAGGTGGTAAGCACGTCGCGCAACGCGGCGGCCTGCGGTGAGGTGATGATGCCGATGCGTTTGGGAAAGGCGGGTAAGGGACGTTTACGCTCGGCGGCGAATAGTCCCTGGCCTTCCAGCAATTGTTTCAGCCGCGCGAATTGTTCATACAGTATGCCCAGTCCCGCTGGGCGCATTTGCTCGACGGTCAACTGAAAATCGCCGCGCTGTTCATATAAAGTAGCGACCGCTAATACTTCGACGAGTTGACCGTTGGCTATCGGCTCTCTCAACAGTTGGTTTTTATGCCGGAACATGACACAGCGAACTTGCGCCTGATCGTCTTTCAGCGAAAAATAAAAATGGCCGGAAGTGGCCCTCACCAGATTGGAAATTTCCCCTCGCACCCATAACAAAGGGACGTTACTTTCCAGCAACTGCTTGATTGCAAAGTTGAGTTCCGCGACGCGCAAAACGCGATTTTTTTCTTCAAAAATTAGTCTTAATGACATATTGACAATTCAAAATAATCCACACTCCAAGGAAATTTGCCGCTTTACACCATGCCAACCCATAGCAACATCGCATACTTACGATATGCCATTGTTTTTAAATGAAATAACTGCCTCATAAAAAATAGGCAAAGTAACAAGAATCCTTATGCCACGCCACGTTAAAGTAGCATCCACATGATTCATCCACAAAGTTATCCACAGGTTTTGTGGGTAAACGGAAATACTCTTTTCAAATGGCGACTTAGCAAAATATTGCTGAAGCAATTTCTGAGAAATGTTGCTCAACTCGGTGCGACACGCTACAGTTGCGGCTTGATTATTTAAGCACATTTGGAGGATCCGCGTGATTGCAATCGTAGAGGCGGCTGGCTGGCCGATCTGGTTTTTGATTCTGGCATCCGTCATTGCAGTCGGTTTGATCATTGATCGCCTGAGGTATTTACGCAGCAATCGTATCGCGCCTCCCGCCCTGCTTAACGAGGTTGTCAATGAGCTCAAGCAGCGTGGTGTCAGCGACGGTATGTTGTCCAAGCTTGCCAGCAACTCGCCACTGGGGCGCGTTTTTGCCGCAGGACTCAAAAACATCAAAAGCCCCCCGGAAGTAATGAAAGAATCGATCGAGGAAGCCGGGCGGATAGTCGCACACGATCTGGAGCGCTTCCTCACCACGCTGGGCACGATCGCCTCGATCAGCCCATTGCTGGGGCTATTCGGCACGGTGGTCGGCATGATTGAGATTTTTGGCTCACAGAATGCCGCCGGAAACAGCCCGGCGATCCTTGCCCACGGTATTTCCGTGGCACTTTACAACACCGCCCTCGGCCTGATCGTGGCGATTCCCAGCATGATCTTCTACCGCCACTTCCGCGCCCAGGTAGATAGCCTGACCATTGAAATGGAGCAACAGGCAGTCAAGCTGATTGAGATAGTTCACGGTCAGCGCAAGGGTTAACATGAAATTCGCGCAGCAATTCGTTCGCCCCCTCGCCCGTTTACGGGAGAGGGTTGGGGAGAGGGAAACGGGCATGATGTGTTCATCATCAGAGGCGGCGGCGGCAATGACCGTTAGGCTAAAGCAATGAACTTTCAACGTGGGCGTAGCCGCGAAGAACCGGAAATCAATCTGATTGCACTGATAGACGTGCTGCTGGTCATCCTGATTTTTCTGATGGTAACCACCAGCTATGCCAAATTTTCCGAATTACAGATCAACCTGCCGCAAGCCGGCGGCGAAGCAAGTGCCGCACAGGCAAAGGCTATCAATGTTACGGTAGATGCTTCCGAGCACTATGGCATCAATAATCAGGCCGTGTCCTACTCTGGCGTAGAAAAGCTGGCAGCCGCCCTGAAAAATGCCGCAGGCGACCAAACCGATCCCACTATCGTCATCAACGCCGATGCCAAAGCCCCGCATCAGTCGGTAATAAACGTGATGGAGGCTGCAAGACAGGCGGGTTACGGACGCATCACGTTTACCACGCAGAGCCAGCCCAAATAACCCCAATCCTATTTCATCGGTGAAACTGCGTTGGCTTCCTCGCTCACTCCTAGCCGTGCTATTTGCACTGTCTTCGTCGTTCGCTCGTTGCCGCCTTGTTTGACCTTCGAAATAGAATTGGGATAAGGCATGTTTAAACTCGAACACCACTGGTACCGCATCACCCCGCTGCACCTGATTCTTTTTCCGGTCAGTCTGGTTTTCCGTGTGCTGGTGGCATTGCGTCGCGCGTTGTATCGCAACCACATTTTTTCCAGCGATCAGTTGCTGCTGCCTGTCATCGTGGTCGGCAACATCAGCGTCGGCGGAACCGGCAAAACCCCACTCACGCTTGCATTGGCTGAACAACTTGTCGAGCGCGGCTGGCATCCGCTCATTATCAGTCGCGGTTATGGCGGCAAATCACAGCGACCGCAACACGTCGCTGCAGACAGCACGGCACAGCAGGTGGGCGATGAACCGCTGCTGATGGCACGCCGCGACATCTGTCCGGTATGGATCGGCAGGGATCGCGCCACCACGGCGCATGCGGCTATGCAAATCCACCCGCAATGCGATATCGTGCTGTGCGATGACGGCTTGCAGCACTACCGTTTGCAGCGCGATGCCGAGATCGCGGTCATTGATGGCGCGCGCGGCTTTGGCAATGGCTTCATGCTTCCCGCCGGCCCGCTGCGCGAACCGGTAGCGCGCCTGCAGTCAGTGGATGCAGTGGTGATCAACGTGCAAGCCCGTTTCCCTGATGAAACACCTAGCCATTCCACTAAGCAACCACAAGACGGTTGCCAAGTGGCTGGTTATCTCCCCAACACTCTCCCGGAGAAGCCCTCTCCCCAACCCTCTCCCGCAAGCTGGAGAGGGGGCAAACGAGATAAGCAGTTTTTAATTCCTGCGGGCGAGGGGGCAAACGAATCGCTGCGCGAATTTATATCTGACGATGGTGACATCCTCCCCGGGCAGTACACGATGCATTTATCCGGGGAGCTTTTCTACAGCCTGCTCGATCCCGGCAAAACAGTCGCGGCGGCCCATTTCCATGCAATAAAAAATCATGCCGTCGCCGGCATCGGCCATCCACAACGCTATTTTCAGCATCTGGAAAGAATGGGCATTTCCTTTACACCACACGCTTTTCCAGACCATCATCCTTACTCGGCAGAGGACCTGGCCTTTGCAAATTGCGATGCGATACTCCTGACCGAAAAAGATGCGGTAAAATGCACTGCATTCGCTGATGCCCGCTATTGGGTATTGCGGGTGGATGCCAAGATTGACTCAACCCTGATCGACCACATTCTGCGAAAGATCGCCCCTCATGGACTCCAAACTGCTTGATATTCTCGTTTGCCCGTTGTGCAAATCCCCGCTGGTCTATCAGAAAGCCGCGCAGGAATTGATCTGCAAGGCCGACCGGTTGGCATTCAAAATCGAAGACGGTATTCCTGTGATGCTGGCCGACGAAGCACGCAAGCTTACCGCCGAAGAAGTCGAAGCGCTTCGATGACAACTTTTCACGTCGTAATACCCGCTCGCCATGCATCCACCCGCCTGCCCGGCAAGCCGCTGTTGCCGATTGCCGGCAAGCCGATGGTGATCAGAGTTGCAGAACAGGCGGCCCTGAGCGGCGCTCAACAAATCTGGATCGCCACCGACCATCATGCGATTGCCAACGTAGTGCACGAACACGGTTTCAAAGCCTGCCTGACCAAAGAAAGCCACCCCAGCGGCACAGACCGCATCGCCGAGGTGGTGGCGCAGCAGGGCTGGCCGGACGACACCATCGTGGTGAATGTGCAGGGCGACGAACCGCTGATACCGCCCGCGCTGATACGTGCGGTTGCCGAACACCTGCATCAACATCCTGAATGTGCGATTGCCACCGCTTGCCATGCGATTCACGACGAAGCGTCTTTTCGCAATCCCAACATCGTCAAGGCGGTGCTCGATAAAAATGGCAACGCGCTATATTTCAGCCGCGCACCGATCCCATATCCGCGCGATGCATTTAACTTTTCATCCTCACCCGAAGGGAGAGGCGATTGCTCTTCCTCCCTCATGGGGGAAGCGGGAAGGGGGGAGCTACCGGAAGACTTGCCCGTATTGCGCCACATCGGCATCTACGCATACCGCGCCAGTTTCTTGCGCGCCTACGGACAACTGGCTCCAACACCAATCGAGCATTTTGAAGCACTGGAACAGTTGCGCGCGCTGTATCACGGGTACAAAATCGGCGTGTTCATCGTTGAGCACGCACCACCCGGCGGCGTAGATACCGAACAGGATCTGCAGGTGGTGCGGCATTTTTTTTCCACACAAACCAAATCAGAGGAGAATAAAAAATGAGAGTAATACTACTGGGCGCACCTGGCGCAGGCAAAGGCACCCAAGCCAGTTACATCAGGGAAAAATTCAATATCCCGCAAATCTCCACGGGCGACATGCTGCGTGCGGCGATCAAGGCAGGCACGCCGTTGGGTGTTGCCGCCAAGACAATAATGGATGCCGGTAATCTGGTCTCTGACGATATCATCATCAATCTGGTCAAGGAGCGGATCAAAGACCCAGACTGTGCCAACGGCTTCCTGTTCGACGGCTTTCCCCGCACCATCCCGCAGGCGCAAGCGATGAAGGATGCCGGTATCCCGATCGACTACGTAGTGGAAATCGAGGTTGAGGATAACGTAATCGTCAAACGCATGAGCGGACGCCGTGTGCATTTGGCTTCCGGCCGCACTTATCATATGTTGTACAACCCGCCCAAAGTTGAAGGCAAAGACGACCTCACCGGCGAAGAACTGGTGCAGCGCCCGGATGATGCCGAAGACACCGTAATCAAACGGCTCAACGTCTACCACGCCCAGACCAAACCGCTGGTCGATTACTACACTGCCTGGGCAGAATCCGGCGACCCGAAGGCGCCAAAATACGTGAATATCCCGGGCGTGGGCAGCGTAGACAGCATACGTGAACAAGTCCTCGCGGCTTTGCCCGGCAAATAATCATGGTGAGCAAACCCGTGCTCACCCTGGAAGACGCCAAGCGCGTTGCGGCAGCCGCCGAGGCAGAAGCCCGGCGCAATGACTGGCACGTAGTCATCGCCGTAGTGGACGATGGCGGACATCTGCTCTACCTGCAACGCAGTCACGATACCCAGTTTGGCAGCGTCGAAACGGCAAGATGCAAGGCGCATGCAGCAGCGGCTTTTCAACGCCCGACCAAAGCCTCTGAAGACGCCGTGCTGAGCGGGCGACTGATACACCTCGCCCTGCCCGGCGTGATTCCCTCCGAGGGCGGGGTCCCGCTGAAAATCAATGATGTCACCGTGGGCGGGCTCGGTATCAGCGGCGTGCGTTCGTTTCAGGACGGGCAAATCGCAGCGGCGGGTGCGGCTGCTCTGGCAGGGGCGTAGGCCTTGTACGGGCGTAAGGCCTTACGCCCCAGCATGCTCCCCTTGAGCTGCGCGGCGACACATTCTCACTATATCGTCCTTCCCTCATAAAACCATTTGCTAAAGTTAAGAAGCATCTGCCCTGGAATTTTGATTGATAAATAGCAGCCCGAAAAAAATTTATACCATTTCCCGAAATTCGAAGTATTCTAGATATTGGGGTTGATTAAGGATGCTCTGAAACATGCATTTTAATGCCAGAGCAATTAGTTTGTTCTTTCATTCAGGGAGTAAATTATGTCAGGTGGTTTGGTATTTGCGTTGTTATGTTCAATTGCTGCTCTCTTGTATGGCGCGGTTTCGATTAAATGGATTCTGGGTCTGCCGACCGGCAACGATAGAATGCGGGAAATCGCCGCTGCGGTGCAGGAAGGGGCTCAGGCCTACCTGAACCGGCAGTACACCACCATAGGCATTGTCGGTGCGGTGCTGTTTGTGGTTATTTTTGTAGCGTTGGGCTGGCAAACCGCCATCGGTTTCGCCCTCGGCGCAGTCCTGTCCGGCCTGACTGGCTATATCGGCATGAACGTATCGGTGCGCGCCAATGTGCGCACTGCGCAGGCCGCCAGCGAAGGGCTGAATGCCGCTCTCAACGTCGCCTTCAAGGGCGGTGCGATTACCGGCCTGCTGGTGGTCGGTCTGGGTCTGCTGGGCGTGGCTGGTTATTACACCTTCCTCACTCTGGCGATGGGCGCCAGCGCCGCCGATGCAACTCATTCCTTGGTGGGACTGGCTTTTGGCAGCTCGCTGATTTCCATCTTCGCCCGTCTCGGCGGCGGCATTTTCACCAAGGGCGCTGACGTAGGCGCCGATCTGGTGGGCAAGGTCGAAGCCGGCATCCCCGAGGACGACCCGCGCAACCCGGCGGTAATCGCCGACAACGTGGGCGACAACGTGGGCGACTGCGCCGGTATGGCCGCCGACCTGTTCGAAACCTACGCCGTGACCATCATCGCCACGATGGTGCTGGGCGGCCTGCTGATCACCGGTTCTCCCCAGGCGGTGATTTATCCGCTGGTGCTGGGAGGTGTTTCCATTATCGCTTCCATTATCGGCACCTTCTTCGTCAATACACGTGAAGGCGGCAAGATCATGAACGCGCTGTATCGCGGTCTGATCGTGTCCGGCGTGCTGGCGGTAGCTGCGTTCTACCCGGTAACCACCTGGATCCTGGGCGAGGGCGTGATGATCGGCGACAAGCTGGTGACGTCGATGAATCTGTATCTGGCTTCACTGATCGGTCTGGCACTGACTGCGGCGATGGTGTGGATCACCGAGTATTACACCGCCACCGAGTTCAGCCCGGTGCGTCACATTGCACAAGCCTCCACCACCGGCCACGGCACCAACGTCATCGCCGGCCTCGGCGTGTCGATGAAATCCACCGCTGCTCCGGTGCTGGCCGTGTGCCTCGCGATCTATGGCGCATATGAACTGGGCGGCTTGTACGGCATCGCCATCGCCGCAACTTCGATGCTGTCCATGGCCGGCATCATCGTGGCGCTTGATGCTTACGGCCCGATCACCGACAACGCCGGCGGTATTGCCGAAATGGCCGGCCTGCCCGACTCCATCCGCGACATCACCGACCCGCTCGACGCCGTGGGTAACACCACCAAGGCCGTGACCAAGGGCTACGCCATCGGTTCCGCCGGTCTGGCCGCACTGGTGCTGTTTGCAGACTATACCCATGCGCTTTCCAGTCATGGCAGCGCAGCGCTGACTTTCGACCTGTCCAACCACATGGTCATCATCGGCCTGTTCATTGGCGGCATGGTGCCTTACCTGTTCGCCGCGATGGGCATGGAAGCCGTAGGCCGCGCCGCCGGTTCGGTAGTGGTCGAAGTGCGCCGCCAGTTCAAGGAAATTCCCGGCATCATGGAAGGCACCGGCAAACCGGAATACGGCACCTGCGTCGACATGCTGACCAAGGCCGCGATCAGGGAAATGATCGTCCCGTCGCTGCTGCCCGTCGCAGTTCCGGTGATTGTCGGCCTGACGCTGGGTGCGCAAGCACTGGGCGGCGTGCTGGTAGGTACCATCGTCACCGGCATCTTCGTGGCAATCTCGATGACCACCGGCGGTGGCGCCTGGGATAACGCCAAGAAGTACATCGAGGAAGGCAACTATGGCGGCAAAGGCTCGGAGGCTCACAAAGCCGCTGTCACCGGCGACACCGTCGGCGATCCATACAAGGACACCGCAGGTCCCGCAGTGAACCCGCTGATCAAGATCATCAACATCGTCGCGCTGATGATCGTGCCGCTGCTTTAAGCTGGATAGGCGCAACGCAAAACAGGGCGGATATCTCCGCCCTGTTTTTTTGTGTCCAGAATGCCTGGATATTTTTAGCCATGATGCTGATGGTGGATTGCCAGTGCCCAGCTTCATCTCTTTGGGCGCACCCATATCAAATTTCAATCGCGATAAGCCAGTCATCCTCGCCGCCCGGCTCCCGTGCGTGGCCTCTCCCGCACACGGGAGAAGGGAGCTAAACCTGACTACACCTTCATCATTTCCAGCGCATCATGCGCCACGCGCGTTGCAGGCTCTCGTCGAGGAAAGTCCAAGCCACGATCCGGCTTTTTTTCTGCCCTTGCGCCATCTCTATCGTCCTGCTATCCAGCACGCCGGCTTGTTTCAGCGCGCGATAAACGCCGGGCAGACTGGCAGACTTCGAGATCAGCGTGGTGAACCACAAACATCTGCCGCGAAGCTGCGCGCTCTCCTCTATCATGCGGCACACGAAAGCCTCCTCGCCCCCGTCACACCACAGCTCCGCACCCTGCCCGCCGAAATTCAGCAGCGGCGCTTTTTGCCTCGCGGCATCCTTGCCAAGATTCTTCCATTTGCGCTGCGTGCCTGCATTGGCTTCAGCCAGCGAGGCATGGAACGGCGGATTGCACAGGGTGAGGTCGAACATCTCATCCGGCTGCACCACGCCGGTGAAAATAGCCGAGCGTGACGCCTGCAGACGCAGTGCTATGGCATCGCTCAATCCGCTGTTCGCGTCCAGGATACGTTGCGCGTTGTCGAGTGCGGCCGGATCGATGTCGGTACCGACGAACTGCCAGCCATAGGAACGGTGGCCGATGAGCGGATAGATGCAGTTGGCGCCGACGCCGATGTCGAGTACCCGGACGGATTTGCCGCGCGGGATGATGCCGCCGTTGCCGGCACCCAGCAGATCTGCGAGGTAGTGGAGATAATCCGCCCGGCCCGGGATGGGCGGGCAGAGATACTGCGCCGGAATATCCCAGCCGGTGATGCCATATGTCTGTTTTAACAACGCACGGTTGAGCGCTTTGACCGCCGATGGGTTGGCGAAAGCGATGGACTCATCGCCATACTCATTCGTCGCCACAAATGCCACCAGTTCCGGGCTGCAAGTGACGAGCTGCCTGAAGTCGTAACGGCCCCGGTGTGGATTGCGCGGATGCAAACTGGTTTTTTCGGCAGGTGCGGCCATGTCCTTCGCGGTAGATGCACCACGTTGCTTATCTTTCATGCCTGATTTATTCCATTTCTCAATCAATAGTGAAATATAGTAGGGTGCATTTTATGCACCAACAGCAACGGTGCATGGAATGCACATGGTTATTGCTGTTTTGAAAGAAAAATGGAATTACCTGCTCGAAAAAGCGTGGCCTTTTTGCGATTGCTGAGGGAACCTAAAGATCCTACAACCGCCCCATCTTCGGCAAGTCACCCACCAGCGGCGCAACATAATCCAGCCACGCTTGTGTCACGTCGTTGCCCGCCGCGTTGATGTATTCGTCCTTCATCTCGGTGGCAACTTTCGCCACGGTCGACAATGGCGTGATGAAGCATTCGCTGGAATACGGCTTGCTGCTCAGGCGGCGTATTGCCACTGAGCCGGGCTGACCGGTGCTGGCGGCGTGGTTCACGGCGTAGTCGCCCACCGCGCGCGCTTCTTTTGCATCCACCGCAGAGATGATGGTAGGAAAGGAGCGTTGCAGGTAGCCGAAAGTGTCGGCGCGCACGCGCACCTTCTGTCCGGGGAAAGCTTCTTTAACCAGGGCTGCCAGGCTGTCGCCCAACGCGCCGCTGCCAGAAAGCTGGATGTTGCCATGCGAGTCCTTTTCGCCGCTGGTCGAGATCGGGTTGCCGTCCTTGTCGGAAATTCCTTCAGAAGCGGCGATCACGCAACGGCCGTATTTCGCCATCGTAGCGCGCACGTCCTGCTTGAATTTTTCGACATCGAACACACGCTCCGGCAGATAGATCAGATGTGGGCCGTCGTCTGCTGCCTGGCGTGCCAGCGCGGATGCGGCGGTCAGGAACCCGGCGCTGCGCCCCATCACGACGTTGACCTTGATGCCTTGCAGCGCGCGGTTGTCGCGGTCATCGCCCATGAAAGCCAGTGCGACAAAACGCGCCGCCGAGGCGTAGCCCGGGCAGTGGTCGGTGACTTTCAAATCGTTGTCGATGGTCTTGGGAATATGCACGGTGCAAAAATCGTAATTTGCCTCCTTCGCCATTTCGGCGATGATGTGCGCGGTCTCGGCGGAATCGTTGCCGCCGATGTAGAAAAAATACCGCACGTCGTTCTTCCTGAACACCTCGAACACCTTCTCGCATTCGGCCTTGCCGGGCTTCAGGCGCACCGAACCCAGCGCCGCCGCCGGAGTCGTGGCGACCAGCTCAAGTTGCTCGACGCTTTGCGTGGTCAGATCGATGAAATCCTCTTTCATGATGCCGGCGATGCCGTGGCGCGCGCCGAGGATGCCGGTGATGTTGGGCTGTTTGCGCGCCGCCAGCACCGCGCCGACCAGCGATTGGTTAATGACTGCGGTAGGGCCGCCGGATTGGCCGATCACCATTTTGCCGATTAGCTTACCTTGCGTTGCCATGACATGGCCTCCCAGAGATTAAAGATGTTCCATTCTAAACCGAATGCGGCTCTGCGGCATCGCCCTGCTTCGCTTATAATTGCGCCCTTTTTATTTCGCCAACCTTAAGGAACAGTATGAGTTTGTTAAATGTGCGCCCCGGCGACAATCTTCCCTTTGAATGCAATGTCATCGTCGAAATCCCCAAGCACGCTGACCCGGTAAAGTATGAAGTGGACAAGGAATCCGGCGTACTGGTCGTGGATCGCTTCATCGGGACGCTGATGCGCTATCCGTGCAACTACGGCTTCATCCCGGAAACCATCGCAGATGATGGCGACCCGGTGGATGTGCTGGTGGTCACCCCGTTTCCTATCGTTCACGGTGCTATCATCCCCTGCCGTCCGGTCGGCATGTTGAGCATGGACGATGAAGGCGGCGGCGATGCCAAAATCATCGCTGTGCCCACCGACAAGCTGACTCCGCTTTACCATGATGTACTGACTTACGAGGATTTGCCGAAAATCACGCTGGAGCAAGTCAAACATTTTTTCGAACTTTACAAAGCGCTGGAACCGGGCAAGTGGGTCAAGATCAAGGGCTGGGAAGGGGTTGAAGCGGCTCATGAAGAAATCATGAAG
Organism: Gallionella sp.; assembly: GCA_030645955.1. The sequence continues at coordinate 153 of JAUSMR010000139.1, read as the reverse complement.
GGCATCAAGGCGTACAAGAACAGATCCTCAGGTAACTAACTCACTTAACAAACGGGAGCAAATCATGACAGCACAGATTATCGACGGTAAAACCATCGCCCAGCAGGTACGCGCCGAATGGAAAGTGCGCGCCGATGCGCTGAAGGCGCGCGG
>JAUSMR010000123.1 GCA_030645955.1 Gallionella sp. | reverse complement strand
AACCGGTGTCGGGACTTGCTGGCGGCACCAGCGCCGGTGGTGGTGCCGCTCGATGCGCAGGACTACCGCGACCGCTATCAGCGCATCACAGGCGTGTCGCTGCGCGACTGCCCCCATTGCGGGCATGGACAGATGGTGCGCATCGAAACTTTCCTGCCAGGGACTTTGCCACGCGGACCGCCGCCCACTGCACCATGAACCCAGACTTGGCCACATTCACCATCGCTTCTCGGTCGGCATCTCGAAGCGATGGCTACCACTTTGTCTGCTCTCGCAGCTTCCTGGGGATGGCGGCGCGCCACTCCGAAAAATTATCCACGACGGACACGCAAACGCCGCACAATCTTCGGATGCACGCCAGCCTTGCGCAAATCAACTGCCAGCATCTTCGGATCCATGCGCCGCCAATGCGTGTGCGGCCGATTCAATACCCATAGCACGCCACCGTCTCGGGTGGCGGCTTAGTCCAACGGGATCTTTTGCCTACCGTTCGCGGAACGGCCGCCGTAGCTTTGCTTCCATTCTTTAGCCCGCGACCGCCAGGCAAAAGACTCTCTGCATTATGGAGAGATGTACATAAAGACTGAATGCGGCAGTAGAACTTTCCAATTTGCCCGCTCCATACCGGTCATTGAAGGGCTACCCCATCAAACTCGTACTCTCTCACGAGGTATTAATGAAAACGAGGGAGCGCCATGCAGTGATTGACATCCTTTCGTTTCCCTCGACCATATCCTGAATGCCCTATGCCGCAACACGTTAAACCAAAAAGTGACGATTTCCAAGAAATTTTCATAAAAATCACAAAAAGCCGTGTACATTAACTCCATAGAATGACGATTTCTTAGAAATTATCATTAATTTATCAACGAGGACAACATGGCCACAAAAACCGAAATCAAAGACGATCTCAAGAGCGATCACAAAGAAAAACTATTCAATGACTTTTTTCACTCGGCGTTAGGAACGATGGAAGCGCTGGAGCAGCACTACAACGTAACAGGAGTGGTGAACCAGATATTTGGCAACGATGGCAGTAATCGTGAAAACGAAGACCAAGCCAAGAGCAGCCTTCGCAACTCTTACGCTTGGACAGAACTCTCTGCCCTTTATGACTATGCCATGCACGGTATTGTGAGCAACCTGGACGGTCCAGATTCGGTTGTGATCAATGGATCTGACGTTTTGAAGCTTGCCAGCTCGGAAGAATATTGGACCTCAGCCGAGTGGGATGCGATCATCGCAATGGGTGACGGACGATTTGCGTTAGATGATGGTGAGGACATTACGATCTTCAAATTGTCGCTCTTAGCAAAAGTTGACATGCGTACCGTCCGAAACGCAATTAGTGCAGGTCACCTAGTCGCGAACAAGAGAAACACCTTGCTGGAGGGCGAACAGATCTGCGTCGAAAACGCATCAGCTCGACGCTGGCTGCATGGTAGAAAAAGTTTCAAACCTACAGTAGTGCCCGGTGACGCCCAGCACTTAAGCCTTAAAAGTGTGAATGGGCCAGCTGAGTTCGGAGCATTCTTGGTTAGCCAGCGAAAGCGCATCGGTCTAAACAATGACGCGGGAAAGTTGGTCGTGCTTCATAACTGCGTTGATCCAAAGGCAATCGCTCAACTTGAGGCGGGCATTTTTTCGCTGCCGCTTGATGCCGTCTTCCCGCTCGCAGATTTCTATCAGGTAGGCCGCAAGGAACTGCTTGACTGCGTAATGCGGGTGTTCTTTGTCGACGAGTTGATCATGTTGTCATCGACCGTGACCGATCAGAGGGGGGACAAAAAATGAGGAATTCCAATTCCAACAACCTCACTGAGCATGCTCAAAGACGCAAGCAGCAGCGCGGTATTACTGACATGCAAATTGATCTGATCAGGTACTTTGGTTCAGACCACTACCAAAAAGGTGGATGTAGCCTTAGCTATATCGATGAGAAGACGATCAAGCAACTTCGCTGCGCTATCGACAAGTTGGCCAACACGGCCATTGTTAAAACTCCGCGTGAGCATGTGGCAACCGTGATGCATATGGACAGGCGAATTCACACGACAAAGTACGTGGCTTGACCAGCAATATTCACGAAACGGAAAAAGGAAGAAAAATGGAACGGAACATGTTTTCGCGATTCGCATGCGACTTGAAGCGTCTCGGGACTGAAGGCGTCGGCGACCCAGTGTTCAGCCTTGGCAATGAAGGCAAATACGATCTGACGTACATCCCCTTCGAACATGTCAATCGGGATGCCAAACTTGTCATCGTGGGGATCACTCCGGGAAACACCCAACTCGAACTGGCATACAGGAAAGCGCAGGATCTACTATATGTTGGACGGGCCGAACGAGAAATTCTGGTCGAGGTGAAGAAAGCAGGCGCGTTTGGCGGAAAGTCCATGAAGCCAAACCTGCTGAAGATGTTGCGGCACTTCCACTTTGAACAACTGCTCGGCATCTCCGACGTGGAGACGCTTTGGGGATCGGACGCCGACCTGTTGCATTCCACATCAGTTGTCCCGCATGCCGCGTTCAAGGATGGCGAGCGGTTTAATGGCGGCTTCGATGAGATTATGGCGGTGGCGCCCCTAAAAATTTGTTTCTTGGACTGCTTTGTCCCGTCAGTAAGCGAAATGAACCACAACGCCTTGTTCGTCGCTCTTGGCCCGTGTCCGCAAGCCGCGCTGGAATGGTGCGTCAAGGAAGGCTCTCTGCGGCGCGAACAGGTATTAGGTTCATTTTGCCATCCGTCCAGCGCAGGCGGCAGCACCACCCGCTACTACCTCCGCGAGGTTTCAAAAGAAGAGTTGGATCTGAAAAACCCTGTTCGTAGCCGCTGCGACTGGCTTGATCAGGCTTATGAGCAGATGCATGCCGCCACTTCGTCTATGGTGGGAGGGAATCGCAAGGTGCCCGCCGAAACAAACACCATACCGGCCTCGGTCTCACCCACGCGGGAACCGGTGATAAAAACCGCAACCACGGCTAGATCCGTGAAATCCCCTGCATTTAACCAGACATCGGCTGACGCCGACATCGCAACTATCCTGGAGGAAATCGAGCGACAAGGTTACCGCCCGACAAACACGACGTCCAAGCTTTCGGAGTTCCGCTCGCCGAATGACCAAACTATTTACGCGGTAAAAACCACGTCGAGGCTGAACGGCATAAACCTTATGGTGCATCCGGGCCTCAACCCTAATGATCTCAGGGCGCTCGAAGGCGTTGACTCCGTAGATTCGGAGCATCGTTTCCACTCCAATATGACCCGTTTCCCTAAACGCACCAATGCAGGAAAAACCGAGACTGCATACGGGTGGCAAGTCCGCATTGCCACTCAAGGCGATCTCTCACGCTTCCTGAGTGCATTCAAGTTTGTCGGGTTCTGATCATGATCGCTTTTCCTTACTTGTGATTGAAGTTTGTTGCATCTGACAGGTAACGCTGCCTAGACGCGTCCCCCAAACACACCAGAACCGACCAGCGGCACGTCTTCGCAGGCTACGGATGCCTTTGGCACTTCGTTCGTTTTGTAGACCATCCCCAAATCAAAATAGCTCTCTATTTGATAGCTACTTGCGCATATTCCATAAGCGCTACAACTCAATTTTCTATATCAATCTGCTTCCACGACTGAACCGTCACACCCTGGCGGATCATGTTGTCGTCACCGCCATAAACCAGCACAGGCGGCAAAGCGGCGGCGCCGGCAAGGCGGGTCCATTTGTGCAGGCCCGCCAGAAAATCGCTTGTGAAGGTCTGGCTGGACTTGATTTCCACCGGCATCAACTTCTCCCCCTGCTCAATCACCACATCGACCTCATCGCCCGTGTTGTTTCGCCAGAAATACAGATTGGACGGCAGCCCCTGGTTGTAGCGGCGCTTGAGCAGTTCGCTGATCACAAAATTCTCAAACAAGGCCCCGCGCGCGGAATGAATCGACAGATGCTCCGGGTCGCGAATGCCCAGCAGGAAAGCGGCCAGGCCGGTGTCCACAAAATACAGCTTGGGCGTCTTGACCAGGCGTTTGCCAAAGTTCTGGTGATGGGGCTGCAGCAAGAACACCACGTAGCCGGCCTCCAGCACCGATATCCAGGCGCGCACCGTCCCGTGCGACACGCCGCAGTCGCTCGCCAGGCTCGACATATTGAGCAGCTGACCGCAACGCGCCGCGCACATCTTGATGAAACGCTGGAACAAACTCAGGTTCTGCACCTCGATGAGCTGGCGCACATCGCGCTCGATATAGGTCATCACGTAATTGGCAAACCAGTGCTCAGGCGCCAGATGGCGGTCGTGGATCGGCGGGTACATGCCGCGCCACATCAGATCGGTCAGACCCTCAATCGGCACCTGACCTCCTTGCAGTTCTTCCAGCGAAAACGGCAACAACTGGACCATCCCCACCCGACCGGCCAGCGTTTGCGTGATGTTGGACAGCAAGCCAAACTGCTGCGAGCCGGTGAGCACGAACTGGCCCATGCGCTTTTCGGCATCGACGCGGGTTTGCAGGTACGAGAACAGCGCCGGGCAGCGCTGCGCCTCATCCAGGATGGCGCCATCAGGAAAACGATCCAGAAACCCCCGTGGGTCTTCATCAGCAAACGCACGTTCGTCAGGGTCCTCCAGCGACACATAGCGCTTGTCGGGAAAGGTCGCCTGCGCCAGCGTGGTCTTGCCCGCCTGACGCGGGCCGGTGTAGCGAGGGCGACCTGGTTGAAATGCTGAAATCACTATCCATTTAATAGCTATATGCGCTTATTCCACGCGGGCTAGAGGCATTATTTGTATAAAAATATCGCAAAATGAGTGCCACAAACGCGTTATCTCCAGCAAGGCGGGCCGAGTCAGCGGCACAGCGCTTGCTTATTCAAATGGATAGTGCTTTGATTGTTCCCGTATGACACAAGCCCCGCTCACATCTTTGCCCGCCTGGGACCAGGGCTGGTTGCCAGCCCGTGACGGTCACCGTCTCTACTACGAGCAGTGGGGCCGGCAAGACGGCCCGGTGGCGCTGGTCTTGCACGGCGGACCCGGCTCGGGCTTTAGCGAACGCCTGCGCTCTTTTTTCGACCCCGAACAATTCCGCGTCATTGCCTTTGACCAGCGCGGCTGCGGCCGCAGCACGCCGCGCGGGGAATGCCGCCACAACACGACGGCGCACCTGCTGGCGGACATGGAACGCCTGCGTCACGCGCTGGGCGTGGCGCAGTGGCTGCTGGTCGGCGGCTCCTGGGGCGCCACGCTGGGCCTGGCCTACGCCACCCGGCATCGGGCGCAGGTCACGGGCTTGTTGCTGCGCGGGTTTTTTTGGCCTGAGGCATCGCACATCGACGCGTTTTTTGCCGGTCGGCCGTGGCGGCAGTGGGCGTCGCAGCTGGAGAGTGCATCGGTGTCTGAACGGCATGCGGCCGCGCGCGCGTGGTGGCAATGGGAGTCATCCCGCTCCGCGCCGGCCTCGGCCTCGGCCCAAGACGCCGGGCAGGGCCTGCCCGAGCCCTCTGAGGCGCAGCTGGACGCCTTGTGTGACCGCTGCCGCGTGCAAGCCTGGTACCTGCAGCATGAATGCTGGTTGAACGAAGCGAGCCTGGGCCGGGATGCGCCGGAGCTGTCGGATTTGCCGATCCAGTTTTTGCATGGCCGGGAAGACCAGGTGTGTTCATTGAGCCACGCGCAACGCGTGCAAGCATGGCTGGCCGGCAGTGGCTGGCTCACGGTGGAAGGCGCCGGCCATGATCCGTTTCACCCGGCCATGGCGCAGGCCATGCGCGCGGCCCTGGACCGCTTCGCCAGGACCGGACGCTTCAGCCAATATCCGGCAGCGTCAGCGCGGCGCTGAGGGCGCGCGAGTTCCGGTCCGTGCGAAAGACGAGGGGTTGCCAGTCGGCACTGCGGACAGGCTCGTCCGCAGTCCGCGCGGCGGCGGCCCGCACAATCGACACCACCTTTTCATGATGGGGTGACTTGGAACAGACCGGGTCGGCAGCGGCAGCGTCGCCGGTGAGCAGGTAGGCCTGGCAGCGGCAACCGCCAAAGTCCTTGTGCCGCTCATCGCAGGAGCGACAGGGGTCCTGCATCCAGGCCTCGCCGCGAAAGGCGTTGAAGCCGGGACTGATGTGCCAGATGTCGGCAATCGACTGCTCGCGCACCGAGGGAAATTTCAGCCCCGGCAAGTCCCGCGCGTTGTGGCAGGGCAAGGCCAGGCCGTCGGGTGCAATGGTCAGGAAGACGCTGCCCCAGCCGTTCATGCAGGCCTTGGGGCGCTCTTCAAAGTAGTCGGGCACCACAAACAGCAATTGGCATTGGGAGCCGATGCGTGCGCGGTAATCGTTCACCACGGCTTCCGCCTCGCGCAGTTGTTCATGTGTGGGCAACAAATGGTCACGGTTGAGCATGGCCCAGCCGTAGTACTGGGTGTTGGCCAGCTCCAGGTACTCCGCGCCAATCTCCAGTGCCAGCTCAATGATGGTGCCCACATGCGGCAGGTTGTGCCGGTGCAGCACGACGTTCATGACCATCGGGTAGTCATAGGCCTTGATGAGGGCGGCGACCCGGCGCTTGAGCTCAAAGGTTTTGGTGCTGCTCAAGAAATCGTTGAGTTCGCGCGTGGAGTCCTGGAAGGAGAGCTGGATGTGGTCCAGCCCGGCTTCCTTGAGGGCCTTGATGCGCGGCTCCGTCAGCCCCACGCCCGAGGTCAGCAGGTTGGTGTAGTAACCGAGACGGTGCGCCTCTTGGACCAGCACTTCGAGGTCGTCGCGCACCAGGGGCTCGCCGCCGGAAAAGCCGAGTTGCGCCGCGCCCATTGCGCGCGCTTCGCGCATCACCTGGATCCATTCATCGGTGCTCAGCTCGTCATGCACGGCGGCGTGCTGGGTCGGGTTGTAGCAAAACACGCAGTGCAGCGGGCAGCGGTAGGTCAGCTCCGCCAGCAACCAGAACGGGGGCTTGACGGCGTTGACGCTCGCCACGCCAGGGGCTTGGATCGGCGTCATGGCTCAGACCAGCCAACGGCGCGCATAGGCCTGCGCCAGCAACTGCTCAATCTGGCTGCGAAGGCCTTGCTGCTGGAACGTCGCTTCAAGATCCGCCACCAGCGCATCCACCGTGGTCTGCCCATCGCAGCGCCGAATGATTTCGGCGGCCGAGGCGTTCAGCTGCACCATGCCCTCGGGATACAGCAGCACATGGGCCTGCTGCACCTCTTCCCACTGGAGGCGAAACATCCGGTTGAGCTTCGGCCGCGCCTCGCCGGAAAGCACGGGGAGTTCTTGGGTCGGGGGCGATACGTCCATCAGAGTCTCCAACAGGTTTCAGACGTGGCTCATGCCGGGTAGGCCTTCTCTATCGCGTCCAGCATGGACCACAGGATGTCCAGCTTGAGCTGCAGGATGTCGAGCGCGCGCTGCTGTTGCGCGCGGGTGGTGAAATGCTCCAATGTGACCTTCAGGCCATGCTCCACGTCGCGCGAGGCCAGCGGGATGCGGCTGCGGAAATAGTCCAGCCCGCTGGATTCGATCCACGGGTAATGAACCGGCCAGGTGACCAGACGATCCTTGTGGATCTGCGGTGCAAACATTTCCGTGAGCGATGAACACACGCCTTCTTGCCATGGGGCGTGGCGCGCGAAATTGACATAGGCATCGCAGGCAAAGCGAACGCCGGGCACGACGGCCTTGAGCGACCACAAGTCATCGCGGGCAATGCCCACCGCTTCCCCCAGCCGAGTCCAGGCTTCCATGCCGCCGGCATTGGCACCCTGAAAATCGTCGTGCCCATCATGGTCCAGCATGCGCTGAATCCAGAGCCGGCGGTGCGCCCGGTCCGGCATATTGGACATGACGGCAGCGTCTTTGATCGGTATGCACCACTGGTAATAGAAGCGGTTGGCGACCCAACCACGCACCTGCTCAGGCGAGCATTGACCGCTATTGAGGCGTACGTTGAACGCATGGTGGATGTGATAGGCCGTGCCTTTGTCGCGCAGGCGATTTTCGAATTCAACGGGGTCCCAAGCCAGGGTGTGATCAGCCATTTGAACTTCCAAGGGTAATTGCCATGCCATCCCAGGCCACCTCGATGCCGGCCGCCGTCAGGGCCGCACGCTCGGGTGAATCGCTGCGCAGGATGGGGTTGGTGTTGTTGATGTGGATGAGAATTTTTCGGGTGCGCTTCGGCAGAGCGGCCAGCACTTCGAGCATGCCACCCGGTCCGGACTGGGCCAGATGGCCCATGTCCGCTGCCGTTTTGTTCGACAGTCCCAGTGCCTGCATTTCGTCATTGCGCCAGCAGGTCCCATCGACCAGCACCACATCAGCCGTGGCCATGGCCTGCGCCACCGCCGGCTCCATGCGGCCCAGTCCGGGGGCATAAAACAGGCGCTGGCCGCTTTTGATATCTTCAATCACCACGCCGATGTTGTCGCCCGGCAAGGGGGCATCCCGGCGGGGCGAAAACGGTGGCGCGTTGCTGGACAGCGGTATCACGGTAAACCGGATGCCCTCCAGCCCGGCCACCGCGAATTCAGGCTCGGTCAGCGAAAGCGGGTGCGCCTCCACCCCCGCATAGTGCGACAGCACGCGAACCAGGGGCAGGCTGGTATTGAGCTCGTCCAGCACCTGTGGCGTGGCATACAAGGGAAGCGCCGTGCGGCGTTCACGCAGCATCAGCAAGCCGGTGACGTGGTCGATTTGCGCGTCCATGAGCAGGACCGCAGCGATGCCACTGTCACGCACAGCCCGCGCCGGTTGCAGCTCGGGCATGGCGCGCACCTGGGCCAGAATATCAGGGGAGGCATTGACCAGCAACCAGTCCTGGCCGTTGCGCGACACCGCAATCGAAGATTGGGTGCGCGGCAGCAGCGCCGGGTCACCCCGGCGCACCGCAGCACAGTTGCTGCAGTTGCAATTCCATTGGGGAAAGCCGCCGCCGGCCGCCGACCCCAAAACGCGTATGTGCATATTTCTTGAACCTGGAAGGAAAAGAGCGAGGCTGGCACCAGGGTGTCAGCCTCGCTCAGTCGGATCATCGGTTGGCGATGTACATCGTGATTTCAAAACCGAAACGCAAATCGGTGAAAGCGGGTGTGGTCCATTGCATGAGAGTGCTCCTAGTCGTGGTTAAGTGAATCGAACCGCATTCCCGAATTGAATGAAAAAGGAATGCAGCCATCATTTCAATGCAATTCTTGGGCCATGTCCAGTGCTTACGTCTGACACGGCACGCCGGATGCTTGAGCGCTTGTTGATTCCTAGTGGGAAAGAATCCAGAACACCAGCTGGCGGGCATCGCCTTCAGAGATGGCCACCGCGTTAGGCGGCATGGCGATGCCGGCAGCCTTGTTCTTCCAGTGGCTGGCGTAGGGGTTGGAGCCTTCCAGGACGATGCGGGTCAGGAATTCAGCGGCACCGGGCTTGCCTTTGTACTGAACGGCAACATCTTCCCACGCCGGGCCGACAGGCTTGCTGCCGTCCTTGGCGTCCTGGTGCTTCAAGGTGTGACAGGTGAAGCAGCCAGCACTGGATGCCATTTTTTTGGCTTTCTCATCGTTGGCCTGGTCTGCCATGGCAGAGAGCGAAGTGAGCATGACAAGGCCGGTCAGGCCAGCGAGTAGGGTGCGATGAATCATGGTGATGTTCTCCGATTGATGAAAAAAATGTGCGGCCCTGCTCATTCACAGCGGCAGGACCAGGCGCAGTCCGAGGGTCCAGTTTCTTCCGGGTGCCGGCTCATAGAACTGGGACAAGGCCTGGTTGACAATGACCGAGCCGACATAGCGCTCGTCGGTCAGGTTGTCGATACGGGCATAGGCCGTCAGGCGGCCGGCAGCCACGGCCCAGCCATGGCTGACTTTGGCATTCAGGGTGGCGTAACCATCGGCCGATGCGGTATTGGTGTCGTTGGCATACAGCCGGCCGGCCTGTGTGAACTCGAGGCCGACCTGAGTGCCCAAACCACTGGCTTTTTTGCTGTCGGTCATGGTCCGGCCCGTCCACAACAGTTCTGAAAAAAGAAAGCTCTGCGGGATGCCGGGAATTTTGTTGCCGGACGCCACAGAGGTGGTACCGCTGGTGAAAGTCTGCGAGAAGGTCGCGTCAATCCGCGAGGCCGCCAAAGTGGCTCGCACATGGGGCGTCAACAGGGTGCTGCCAGAGAGCTCCCATCCGGTACGTTTTGTCCCCGGCGCGTTCTTGAACGTGGAATTGCCGCCATTGCTGCTGGCGACCACCAGCTCATCGCTTGAATCGATCTGGAACAGGGCGAAATCCAGCCGGGACTGAGGGCCAGGCGTCCACTTTGCACCCAGCTCGTAATGCTGGCTGCTTGACGCATTCAGGGTGGTGTTGAAGGCCGGCGTACCCCCGCCCCTGTAGGCCACCTCGGCCAGGGTCGGGCTCTCAAAGCCCTTGCCGTAATTGGCATACAGATTGAGGCTGTCAGTGGGGTGGTAGGTCAGTCCCAGCACCGGGCTGCCGGCCTGGTAGCGGGTCGAACCGGAACCGTCGCCATCGCTCAGGTAGTTGTCATCGCTCATGAAGCGGACCGTGCTGTAGCGCAGACCGGCCACCACCGATATCTTGTCCGACATCAAGGCGGTCGCCTGGACAAAAAGATCGCTGTTTTCGGCCTGGTTATCCTCGTTGCGTGTGGTGGACTTTTTTTCACCCAATGCCGCAACGCCGCCCTGACGCGTTTCCCGGGAGCGGTCAAACTCATAACCCGCAACCCACATCACCGGTGTGCCGGCGATTTGAGTCTGGGCGTTGTACTGCAGGCCGGTGCCATAGTAGGCCCGATTCAGCCCCACCCAGGCGCCGGTTGCGCCAAGGCTCTGGTATTGAAGATTGTCCCGCGTGCCGTAGTAAAGACGGGCCGTCACGGAGCGATCGCTATTGATGGTGTGGACCAGCGAGCTGCCGAGCTGATTCTGCAGCACGACCTTGCGCACACCGCGGCTGACCGCATTCGTCCCCGCCTGCGCCGGATTGGCGGCCATCTGCGCGGCGGTGAGGCCGAGCGGGTCTTGTGCCAGTGGCATGTCGAACTGGTTGAACACCACGTTCACGTGGGTCTTCTCGCTGGCGTCAAAGCTCAGTTTTCCGTTGAACTGCTTGCGCTCGGTCTTGCTGTTGTCCCGGTAGCCATTGGTGTCAAAAGTGCTGTAGTCGGCCACCAGACCATAGTCACCGACACGCCCGGCGTATTGCCAGTCGGAGCGGCGCAGGCCGAAGGAGCCGGTGTAATACTGCGCGCCGAATTCCGGCTGTTCCGGTGCGTCCCGGGTAAACGCCTGGATCACGCCGCCGGCGGAGTTGCCATACAGCTGCGCCAGCGGGCCGCGCAACACTTCGATGCGCTCGGTCGAGGGCAGGCTGATGGATGAGCCCTGGCCCTGGCCGTCCGGCGTGGTGGCGGGAATGCCATCCACCAGCAAGCGGATGCCCCGGATGCCGAAAGCCGAGCGTGCGCCAAATCCCCGAATCGACACCTGCAGATCCTGCGCATAGTTCTGCCGGTTCAGGATCGTCAAGCCGGGCACCCGGTTGAGGGACTCCGACAGGTTGACCTGCGGCCCCGCATTCTCTATCGTGGCGCGATCGACCGACTGGATAGCCGCCGGTGCATCAAAGCTGCGCTGCTCGGCACGCGAGGCCGACACCACGACATCCGCCAGCGTCTGGGCATGCAGCAAGTGATGGCAGGGGGAAGCCACGGCCAGCGTGACAGCTGTTTTGACAAACAACGCCATTTGCTTTTTTCTGCTGACTTGAGGCATATCACTTTCTCGATCAATCGCTTGATCACAAAACTCACTGAGTTGGACTACTTCTAACCGCCGCTCAAACTGAAAAGAAGGCAGTCTTTCTTTTCCCAGCAATATTCAGGCCAAAGCAAATAGGACGCTGGCGTCGCATTTCTCTACGCGGAGTCAGGCTTCTGCGTGCGCCTGGATCACCTTGGGACAGGCGTGCGGTTCTTGTCGGTGTTCGCGTGCCACTTGTTTTCAGATCACGTGTTCATGATTGACACAGTCTGCAGGGTTAACGCGGATAGGACAAACCCGAATTCAAGCCTTCAACCTTGCCTGGGCCAAGAAACTTAATGTTGATTAAGTGTTGCGAGGTGGATAGGCACGATCTTTGCGGTCCGATGGTTTGGAGTTTCAAATTACTTCAACCTCGTTTCAGTATTTACACAGCAAGGAGACATTCATGCGCTTGAAATTATTGGCCACCCTGATGGCTATTGGATTTGCGACAGGGACGGCTCAAGCCGTCGTCACGCAGAAGATGATTGACGACGATGCCAGCGAGACCAAGGACGTTCTTTCGTGGGGCATGGGGAGCCAGGGCCAGCGCTTCTCGCCGCTCAAACAGGTCAACGTTCAAAGCATTAAAAAACTGGTGCCGGCATGGAGCTTCTCTTTTGGTGGAGAAAAACAGCGTGGCCAGGAATCACAGCCAGTGATTCACAACGGCAAGATGTTCGTGACGGCTTCATACTCGCGAATTTATGCGCTCGACGTCAAGACCGGTGCCAAACTCTGGAAATATGAGCACCGTCTGCCGGACGGCATCATGCCCTGCTGTGACGTGATCAACCGCGGTGCGGCACTGTTCGACAACCTGGTCATTTTCATGACCCTGGATGCCCAGATTGTTGCCCTCGACCAGACGACCGGCGATGTGGTCTGGAAAGAAAAAATCGATGACTACGCTGCGGGCTACTCTGCGTCCGCGGCGCCGCTGATTGCCGGCAATTTGCTGCTGACCGGCGTGTCCGGCGGCGAGTTCGGCGTTGTCGGCCGCGTCGAGGCCCGTAACCCCAAAACCGGCCAGCTGGTCTGGACGCGCCCCACGGTTGAAGGCCATATGGGCTACAAATATGACCCGGATGGCAACAAGACGGAGAACGGCGTCTCAGGCACTTTAAACAACTCCTGGTCCGGCGATCTGTGGAAAACCGGCGGCGCGGCCACCTGGCTAGGCGGTACTTACGACAGCAAGACCGGACTGGCTTATTTCGGTACCGGCAACCCAGCCCCCTGGAACAGCCACTTGCGCAAGGGCGACAACCTGTTCTCCTGCTCCACCGTGGCGCTTGACATCAAAACTGGCCAGATCAAGTGGCACTACCAGAACACCCCCAACGATGGCTGGGACTTTGACGGTGTGAACGAGTTCGTGACCTTTGACCTGGATGGCAAGCGCGTGGGCGGCAAAGCCGACCGCAATGGCTTCTTCTATGTCAACGACGCTTCCACGGGAAAACTTCTCAACGCCTTTCCGTTCGTGAAGAAAGTCACGTGGGCCACGGGCATAGACCTGAAAACCGGTCGTCCAAACTATGTGCCCGCGAACCGCCCGGCGGACCCCACCGCCGGTGCCGATGCCAGCAAAGGCAAGCCGGTGTTCGCGGCACCCAGTTTCCTGGGTGGCAAAAACCAGATGCCCATGGCCTACAACCCGAACTCCAAACTGTTCTATGTGCCGTCCAATGAATGGGGCATGGAGATCTGGAATGAGCCGGTCACCTACAAGAAGGGGGCGGCGTACATGGGTGCCGGCTTCACGATTAAGACACTGGGCGAGGGTCCTATCGGCGCACTGCGCGCCATCAACCCAAAGACCGGCAAGATCGAGTGGGAGGTGACCAACAACGCACCGCTGTGGGGTGGCGTGCTGACGACCGCTGGCAACCTCGTGTTCTGGGGCACGCCTGAAGGCTTCTTGAAGGCGGCTGATGCGACGACCGGCAAGGTGGTCTGGGAATTCCAGACCGGCTCTGGCGTTGTGGCGCCCCCGGTGACTTGGGATATCGATGGCGAGCAGTACGTCGCCGTGGTCTCCGGTTGGGGTGGCGCAGTTCCGCTGTGGGGTGGCGAGGTGGCGAAACGGGTCAGCTTCCTGGAACAAGGTGGCTCGGTGTGGGTGTTCAAGCTGCTGAAATAAGTAATTGCTTGACTTGAGGAATGCCGCCTTCGGGCGGCATTCTTCTTTTTGCAACTACCAGAAACACCGCCGTTCGAATGGGTCAACCTGGTGTGCGCGTTGGGCCGAGTCGCTCGACCGAGCGTTTCTCGGCCGCATAGGTTTCGCGCATGAAACGGCCATACTCCTCCGGCCCCAGGTAGTTGAGTTCCTGGTCATATTTGGCAATTTCCTGGCGGTGGCTCGGCTCGTACATGGCGGCCTTGAAGGCCTCATGCAAGGTGCGGACAACCGACGCGGAAAGCCCGCGTGGTCCCACGATGCCGTAGGGTGACATGGCGACCATACCCAAGCCCAGCTCCTTCATGGTCGGGGTGTCGGGCCATCGCTTGCTGCGGCGCTCGCCAAAGGTCGCCAGCAGCCGCAATTTGCCTGATTCCACATAGGGCGCAAAACCGGTTGAATTCACCCCCACCATCAACTGACCCGAGGCCACCGCCAGCATCTGCTCGACGGTCCCCTTGTAGGGCACATGCACATAGGTGATGCCCTGGCGCGCCAGCAGTTCTTCCATGGCGGTGTGGGGCGTCGTTCCTATGC
>JAUSMR010000122.1 GCA_030645955.1 Gallionella sp. | reverse complement strand
TATTTCCGAAGCGACCATGCAGCAGGTGGATGCCGAGATTCGCCGCATCATCGACCAGCAGTATGCGCTGGCGCGCCGTCTGATCGAGGAAAATCGCGATAAGATCGAAACCATGGCCAAAGCCTTGCTGGAGTGGGAAACCCTTGATGCCGACCAACTCGACGACATCATGGCCGGCAATCCGCCGCGCCCGCCCAAGCCAAGCCAAAGCACTCAGGCACCGCAACCGCCGCAAGATTCTGCGCCGACCGCGCCTGCTACTACGCCTACGCAACCAGCGCAGGAAACCTGAATCAGGGTTAAGGATCGGGGATCGAGGAGTGAGTAACAGCGCTGTCCGATCCTCGCTCTTCGCTCCTCGCTCCTAGATGTTTCTCCACTGTGGCAATTTCCAGTTCGACCTCTCCCGCCCTCTCGTGATGGGCATCGTCAATGTCACGCCTGATTCATTCTCCGATGGCGGACAGCATTTTCAACACGATGCGGCACTGGCACATGCGCAGCAACTCATCGCCGAAGGCGCAGACATCATTGACATCGGCGGCGAGTCCACGCGCCCCGGTGCGCAGCCGGTCGGCGTGCAGGAAGAACTGGATCGCGTGCTGCCGATCATCGAAAGCCTGCGCGGCGCGCCGGCGCCCATTTCAATCGACACTTGCAAGCCGCAGGTAATGCAGGCGGCGATCGCCGCCGGTGCGCAGATGGTCAACGATATTAACGCGTTGCAGGATACTGCCGCGATGAATGCGGTCGCTGCCGGCAATGTCGCGGTATGCCTGATGCACAAGCAGGGCAACCCGCAAACCATGCAGACGCAACCCCAATATCAGAATGTCGTTGCCGAGATAGGCGAGTTCCTGCGCGAACGCATCGCTGCGGCGGAGGCTGCCGGAATCGGGCACGAGCGCATCGTGATCGATCCGGGCTTTGGCTTTGGCAAGACGCTGGCGCATAATCTCGACCTGTTGCGCCACTTGGACAAACTGCGCGAACTGGGTGTGCCGGTGCTGGCGGGACTGTCGCGCAAATCGATGCTCGGCGCGCTGACCGGTCGGGAGGCAGGAGACCGCGTTGCGGCGAGCGTGGCAGCAGCCCTGATCGCGGTGCAGCGCGGCGCATCCATCGTGCGCGTGCACGACGTACGCGAGACGGTGGATGCGCTGAAGGTTTGGAATGCGGTAAATACAAAAAATACTGTTAGCCACAAATGAACACAGATTGAATCCGGCCAAAGTTGCTGGTGGGTTTTATCCGTGGATATCCGTGTTCATCCGTGGCTAGTTCTCAAGACAAGGGGAAGAGAAGTGAGCAGAAAATATTTTGGTACCGACGGAGTGCGCGGACGCGTGGGCGAACACCCCATCACGCCGCAATTCGTGATGCATCTGGGCTATGCGGCCGGCAAAGTGCTGGCCAGCGCCGAACATACGCAGGGCGAACGCCCCGGCGTGCTGATCGGCAAGGACACGCGCATTTCCGGCTACATGCTGGAATCGGCGCTCGAGGCCGGGCTGATCGCGGCAGGCATCGACGTGTATCTGGCAGGGCCGGTGCCGACCCCGGCGGTGGCTTACCTGACGCGCGCGCTGCGCCTGCAGGCCGGCATCGTGATCTCCGCCTCGCACAACCCCTTCGAGGACAACGGCATCAAGTTTTTCTCCGGCCGCGGCGCAAAGCTGCCCGACGAGACCGAGCGCGCCATCGAGGCGGAACTGGATAACCCGATACAGACCAACGCCTCGGAAAATCTCGGCAAGGCCAAGCGCATCGACGATGCGGTCGGGCGCTACATCGAATTCTGCAAGAGCACCTTCCCCTGCGAAATGAATCTGCGCGGCCTGAAGATCGTCGTGGACAGCGCGCACGGCGCGACCTACCACATCGCGCGCCACGTGTTCCACGAACTCGGCGCGGAAGTCGTCGCCATCGGCGCCGAGCCGGACGGCAAGAACATCAACGACGGCTACGGCGCGACCGCGCCGGACAATTTGTGCAAAGCAGTGGTCGAACATAAAGCGGATATCGGCATCGCGCTGGACGGCGACGGCGACCGTCTAGTGATGGTGGATGCGTCTGGAAAACTCTACGACGGCGACCAGTTGCTGTATGTGATCGCCAGACACCGTCAGAAACTAGGCACGCTGCACGGCGGCGTAACCGGCACGCTGATGACCAACCTGGCGTTCGAACACGCAATGCAGCGGCTCGGCATTCCATTCCTGCGCACCAAGGTGGGCGACCGCTATGTGATGGAATCGTTGCAGCAGCAAGGCTGGCAGCTCGGCGGCGAAAATTCCGGCCATATCATCTGTCTCGACAAACACAGCACCGGCGACGGCATCGTCTCGGCGTTGCAGGTGCTGCACGCGCTGCGCGCCAACGGGCAAAGCCTCGCCGCAGCGGCGGGCGATTTGCTTATGTATCCTCAGGTGCTGATCAACGTGCGCGTCACGGGCAAAGCGTCCGGGCTATTGGAGCTGCAACAGGTCAAGGACGCGGTGGCGGAGGCCGAGCGTGCGCTGGACGGGAAAGGCCGCGTGCTGTTGCGTCCGTCAGGTACCGAGCCGTTGCTGCGCGTGATGGTGGAAGGCGAGGATGGGGTGTTGGTTAGGGAGTGGGCGGAGAGGATTGCGGAGGTGGTGAGGGAAGTGGCTTAACGTAGAGGTGAGGGGTGAGCGACCATCTCGCGAAGCATCTCACTCGACTGGCGGATTAGCTACAAATCTCACTGCAGACCTCGCCGAACTGTTGTAACGAATTGATATCTTGCATTCTCAAGATCCATTTTGGGAGTCTCCAAAAATTTTGGATATACCTCACAAATTTTATGGAAAATCACTGGATCTTCAGAATTAACCTTTTGTTGCAACCTCAATCTTGCCTCTTGAAGATGATCTTCAATTTGTTTAACAGTGCGCGCGTTTTGGGGTGGCGATTCAGGTGCAGTTTTCCAATATTTCTCGATGGTCTGAAACTGGCTCTCAATTTCACTAATAAAATTGCTGTAACGTGCTCTCCATGACTTCACTGCATTTTGGTTTCCAATTTTGGTATGAGGATATTTTTCAGAGCAGACCTCTTCTATCCAACCAACTGCGCGAATTTCTTCAACAAGGATTTGAAAGTCACAAAAATATTGGTCTTGTGGAGACGCAGCACAGTTTGCGATTGCCGTGCCTGGGAAAATCAGAAATAGAAAAATCAAGAAAAAATGCATTTCACTCTCTAGTGGCTAACGTAATGTAGATGTCAAAAATGCCGCACATGCTGGAATGGTTTGCAGTATGAACTGGCGCATCGTTGTTACACCAATGATTCCAAAGATGGCAGGCATCCTAGCACTGCACTCACAGGTGCGGAAAGTTTGCCGGGGGTTGCCCGGCGGCAAGTCACTTTTCTTGTCTTGCCAAGAAAAGTAACCCAAAGAAGGCGCCCCCGGTTTGCCGCCGCTTCGCGGTGCCCTGCGTTGCTCGGCCGGTCAGGCGGCTGCGGAACTCGCGCTGCGCGCTCAGACAGTCCTCGCCGACTACCCCTGACCGGCCTGTGCTACTCGGCGGCGCACAGG
The DNA here is from genome assembly GCA_030645955.1 of Gallionella sp. The sequence continues at coordinate 39,932 of JAUSMR010000122.1, read as the reverse complement.
GGATGAAAAAGCGAAGTGCCGGTTTTGTAGGGTGGGCAACAAGTTGCCCACCCTGCCAATCTTAAAAAAATACCACTCAATAGTTGGCGGGCAATTGCCCGCTAACTATTGACCGTTTTGGATTGTTATCCCCTGAGCGCCGCCTCGATCAGGCGTGAACGAGCGGTGGGGTTGGGCGAGCACTGTTTGAGCACGTGGCCGCGCAGCGGATCGTGCGAGTTGCGCAGCCCCGCTCGTTTGCGGCGGATCGAGGGAACCCCCGAAGGGGGCGGCAAACCGGGGTCGCCTTTTCTTTGGTTACTTTCTTTTGGCGACGCAAAAGAAAGTAACTAGCTGCCGGGCTACCCCCGGCGGTGTTGATTTTGATTGCTTTGATGATGAAACTTCCATCCGGCGGATTACGCTGCGCTAATCCGCCCTACGCACTACACCGGCGGTTTTCTGGCGTTGGAAGTTGTCGGCATCCCTTCAACCGTTCCGGTTGCCAATTCGCAACCGCCCAACCCAATATTTCCTCGACACTCCCCTGCCGCAATTCGGTCGGCGGTTGCTGGCGCAGGAATTCCAGCACGGCGATCAGCATCGCGACCGCATCGTCCGTCGCAACCGCAGGTGCAAGCGTCTGCTTGCTGAGCTTCTCTCCCTGCGCGTTCACCGCGATGGACAGGTGCATGTAGCTCGGAGTGACAAGTCCCAGCAGCCGTTGCAGATAAATCTGGCGCGGCGTGGAATGCAGCAGGTCGGCGCCGCGCACCACGTGCGTGATGCCCTGGAACGCATCGTCCACCACCACCGCGAGCTGATAGGCGAACAGCCCATCGGCGCGCTTCACCACGAAATCACCGATCTCGCTTTCGAGGTGCTGGCTGATGTGTCCTTGGAGGAAGTCGTCGAATTCGATGTACCCCCTCTCCCCTGCCCCCTCTCCCCCAAGGGGCGAGGGGAAAGTATCGGTTCGCACCCGCCATGCCCGTCCTTCGCGCCCGGCTGGAATACCGTTGCGGCAAGTACCGGGATAGATTTGCCCGTCTATGCCGTACAGCGCGGAATCGGCGATCTCCCTGCGCGTGCAGGCACATTGGTAGGTTGCGCCGAGGGCACGCAAACGTTGCAACGCCTGCTCGTAAGCGTCGGTGCGCCGGCTCTGGTAGATGACTGATTCATCCCAGTGAAGGCCGAATGCCTCCAGTGTGCGCAAGATGTCGTCCGCAGCGCCCGGCACACAGCGCGGCGTATCGAGGTCTTCCATGCGCACCAGCCAGATGCCGTGATGGTGTCTTGCGTCGAGATAGCTGCCGACCGCAGCAGCGAGGGAGCCGAAGTGCAGGGGGCCGGTCGGAGAGGGGGCGAAGCGGCCGCGATAACAATTTGAGGAGGCCATTCGTGATTGCGGTTTGGTAAGGCGGAAGGCGCTGCGCTTTTCCGCCCTACGTTTGCTGTTGTTATACGGTTACCGGCTCTTCCTCAAATTCAAGCCCCACTTTGCCGTCCTTCACGTCCACGGTGACCTTGCCGCCGCTCGCCAGCTTGCCGAACAACAGTTCATCGGCCAGCGCAGAGCGGATGGTGTCCTGGATCAGGCGCGCCATCGGGCGCGCGCCCATCAACGGGTCGAAGCCGTGCTCGGCGAGATAATCCTTGAGCGCATCGGTGAATACGACTTCCACCTTCTTATCGTGCAGTTGCTCCTCGAGCTGCATCAGGAACTTGTCCACCACACGCAGGATGACCTCATGATCCAGCGGCGCGAAGGAAATAATGGCATCGAGCCGGTTGCGGAATTCCGGCGTGAAGAGGCGCTTGATGTCGGCCATCTCGTCGCCTGTCGTCGCGGTCTTGGTGAAACCGATCTGGGTCTTGTTCAGCGCTTCCGCACCCGCATTGGTGGTCATCACGATCACCACATTGCGGAAATCGGCCTTGCGCCCGTTGTTGTCGGTCAGCGTGCCGTGATCCATCACCTGCAGCAGGATATTGAAGATGTCCGGGTGCGCCTTCTCGATCTCGTCCATCAGCAGCACGCAATGCGGTTGCTTGCTGATCGCTTCGGTGAGCAGGCCGCCCTGATCGAAGCCGACATAGCCCGGAGGCGCGCCGATCAGGCGCGACACGGCATGACGCTCCATGTATTCGGACATGTCGAAGCGGTGCAGCGGCATCCCCATTGCGTAAGCGAGCTGGCGCGCCACTTCGGTCTTGCCCACCCCGGTCGGGCCGGAGAACAGGAAACTGCCGATCGGTTTTTGAGGATTGCCGAGGCCGCTGCGCGACATCTTGATCGCGGTGGCGAGCGCGTCTATCGCCTTGTTCTGGCCGAACACCACCGCTTTCAGATCTCTGTCCAGCGTCTTCAGCGCATTGCGGTCATCGGAGGAAACGCTGCGCGGCGGAATGCGCGCGATCTTGGCAATAATCTCCTCGATCTCATGCTTGCCGATGATTTTTTTCTGTTTTGATTTCGGCAGAATGCGCTGTGCGGCGCCCGCCTCGTCCAGCACGTCGATGGCCTTGTCCGGCAGGTGGCGGTCGTTGATGAAGCGAGCGGAAAGTTCAGCCGCGCTGGTCAATGCCGCCGCGCTGTATTTGACGCTGTGGTGCTCTTCAAAGCGCGACCTCAGGCCGCGCAGTATCGCTATGGTCTGTTCTACCGATGGTTCCGGCACATCGATCTTCTGGAAGCGGCGCGACAAAGCATGATCTTTTTCAAACACACCGCGATATTCCTGGTAGGTGGTCGCGCCGATGCACTTCAGTTGTCCGTTCGATAACGCGGGTTTGAGCAGATTGGAGGCATCCATCGTCCCGCCGGAAGCCGCGCCTGCGCCGATCATCGTGTGGATCTCATCAATGAATAAGATCGCATTCGGCGCATCGTTAAGCTCTTTCAATACGGCCTTCAGGCGCTGCTCGAAGTCCCCGCGATACTTGGTGCCCGCCAGCAGCGAACCCATGTCGAGTGCATACACATGCGCATCCTTGAGGATTTCCGGTACATTGTTTTCAAAGATACGCCGCGCCAAGCCCTCGGCAATAGCAGTCTTGCCCACGCCGGCCTCGCCCACCAGCAGGGGGTTGTTTTTGCGGCGGCGGCAAAGTGTCTGGATGACGCGCTCCAGCTCAATTTCGCGCCCGATCAGCGGGTCGATCTTGCCAGCCAGCGCCAGCGCGTTTAGATCCTGCGTGTAACTCTTCAGCGCGCCACCGGCACTCTGCTCCTGTTCGGTTTCAGCTTCGTTCTGCGGTTTGGCAGGTGCGCCCAAGAGATTCTTGTCGGCACCTTGGGCAATCTGGTTTACCACATCCAGACGGCTGATGTTGCGCTGGGTAAGAAAATGCACCGCATGCGAATCCTTCTCGCCAAACAGTGCGACCAGAATATTGGCGCCGGCCACTTCTTTTTTGCTGGTGGATTGCACGTGCAGGATGGCGCGCTGGATAACGCGCTGGAAACCAATCGTGGGCTGGGTATCCACTTCACGGTCTGCCGGCGTGATAGGGGTGTTGGAAGCGATAAAGTCGGACAGGACTTGACGCAACTCGTCTATATCCGCTCCGCAGGCACGCAACACCTGCGCGGCGGAAGTATTATCCAGCATCGTGAGCAGCAGATGTTCGACCGTAATGAACTCATGGCGCTTCTGCCGAGCCTCGACAAACGCCAAGTGCAAACTGACTTCCAATTCTTGCGCAATCATTTTAGTCTTCCTCCATATCGCATCGTAGCGGATGCCCGTGTTGTTTTGCAAACTCTGTTACATGAACTACTTTTGTTTCAGCGACATCCCGGGAATAAACCCCGCACACTGCCGAACCCTCGTTATGCACTTTGAGCATGATTTGCAGCGCACGTTCGCGATTGGTTGCAAAAAAACGCTGCAGCACCTCAACCACAAAGTCCATCGTAGTGTAGTCGTCATTGAACAAAATCACCTTATACAGACGTGGAAGCTTTGTTTTGGCGCGTTCCGGTGCGAGCACCGAGCCATTGTGTTGTTTGGTGTCCATAGTCATTGGCGTATATCATTGATGCTTTTCTTGCTCCCATACTTGATGATCAACGCAGCTTTTTCAAGCCCATTCGAAAAATATTTTATAAACCACTTGACGGTTTCAACTAAACAAGAGTAAAAAGCGCGCTGGTGTTTGATTCAAAGTATCTGCAGTACTGGTTTTGCCGTGTGCGATCTTATGACTCAAACAGTTTCGCGGGGGGCTTCCCCGTTTTTTTAGCAAGGAAGTAATCACATGGCAACTGGTACAGTTAAATGGTTCAACGACGCAAAGGGATTTGGTTTTATTACTCCCGATGATGGCAGCGAAGATTTGTTCGCGCACTTTTCAGCAATCAACATGAGCGGCTTCAAGTCACTCAAAGAAGGCCAGAAGGTAACCTTTGAAGTAGTTCAGGGTCCAAAAGGCAAGCAAGCATCCAATATCCAGGCTCCTTAATCGGTTCTTGAGTTGGTAAAAAAAGCCCGGCACGAAAGTGCCGGGCTTTTTATTTGCCGTCGTACTGACATACCCGGCAGAAGGATGGAGCCGGAGAGGTGGCGGCTGGAATTGCGGTATTTAATCGCGTTGACAAACAATGCGTGGGCTTTTAACGTGCCCGGAGACGTCAAATTCGTGAGGACATCATGTTTTTAAAACGCTGGTTTTGGCTGTTCGCTACACTTTTTTTTATGGGTTTATCTGTTACTGGTTTATCCGGCAATGGCTACGCAGCAGGGCATTCCCATGCCATGTCCGCTATGCCATCGGCAGCAATAAAAGGCACATGGCATAGTGCGAAGGGGACGCTCACATTCAATGCAAACGGCACCATCATCTACCAGGGGAAAAGGTACTACTACGCCGTATCCAACGGGGGCACGATACAGCTGACCGGAAAACACGGCTCCCGGACGCTTCCTTATCAGCTTTCCGGGGGAAAACTTACCCTGACGGTAGACGGCAGGGCGACGGTTTATACCCGCAGGCGATGAGAAAGTGAAAAAACCGCGCTGCGGCTGACGAGAATATTTAGGGAACCTCTAGAGGTTCCCTTTAGCGGTTAACGGCCCCGACGCACGGCAGGCCGTGGTGAGAACAAGGCAGGTTGTGGCATGGATTGATGGCGCGCCGCTTCGGAAAGATGCTGCTGATCGGCGGGCGGGTTTTGCGGTGGACGTGGTTTGGCGGGTTGCTGTCCAGAACGCGCTTGCGGGTCACGCTGTTGTGGGTTGCGTGGTTGCTGGTCGCGTTGTTGGCGCGGCTTCTGGCCTTGGCCGTCACGCGGAGGCTGGTTGCGATTGCCGCCTGCGGTCGTGTTGCTATGGCGTCTTTGCCCATGCTGCGGGCGCGGCGGGCGCGGGGCTTCAGCGGGAAGATTGGCAGGCGGTACAAAGCTGTCCACAGTCACTTTCGGGATCTCGCGCTTGATCAGCCGCTCGATACTCTTGAGAAACGGCAACTCTTCGCTGTCCACCAGCGAGATCGCCGCGCCGCTGCTGCCCGCGCGCCCGGTGCGGCCGATGCGGTGCACGTAATCTTCAGGCACGTTCGGCAACTCGAAATTCACCACATGCGGCAGCATGTCGATGTCCAGTCCGCGTGCGGCGATGTCGGTGGCGACCAAGACCGGCAGCGAGCCGTCCTTGAACTGTGCCAGCGCCTTGGTGCGCGCCGGTTGGCTCTTGTTGCCGTGGATCGCGGCGGCGGGAATGCCGTCCGCATTCAGTTTTTCCGCCAGCCGGTTCGCGCCGTGTTTGGTGCGGGTGAACACTAACACCTGTTTCCAGTCATTGTGCTTGATCAGGTGCGCGAGCAAATGGCTCTTCAGCTTTTGCGGCACCAGATGAACGCTCTGTTCGATCAGTTCCACCGTGGAATTTCGGCGCGCCACTTCGACATAACCGGGATTGTGCAGCAGGCCGTCGGCAAGGGTCTTGATCTCGTCGGAAAAGGTCGCCGAGAACAGCAGGTTCTGGCGTTGTTTGGGCAGCAGCGCGAGGATTTTTTTGATGTCGCGGATGAAGCCCATGTCCAGCATGCGGTCGGCTTCGTCCAGCACCAGGATTTCGACGCCGGACAGGTCGAGCGTTTTCTGCCCGACATGGTCGAGCAGCCGCCCGGGCGTGGCGACAAGGATGTCCATTTGCCCGCGCAATGCCTTGATCTGCGGATTGATGTTAACGCCGCCGAACATCACCATCGATTTCAGTGCCAGGTATTTGCCGTAGGTCTGCACCGATTCCTCGACCTGCGCGGCGAGTTCGCGGGTCGGGACGAGGATCAGGCAGCGCGGCCGGCCGGGGCGCTGATTCGCTACGGGTTTTGCGGTGAGCAGATGCAGGATCGGCAGCGTGAAACCGGCGGTCTTGCCGGTGCCGGTCTGCGCCCCGGCCAGCAAATCGCCGCCGGCCAGCACCAGCGGGATCGCCTGCGCCTGCACCGGGGTGGGGCGCGTGTAGCCGGCATCGGCAATGGCGCGCATCAGGGGTTGCGCCAGCTTCAGATCGGCGAAAGTAATTTCATTGGACAAAGGGATAGCAGTATTTGACAAAGTTTGGCTCCTGCGGCGGCCTGCCGCCCACAAGAGCGGCACCAATCGAGGCAGACGAATATTTGATCGAAGAGATCGGGAGTGAATCAAGGGACCGCTGCGCTGATTGGTTTGGCGCAGGGTAGCGCGCATTATACCGATCCTGGATATTTCGGCTAGGCTTTGAGATATGTTGACTGGGCGCGTCTTTCAAAAAATCACTGTATTCCGGCCCGCCGGAATGGCAAAAACGGGACTTTGCAGACCCCCCTAATGTATAATGCGCGCCTTTGAAAATTACCCGATAGGAGGAAGCTATGCCTATTTACGCTTACGGTTGTTCCAGTTGCGGCCTGCAAAAAGACGTGCTGCAGAAAATGAGCGATGCACCGCTCACCACTTGCCCGGAATGCGGCAAGGAGACTTTCGTCAAGCAATTGACCGCTGCCGGTTTTCAGTTGAAGGGTAGCGGCTATTACGCTACCGACTTCAAGAACGGCCCACAGCCCAAAACTGCACCCAAGGCTGAACCCGCATGCGCACCTTGCGCCAGTGCCGGCTCATGCCCGATGGCCGGCAGCAACGCTTAACAGATGAAAAAATATCTCATCACCGGCCTGTTGGTCTGGGTTCCGCTCGGCATTACTATCTGGGTGTTGAATCTGACCATCGGCACAATGGATCAGACGCTGTTGCTGCTGCCGGAGCATTGGCATCCCGACGAGGTGCTGGGCATCCACATCCCCGGACTGGGCATCATCCTGACCTTTGCGGTGGTGTTGCTGACCGGTTTGCTGATGCGCAATGTGTTCGGTCAGCGTCTGTGGGAGTATTCCGAGAAAGCGATGCTGCATGTGCCGTTTGCCGGCAGTATCTACAAAGGCGTCAAGCAGGTCAGCGATACGCTATTGTCCGGCAGCGGCAATTCGTTCCGCAAGGTGTTGCTGGTGCGCTATCCCCATCCACAGGCCTGGTCGCTGGCGTTTCAGACCAGTGTGCCGGGCGAGGTGAGCAGGCGTTTCGACGAGGAATACGTCGCGGTGTTCATTCCCACCACGCCGAGCCCGGTGAACGGTTTTTATTTCTACGTTCGCAAGGCGGACACCATAGCACTGGATATGACGGTGGACTTGGCGCTGCGCACCATCGTGTCGATGGGTGTGGTCGCCACACCCGAAGCCGTGCAGCCGCGCGCAATTGCCCCAACAGCCATCCAAAATTAATCCTGTTTTTTCTTTAAGAAGCCGAACCATGCGAACTCATTATTGCGGACTGCTCAACACCGACCAACTCGACCAGACCGTCAGCCTGTGCGGTTGGGCACATCGCCGCCGCGACCATGGCGGGGTGATCTTTATCGACCTGCGCGACCGTGAGGGTATGGCGCAAATTGTTTGCGATCCTGATCGCGCCGACATGTTCAAGATCGCCGAGTCGGTGCGCAATGAATTTGTGCTGCGCATCACCGGAAAAGTGCGCCGCCGTCCTGAAGGCGCGACCAATGCCAATATCACCAGCGGCGAGATCGAAATTCTGTGCGGCGAGATCGAAGTGCTGAATACGTCCGTCACGCCGCCATTCCAGCTGGACGACGAGAACCTCTCCGAGAATGTGCGCCTGACCCATCGCGTGATCGACCTGCGCCGTCCACAGATGCAGAAGAACATGATGCTGCGCTACAAAGTGGCGATGTCGTTCCGCCGCTTCCTCGACAGCCGCGGCTTCATCGACATCGAAACGCCGATGCTGACCAAGTCCACGCCGGAAGGCGCGCGCGACTACCTGGTGCCGTCGCGCGTGCATCCCGGCGAGTTCTTCGCGCTGCCGCAGTCGCCGCAGTTGTTCAAGCAGTTGCTGATGGTGGCGGGCTTCGACCGCTATTACCAGATCACCAAATGTTTCCGCGATGAGGATTTGCGCGCCGATCGCCAGCCGGAATTTACCCAGGTGGATATCGAGACTTCGTTCCTGAACGAGACGCAGATCACCGCGCTGATGGAAGAGATGATACGCACCGTGTTCAAGGAATCGCTGGATGTAGACCTGCCCAACCCGTTCCCGCGCATGACTTATGCGGAAGCGATGGCACGCTTCGGTTCGGACAAGCCGGATTTGCGCGTCACGCTGGAGCTGACCGAAGTGACCGACGCGGTGAAGGATGTGGCGTTCAAGGTGTTTTCCGGCGTGGCGAACCAAGCCAACGGCCGTGTGGCGGCGCTGCGCGTGCCGGGCGGCGGCGCGTTTTCGCGCGGCGAAATCGACGAATACACCAGGTTCGTCGGCATCTACGGCGCGAAGGGCCTGGCTTACATCAAGGTCAACGACATCACGCAACTCAATGAAACAGGCCTGCAATCGCCGATCGTGAAAAACATGCACTCAGCCGCATTGAAGACCATCATCGAGCGCACGGGTGCTGCGAACGGCGACATCATTTTCTTCGGCGCGGACAAGGAGAAGATCGTCAACGACGCAATCGGCGCATTGCGCAGCAAGATCGGCCACGAGAAAGGCTATCTGACCGGAGATGCATGGAAACCGCTGTGGGTGGTGGACTTCCCGATGTTCGAATACGATGATGAAAGCAAGCGCTGGACGGCCTGCCATCATCCGTTCACGTCACCCAAGGACGAGCACCTCGCGCTGCTGGAAAGCGATCCTGGCAAGTGTCTGGCCAAGGCTTATGATCTTGCCTTGAACGGTTCGGAGCTTGGCGGCGGTTCGGTGCGCATCCATAAAGAAGCGGTGCAATCGCAAGTGTTCCGTGCGCTCAATATCGGCGCGGAAGAGGCGCAACTCAAATTCGGCTTCCTGCTCGACGCGTTGCAATACGGCGCACCTCCGCACGGCGGCCTGGCGTTCGGGCTGGACCGCATCGTGGCCATGATGACCGGTTCGGAATCCATCCGCGACGTGATTGCCTTCCCCAAGACCCAACGCGCGCAATGCCTGTTGACCCAGGCGCCAAGCGCGGTGGATGAGAGACAGTTGCGCGATTTGCATATCCGTCTGCGTCAGCAAACACAAATCACTGCGGAAGTTACCGCGGAACCTCCCAAGGCCTGACCATGTCGCGTGTGTTGCGCTTATGCTGGATCGTGTTGGCGGTGTTGCTGTGGTTGCCCGCGCAAGTGCAGGCTGCTCCGGCAACGCGCAGCGGACAGAGCGGCTTGCCGGTTATCACGCCAGCCGGGTTGCCAGCCGAAGCACGCGACACGTTGCGCGCCATCAGGCAGGGCGGGCCGTTTGCCTATTCACGTGACGGCTCGGTGTTCGGGAACTACGAGCGGATATTGCCGAAACAACCGCGCGGCTATTATCACGAATACACCGTTAAAACGCCCGGCGCGAGTAATCGCGGCGTACGGCGTATTATCAGCGGCGAAGTGAACGAGTATTATTACACCGCCAATCATTACCAAACCTTTAAACGAATTCTGGAGTAGCCATGGAAAAAAATTCTTCCACCCTAACACTCCCCCAGAAGGAGAGGGAGCCATCGTTCCTTCACCCTGCGGGAGAAGGCCGGGAAGTGTCCGCACTGGCACAACAACTGCGCAATCTGGAATCTGCGGGCAGCTATACGCTGGGATGCAGCGTGGACGAATTGCGCAATTCGAGCAACGAAGCCGGTTTCGCATTGTTTGATGCCGACCTTAAGGGTGTCAAAGGCAAGCAGAATTTGCTCAATGCCCTGGCGCAAGCAGTCAGCTTTCCGCCGGAGTTCGGCGCGAACTGGGATGCATTGGCCGACGCATTGTGTGATTTGTCCTGGCATGAAGCGTCCGGTTATGTGCTGCTGTTGCGCAACGCCAGCGACACGCTCGGGCTTTCTGCCAATGACAGGGAGATTGCGCAGGATCTCTTTGCCGACACGGTGGTGTATTGGCGGCAGCGCAAGAAGCCGTTCTGGATATTTTTTGCCTAACGGGCATAGCTATACCCTCTGAAATTGAAACTTATCATGCCCGTTTCCCTCTCCTCAATCCTCTGGATGAAACAACTAGCCATTCGACTAGGCTGCCAACGACCGCAGCCAAGTCGCTGGTTATCCTGCAAGCGGGCGAGGAGGCGAATGATCGCTACGCGAGTTTTACGTTAACGCATGACGTTTTATAAGCAACCGGTCTCGGTGCTGGTGGTGATCTACACTGCCAACCTGGATGTGCTGTTGCTGGAGCGTTCCGACCATCCCGGCTATTGGCAGTCTGTGACGGGAAGCCGTGAAGCGGGCGAAACATTGCGCGATACGGCAATACGTGAAGTGCGCGAAGAAACAGGTCTTGATGCCAGTCAATACACGCTGACCGACTGGCGGTCGCAAAACGTCTATGAAATATACCCGCATTGGCGGTATCGTTACCCGCCTGATATCACACACAACACCGAGCATGTGTTCGGTTTGCAACTGCAGCACCCTGTTGCTGTCCAATTGGACCCGCGTGAGCATTTGAATTTTCAGTGGCTGGCGTGGCAGGATGCGGCGGAGAAAGTTTTTTCACCGAGTAATCGTGCCGCAATTTTGCAGTTGGCAGAGCGTGGTTGTTGCCACACGGAGACCGGCGGATGAACAAAACAACTGTTTTTATAATAACCGGCCTGGGTAAAGCGCTGCTTAATAACCCGCAGGGCAGGATCACCGGCGATGCGAGGCTGTTGATGGGGGTGATTGATGGCAGCGCCAGCATCGGGGACATCGCAGCAAAGGTTCCGCCCAGTGTGCGGGTTCATTTGGACGAAATTTTCACGCGCTTGCTGACTTACGGGGTCATTGAAGAAAAAGGCAGCGCCGGATTCGGCGCAGTATTAAAAAAACCCGGACAGGTTGCCAAAGAAACAATTCAGCAGAACATGCCGGCCGGTCAGAAACGCAACGAAGATGGACTGGCGTTGAATGATGCCGAGATTGAGAATAAAAGGCGCATCGAGCTTGAAAAAGAGTTGTTGGAGGTGTGCTCGAAACTGGAGGCGACGATAGCGCGACAGAAAAAAGTCGAGGAGGATTATCTCAAGCTGACGCAGCAAGTTTCTGCCTATGCTCAAGGCGGGCAGGCAAAATCGGGAAAAAAGACGCAAGAGCCCCCCCCACATGCTGGAAACGATTTGCGTGGTTCGCTCGATAGTATCAATCAGTTAAACCAGGCATTGCTTGATCAACAGGAAATTCTCGGTAACACGCTCAAGCTGCGCGCCTATCAAGCGCGACTTAACGCCGACCGGCTTCACAAGGAACACGAAGCCGGCGACACTAAAATGGCACATTTACACCCTCACTATAAATCGCTGCGGGGGTTGGAGTTTTTCAGGGGCTTCTCCAATGCAGAGCTGCTTGATTTCCTGACAGTTGCAAAATGGCAGGAAGTGGAAGCGGGCGCTACGATACTGAGTGAAGGGGATATCGGCATGTCATTTTATGTGGTCGTATCGGGTACGGTAAATATTTTCAGGAAGGGCAACATGCTGGCCCCCTTGACTCGGGGTGATTTTTTTGGCGAGTTCGCCTATTTGTCCGGCAAGGAGCCGGTACGTTCCGCACACGCGGTGGCAGCAACCGCCTGTGAGCTGCTGGCGGTTGACCCTTTGGATATAGAGTTTTCGTCTGTTCAATTGCGCCTGCACGTTGTCGAAGCATTGCTGCGCGGGCAGGTAAGAAGAACGTTGCTTTCCGATCAGCGTGTTGACAGCTTGTCGAGCCATCTGGAAAACACCCGCCATGAGCCACGCTGATATCATTCAAGTCGATTACGATCATCCCGGTTGCGCCACATCGGCTGCGTGGGCAAAAGTTCCGCGTGAGCCGAATGCGCTGGAGAAACCCGGGCTGATCGCGCGTGTCAAGCGTATGCTCAAAGAGCAGAATGCGGTGCTGGTGTCGCATTATTACGTGCATCCGGATTTGCAGGATCTGGCGGAAGCCACCGGCGGTATCGTTTCCGATTCGCTGGATATGGCGAACTTCGGCCATCAGCACCCGGCCAGGACCATCGTGGTTGCCGGTGTGCGCTTCATGGGCGAAACCGCAAAAATCCTGAATCCGGAAAAGCGTGTATTGATGCTGGACATGGATGCGAACTGTTCACTGGATCTGGGTTGTCCGGCGGACGAGTTCAGCGCGTTCTGCGACGCGCATCCCGACCGCACCGTGGTGGTGTATGCCAATACCAGCGCGGCGGTGAAGGCGCGATCCGACTGGATGGTGACCAGCTCGATCGCGCTGCCCATCGTCAGGCATCTCAAGGAGCAGGGCAAGAAAATCCTCTGGGCGCCGGATCGCCACCTGGGTAATTACATCCAGGAGCAGACCGGCGCGGACATGCTGATGTGGCAAGGCTCATGCATGGTGCATGACGAGTTCAAGGCCAGCGAGTTGGCCGACCTCAAGGCGCAGCATCCCAATGCAAAGGTGCTGGTCCATCCGGAATCGTCCGCTGCGGTAATTGCATTGGCCGATGTGGTCGGCTCCACCACGCAAATCATCAAGGCGTCGCAACAACTCGATGCCAACGAATGTATCGTGGCGACCGACAACGGCATCCTGCACAAAATGCGCACCCTGTCACCGCACAAGGTGTTCATCGAAGCCCCGACGGCAGGCAGAGGCGCGTCCTGCAAGAGCTGCGCGCATTGCCCGTGGATGGCGATGAACGGGCTGTTCAATCTGGCCGAAGTATTGGAAACCGGATGCAACGAGATACATGTTGACCCTGAGATTGGCCGGCGTGCCGCGCTGCCGATCCAGCGCATGCTGGATTTCGCCAGGCAGATCAACCTGCCGACACGCGGCATCGGAAACGCGTAATTCGCAGTGGCATGCAGTAATGTGGCGTGCGCACTCAACGGTTCAGGTGTTGATAAAGCTCAAATTATTGAGCTTCACCTAAGCATAAATCCGGCAGTTGGCAGGTGTTCAACCCCCTTCGATGTTATTCAGGACAGGCTTAGCCATGCCCGCCATGCGGGCTGCCGATAAAACTACTGACTATCTGGCAGCCCGAGTATCATTGCGGCTTGCTGGAAACAGGCCGTTTGTTTTAGTGTCATGAATCAAGCAAAACCCAATAAGCTGCGTTTTTAAAGCAACCATGGCCATTTCATCCAAATTCATTACCCTGCCACGCCGTTTCCCGGTAAGCATCAAGCTGGGCGGGGTGTTTCTGCTGCTGGTGACGCTCGCCACCGGCAACCTGTATTTTATCCACAATGTATACGACAGCATCGCGAATGCTGCCGAGATCATCAACCAGAGCGGGCGGCTGCGCTATCTCTCCCAGCAGATCGCCTTCCAGTCGGCAAACTTCGTGCTGGAACCGGATGAGGCTTCCAGACAGTCGGAGCTGGTGGTGGAAAGCGAATTTAAAATGCGTTATGCCAGCGTGGCACGCGAGATTGGTCATCTCCATCCGCTGATGCGCAGTGCCGGGGACAATCTGGAAGAACATCTGGAGCATGTCTACAAAACCTGGCAGCACCAGCACATTGCACTGGAGCGGGTGCTGGCCGGAGCGGATCTGGCGGCACGGCGTGCAGCCCAGCGCGAGGTGGCCGCCGGTGCGGTGGTGATGCTGAGCGAGGCCGAACATTTGGTGGGCGCTCTTGAAAAAGCCTCCAATACCGCACACCGCCGGTTGGATTTCATCATTTACTTCGTGCAGGCGCTGGCAATCCTGCTCACGCTCTGGCTCTTCTTCTACGTGCGCTCGCGGATCATCGTGCCTATCGTCAATCTGACCGATTTTACCCGGCGTTTCGCCGCCGGCGAGCGGGGCGTGCGCATGGATTTCCACTCGCGCGACGAGATCGGCGAACTGGTGTCAACATTCAACTCCACTGCGGTACAGACCGCCGAACTGATCGATAAATTCGACCGTCTCAACGCAGAGCTGGAAAAAAAAGTGCTGGCGCGCACCGACGAACTGGCGCAGGCCTGGTTGGAGGCAGAGCAGGCCAACCGCGCCAAGTCGGCCTTTCTCGCCACGATGAGCCACGAGATCCGCACCCCGATGAACGGCGTGATCGGCATGATCGAAGTGTTGCAGCAGAGCAGCCTGGACGGATCACAGATGATGACGGCCAATATCATCCACGACTCTGCGTTTGCCCTGCTGGCTATCATCGACGACATCCTCGATTTCTCCAAGATCGAGGCCGGCAAGCTCCAGATCGACAGCCTGCCTGTGTCCATCGCCGATGTGGCGGAAGGGACATGCGAAACCCTGATTTCCCTGGCCTTGAAGAAAGGCGTGGAACTGACACTGTTTACCGACCCGCGCATTCCTTCACAAGTCATGGGCGATGCCGGGCGGTTGCGCCAGATACTGGTCAACCTGGCCAACAACGCCATCAAGTTCTCCAGCGGGCAGCAGCGGCAGGGCAAGGTGTCGGTACGCGCCCTGTTGGCTGAAAGCACGCCAGAGCAGGTAATGCTGGAGTTTCGTATCGCCGACAACGGCATCGGCATGGATGAAGCAACCCAGGCGCGGCTGTTTACCGCCTTTACCCAGGCAGACTCATCCACCACCCGGACTTACGGCGGGACGGGGCTGGGGCTGGCCATCTCCCGCCAGCTGGCAAGAATGATGGGCGGCGAAATCGCGGTGCGGAGCGAGCCGGGCAAGGGCTCGGTCTTCAGCGTGCGCCTGCCCTTTAAATTGTTACCTGAACAGCCGGATGCCAACGAACCGCCATCCCTGGTCGCAGGGCTGCCCTGTCTGGTGGCGGGCGGACCGGAGAGTCTGGCCGATGATCTTGCCGCCTATCTTGTGCACGGTGGAGCAGTGGTCGAGCGGGTGGCGGACATGGCGGCTATCAAGCAATGGATCATCGGCCGTCCGCCCGGTTTGTGCATCGTGGTTATCGACACCGCGGGTGTCAATCCGCCGCTGGATGAACTGCGTACCGCCGCCCGCACCCGGCCAAACCTGGATGTCCGTTTTGTCGCCATCGAGCGCGGTGTACGCCAGCGGTGCCGGATACTGGCGACCGATCTGGTTGGCCTGGACGCTGAGGTGATGCATCGCCGCGCGTTTCTGGAGGCGGTAGCGATTGCCGCCGACCGGGCTAAACAGTCAAAACTGGAAGGCAAGCATTGCGATGCCAATGCGAATCCTGTGTTGTCACGGGAGGACGCGCGCCGCAGGGGCAGCCTGATCCTGGTCGCTGAAGACAACGAGATCAACCAGAAAGTTATCCTGCAACAGCTCATGTTGCTCGGGCAAAGGGCCGACATCGTCAACAATGGGCGCGAGGCACTGGAGCGCTGGCAGAGCGGCGATTACGCCATCCTGTTCGCCGACCTGCACATGCCGGAGATGGACGGCTACGAACTGACCGCCGCCATCCGCGCCGCCGAAAAAACCGGCAAGACCCGCATGCCGATCATTGCATTCACCGCCAATGCGCTCAAGGGCGAGGCCAAGCGCTGCCTCGCCGCTGGCATGGACGATTACCTGAGCAAGCCGGTTCAACTGGTCAATCTGAGAGCGATACTGAAAAAATGGATGACGGTTGTTACTCCTGATCCGATACCCGCCGAAACCACATCAACCGAAACTGCGCCACCCGCACCACCATCTGCTGGAACGTCCGTAGCGGTTGACGTGAATGTGCTCAAGGCGTTGATCGGCGGCGACGAGGCGATGATCCGCGAGTTCCTGCACGACTTCCGCATCAGCGCGGCCAAGGTGGCAGTGGAGTTGCGCGCCACCTGCGCCGCGGGGCAGGCAACGGCAGCCGGTGCGTTGGCGCACAAGCTCAAGTCATCGGCCCGCTCGGTGGGCGCGCTGGCGCTGGGCGAGCTGTGCGCCGGAATGGAGCAGGCGGGCAAGGCTGGCGATACTAAAGCATTGGCGGAGCTATTGCCCAGGTTCGAGCAGGAGTTGGTAAGCGTTGAAGGTTTTATTGAGGGGGTATTGAAAAATGCAATTTGATTTCGTCACTATCACGGCCCATCGACAGGCTCAGGATAAACTGGCCTTCGGCCAGGCCGGAATCCGGCGTTTATCTAAGGAAACGCCGATTAACCCCGTTCGCATTGAGCTTGTCGAAATGCACTCTCTGTGAATCAACAGATCAGCTAAGGCTTCGACAAACTCAGCCCGAACGGATTGAATAAATCTGCGTTTCCCTGATGAACAATCCGGGTTAAATCCCCTGGATATTTCAAACATCAATACCATCGCTGCGGATTCGGCAGGGATTGCTTCGGTATTGATTCTGTATGTAGTCCAAACTGACTACATACAAATGTCAAAATTGCCTGTAATTTCTGCAACCGCTGAAAAGCGGGATGGCGTGCACCAACGCGTTTCAGTATTTCGGATAGAGCTTTTCGGTGGTATGGCGGCTGTGTTGGCAAACCAGGGGGATGAGCTTGTTGTATTGCTGCAAGGGCGATGCGGTTATTGCAGTCGCGACTGTCTGCCAAATATATGCGGGTGCAATTTTGGAGATGCTTTTCGCAATGACGATTTAATCTGCGTTTCCTTAACATGCATTAGGGGCGGTTCAACAACGACCGCAACGGTTTAATGATATATTTCGTGCAGTGCATGAACTAACGAATCACGGGAGGCTCTCGTTATGACTAACAATTCCAAAATCAAAATTCTGGTGCTCGACGACGACCCCTTCACGCTCAAGCTGCTCGCGCGCATGCTGGAAAACTCAGGATACGCCGCAGTTTCCACCTGCGACAACGGACGTGCAGCGCTGGAGTTGGTAGATAGTCCGAGAGATCATCCGGATCTGATACTGCTGGATCTGAGTATGCCGGAAATGGACGGGGTGGTGTTTGTGCGCCACCTGGTAGAGCACCGCTACACCGGCAGCCTCATCCTGTTCAGCGGTGAAGATAAGCAGATGCTGCTGGCCGCCGAGAAACTGGTGCGGGCGCATAAAATTCCGATGCTGGGCCACTTAAGCAAGCCCGTCAAGCCGGAAGACCTGGCGGCATTGATCGAGAAGTGGACCCCGTCGTATCAAGGCCAGACCCCGTCAGCGAATTTAATTCGCAGCGCGGGAGATTTGCGTGCTGCCATCGCCAATGGCGAGCTGGTCAATTATTACCAGCCCAAGGTGTCACTCGCCACCGGCCAGGTGGTGGGCGTGGAAACCCTGGTGGGCTGGAACCACCCCCGGGATGGCATGGTGTTTCCCTCCAAGTTCATCGGCGTGGCGGAGTCGCACGGCCTGATCAAAGACCTGACCCGCATGGTGCTGACTGACGCGCTGGCCCAGTTCAAGGTCTGGCAGGAAGCGGGGCTGTCGTTGCAGTTGTCCGTTAACGTGTCTATAGACAGCCTGGCATCACTGGATTTTGCGGATTTCGTTGCCGGACTCGTGACCGAAGCAGGTGTGCCACCGCAGGAGTTAGTGCTGGAAGTGTCGGAAAGCTGGATACCGATGAATGACCTGCGCGCGCCACTTGAAACATTGACCCGGCTACGCCTGAAGCGCTTCCGGCTTTCAATCGACGAGTTCGGCACCGGGTCTTCTACATTGGCGCAGTTGCGTGGCATTCCTTTCGATGAGGTGAAGATCGACCGAAGCTTTGTGCACCACGCCTCAACCGATAAAAAGGTGAGGGCGAAGTACGACGCCTGCCTGAGTATGGCGAGGCAATTGGACATGGCAGTCGTGGCTGTGGGGGTTGAAGAGATAGGCGACTGGGATATGCTGCGCAGCACGGGGTGCGATTTTGCCCAGGGTTACTTCATCGCCAAGCCCATGCCTGCCGCTGATCTTCCCGGCTGGATTCAGGCTTGGCAAGCACGCGCGAAGAACCTGACGTAACCCGGCATCAATTATAAAAGCGGTTGGGATGGCAGATACCTCCCCCGCAGTCATTGGGTAGAATACTGACCATGACTACCCTGAAAATTGCCACCTATAACATCCACAAGGGCTTCTCGCAGTTCAACCGCCGCGTGGTGCTGCACGAGCTGCGCGAACGGCTGCGCGAGCTGAATGCCGACATCGTGTTCCTGCAGGAGGCGCAGGGCGAACATGCGCACCATCCCGGGCGTCATCACAACTATCCGGAGTGCGCTCAGCACGAATTTATAGCGGAGGAAGTCTGGCCGCATTGCGCCTATGGCAAGAACGCGGTGTATGAGGAGGGGCATCATGGCAACGCGATACTCAGCCGCTTTCCGATTCTGCAAACGTTTAACACAGATATTTCCGCGCACCGTTTTGAAAGCCGCGGGCTGCTGCATTGCGAGATCGAACTGGCAGACCGGCAGCGTGTGCATTGCCTGTGCGCTCACTTTGGCTTGTTTGCCAAAGGCAAGCGGGAGCAGACGCGTGCGCTGATAGAGTACATCAGCAACGAAATTCCTCCCGATGCATTGCTGATTATTGCCGGAGATTTCAACGATTGGCGCAATATCATGAGCCACTCTCTGGCAAGCGAACTGGATGTTCACGACGTGTTTCATACTCGCAGCGGGAAACTGGCGCGCAGTTACCCGGCAGCTTTGCCGCTGCTGCGCCTGGATCGTATCTATGTTCGCGGTTTCAGTGTGTTGGAAAGCGATGTGCATGTCGGCGGAGATTGGCAACGCCTGTCCGATCATGCCGCACTTTCGGCCAGATTGACACGGCATGGCGGGGTTGCAGCGTGAAGACCGGCAGCCACCAAGTTGCCGGAAATCAAATTACGCTGTTGCAGAACGGCACTGAATATTTTACGCAATTGTGTGCCGATATCGATGCCGCACGGCATTCTATCTATCTGGAAACCTATATATTTTTTGCGGATGCAACCGGACGCATGGTTGCCAATGCTTTGCAACGCGCCGCTGGGCGCGGGGTGGAAGTGAATGTGATGCTGGATGGCTACGGCTCGGCGGAGTTGCCGCGACATTGGGTGGATGAGCTGCGCACAGCCGGGGTCGGGGTGCAATGGTTCCGGCGCGAAATTTCCCCGTTCACACTGCACCGTAGCCGGTATCGCCGGTTGAGCCGCATGCATCGCAAGATGGCAGCGATGGATGGCGAGGTGGCTTTCGTTGGCGGCATCAATATCATCAACGATATACCCAAACACGGCGATCTATTCGCGCCGCAGCTGGATTATGCCGTGCGTGTGCAGGGTGCCGTGGCTGACGAGATTCACGCGACGATGCGGCATTTGTGGGATGTGCTGACATGGGCAAACTTTCGCCGGCGCGGCAATAAAATAAAATGGTCGGATGTCATAGCGAAGAGGCATGCAAACACATCCGGTATTACTCTCGTATTGCGCGACAATGTGCGCCACCGGCGCGAAATCGAGAGGGCATATCTGAAGGCCATGGCAGGCGCGCAGCGCGAAATCATTATTGCCAATGCTTACTTCCTGCCCGGGAGAATATTCCGGCGAGCCCTGATCCAGGCCGCGAAGCGCGGCGTGCGCGTGGTGCTGTTGCTGCAAGGCAAGGTTGAATACTGGATTCAGCATTACGCGACACATGCGCTTTATGAACAGCTGCTGGCGGCAGGTGTCGAGATCAATGAGTATCAGGCCAGTTATCTGCACGCCAAGGTTGCCGTGGTGGATGGGCAGTGGGCGACCGTCGGTTCCTCCAATATCGATCCGTTCAGTTTGTTGATGGCGCGCGAGGCGAATCTCACCATACAGGATGCCGGATTCGCCGGAGAGTTGCGCGCGAGTCTGCTGTCCGCGATTGCCAACGATGCAGTATGTATCGGGGGCGAATACGGCGGGCCGCGCAACTTTTTCGGCCGCCTGATCGCACGTCTCAGTTACGGCGTCGTGCGCATGTTGATCGGTATGTCGGGGTATCGCAAGCGTGGCCAGTAGGGGCACGGCGCGCCGTGCCCCTACTACAGAGTTTATTCAGGCGCGTTCCAAAAACCAGGAGCAACATCACGCCATGCAAAATCAACCGTTGGCCAGAATGCTTTCAAGCGCCGGAAAAAGCTCCCGCTCCTCGAATCGCACGTGAGCCGATAAACATTTGCCGAAGCTGCCCAATGCGGCGGCATCGTACTGCTGCAAATCCTCGAGCAGTGCGCGCAACTGTTGATGGTCTGCCAATGTGCGCTGCACCAGCAGCTGTGTTTTTGCGCCTGTCAACAGCGGCAACAGCGACCGCTCCTCGACCTGAAAATGCGGCTCCAGTTCATTCGTGAATGCCTGAAGTGCACGGTGGCAGATTACACCCACTTGCTCCGCAGCGCCCGACTGGGCGGCACGCTCGCATGCCTTCGCCAGAGTCAGGGCGGTGTGATGTTCCCGCGATAGCGGCTGCAGGGCCAGGCTTCGTTTCATGCGGCGCTCAATCCGGAGTCATTACAAAGACAGCCGGATCATCGCCATGCTCCAGCAGGATGCGGCGCACACGATCCTGCCAAAGCTGCCGGAACTCGGCGGTCTCTTCCCGGCTTGCGGTATTCCTGATGCAACTGGCCATCAGACCGGGCAGGCGCGGCGAAGACGGAACGCCTTGCAGATTGGACGCCACCTGCACCGCACTATTGGTGTCCAGCCGGGTGAAGCGCATTTCGCCTGGTATCCCCACCGCGAAGAACAGATGTTCCCGCCGATCGAAGCGCCCTGCAATGCCCTTGAAGCCGGTATCAGACGTGGCTCCGGTCAGCATGCTTACCACATTCGCGATCACGCCCGTGACACCGGCAGTGATGTCCTGGCTGAACTCTACCTTGATCTCGCCGCGCACCGGGAGCGTATCGGGATAGAGAAAGGCCAGAGCCTTGCAGGTAGACCAATAGGCCGAAGCAACCGTCGGGCAGGAGTGGCCGGCCAGCCGTACCGCATCAACATAGCCGTATTGCAGAATGCCGTTTTCGGCTGCGCCGAGGAATTCAGCCAGCGGATCATACAAATCGATTTTGGGGACGGCATCAAAAAATTCCGGGTATTTCATTTGTGAACCTCACGAAAGAATTATGGCTAGCATATCAGGCATAGGAGGTTCAGAAAAAATCCTCCAATCATTGCGGCCTGAATTTCGCCTGGAGAATGCATGAGACATCCGCCCCGGTTTGGCGCAAAGCTTTGGGCTGCGAGTCTCTATCACTTTTGCATAATTCCATTTCCCGATCAATAGTGAAATATGTAGGGTGCATTCCATGCACCAATGGCAATGGTGCATGGAATGCACCCTACATGGGTACTGCTCTTTTGAAAGATAAATGGAATTAAACGTCCTGCCAGCAATTACCTCAGTTTGATTTCAGTCCAGATGCGCGACAGCACGCGGCGTTGATGGCGATCCAGATCGCGCAGCATTTCCAGCCGTGCTTGCTGTTCGCGGCCGGGAAACACCGCGGGATTTTGCGCGACTTCCGGTTTGATGTATTGCAGCGCGTCGCGGTTGGGATTGCCGGAGCCGATCAGGTTGGTGAGTTCGGCGGAGTTGCGCCCGTCCAGCATGAAGTCGATGAAGCGGTGCGCAAGATCGGGGCGGGTGCCTGATTTGTGCAGCACCATCGAATCCAGCGCCAGCACCGCGCCTTCCTTTGGGATGCTGGCGACGATGCGGAATTTCCTGCCGGCCTTTTGCGCATCGAGGTCTGCCTGGAAAATGTCGTTGGAATAGCCGTGCACCAGCCAGATGTTGCCGACGGTCAGCTCCTTGATGTAGCTCGACGCGTTGAACGCGGCCCAATACGGCTTGGCGCGGATGATCAGGTCGCGCGCCTGCTTCCAGTGCGCTTCGTCGGTGTCGTTGGCCGAGTAGCCGAGATACTTCAGCGCCGCCGCGAGCAACTCGCGCTGGCTGTCGAGCACGGTGACGCGCCCCTTGAGTTTCTCCAGATGTCGCGGCTCGAAGATCACCGCCCAGCTGTCGACCGGCAGATCCAGCTCGCGAATTTTCTCGCTGTTGTAGCCGATCAGTGTGAGGGTATAGGCATACGGCACCGAATAGCGGTTGCCGGGATCAAATGCCGTGTTGAGGTAGGCCGGGGCTATGTTCTTCAAATTGGGCAGCAGGCTCATGTCGAGCGGGCGCAACGCGTTCTGCCGAATCAGCGATTCCACCGCATTGCCGGTCGGCACGATCAGGTCGTAGCCGGCAGCTCCCGCAGCCAGCTTGGCGAGCATCTCCTCGTTGTCGGAATAATAATCCTGCACCACGCGGCAGCCGCAGTGCGCCTCGAAGCGTGCGACCGTTTCCTCCGAGATATAGTTGTTCCAGTTGTAGAGGTGGAGCGTGTCGGCGGCCTGAGCACAGTTAAACTGCATCAAAAGAGCAAAAACCGTGAGTCCACGAAATACACGAAAACCACGAAAACCACGAAAGGAGAATCGAAAGCCCATGCGTGAAATCACAAGAATGTTTTCGTGACTTTCGTGTGTTTCGTGGACATCATTTTTCATTTGACTCATCTCTATGCCTTCCCCTTCAGCACATCCGGGGCGAAGCGGGAAGCAAGCACGATCATCGTCAGCGTGAGCAGCATCAGCAATGTGGATACCGCATTCACTTCCGGCGTCACGGCGATCTTGATCATCGAGTAGATATGCAGCGGCAATGTGGACACGCCCACCCCGGCGGTAAAGAAGGTGATCACGAAATCATCGATCGACAGCGTGAACGCCATCAGGCCGCCCGCGACCACGCCGGGCAGGATCAGCGGGAAGGTGACATAGCGGAACGTCTCCCACGGCGATGCGCCCAGGTCACGCGCCGCCTCGAAAATGCTTTCGTCCATGCCGGCCAGCCGCGCCCGCACAATCACCGCAACGAAGCCGATAGAGAACGTAATGTGGGCGAGCACGATGGACAGCATGCCGAGCGTGAGATTCAGCACCTGGATGAAGAACAGCAGCAGCGACACGCCGAGCAGGATTTCCGGCATCGCCACCGGGGTCAGCACCATGAAGGTCAGCAGCCTCAGCTTGTAGCGGTGCATCGCGATGCCGGCCATCGTGCCGAGCGCCGTCGCGACGATGCTCGACACCAGCGCGATAAACAGCGAGTTGCCGGCGGCGGTGAGCATCGCCTCGTCGTGCAGCAGCACCTGGTACCAGTGCCAGGTGAAGCCCACCCATTCGGCATTCAGGCGCGAATCGTTAAATGAATAGGCGACCACGATCGCGAGCGGCACATACAAAAAGGCATACACCGCCAGCGCCGCCGCCCATAGCCCCATTCCCCTGCGTCCGGTTCCCCTACGCATAGCTGCCCCGGCGTCCGGCCAGCTTGGCGGCGAGCCAGGCGATCAGCAGCACCGCGATGGTCAGCATGATCGACAGCGTGGAACCGAACGGCCAGTCGCGCGTGCCGAGAAACTGCTCCTTGATCAGGTTGCCGATCAGCATGTCGCCGGTGCCGCCGAGGATGTCGGGAACGGCGAACATGCCGAGCACCGGGATGAATACCAGTGCCGAGCCGGAGAAAATACCCGGCAGCGACAGCGGAAATGTCACGCGCCAGAAGCGCTGCCAGGCGTTCGCACCCAGGTCCTGCGCCGCATCGAGCAGGGACGGGTCGTGCTTTTCCAGGTTGGTGTACAGCGGCAGCACCATGAACGGCAGGTGTACGTACACCATCGCGACCAGCACGGCGAACGGCGAAAACAGCAGGTGCACCGGCGCGATGCCGAACAGATCCAGAAAGCCATTAAGCAGCTGACTCAGCGCCGATTGCGGGCCGAGCACTATCATCCAGGCATAGACGCGGATCAGGAAGTTGCTGGCGAACGGCAGGATCACCAGCAGCACCATCAGGTCGCGGCTTTTCTTCGGGCTGCGCGCGATCAGCAGCGCCAGCGGATACGCCATCGTCAGGCAGATCAGCGTGGTGGCAAGCGCCATCAAGATCGACTTGGCGAAGACCCGGCCGTAGATCGGGTCGCTGAAAAAGAACCGGTAGGTTTCCAGCGTGACGCCCTGCAACACGCTGGGATCGGGGGCGGTGAGCGGCGCCAGCCCGCCGAATTCGCCGGGGTAACGGAACGAGGCCAGCACCATGATGATGCCGGGTATAACGAAAAACAGCAGCAGGAACAGGAATGGCGGGCCGCTCACGAGCCATTTGGTCAGGCGGGATGCAGATGTTAGTTTATTGTTCGGCTTATCCATAATGTTGCATGCTTAAAAATCTCCGTTCGCCCTGAGCTTGTCGAAGGGCTCAGGATTAGTGGCTGGTGGTTCGACAAGCTCACCACGAACGGTTAAGTGAATGACATTGGGTTTAGTCACGCAGGAACATCCCGGCATCGTGACGCCAGCCCAGCTTGACCTCATCGCAGGCCTTGAACAACTCGGCCCTGCCCGGCGCGGAATTGGGCAACAGCGCTTCGACCATCGCGCCGTTGGCCAGCTCGACCTTGTACATGCTGACCTCGCCGCGATACAGCAGGTTATGCACCACACCCGAAAAGTGATTCTTCAATTCGGCCAGTTCGCCATGCACGCCGATGCGCACCTGCTCGGGGCGTATCGCAAACACACCCTTGACACCGACCGCAGCATCCTTCAGCGGCGGCGCGATGATTTCGCCCAGCCCGGCGACCGACAGGCGCAGATGGCCGTGCGTGGATTCCATCACCTGCGCTTCAAGCTGGTTGATATGGCCGATGAAGTCGGCGACGAAACGGGTTTGCGGATAGCCGTACAGCCTGGCCGGTTCGTCCACCTGGGCAACCCTGCCCTGGTCCATCACGGCGATGCGATGCGACAGTGCCAGTGCCTCCACCTGCGCATGGGTGACGAACACAAACGTGATCCCGACATCGCGCTGCAGATTGATCAGGTCGATCTGCATTTCCTCGCGCAGCTTGGCATCCAGTGCGCCCAGCGGTTCGTCGAGCAGCAGCAGGCGCGGACGGTTGACCAGCCCGCGCGCCAGCGCCACGCGCTGCTTCTGGCCGCCGGACAGCTCATGCGGATAGGCCTCCGCCTTGTCGGTCAGGTGCACCTGCTCCAGGATTTGGCGTGTCATGCCGGTTATCTCGGTTGCCGGACGGCGCGCCATCCTGAGCGGAAAGGCGATGTTCTGCGCCACCGTCATGTGCGGAAACAGCGCGTAGCTCTGGAACACGGTATGCACCGGGCGTTTTTCTGCCGGGGTATCGGCGAGGTCTTTGCCGTCGAGCAGAATCTGTCCGGCATCGGGCAAATCGAAACCGGCGATCATGCGCAGAATGGTGGTTTTGCCGCAGCCGGAAGGGCCGAGCAGCGTGAAAAATTCGCCCGCCTCGATGCTGAGACTGACGTTGTCCACCGCGACGAAATCTCCGAAGCGGCGCGTGACGTTCCTGATTTCGAGTTGGGCCATATCGGACTACCCGCAATAGTCTGCACAGGTATTACTTTAACCGATATTGCCCCGCAGAATTGGAGGCGCATGTATAAAAACAGCGCCTGGAATCAGTGGCTGGTTTGTACAGGGATACAAACAGCCATCAGCCGTTTTTGATTCAACCGGCGCGAACCAGCAGAACCGGAACCGACGCTCCGCGCACCACATGTTCCGCGACACTGCCCATCAGCAGACGGCCCACGCCCGAACGCCCATGTGTGCCGATAACGATCAGGTCGGCCTTCCAACTCAGCGCATCGCTGTCGATCACATTGGCGGTGTGCTCACCGGGCACATCAAGCACGGCGGTTTCCGCCGTCATGCCCGAGCGCCGCACAATATCTGCAGCCTTGGCGAGCGCGCGCTCGCCGGTCTGGCGAAACGCTTCCTGCAAGTCGGCATAATTGATAAAGGCATAACCCTCTGCGTCCAGCGGGTAGCCCTCCTCGATCACATAAATCAAACGTAATTGAGCCTTGCCAGCCGCCAGCTTGATCGCTTCCTGCAACGCACGCTCGGAAGTCGCGCTGCCGTCAATTGGAACCAGAATACGTTGATACATAATTTCCCCCGTTTTCCCTGCTCGATGCGCAGGCCTGATGCAATTCTATGCCTGTTTTGAAGTTAAGTGGGCTATAGGGTTTGCGGATCGATTTTCGAGCAGTCGAGTTTTTTACGGCTAAACAAGAAACGATAGTCAGCTATCGAAACTTTTCGGATATTCCGGGACAATATATCGAATCGAAGCTTCAAAACCCGGAGCGGACGCTCAAGATTCGAAGTATGAATAACTGCGCCCCTCAACTGGGCTTGAAGTCGTAAAGTTGTGTATCCAGTATGATTTTTATCGGCTTGCTCTCTTCCTCGATGTGCTTGGTCAAGCAATTTCTCAACAACGTGGAGTAGTGCTTTGCCGTAGTGTCAGACCACAGGCCATTAGCCGCCAACTCATTTTTTGTGCGTTGAACCTTATCCAACAAACACTGATGTGCAAAGTCGTGCTGGGTAAAGGGGAAGTTGACCGCCTCTGCAATATTTTTCTCAACCAGAAAGTAATCACTTAAACAATCTTCGAGCAGTCCAATTGCCTCTGATAGGGCGGAACCGTCACCTGCTTTAATCAAGTACTCAATCCTGTCAACCATGTCGAGTATTTTATTGTGAAAGGAATCGATAATTCTATTTCCGACACTCAACCGCTTTGCCCATGAAAAATCCATCCTGTTCTCCTGAAAAGAGGCCATCTCGGAATGGACAGTCTAACAAGCTTGCTAAAAACTGGTATGCGGCAAATTGTCGCACCACCAGTATTTGATCCGGTGGTGCGGATTGAAGAATGACTGAATGCGGCACCTTTCTGCAGCTCACCAATGTCTCAAAACAACCCAGAAGATTTTTTTTAGAAACTCAGGAAGTGAGAACGCCCTGGCTATTCAGCTTCAGCCCAGTGCTTTCTCCACCTTCATGAAGGAGAGCTCGGCGAAATCCGTGCTGGTGTAGTCGTTGTTGTCAATGTCGAAGCCCTGTTCGACAATCAGGCGACAGCATGCAGCGACGACATCCGCATCGTATTTGATGCCGGACCACTGGTTGATTTCGTCGATGGCTGCCTCAATTCCCCTGGCATTGCGGTAGGGGCGGGCCGTCCGGATGGCTTCCACAACATCAGCAACGGTGATGATGCGCGATTCGAGAATGATGTCGTCGCCCATGAGACCATTTGGATAGCCTGAGCCATCGAGTTTTTCGTGGTGTTGCAGGATCATGGTTGCAATCGGCCAGGGAAAATGCACGGATTTAACGATCTTGTAGCCCGCAGCCGGATGCAGGCGGATGGACTTCCACGCATCGATACCGAGGTGGCCGGTATCCGTCAGCGTTTCCGTAGGCACCACGATTTTTCCGATGTCATGCACGATGCCGCCAAAATAAAGGCCTTCGAGACGCTGCTCATCGAGTCCCATTTCGCGGCCGATGGCATAAGCGAGGGCCGCCACACGCTGTTGATGTCCGGCGGTGTAGGGATCGCGCAATTCGACAGTTTTGGATACCGAGTTGATGGTCTCGATCAGGCTTTCTTTCAGCTTGATCGAATATTCGCGGATTTTTTCCTCCGCCGCTTTTCGCTCGGTGATGTCCCGCAGGTAGGCGGTGAAGTAGGGGCTGCGGCCTTGATGAATCGGCAGCACGGTAAGCTCGACAGGAATCTCCCGTCCGGACTTGGTCTGTCCATGCACCTCGACCCGGCGGCCGATGATGTTGCCTTCCCCGGTTTGCAGGTAGTGCGCCAGCGCGTTGCGATGCCGGTCGCGGTAGCGTTCGGGGATGATCAGTTCGTCCAGGCGTCGCCCGATGGCTTCCTCTGCCGTGTAGCCGAACACGACTTCGGCGGCACGGTTATATTCGACGATGATGCCGTCATGGTTGATAGCGATGATGCAGTCGAGCGAAGAGTCCAGCAAGGCATTGAACCATTCCTGGTCGACCAGGTGCTCATGCAGCAATATCGGTTCTTTCACATCCATGATTATTTTCGAATCCTGTTGGGTAACTAGACATGATTTTATTCTATTACCGGCAGTCAGTCGGCTGTCGTTGAGCGCTATGCTCGCTGAGGGAATCCCCACAGCGCCTTGGCCCATGATTCACGCATGAAAAAATTAAAATGGCAATTGGATAATCGATGAAGCAGAACTCGACCACACGTTAACACAGTTGATCCCCGAGCTTGCGAAGGTGATAACTGCGCGCGTTCCATCTATTGCATATTTGAGGATTGCTGAGAATACATTCAGAATGAAAATCCATGTATCCCCCATTTCTTTCTGGAGTGCCCTGAATTCACAAACCAAGTGCAACACCCTATGCTGGTACAGGAGGTGTTGCGATGGGACAAAAGTATACGCAATTGGGGGTGGAGGAGCGGTGCGAAATTGCCCGTCGGTGCCAAACTGGGGAATCGATCCGGCAAATCGCGGCAAGTCTGGATCGCGCGCCATCAAGCATTGCTCGGGAGTTAAAACGTAATTACTCATCACAAGGCTATATGCCGACATATGCCCAGCAGCAGGCGCGGACGCGGCGCTGGACGGGGAGCAAGCTGCTGCGCGATCCTGCCTTGCAGGCCGACGTGTTGAGCCGGTTGGCGGCGGGCGCCTCGCCGCAAGCGGTGGCCGGTCGGCTCAAGCGCGAACGCGGGCAGACGGTGGTCAGCCATGAAACCATTTACCGTTTCATTGCAGCCCAGATTGCGCGTACCAAGGATTACAGCTGGCGCCATTATCTGCCGCAGGCCAAGAGCAAACGCGGTTGGCGCGGAAGCAAAGGCGGGTCTCCGGTCGAGCATATCCGGCAACGCGTCTCTATTGCAACGCGCCCCGCCCATATCGAGACGCGCAAGCAGGCTGGCCATTGGGAGGCTGATCTGATTCTGTTCTCGCGTTACGGACAGGCCGTGCTCGCCGTGCATGAGCGCCGCTCGCGGCTGACAGTGATCGTACGTCAGCCGAGCAAGGCCGCTGCACCGCTGGCCGACACCCTGACCGCACTGCTCGCGCCGCTGCCAGCGCGCCTGCGGCGTACGCTTACCTTTGATAATGGTACCGAGTTTGCCCATCACTACATGCTCCATAAACCACTCAACATGAAAACCTTCTTTTGCGATCCGCATGCACCCTGGCAAAAGGGCGGGGTCGAGAATGCCATCGGCAGACTGCGGCGTGACCTGCCACGTAAAACCGACCTCAACACCCTCAGCACGGACGACCTGTTGCAGATTGCGCGGCGTTATAATCACGTCCCGCGCAAGTGTCTTGACTATCAGACACCCGCTGAGGTGTTCTCTAAACTGTTGCACTTCAAATGTGAATCCACATTCCCGCCTGCGCGGGAATGACGGGCTAATGGATTATTTGGTATGAAAACGACGGTAGTGTGCGGATTGCTGGGTTCAGGAAAGACGGCGTTCATCAGGAACTTCGTGGCCGGCAGGTCTGACAAAACAGGCAAGCCGGAAAAGACCGTGGTGCTCGTCAATGACTTCGCGAAGGTAGGCATTGACGGCGAGATCTTCTCTGCAGGCGGAATCGAAACGGTGGAACTGCCGAGCGGTTGCATCTGCTGCACCCTCAAGCTCGACCTTATCACGACCATCCAGAGTATCGTGGAGCAGTTCTCTCCCGAGCACTTGCTGATCGAACCGAGCGGTGTGGCCTCACCGTCGGGCGTGCTGGAGGCAATCGAAAGTGCCGGCACCGGCTCCGCATCGGTCATCGGCATCGTCGACGCCACGGAGTTCGCGGAGTTCTACGAATCAGGAATGTACGGAAGCTTCTTTGAAGACCAGATCGTGAACTCCGATGTGATTCTGGTGAACAAGACCGACCTCGCAGCAGAGCCTGCGATCGACGCCGCAGAACGCCTGATCAGCACCGTCAATCCCCGGGCCATCCTGTTCCGCACTGTCAATGCCAAAATCGACGTGCCTCTGCCGGACGCGCCATTGCAGCGAATGATCGTTTCTGGCAACAGCCATCTTCATTTTGAGACATTTTCCTTCAAACTTGCGGACAAGATGGAGTTTGCTTTGGTGCAACAAATATTCGATGACCTTTCACGCGGGAAGTTCGGGCGTGTGGCGCGGGCGAAGGCCCTGGTCAGCACAACGAACGGCCCCTATCGCTTTGACAGCACCTTCGGAAAAACAGATGCGGTCCGCTTTGATAAGGACGTTACAGCCGGCAGGATGGTAGTCATCGGGGAGAGTCTGGATGACGCGGGAATCGGGCAGGCGATACGATTAACGTGAAACTCGCGTAGCTGTAGTAGCTCAAATTTGACTTGATTAAAATTGTCAAATTGCAGCTTCTGGTTTTGCCCAATCACTCCATGCAATTTGTAATTACGCTGAACGATAGCTGCACGTCGTGACTTGCTGCATACGACACGTTGCGGACGTTCACTTTTGCCAGCAGCGGACGTTCAGCATTCGAGTTGTGGTTGTATCCCCCATCTGGACTCGAACCGGAGAACAGATCATCCAAAATGCCTGGCTATTTTTAGCCATGGCCCCATTGTAGAATTGTGTCTATAATCAATTCCAATTGCACATAGCCCCCCGTGATACTTGGACGGGTGACTCGTTGTTTATCCTCCGCAATTAGGAAGTCAGATGCCTGAACTCAAAACGAGACCTTTATTTATTAGCCACGCTTGGGCGCACGACGAACAGTACGAGAAGATAGTGGAATGGCTCAACGCCGAACCAAACTTTTCCTGGAAAAATTGCAGCGTACCAAACGACGACTCTCTTCCAGACAAAACATCGAAAGGCCTACACGCTGGAATGACGAGACAAATATCTCCAGCTCAAGGAGTCATCATTCTCGCCGGAATGTATGCGTCACAGAGCGAATGGATTGATTATGAGCTTAGTGAAGCAGTTCGAATGGATAAGATAATTATTGGAGTGAGGCCTTGGGGACAAGAACGAGTTCCCGTGAATGTTCAAAGTGCCGCGACGATTATGGTCGGCTGGAACAGCGCCAGCATAATTCAGGCCATCAGAGACCTAATATGAGCCCCGTCAGCCAAAGAGTATGCTTTGTAGTTATGGGCTTCGGCAAGAAAACGGATTATAAGTCAGGCCGTCTTTCGGATCTTGATGCGACCTACGAAGCGATCATAAAACCGGCTGCCGTGGATGCAGGTCTACGTTGCATAAGAGCGGACGAAATAATTCACTCAGGTGTTATTGATACTGAGTTGTTCGATATGCTTCTGCGTGCTGACTTGGTAATAGTTGATATATCAACTGGTAATGTCAATGCGGTATATGAGCTTGGGGTACGACACGCACTTCGGCCGAACTCGACCATAATTATGAAAGAGTCAAAAGGGCGGCTTTATTTCGACTTGGATCACGTCAGCACATTTGAATACGACCACCTGGGCGACGACATTGGAGTGCGCGAAGCCAATAGAGCCAAACTTAAGCTGCTAGTACTTATTAAGCAGGTATTGAGCCCTTCAAGGCCAGATAGCCCCGTTTACACCTATCTATCCAATCTTGGCCAGACTCATCTGACAACAGAAGAATACGAAACCCTTCTTGATGAAACTGAGGCATACCAAGAGCATCTTTCGGATTACCTTCAAGCAGGCAATCAAGCATTTCGTGATAGCAGGCATGATAATGCTGTACAAGCTTTCTCGGTAGCGGCCGAGATGAAACCGACAGACCCTTACATCCTTCAGCAATTGGCTTTAGCAACGTACAAAAGCGGAAAGCCCTCGAAGATTGCATCCTTGATCGAAGCGTTGAATATTGTTAACAAACTCGATCCTGGACATTCAAGCGACCCTGAGACTCTTGGCATCACAGGTGCCATATATAAACGTCTGTGGCTACTGTCCCGTGATCGTATTCAACTTGACGAAGCCATTCACTTCTATAGTCGAGGCTTTGAGATTTGTCGTGACTACTATAACGGCGAAAACCTGGCAGCATGCTACGACTATCGTGTCAGCACGCAGGCCGACCAAGGCGAAGCACAGTTTGATCGAATGAGTGCCCGCAAGACACGAGAAACAATCATCATGACTCTCTCTGAACTGGTTGAATCGCCATCCTTTCAAGACAGACTAGACAAGCGTTGGGTATATGCGACTCTTGTTAACTGCTCATTCGCGCTTGGCCAAGTCGCAGAAGCAGAAAAGTATGAATTGGCATTTCTCGCAGAGAAGCCCGCGGAATGGGAAATAAAAACCTACAACGACGAGTTGTGGCCCCGGAAATTCGGACAGCTCTATAAGTGATAATCTTGCCTGACATTAACCCGTGCTGAGTACGGAATTGACAGGAGCAAGCGCATGAGAAGGACGAGAAGGAATCACGCAGCGTGATTCAAGGCCAAAGTGGCGTTGGCGGCATTGAAGGGTGACAAGACGTTGGAAGAGTTAGCGCAAGAGTTTGATCTGCATGCCAACCAGATTGTGTAATGTGCCTTCCTTAGTCCAGCAGTAGTCATCCGCAAGAATGTGATTCCTGGTCTGGTGGCTGTATTCACGGGGACGGGTCAATGTTAAATGCAAAATTCGGATTCAAGTGGCTCAACCGGAGATGCATCTCAACATACACCTCTTTTTCACAAAACTTGACGCCCGCTACGCGTGCTACATCAAACAAAATCCTGCGCGATCATCACTAGAATTTATGAAACATCCGGGTTAAAGATATCTAATGATGCGGGAGCAATTCATGGTTGGGAAGCTTCGCTTCGGTCACATCCTTGCCGATTCCGCGGTAGCCGGTAAAATGACCGGAGAGGTCGAATATCGGTTCCCCGCTCACCATTAAATATTGCCGCGAGCCATCGGGTTTGCTGCGGCTGTAGACGAAATCCAGAAATGGCCGTCTGGCGGCCAGATTCGTCTCAAGTATTTTTCGCTCGGCCTCATCCCAGTGCACCCCATGATCGTTCCTGGTTATGCCAAGCGTGCCGTCGACCCGGATGCCGAGCATTTCATGCACCGGGCCGGAGATTTTGGTGAAATTCCCGTCCTTGTCCTGTTCCCAATACCAGTCGGACGATAGCTCGGTCAGGCGGAGATAACGCGCTTCGCTTGCACGCAGCTCGGCGGTCCGCTCCAGTACTGCCTGTTCCAGTACCCTATTGTAATTCTCGAGTTTTCTGTACAACAGCCGCACTTCCAGCATGTTATGGATACGCGTCTGCACTTCGACCAGATCAAACGGTTTGGCGACGAAATCCTTCGCGCCGGCGGCGAGCGCCCGCAGCTTGTGATCTGGTTGGGCGGTGATCACGATTACCGGAAGGTAGCCATCCGTTTCGATTTCCTTCAGGCCTTCCATCACCTGAAAGCCATCCATGCCGGGCATCTGCAGATCGAGCAGGATCAGATCGTAGTGGTTTTTGCGATGCAGCTCGCAGACTGTATGGGGATCTGTCGTCGACGCAATGCAGGCATAGCCGACATAACGCAGCATTTCCTCAAGCAGAAGCACATTGGATTGATGATCGTCAACGATCAGTATGCTGGCGTTAAGAATTTCTTGTTCGCTAATCATCGTATTTGTCCGTTTTCGTTTGCGTTGACCAATCCCATTTCAGAAAATTTCAGGGTTCTGTCGCATTAATTAAAAATCTCAAAAACTAACCAATACAGGTTGTGTCACTGGTCAACAGTTAGACTACATATAGTGGGGCACTAATGCCGAAAATAATTAATGCGACAGAACCCCAGATATTGCATGCACTCTCACGCGGCAACCGTCGTTTAACCTGCCTGCCCCAGTAATGTGGGCGATAAAGCTACGAAGGAAACTGGTCCTGACAATTACCCACTACTATTATAAGTATCCCCTCAATATCCGGAACGTTCCGTGCACTAACGCACGTATGCTTAATCAATTTTTAAGCCGGCGCAGAAGGATAAACGGCCCATCGTGCCGAACGAACCGATGGTTTTATGAGAGCTCCAACATCATGATAAACCAGTTACCAGATTTGTCCGAACCGGCGAGGCAACCCAACTCGAATGCTGAATGTCTGCTTGTGCACTCAGCCGAACCCCATGTTTTATAATGGGGCTGAAGTAGATTAGCACTAAATATCAGCCCACTCCTTCAGTAATTTCAGTTGTTGTTTAGGGGTTCCGTAGTTGAATCTGAACCCACATTCCTTGAGGAATAATGGGAACGATTCTTTGGGAATCCCGTTATATTTTCTTAACACACGCTTGGCCTGGTTCCAGAAATTCTCAATGCCGTTAATGTGATTCTTGCCCGTTGCAAACAGCGCTGAGTGATTAATCCGGTGATGATGGAAATCACTCACATCAAGCGCGTTGTAGCTACGGTAACAATCCGTATAAACAACACTGTCAGGCGCTACCTTCCTCGTGATGAGCGGCATCAGGGTGATCGCCTTGGTGTCACTCACCACTTTGGTGAATACTTTGCCGCCACGCTTGAGTATGCCAAATACCACCACTTTACCCGCAGCACCACGGCCTCGCTTTCCCTTGCGCGCACCACCAAAATAACTTTCATCCAATTCGACAGCACCATCAAATACCTCATGTGCTTGCAGCTCTAAGTGATGGCTTATCACCTGTCGAATTTTCTTGTAAAACAGCATCGCCGTATTGGGCTGGATACCCAGTATATCTGCCGCTGATCTGGCAGTAACTTCCAGCACAAAAAATTCCAGCAATCTTAACTGCTGTTTCCTCATTAACTTACAACGGCTTATCTTCATTTTATTAGCTTAACATCTAAGCTAATCTACTTCAGCCCCAAATATTTTTTGTTGGGAATTCAAAACAAACGACAAAATGCCTGGAGAATATACAGGCAAGTCTTCGGCGGGACTTCGTTGATTGCACAGCAGCTTTGACATTTTATTGTTATCTGCTTGTGGCACATTGCCGGTGTACGCCAATGTTTCAAAATAACTCGGCAGACCTTTGATGCATGGAAAGATTTGTGGACATCATGCCGAATATCAAGCCTGTGCTTTACCGACAGGTAGCGTCCATCCGCTCGCCGAGGAAATCCCCCAGCACCTTGACCCATGCTTCGCGCATGAAAATGAAACCGTCGTTATGTCCCCCGGCAAGATCGAGAAACTGTTTGGGCGGATTTGCTGCAGTATAGAGGGCGCGTCCGTGCTCGTATGGAATGATGTCATCTTCCTTGCTGTGCGCGATCAGCACCGGCGCGGTAACAGACCGCAGGCTTTCCCGGGTGTCGTAACGAATGCGCGCCAGCCATCGCACCGGAAGATACGGATAGAGCTGCTGCCCCAGATCGGGCACGGAAGTGAAGCCGGAAGAGATCACCAATGCCCCCGGTTTCTGGTGGGCGGCCAGCCATGCGGCAACGGCGCCGCCCATCGATTCGCCGAACAGCACAATGCGGCATTCAGGAATGTGCCGCTGCTCGGTCAGGTAGCGCCATGCGGCCTCGGCATCCCGATAGGTGCCCTGTTCGGATGGTTTGCCGCCGCTGTTCCCATAGCCCCGATAATCGAAGATCAGCGTGCTGTAGCCCAGGCGATGAAACATCTCTACTGAATCAAGACGGTGGGAAATATTCCCCGCGTTGCCGTGCAGAAAAAGCACCGCGCCGCGCGGTTGCGGGGCTGGGACATACCAGCCGTGCAAACCGATGCCGTCGGAAGTTTTCAGATGAAGGTCTTCGTATTGCAGGTTGGCCAATGCGGGTGTCGCGGCGACCTCGCGGTCGATTTCGGGGAAGTAAACCAGGTTCGATTGAAAAATCAACAGCCACAGCGACAGCCCCCCATAGGCTGCAGCCAATACACCCAGTATGTTCCACATCATGCGCATCCCGTTGCCGCGCATTGATTGAGACTCAGCATTTTGGCGGCGGAATCAAGGCAAGCCAGAGCCAACATTGCACCGCGAAATTGATTTGAGCTTTTCATGTCGCTTCCTCCGGTGTAACTCGCAGTAGTTTGCAGGATGGGCCGCATATCCTACCGCATTAGCATGGACAACCCAAACATGGGGATACAGGAATGGGGATACAGGAACGTAGCAAAATTGATTTTTTATGCGACATAATTTGAAAAGATTGCAGGCATCGTTGCCGATTATTTCGGAGTAAACTTCATGACGGTGGGTAAAACTGTAAGGGGCGGAGTGTGATACGGACGATGCGCATCTTTTATGGACCTGACCACGAATTTCCTTCGCTGCATCCATGGGGACTCGCGCTTCTGGCTGCCGGAGCGCTGGCCGGTCTCGCGGATACGGCGCTTGCCGAAACGACGGCCTCGTTCTATCTGGGCGCCTCGCATACCCGCAACAGCGATGTACGGATCAGCCAGCCGGGCACCGCCTCCGATGCCACCTTCCGCAGCGTCAGCTGGGACTCGGAATCATTCAAGAAGCCGCGTTACTACGGGATCAGGGTCAGCCATTTCCTTGACGACCGCCCTGACTGGGGCATCGGTTTTGATTTTACCCACGACAAGGTTTATGCCAGAACCAATCAGGCCGTGCATGTGGACGGCACCTGGAACGGGGCGCCGGTCAATGAAGATGCCCCCATGGACCAGCGAGTGCAGTCATTTGGCATGTCCCACGGCGTCAACATCCTGGCCTTGAATGTGTACCACCGCTGGATGCACCGGACGAGCAGCGCATTTCCCTATGGACGCTGGCAGCCCTATGCGGGAGCGGGGCTGACTTACTACGTGCTGCACCCGGAGAACATCGTCAACGGCCAGAAAAACAGCGAAAGCTACAAGGGCGCCGGCTTCGGCTACCAATTGCTTGGCGGCCTGCAATATGGGATCGCGCCAACAGTGGGCGTATTCATCGAGGTAAAGTACAACAGCGGCAAGGTAGAAGTCGACACGGCGGGCGGCGGCCGCGGAGAGACGGAGCTGAAGAGCTCGCAACTGCTCGCAGGCGTGAGCGTGGCATTCTGAGCAACGTTCGCTTGCGGCGGGTGATAGGGGAATATCATAAAACAGAAGAGGGCGCGAGAGTTGAAACGGAATAACCAGTTGCAGGGCTAGGTGTGGGAGTGAGCACGCGGCGCGGCATGGAGTTGCACGCCCAACGCATTAATGACCTTGAGGATGGTGGCAAAGCTCGGGTTACCCTCGCCGGATAGCGCCTTGTACAGGCTCTCGCGCCCCAAGCCGGCATTGCTCTCTTTTGGCAGCAAGTTCTGACAAATGGATGCGCACGTTTGAGGTTTGTGAACCCATCACATCATGGGGGTGCAGCTCAACAATTAAATTTAAGGATACCCAACGCCATTCTGAAAAAAGCTATTTGGCTAACAGGTAAATATCGGCACAAAAAAGCAAAGTTTCCGATGCCTGTAAATCTGTTTATTGGTGTAGCTTCACAAGTCCATGCCGCCTCACAGATTCTATTTTCCAGGCTCTTTCGCACTCTTTTTAGCAGCATCTTGTGCAGCAATCGAAGAGGAGGATTCGATAACAGCCCCCCCTTTGTTATAGTCATAATAAATAGATTCGATAGTTATGCGAGAGCCTTGGTCATCCACCCAGATAAAAGTCTCCTTGTCTTGTTGGGTTCCTATCGCATTTTTTACTATCGTATTATTCTTCAGTGGCTTCCCATACTTAGTCTCTAAGGTTTTAGCAAGCGCCAGCATTTCTTGCGTGGAACCGTCTATCACGACCTTGATGAGGGCTTCGTCGCTACCCAAGGTAACCAATGCCAAAGCGTCAACCAGGTTTTCGTAATTGAGCAATATCTGGCTTATTTCATCATTGAAGGAGCATCTGTCAAACTTGGGGTTGAATTTTTTTTCCATACACATTTTCTGCAAGGCATTCTTTACTCCCGGCTTGCCAAGAGGAATGCCTTTAAAGGAAATCGCCCCCTTTGTCTTATTGGGGAGTTGTTTTTGCGGCGGCTGTTCCACCGAAGGACTGCCCTTTTTCTGTGCTTGAGATTCGGCATTGCCATAACATGAAAAGAGCAATGCACCAGTAATTGCAATAATTGACAGCAAAGTCCGTTGATTCATTTTATGAGCCTCGTTAATTTAATTGTGACAATATTAATAATTATGCTCTAGCTGCTTGAGAACTTCAATTCGCTCTCGTTACCGACAGAGCACGGTTGTTCAAAAAGTAATGCGAAGCTGAAAATCATCTATCCGGCCTCCCACCGCCGGTGGCGGTGGGGTTAAAGTGAGTTTGCGAACTTGCTTTAACCAACAGGAGGCCGAAATGAAGTATAGCGGAATTGATTTGCATTCGAACAACAGCGTAGTCACGGTGACGGATGAAGAGGATCGCGTGATCGCCGAAAAGCGATTGCCGAATGACCTGTCAAAGATCGTTGGATTTTTGCAGCCATTGCGCGATGAATTGAAAGTGGTTGTGGTCGAGTCCACCTGCAACTGGTACTGGCTGGTTGATGGCTTACAGGAGGCAGGATTTGTGGTGAAGCTGGCCAATACCTGTGCCATCAAGAAATGCGACGGCCTCAAGCACAGCGGCGATGAGGCCGATGCACGGCAACTGGCGCACCTGCTGCGACTGGGCATTCTGCCCACCGGCACCATCCTGCCAGCGGAATTATAGATGTCAGATTCAAATTGTTATTGATTGAAATAGAGTTCCCCAAAAAATCCAGAACAAATACCCATTTGATGCCAACCGCTCATCTCATCGCACTCTTCGCCCTGACAGGCAATCACTGATAGAAGAACCTCCATGTTCACTGCACCAGAACCAAGCAAACGCCAATAACATCCCCTGCGCACCAGGCGCAAACTTTTGGCGGGTTAAGCCCAATGCATTTTGCGGGCTGCAATGTAATAGAATGGAGCGCGTAATTTCGCTGTAATGCCGCCTGACACTTCCATCGGGTCGAGGTATACCGGCAGCACCTTTGGGTTCGCTCGATCTTATTACTCACCGAAAGGAATCGACATCATGAACACAAACAAAATCGAAGAATGTTGCCCGCGATTCAATCCTGATCCTTGGAACGATAAAGTAATCACATGGGAAAACAAGCGGTTTGTGCGAGATCATGTGACCAGCGTGTTTCATATTCCGCTGAATTACGGCGCCGTTATGGGGCGGTGCGACAGGATGATCCGCGCCGCCGGCGCACGCACCGATACGAGGGTTATTCTTACGGATGAAAATTCACTGTGGGGGGCGGATGTCTATGTTGAGGTCAGCAAGGACGTTCCGAATGCGAAAATGGCCGCCATATCCGGGACGTTCATGACCAGGGTCTTCGAAGGCCCCTACCGGAACATGCGGGTGTGGATTGATGAGATGAAGGCCTACGTTGCGGCGAACGGCAAACAAATCCGCAAGATGTATTTTTACTACACGACCTGCCCCAACTGTGCGAAGAAGTACGGCAAGAATTATGTTGTCATTCTGGCTGAAATAGCTGCCGGATGAGCAACGAACACAATGAAAATTGGAGGTTGTCACTTTTCGGCATTAAGGCGCCACTGATTTCCGCCGTAATGGCGCCACTTTGAAGTGCCAAATCAGGGGCTCAAACTGGGGGTAAAGAATGCGTGAATTAAGCTGTTTTTGCAATCGCATTTTTCACCTTGTTTTGCT
>JAUSMR010000115.1 GCA_030645955.1 Gallionella sp. | reverse complement strand
TCAGTTGGGGCCCTATGCCAAGCGCAAACCACATCAGCTTTCAGGCGGACAGCAGCAGCGGGTCGCGCTGGCGCGCAGCCTGGCCAAGCGACCCAAGCTCCTGTTGCTCGACGAGCCGTTAGGCGCGCTGGACAAAAAGTTGCGTGAGCAAACTCAGTTCGAGTTGGTGAATATCATCGAAAAAGTGGGTGTGACCTGTGTCATGGTGACACACGATCAGGAGGAAGCCATGACCATGGCGGGTCGTATCGCAATCATGAGCAGCAAGGGCAGTGTGTTACAGGTGGGTACGCCCGTAGAGGTTTACGAGCATCCGGTCAACCGCTTCGTGGCAGACTTCATTGGTAACGTCAACCTGTTTGAAGGGCGGCTCAGTGTGGATGAGAGTGACCATTGCGCGGCCGTTACGGGTATTGGCGAAATCCAGGTGGGTCATGGGGTCAGCGGCACGCTCAACATGCCAGTGGCGATAGCAGTGCGCCCTGAAAAAATGGAAATCAGCAAGGTGCGGCCGTCCGTTGACACAAACGTTTTCACTGGCAGGGTCAAGGACATTGCCTACTTTGGCTCCTACAACACTTACATCGTGATTGCCAGCGATGGCTCGCGCGTAAAGATCACCGAGGCCAACACCTCGCACCAGGATCTCAGTCATATCACATGGGAAGACAACGTCTTTTTCTGGTGGAGCGATGTCGCCGGCGTTGTGCTGCGCGACTGACGGGAACGATATGGCCACACTTTCAATTCCCAAGGCCGGCAGACGTTTCGTTATTGGCGTGCCCTACACGTGGCTGGTTCTCTTCTTCTTTTTGCCGTTCCTGATACTGCTGTACATCAGCTTCGTGGACATGGGCAACGACATTGCGCCTTTCAAGCCCATCTGGGACTCTGAAACCGGCCTGCTCAAACTCAAATACGAAAATTACCTGTCGATTTTTCGTACGGCAGACGGCGGTGCCCTGTTCAAGACCATCTACACCGAGGCTTACCTGCGCTCGATCTGGTATGCGCTTTGCACTGCGCTGCTGTGTCTCGTTATCGGCTATCCGTTTTCTTACTTTATTGCGCGCTCGTCACCCAGTGTGCGTCCCGCACTGTTGATGATGGTGATGCTGCCGTTCTGGACCTCGTTTCTGCTGCGCGTTTATGCCTGGAAAGGCATTCTTGCCGACCAGGGGGTGCTCAATCGGGCGCTGATGTTTCTGGGGCTGACCGATGAGCCAATCCTCATGCTGTACACCAATATATCCATGCTCGTGGGCATGACCTACGTGTACTTGCCGTTCATGATCCTTCCGCTGTATGCCAACCTGGTGAAGATGGACTTTCGCTTGCTGGAAGCGGCCTACGATCTGGGTGCTTCTCCACTCGAAGCTTTCTGGCTGGTGACGGTGCCGTTGTCGAAGGCCGGCATCATCGCCGGCTTCATGCTGGTCTTTATTCCGTCTGTAGGTGAATTTGTGATCCCGTCGCTGCTTGGCGGCCCCGAGAACATCATGATCGGGCGTGTCGTCTGGGACGAAATGTTCACCAGTAACAACTGGCCGCGCGCCACGGCACTGGCGGTGGTCATGATCGGGCTGATCGTTATTCCGTTGGCCATTTATTACCACTACACCGGCGATTCTGCCGAAGCCCGGAACTGAGGAGACGGCCATGAAGACTTATGTGGAAAAGCATTTCGGCAAGGTCTGGCTGGCATTGGTTTATCTGTTTTTGTACTTGCCCTTGTTCTTCATGATCGTGTTCTCGTTCAATAGCACACGGCAAGACGCAGAGTTCACCGGCTTTTCCTTGCGCTGGTACGAGGCGCTCACCCGTGACACCAAGCTTGTCGAGGGCTTTTGGCTGTCAGTGAAGGTGGCAACGGTCACCGGCCTGCTGTCGGCGGTGCTGGCAACCTTTGCCGCGTTTGTGTTGGTGCGTTACCGCCGCTTTCCGGGACGCATCATCTTTTCCGGCATGGTCAATGCGCCATTGGTCATGCCTGAGGTGGTCATTGGCCTGTCGCTTCTGTTGCTGATGGTCGGTGCGCAAAATTTCTTCGGCTGGCCGGAGCGCGGCATGCTCACCATCATCCTGGGTCACACACTGCTCGGCATGGCCTACGGCATGGTGGTCATCCAGTCGCGCCTGCTGGAGATGGACCGCTCTATCGAGGAGGCTGCCATGAAC
>JAUSMR010000113.1 GCA_030645955.1 Gallionella sp. | reverse complement strand
TTTGGAGCCCAGACTGCGGCGGATCACGGCGCGCTTGCCTGCCTTGAGCATCGGTTTGTGCACGTAGAACTCGTCGGGATTGACAGCGCCCTGCACCACGGTCTCGCCCAGTCCGTAGCTGGAGGTGATGAACACCACGTCTTGAAAACCGGACTCGGTATCAATGGTGAACATGACCCCCGCCGCCCCGAGGTCTGAGCGAACCATGCGCTGAATGCCCGCACTCAAAGCCACATGCTCATGCGCAAAGCCTTGGTGTACTCGGTAGCTGATAGCGCGGTCGTTATACAAAGAGGCGAAAACCTCCCTGACTTTATGAAGTATCTCGTCGATACCAACCACGTTCAAAAAGGTTTCCTGCTGCCCGGCAAATGAAGCGTCCGGCAAATCTTCGGCTGTGGCCGAGGAGCGCACTGCAAATGAAGCTTGCGGGTTGCCTTCACTCAAGGTAATGAAAGCTTCGCGAATCGCCTGCTCAAGATTGGCCGGAAACGGCTGGGCCTCAACCATGGCGCGAATCTCGCCACCAACCTGCGCCAGCGCCCTCACGTCTTCAGTATCCAGGGCACTCAGAAGGGCGTTGATCCTGCCACCGAGGTCTTCAAAGGCCAGGAAATCCCGAAAGGCAAAGGCCGTCGTCGCAAAACCGGTAGGTACTTTGACGCCGGAGGGCAAGTTCGAAATCATTTCGCCGAGGCTGGCGTTTTTACCGCCGACCGACTCGACGTCGGTCATTCTCAGGTTTTCAAACGGTACGACCAAGGCGGTCGAATTGAAAAGTGCAGACATGGGGAAGCTCCAGAAGTTAAAAACGGTTCGACGCATGAAGCCAGACGTTCTGGTGCGCTGGCAATGCCCATATGGGTGGTCTGACTTTGTTGTTGTTCTAGTCGGTCAGCACAGCACATGGAAGAATTGAGGTAGGTTAGCATTATTGTAGGTGGCGAACCGGATCACAATGCCGGTAGTCCTTACAGTAGGCTGAAAGCCACCCGAGCCCTTAACCATTTACCCATCATGCCCAATCGAACTGTGTTTTATATTTCCGACGGGACAGGCATCACTGCGGAAACCTTTGGGAACGCCATCCTAGCCCAGTTTGAGACCACATCCCGTCACGTACGCCTGCCCTTCGTTGACTCCGTCGACAAGGCCCACCAAGCCGTCCGCAAGATCAATCATGCGGGGATTGTGGACGGCAATAGACCTATTGTTTTTACAACGCTAGTCAATATGGAGGTGCTCAAAGTCATCACCGAAGGCTGCCAGGGCATGCTGCTGGATATGTTTGGCACCTTCGTGCGCCCGCTTGAGACTGAACTCCAGATCAAGTCCAACCACCGGATCGGCCGCTTCAGCGATGCCAGCAAGAGCAAAGAATATCAGTTGCGCATAGAGGCTATCAACTTCTCGCTGGCCCATGACGACGGGCAATCACACCGCGACCTTGAGCAGTCGGATGTCATTTTGGTTGGCGTCAGCCGAAGCGGAAAGACACCGACCTCGCTCTATCTGGCAATGCAATACGGGCTCAAGGCATCCAACTACCCGCTGATTCCAGAGGACTTTGAACGCCGGCACTTGCCGCCTGCGCTAAAAGCGCACAAGAACAAGCTCTTCGGTCTGACAATCCAGCCTGAACGCTTGAGCGAGATCCGCAACGAGCGCCGACCCAACTCCAAATACGCCTCATTGGAAAACTGCCGCATGGAGGTTAGTGAAGCGGAGACCATGATGCGACGCTCTGGCATACGCTGGTTGTCTACCACGACCAAGTCGATCGA
This sequence comes from Gallionella sp., assembly GCA_030645955.1. Next base: position 34,166 of record JAUSMR010000113.1, on the reverse strand, counting down.
AGAGATCGCGACCACCATACTCCAAGAAATCAAGCCCGAGCGGCTGGCTTACTGATCTGCCACAAGAGAAGAATGGCCACGTCACGGCACACCTCGGGCGTTACACAATGACCCAATGGTTGTTCCGTGCCACGACGCCGGGGCATCTCAAATAGCCTGGCGCGAACGTCGGATGCCAGCGCTCCAGGCGCCGGGCGGGCCCCATCAGCATGCCATTTCACGACCTCACCTTGGACATCGTAGCGCGGCAGCCGCTTGTCCGTACGGGGCTGGCCACAGCCCAAAAGCCGCCGCCGGGCTCTGCCAACAGGCCTAGGGCCCGGGTCGGCACAGCGGCCCTTATCTGAACCACCCGGCAGACTCGTCAGCCCGCAAGGGGCCAGCGAAATCATCTGGAACGCCAACGCTGCGGCGCCAGGCAACCATCAGTGCGATTGTTGGAAGTGGCGCCGTAATTTCCACCTGTGCTTCCGGCAAATTGAGTGGTGTGTCGCGGCTCAACATTTGGGCCATAGCATGGCGGAAAGCCAGGTCATCGCAAGAGTCGCTGGGGCGTGCACCAAAAAACAACAGTTTTTTCTTCATCGAAGGTTGAAAAATAAAACACAATTCTAAATGCCAACGATTCTCATTTATACTTAACTTGTATCAATATTTAAGCCAGCCAGACCGCGCACTTTTTTGGCGCCTGCGGATTCAGCCAGCCAGCCACTCCCTGAATCTGACTACAACCATGTCCAAACGCTCAAAAATACAGCAAAAACAGGCTCTAGCCACCGTGTCTATTGCACAATCAGCTATCAAACAAATAGCAACATCATCGCCCCTGCTCCCCTTGGGTGCGATGCTGCTGGCGGGCTCCATGAGCGCCATGGCCCAACAATCCCCGGCCAATGCGGACAAGACGCTGAAGCCTGTCGTGGTCACGGAAAAAGCTGAAGCCCCTGAAGGCAAGGACGCCTTGCGTGCCACCACCACCACCATCGGCAAGGGCAAGCAGCTGCTGCGCGACATTCCCCAATCAGTGACCGTTGTCACCGAAAAGCTGATTGACGACCGCAACCTGGACACCGTCAAAGAAGCGCTGAAAAACACCAGCGGCATTTCCTTCCTGGCGGCCGAAGGCGGCGAGGAAGACATTCGCCTGCGCGGTTTTTCCTTGCAAGCCACCGGCGATATTTTCATTGACGGCATGCGCGACCCGGCGTTTTACGAACGGGACACCTTCAACCTGGACCGCCTGGAAGTCTTGCGCGGGTCTGCCTCCATGCTGTTTGGTCGCGGCTCCACCGGCGGCGCGGTCAACCAGGTGAGCAAGCAGCCCCGCACCATTGACGAAAACGAGATTACCACCACGCTGGGCAGCCACAACTACCGCCGGATCACGGGTGACTTCAACATCCAGACCGGTGAAAACGCTGCCCTGCGCATCAACGCGATGGCAACCGAAGCCGACAACAACGGTGCGGGCAGCAGCCTGGACAAAAAAGGCATTGCCGCCACCTACCGCTTTGGCATCGGCACGGCCGACGAATTCTCTGTGGGTCTGTACGATCTGCGAAACAACAATGGCATGAACTACGGCATGCCGTGGATTCGGCCGACGGCAACGTCCCCGGTATCAGACACCACGCTCATCGACAAACTCGACCCCAGCGCTTACTTTGACATGGCCAGCGACTACAACGCGGGTAGCGCCAAGCACGTGACAGCAAGCCACACCCATCGCTTTCAAGATGACAGCGAACTGAAAACCAGCATCCGCAAAGGCAGTTTCGAGCGTGACCAGCGGGCAGGCACGGTGCGTTTTGCCAACGGCGTTAACTTGGCCAACTTCTCTGACGCTACGGTGTTGAGTCGCGGCACCCAACTGAAAATTCAGGATCTGGACACGCTGTATTTGCAAACCGATTACAGCGCCAAGTTCAAGGCACTGGGCTTGCAACACGAACTGTTGGCTGGTGCGGACTACGCCGACGAAAAGCGCCAGGTGTTTGGCGCCCGCACGGCAGCGCAGGGCGGCGTCAACCTGACCAAGCCCACCACGACGGCGGGCACCCCCGATGACGGGGCCTCCATCGCTGAGGCTTCCCGCGTGCTGCGCCAAACCAACCAGTTCGACTCCACCGGTTATGGCTTGTACGTGCAAGACCTGGTGCAAGTGGCTCCGCACTGGAAATTACTGGCGGGCCTGCGCTATGACAACCTGACGGGCGACTACAGCACTTTTGCAATCCCCACCAACGCGGCTGGCCCAGTCACCACCAGCAGCTACTCGATGAAAGTGTCTGAAGTCAGCAAACGCGTGGGCGTGTTGTACCAACCCGATGAGTTGCACTCCTACCATTTCTCGGCCGCCACCTCGTTCAACACCTCGGGTGAAGCGTACTCACTCAGCGCCAACAATCAGGATATTCCGCCTGAACAAAGCATCAACCTGGAGCTGGGCGCCAAACTCGACTCGGCCGACAAGCGCTTCACCACCCGCCTGGCCCTGTTTCGCTCGACCAAGCTGCATGAACGCAACACCGATCCGCTGGTGAACCTGGTCACCCTCTCCGGCAAGCGCCATGTGGCGGGCTTTGAGGTGGACATGGCTGGAAAATTGACGCCGCAGTGGGAAATCTATGGCTCCTACATGTGGATACCGGAGGCCAACATCGATATTGGCGTGGCCGGCTCTGAAGGTCAGGGCACGCGCCCCTCGCTCACCCCTGAGCACAGCGGCACGGTATGGAACACCTACCAGATCACATCGCAATGGCGGGTGGGCCTGGGCGTGAACTTCCGCGGCGAGCAAACACCGATTCGCAACCCCGGCTGGACGGTGGACGGCTACGTCACAGGTGATTTGATGGCCGAGTACAGAATAAACGACAAGTTCACACTCAAAGGCAATGTGAACAACATCACCAACAAGCTGTACGCTGATGCGCTGTACACCGGCCACTACATTCCCGGCGCGGGTCGCACGGTGCAAATGACCCTCAACGCCAAGTTCTAAACCTGTCAAGCCAACGCCATGCTGCTCCATATCCCCGACATCTTGACTGCTGATGAAGTGCGCCATGCCCAGGACCTGCTGGCCAGAGCACCTTGGGGTGATGGGCGGCCGGGCGCTGGCGTACAGGCGGCCCAGGTTAAAAACAACGAGCAGCTGCCGCATGATTGCGACGCGGCCCGAGAAATACGCGCCATGGTATTACGCGGCCTGGACGCCAATCCCCTGTTTTTTTCAGCAGCCTTGCCGAAAAGGGTGTTTCCGCCCCGCTTGAATCGCTACGGCGGGGACAGCAATTACTACGGCAACCATATTGATGGCTCGGTGCGCTATTTGCCAGGCACCGGCCAGCGCGTTCGCACGGACGTTTCGTGCACGGTGTTTCTGTCCGACCCAGCCGACTACGATGGTGGCGAACTCTGTGTTGCAGACACTTACGGCGAACAAGCCGTCAAGTTGCCTGCCGGTCACATGGTGCTGTACCCCGGCACCAGCCTGCATCAGGTCAAGCCCGTGACGCGTGGCCATCGTCTGGCCTGCTTTTTCTGGATAGAAAGTATGGTGCGCAGTGATGAACAACGCCGCCTGCTGTACGAGCTGGATATGAATTTGTTGCGCCTGCGCGAGCGTCATGGCGAAACCGACGAGACCACCGGGCTTACCGGCTGTTATCACAATCTGCTGCGCATGTGGGCAGATACATAAAGGAGAACCCGCTATGGAATTCGTCTCAACCCTGGGCGTCAGCCTGGCTTTGGTGCTGGGTTCTGCCTGGTGGATTTTTCGCAAATAGCCCCTACCCTCCAGTGACATGGCAAGCTCCTAAACTATGACATTAACTCAGCCCCCCGAAATATTGCCTGGCATGAACCGCAACGTCGTCATCACCCTCAGCGTGGTGGTTTTTCACGTGGCCGCGCTATGGGCTCTGCAAACCGGTTTGCTGCGTCGCACGGTCGAACTGATCGTGCCCGCTGAAGTCCTGGTCGAATTCATTGAGCCACCGGAACCCCAAGAAGTGCCGCCTCCGCCGGCACCACCCGCACCCGTCAAACGGGCGATCGCCAAAACACCGGCTCCAGTCAAGACCGTTTCACCCCAGCCAATGGCCATTGCCGACCCGACACCCTCGCCTAATGCCCCTGTCGGCGTCATCGAACCTGCCCCCGTCGCGCCGCCGGTTGTGGCCCAAGTGGCCCAAGTGGCCGAGGCGCCACCGGCGCCTGCCCGCGTGGAGCTGCCCGACTACCTGCACAACCCGAAGCCACCCTACCCTCCGCTAAGTAGACGGCTGGGTGAGCAGGGCAAGGTGGTGGTGCGTGTCCTCGTCGGGGTGGACGGCACGGCGCAGGATGCAGACCTCAAGCAATCTAGCGGATTTCCCCGACTGGACCAAGCAGCCTTGAAAGCAGCGAAGGCCTGGCGCTACGTACCGGGGACCCGTGCTGGCGTACCTGAAGCCATGTGGGTCTACGTACCTATCCCCTTCGTCCTCGAATAATTTTTCTTTTTTTGGAGTATTTATGAATTCGCAACTTGGCTTGATCAACGTCTGGACCCAGGGTGACTGGGTCACCAAAACCGTGGCCTTGATACTGCTCATCATGTCCCTGGCATCGTGGATCGTCATCATTCTGAAGGCGCTGGACATCCTTCAATACAAGAAACTGGCGGCAAGCACCGAAAATTTCTGGCACAGCGAAGACCTGGCCACCGGACTGGCCCAGCTTGGCGGTGACGACAGCAATCCGTTTCGCCGCCTGGCACTGGCCGGACGTGAAGCCACGGCCCACCACCGCAACACCAAAGTGCAACTGCATGACACGCTGGACGCCAGTGACTGGATCACGAGTAGCCTGCGCAATTCGATCGACGACAGTACGGCGCGCCTGCAGTCGGGTCTGGCCGTACTGGCGTCAGTGGGTTCAACGGCCCCGTTTGTCGGCTTGTTCGGCACGGTTTGGGGCATTTACCACGCACTCTTGGGCATTGGCGCGGCCGGACAGGCCACCATTGACAAGGTGGCTGGCCCCATCGGCGAGGCGCTCATCATGACGGCGCTGGGCCTGGCGGTGGCGATTCCGGCCGTGCTGGGCTACAACGCGCTGGTACGGGGCAACAAGTCCATTCTGACCAAGCTCAACCGCTTCGCTCACGACTTGCACGCCTACTTTGTCACCGGTGCCCGCGTCGCCAGCGGCGACAGCAAAGTAGTCCCGATGAAGAAAGCTTAAGGAAAACACCATGGCTTTTGGAACACAAGACGAACCCGATGAGGTGATGAATGAGATCAACATGACGCCCCTGGTGGATGTCATGCTGGTGCTGCTCATCATCTTCATCATCACCGTGCCGGTGATGAAACACGCGGTCAACGTGGATTTGCCGCGCGCCACCAACCAGGCACAGGACGTGAAACCGCAGACCATCCGACTGAGTGTGGATGCGCAGGGCAGCTATTACTGGAATGATGTCAAAGTGGACGACGGCGCCCTGCCCGCACTGCTGCAGGCTGAGGCCGCGAAAAATCCGCAGCCCGATTTGCACATTCGCGGGGACAAGGAGGTGCGTTACGAGCGGGTGGCACAAGCCATGGCCGCGGCACAACTGGCCGGGGTCAGAAAAATCGGCTTCATTACCGAGCCGAAGAACTGAGATCAGGACTTCCAGATGCGAGCGACCGATCAAACGCCAGAGCGCATCCCCTTGTCCGCCAGGACTACCTTGCGCCGACCATCCGGGGATTCGTCCGGACCGGTGCAAAGTACGGACCTGCTCAAGGGTCAGAAATCGGTTGTGATCGAGCACAACGGCTCGATCTACCGCTTGCAGGCGACCAAGCTGGGCAAGCTGATTTTGACCAAATAGGGGCGACCTGAACCAGGTCCAATCTCTGCAATACCCGCCTCGGTGATCTGGGCATACATACAGGTTTGGGCAGCCGTTCGCATGAGTCTGCAAAATTGGAAGGGGCAGAACCCCTCAAAATTTTTGGCAACATTGAACGCAAACCGGAGGACAAAATGGAAGACGCAACGAAACAAATCGCGATCGATGCGCTCAACCGCATCATGGAGTTGGAATTAGCGGGCGTTGTGAAATACACGCATTATTCGCTGATGGTTTATGGCTACAACCGAATTCCCATTGTTTCCTGGCTCAAAAGCAATGCACAGGAAGGCCTTGATCATGCCCACAAGGCGGGCGAACTCGTGACTTTGCTGGGCGGGCATCCTTCCCTGAAGATAGGGGGACTGCTTGAAACGGCGAAACACGATATTGGCGACATCCTGCGGGAAAGCCTGGAACATGAAAAAACAGCGCTCGCCGCCTATTACGATCTGCTGAAAATTGCGGCAGGAAACTCCGTGCTGCTTGAGGAATATGCACGGGACATGATCGTCCTGGAAGAGTTGCATCTTGATGAAGTCAACAAGATGCTGCGCAAGCCGGGTGCCATCGAGCCGTTCAAACAGTAATCGCACGCAAGGTAGTGCCAAAGAGAGCAAAGGACTATCCACTTGCCGCCAGCCCGCGATGCCATTACCGATCAGCATGGAGGAGACCCCAATGAAAAAGCCGCAGACCAAGCTGCGGCTTTGACTACCGTATTCCCGACCTGTCTCAGTCGCCGCCCGTTTCCATGTACGACTGCAGGTAGTTCGGCAGGCTGACGTCCGCGATTAGGCTTTGCTGCGTTTCCAGCCAGTCGATCGCACCCTCGCAGTGCTCTAACAGATCCTCCAGCAGGTCGCGGCTGACGTAATCCTGCAGCGTTTCACAGAGCGCAATGCTCTCGACCAGCAAGGGGCGCTGAATGTCGCGCTCGTACGTGAGGTCGCCGCTCAGGCACTCGACGACTTCTTCGCCGATCAGCAATTTGCCGAGGTCTTGCAGATTGGGCAGGCCTTCGAGGAAGAGAATGCGCTCGATGACCTCGTCGGCCTCCTTCATGACGCGGATCGACTGCTTGTACTGGTAGTCGTTGAGTTTTTCCAGGCCCCAGTGGCGGAACATGCGGGCATGCAGGAAATACTGGTTGATCGAGGTCAGCTCGTTTTTCAGCACCTTGTTCAGGGCTTCGATGACTTTTTTGTCGCCTTGCATCGCTTTGCTCTTTTAGGACGGGTTGCCGGGTTTCATCTGGCTCTGCTGGTAATTCTGCAGGCCGACGAGACTGACGAGACTGATCAGGTTGATCTGCTTTTCCAGATAATAGGCGTGATCCATTTCGGTGTCTTCCAGCTGCGCCCCCAACATGTCGCGGCTCACGTAATCCTGGACTGTTTCGCAGGCGGCTATCGCTTTTTTCAGATCGCTGGCGACCTTGTATTCGACATCCAGGTCGGCCTTCAGCATGTTCGGCACGTTGGCACCCACGTTTAGCGCGGCGCGTTGCGCCAGATTGGGCGTGCCGTCCAGAAACAGAATGCGCTGAATCAGTGCCCGGGCGTGCAGACGCTCATGCTCCGACTCGTGCAGACTTTTTTCGGCTAGATGGTGAAAACCCAAGTCGGCGTACATTTCGCCGTGGATCAGATATTGGTCCACGGCGGTCAGTTCGCCAGCGAGCAGCTCGTTAAGGATGTCGATGATTTTTTTATTGCCTTGCATGAGGTTCTCCGTGTATCAAGGGGAAGTGCGGTTGGCTGGCCTAATTTTTCATTCTATCCATCTGCGCTGAATCGGATTGCTCACAGTCCTGTGAAGTTATCGTGACCGTGTGGATGCGCATGACAGTGCGCGCCGCCGGCTGCTCGACCATCACGCACTGCTTGCCGGTGCGCTTGCAGTGGTCCTGCACCCGCCAGTAGGCGCCATGGCTCACACAACCGGTCTGGCAGATCACCAGGTCGGCCGCGACCAGACTGGCCTCAAGGGCCGCGCCGTCTTCGCCGTCGCCACCGTCGTGATGCAGAAAGTGCCCTCCAGCCATCTCGACCACCTGCTGGGCCACACTGGCGCCCGATCCGTCCTGGCCAATGCACAGGACCGCCTTCTCGCGCAGGTCCGCGCGGACCACCGGGCCTGCTGCGGGTGCTCGCCACGCGAGCGCCGTATCACGAACGATCGCCGCGGCGCGCAGGCGCATGACCTGCGCCTGCAGGCGTTCGATCTCGCCCGCCTGCGCCCTCACCAATTCGCTGCAGCGCGCCTGAACCTGGCCGTACTGCATGACCAGCACGCGGTGTTCGCGAACCAGGCTTTCGAAATCCTTCGGGGACACGGGCATGTCAGGCGCCGGTCGGGCGACAGGGGGGCATTGACAGGTCTTTCATGGTTGGCTCCAGAAATGTAAATTTCACTTTTGCAGTTGCCTGTCATTATAGATGCGAATAATTCGCGTTTAGAATAACGACATGAACTCTTGCCACCACACCGCCACTCGCTGCAAGTCCACATCTCCCGTGTTCGAATTGGGTGTCGACATTGTTGGCTCACAGGCTTTGGGTGTGGTCTGGCTTTCTGGTCGGAATAGCCAGCAGCTGTTGAACAAGGCGCAAGCCGAAAGGGATTCATACCATGTGTGATCACGATGCCAGCCCGGCGGCTTCAACCCACGAGGATCAGCCCTGCCTAGAACCTCAAGCACCGCCGTCAACCGGGTCGCGGCGGCGGCGCCTCTGGGAATTGGCGCATCAGTGTCATTGCCCGGTGGTCGGCGTTTGCTTGCCGCTCGATACCTTGCGGCGTCTGGTCAGCAAGGCGCTGGGTGGACGGGCGCTGGCGGATGGCTATGAAGTGCATGTGGGTGCGGTCGCCGAATGCGGCCACCGCAATCGCCTGTCCGAGCTGCTGCAGCACGAGCTGGAGCAACGTTATGCCCGCCGGGTTCAACAGTTCAGGTCAGCCAAAACCACGGCGGCCGTTGCTCAATTGTGGAAGGACGCCGTGGCGCAAGGGGATGTGACGGGTGCTTTCTGGGCGGCCCTGACCCACCCGCGCTGCGATATTGTCTTGCAGGAAGTTTTATGCCGCGACATGCACATGCTGCAGCATCAAGCTGGCGCCAGTGTGCGCATTGACATCCCCAGGTTCAATGCCCTGGCGGAGGCGAATGCCAGCCTCACACGCGAACTGGACCGGGTACAGGAACGCAGCACGCGCTTCATGGCGGACAAATCCAGCAACATTGAGCGGCTGAGCGCGCAACTGGTGCAAGCCCGGGCCGACAACCTCGCCAAAGACAGCAGCCTCGCCTTCCTGAACGCGGACATGACGGCATTGAAGGTCTCCATTCCCGGTTTTGAATCAGGCCTGCGCCTGCACAAAAAGATCGAGCAGATGACGCTGCGCCAAGCCGAACTCGAAGGACACATCAGCGATTTGCGGCAAAGACTGGCGTCGGCGACAAAATTGCTCGAAACCGTGAACGAAGCGTCATCGCATCAAGCGGAAATGGACGCGGCCGAACCAGCGCAGACGCGTACCGCCCCATTACCGTGCACCTGCATCAAAAGACGGTACTCTGTGTTGGGGGGCGCAGCGGCAACGTGTCAAGCTACCGTGACCTCATTGAGCGCGTTGGCGGACGCTTCGCGCACCACGACGGGGGTCTGGAAGACAGCCACAACGTGCTGGATGCCAGTCTGGCTGCCGCCGACCTGGTGATTTGCCAGACCGGCTGCATCAGTCACAACGCCTACTGGAAGGTCAAGGATTTCTGCAAGCGCACCGGCAAACGTTGCGTTTTTGTCGAGAACCCCAGCACCTCCTCGCTGGCGCGCGGTCTGGAGCAGATTTCCGTCAAAAGCCATGAGGCCCTCCTGACGGAAAGCCCAGGTGATTCGGCCAGCGCCTGTCGACACTGACCCGAATGCCTCAAGTTTTTCAACAGCCACCTAAGCCCCTGTGGTGCCGGCAGTCACGAAAAAAGCCGAAACCGTCAAGGATGGTCTTTGCCAGACTGCGTACAATAATTAAAGGTAAATAGGCATCTAGCCCATATAGAATAAGCGCTAGCAGCTATAGAAACAGGAGCATTTAAAAACCCAAATCGGGCGCAGCCTTTATCGCCTATGCGGGTGCTGCGATGTGGGCGCTCGCAACGTGCGCCGGGTTGGGCTTGCTGCTGCAGCGATGACGAACATGGGGCTCAAACCCCACTTGGCAACTCGCCCCAAACCACGCTCAACGGCGCCTTGCGCGGAGACAGCGCGACGTGGGAGTCAATCACATGCTGGACTTGCGCCATTATTTCCGGGTCATCGGCTTCATATTCAAAGCTGATCGCATCGTCCAGCGCGGTCAGCCGGCAAACGCCCCAGGGGAACCGGGCGAGGCCTTGGGTGTCGTCGTAGTTCACTTCCATTTTCTTGGTGAAGTGGTAATACAGGCGCACCATGTAGCGGCTGGATTCAGCCGTGGGCTGACGGCCATTCAGGTAAAGCATGTTGTCTCTTTCTTTTCATGTGGGATGGGTAGCGGCGACAGCCTGCTCGGCCAGGACCATGGGGGTGCCCAACGGACAGGTCTCGACCCGCGCCTGCACGCCGTAGGCGGTGCGCAGGAACTCAGGCGTCAGCACTCGGGCGAGCGTGCCGCTGGCCAGCCATCAGCCATCAGCACGTGGTGGCAAAACGGCGCGGCCAGGTTCAGGTCATGAATCGCCATGACGCACATGGCGTTGTGGGTCATGACGTGCTGACGCAGCGCTTGCAAGTGGCATAGCTGCCAGCGCAGATATTGCCCAACTCTTCAACGAGGTGGGCGTTGATCCCCTGCACTTCCCGCCCTTTTGTCCCGCACCTGACAAACCGACGCTCAGGTGCAGTTTTCAGTTCGACAAGGTGCGCCGTGGTCTGGTGGTGCCATCAACCGATGCGCATGAGTTGCATAACCTGCAGTCCCAGGCCGAAATGCCAGAGGGCGTCAGTTTGGTGCTCGTGCCGGGGAGCAAGTCCATGTTTCATTCGGTGCACAGCGCCTCAATCTGGAACCCGCATCTGGCGCCAAACGGGGGCTGGCATGCGCCGCTCTGGTCTCGTTGACCGAGACCGGCCTGTTTGAGCGGCGATGGAGTTGCTCGAGAACGACCCGCGCACCACACTGTCGGTGGACGCCCTGGCGCGTCAGGTAGGCACAAACGCCACCCCCTGCAGAAGCAGTTTCGTGCTCCACATAGCGCGACTGTTTTTACATTTCTGCGCGAACAGCGCATGCAGCTGGAGCGTGATGACCTCAGCAGCATTGCCAAAGCTATTTGGCAGCAAATGAGAAGGATTCGCATTTATAATGCGAGCTATATTTCACAGCCTTTTGAGGTAAAACCATGATTGTTTGCGTCTGCCGCCGTATTTCTGACCGGGACATTACCCGCCATGCCAGGGCGGGCATGGGTTTTGACGATATCCAGATGGAGCTGGGTGTTGCCACCCAATGTGGACGGTGTGAAGAGTGTGCGCGTGACATTGTGGCGCAGTGCAGCCCGTCATATCCGGTGGCGGCCCTCAGCCGGGACGCTGGTTTCTCGTCCACTCAACTCGACGGTAGCATCGAGAAAACTAGCTTATGGACCCGGCCGCATCACGCGGCACTTGCCTGATCATTCCCCTGCACTCGTCGAAAAGTGCGGCCGCTATATGCAATGCAGCACGGCCGCAAACTACAAACCAATTACAAACCAATTACAAACCAATGGCAGCAATGCCAGCCTTTGCAATCTGGGCATCTTCCGTTGATTTCACGCCGCTGACACCGACCGCGCCAATGCACTGGCCATCTTTCATGAGCGGAACACCGCCCTCAAGCAGGCCCTTGATGTCAGGCGCGCTCAAAAACGAGGTACGTCCGCCATTGACGATATCTTCATAGACCTTGCTTTCGCGGCGGCCCAGTGCTGCCGTATGGGCCTTGGCTGGGGCAATGTGGGCGGAAATGGCGGCGGCGCCGTCGAGGCGCTGCAGCCACAGCAAATGGCCACCGTCGTCAACAATGGCGATGGTGACGGCCCAGTTGTTTTTCAGGGCTTCGGCTTCGGCTGCTGCTGCGATGGTTTTGACATCAGACAACTCTAAGGTGAATTTGGTTTTCATGGCATAAGCCTTGTTTTAAGAAGAATCGAGCATAACGGCTGCACGCCTGCAGTTTGTCGCCATTGCGGGTGAAAGTATCCTTACTAAAAATAGGCACCCGAGTGAATGATTTTCGTGAAAGCCCTTGATTCACCCTAGAATTCACCCAATCTGCAGTCTGCAGAATATGAAGGAGTTTGACAATGACTGACAACATTCAATCAATTAACCGCGACTACGGTTATGTTGCGTCGGCCGAGCAGCGCAATAAGGTGCTTCGCAATACGTACTGGCTATTGGCTTTGAGCCTCGTCCCGACGGTCTTGGGCGCTTGGCTGGGCGTCGTCACCGGCATCACGCAGTCTTTAGGTGGTGGCTTGGGTCTGGTTGTGTTTTTGGGTGGTGCCTTCGGCTTCATGTATGCCATTGAGAAAACCAAGAATTCCGCTGCGGGTGTACCCGTGCTGCTGGGCTTCACCTTCTTCATGGGCCTGATGCTGTCGCGCATGATTGGCATGGTGCTCGGTTTCAAAAACGGCCCAGAACTGATCATGACCGCCTTTGGCGGCACGGCTGGCGTGTTTTTCGTGATGGCCAGTCTGTCCAGCGTCATCAAGCGCGATCTGTCCGGCATGGGCAAGTGGCTGTTTGTCGGCGCCATGGCGGTAATGATCGGCGGGATCATCAACGTGTTTGTCGGGTCAACGGCTGCCATGATGGCTATTTCGGTGGCGGTTATCGGGATTTTCAGCGCCTACATGCTCTATGACCTGAAGCGCATCGTGGACGGCGGCGAAACCAACTACATCAGCGCCACATTGGCTTTGTACCTGGACATCATCAACGTGTTCCAGGCGCTGCTGGCCCTGCTGGGCATTGCCGGCGGCGAGCGCGACTGAAGTTCACGTCGCGCCCATCTAAAAAGACCCTTCGGGGTCTTTTTTGTTTTCGCCAGGCCGACGACGCTCAATGCGGCGCACAATTTGCCGATATAGACATTACACATCTACCCTATCCCATGACTCTGCGCCTGCTGATCACTGCTATTGCCCTTCTTCTGGCCGGCTGCGAAATTCCCGGCATGGGGCCTGACCCGAGAATTGCCAAGCGCGAGGCTGACGCCAAAGCTATTGGCAGCGCTTGCAGGTATGGGGTGCGCAGCATTGAGGACTGTTACAGCCTCAACGAGGCCGCCTCCAAAGCTGACATATTCACAGGCTGGAAGGATATGGACGAATACATGCGCGAGAACAAGATTGAGGGCGTTCGCGCCACGGTGGTGCAGACTGAGCCGCAAGAAGTCGTCGAAGACCCCAAACCAAAGGCGGCTGCCAGGAACAAAGCATCGGCCAGCACCAAAGAAAAATCTTCCGAGGCCAAACCTTAAGTCGCGGAGAAGGCAGGCGCCAAGCCGGCTGCCAGACCAGTAAAAAGCGCTGCTACGCACTGGCGTTGCCCCCACGCACGGCGGTTGCTCGTTCAGAGTTCCAGGTCAAACACCGCCATGCTCTCCACATGGGCCGTGTGAGGAAACATGTTCACCACACCCGCTGAAGAACAACGATAACCCGCCTGATGCACCAGCAAGTCGGCATCGCGCGCCAGCGTTGACGGATTGCAGCTCACATAGACAATCCGCTTGGGTGGTGTCCAACCCTCAGCGCCAGGTGTCGGTGGATTGGCTACGGGGTCCAGCTTCTGTTGGTGCAAGTCCACCAGCGCCTGGACCAGCGCCATGGCGCCCTCACGCGGCGGGTCAATCAACCATCTATCGGCCACCCCGTCTTTAATCAGCAAAGCAGGTGTCATTTCAAAAAGGTTTCTTGCTACGAAATTAGTAGCTGCTAGCGCATGATTGGCGGGGGCCAGAGCCTTATTTTTCATATAATTTTCACGTGATCGCGCAACCAGCGTCTCACTGCCCTCTACGCCTAACACCTCCCGCGCCTGCGTCGCAATGGGCAGGGTGAAATTGCCCAGGCCACAAAACCAGTCAATCACCCGTTCCTCTTTTGTTGCGGCCAACAATCGCAGCGACCGTGACACCAGGACCCTGTTGATGTGCGGGTTGACCTGGGTGAAATCGGTCGGCTTGAACGGCATATGGATGCCGAACTCCGGCAGGTCGTAACTCAACTCCTCGCCGCCTTCATCCAGCAGATGCACCGTCTCCGGCCCCTTGGGCTGCAACCACCACTGCACGCCGGCATGGCGCGCGGCAAATTCACGCAGCAAGGCCAGATCCCCATCACTCAGGGGTTCCATATGACGCAGCACCAGCGCAATCACCGTGTCCCCACAGGCGAGTTCGATCTGGGGACAGGTCTCGATCGCGTCCATCGAGGTAATCAGTGTCCGCAGTGGCAGCAGCAGGTCGCTCACATGCGGCGGCAACACATGGCACTCTTTCATGTCGGCCACATAGCCACTCTTGCGCTCATGAAAACCGACCAGCACCGTGCCTTTTTTGCGCACATGCCGGACCGAAATCCGCGCCCGGTAGCGGTAACCCCAGGCCGGGCCTTCAATCGGCCGCAAAATATTGTCGGCCCGGACCTTACCCAGATGCCACAAGTTGTCCTCCAGCACCCGCTGCTTAACCGCCACCTGCGCGCCGATGTGCAGATGCTGCATCTTGCAGCCGCCACAAGCGCCTTCATGCAAGCCAAAATGCGGGCAACCGGGTTTGACGCGCTGCGAGGACTCGCGGTGAATTGCCGTCACCACGCCCTGCTCCCAGTTGTTTTTCTTGCGGTGCACAGTGGCGCTGACCAGTTCGAACGGCAGCGCCCCCTTGATGAACACCACCTTGCCATCGGCCCGGTGGGCCACCCCTTGCGCTTCCAGGTCCAGCGACTCGACCAAAAGCCAGTCGGGCGGTAAATTGTCAGTTTTCTTGATTTCTTCAGTCATGCCGCTATTGTCTCAGGCCCATGCCTTGAGGTATTCATCCCAATGCGACTCAACCGGCGCCAGCTGGGCCAGAGTCTCCTTGACCATGGCTATCTCTTGCTCGTATTCCTTCTCCAGCAGGCCGCCGCGCATTTTCTGAAAGCGGCAATACAAAAGGTAGGTGTTCATGACATCTGTTTCGCAATAGCGCCGGACGTCGTCGAGCTTGCCCTCCAGATACGCCGGGTACACCGCTGAGCCGTCCATGCCGAGCTTGCCGGGGAAGCCGCAGAGCCTGGCCATGGCGTCCAGCGGCGCATTGTTCTTGGGCTGGTACATGGCCAGCAGATCCATCAAGTCGAGATGGCGCATGTGGTAACGGCTGATGTAGTTGTTCCACTTAAACTCGCGGTCGTCCTCGCCCATGTCCCAGTATTTATCGGCCACCACACCGTGTTTCAGGCCGCGGTAATGCAACACCGGCAAGTCAAAACCACCCCCATTCCAGCTCACCAGCTGCGGCGTGTGCTTTTCCAGCGTGTTGAAAAAGGTTTGAATCACCTTGCCTTCGCTGAGGCCGTCTTTGTCCACAAACGAATGCACACGCATGCCCTCGGCATTGCGAAACACCGCGCTGATGACCACGATGCGCTGCAGATACAAGGGCACGAATTCGCTTTGCCCTTTGGCTTGACGCTCTTGCAGCCACGCGCCATACACGTCAGCGTCACTGACGCCGACGGGTTCGCCGCGCAAGGCGCGCAAGCCGGCCACATCAGGAATGGTTTCGATGTCGAAGACCAGGACGGGCCAACTCATCGTTTAATCCTCACAGCAAGGCTTGCCGTGTGATACCGCGCCGCGCCAGATAGCGCTTGAGTTTGGACAGCGCCTCGTTCTGAACCTGTCGCACGCGCTCACGGGTCAGCCCCAGGCGCGAGCTGAGCACATCCAGCGTCTCGGGTTCGCGGTCATGCAGACCAAACCGCCCCTCCAGAATCTCTTTTTCGCGCTCAGACAAGGTGCCAATCCAGTCCTCCAGCAATCGCTCCACCTCATGGGCCTGGGTCACGCCCAAAGGATCGATCGTGAGTTCATCCACCAGCGAATCACCCAGGGTCTGAGTCTCCTCTGAGCGGTCCATGGAAGCGTCCAGCGACCTGGGCGTTTCCGCCAGGGCCAGTAAATCGGCAACGCCTGCCGTGTCACGGCCCAGCAAGGCGGCAATATCGTCCACGCGAATGCCATCGGGCCGACTCGCTACAAACGTCGCATCGTTCTCCAGCGCCCGGCGCGCACGTAGCACCTGCTGCAACTCCCTGACTACGTTCACGGGCAGACGCACCGCCCGACCCTGGTACATCAAGGCACGGTCTACCGACTGGCGAATCCACCAGGTGGCATAGGTGGAAAAGCGAAATCCGCGCTCCGGTTCAAACTTGTCGATGGCATGCATGAGACCCAGGTTGCCTTCCTCGATCAGGTCAGACAAAGGCACACCGCGCCCCATATAGGCTTTGGCAATACTCACCACCAAGCGCAGATTGTGTTCAATCATGCTCTGACGGGCCGCAAAGTCGCCCGCACGGGCCCGGCAGGCGAACTCGAACTCTTCTTGTGCGGTGAACAGCTCGGTGCGACGCACGTTGCGCAGGTAAACGGTCAGCGCGTCCCCTGACTCGCCCGACGCATCCGCCGGCAGCGTGAGCTCCAGCAAGGGTTGATTTACTACAAAATCGATAGCTTCCTGCCCTGTATCCACAGGCGCCAGAGCCGAATTAACCTCATAATCCAAGACGCCGCGTGCTTGGGGTCTGGCGGACACGCCATTGCCATTCACGGGGCGCTTCTTCACGGCATAGTCCCATCACCTGGCTGGCAGGTACTTTGCCGGATCAACCGGTTTGCCTTGTCGGCGAACTTCAAAGTGCAACTTCACGCGGTCCGCATCGCTGCTGCCCATCTCGGCAATCTTCTGGCCTTTACGCACCGACTGGTCTTCCTTGATCAGCAAGGTCTGATTGTGGGCATAGGCTGTCAGGTAAGTATTATTGTGCTTCAAGATGATCAGGTTGCCATAACCGCGCAAACCTGCGCCGACATAAACAACGCGGCCGTCAGCTGCCGCCAGCACGGGGTCGCCCGCCGTGCCGCCAATATCCAAGCCCTTGTTCTTGACCTCATCAAACCCGGCCAGCACCGTGCCGTTGGTCGGCCATATCCAGGCGATGTCATCTTCCGGTGTCGCGGCCGCAGTGGGCGCGGCCGATGAACTGGCAGGGGACGAACTGGCAGCCGTGGGTGTTGGCGACGCATGCTTGTCAGCACTGGCTGCCGGCGCTGGCGCGGTCGCCACCGGCGTGGCACTGGCCGAAGTCACAGGCTTGGCTACTACCCCGTTGGTCGCACTGGCCGTTGGCGGCACCACGCGCAACACTTGACCTACTTCAATACGATTGGGGTTTTCCAGGTTACTCCAGCGAGCAATATCCTTGGCCGCCTGGCCATGCTCAAGGCCAATCCGGATCAGCGTGTCACCCGGTTTAACCGTGTAATACCCGGGCTTTCCCATATTCTCAAAACCGGGGAGTTGCTGGACGGCCGCTGTGGCCGGATCCATCACCACGGGCCCCGTTTTACCGGAGCCAATCCCGCGGTCTTCCACTGGCGCGCGATTGAGCGCTCTGGAGCTACACCCCCCCAGCATCAAGCCAACAACCACAACCGCCAAAGCTGAACCCAAACGAATACTCAAACCAAACATACGACATCCCTTCATGCGATTCCCGATTTTAAAGGGACAAAGTGAACAGCCTCAAGCACCGTCTGCCGTAAACCCTGCGGGGTTTTGTCAATCACCACAAGGGCTTGCTGCCCGGCGGATGTACCGCCGGCAGACACAGGTGCCACAAGTCGCCCACCAACAGCCAATTGATCGACCCAAGCCTGCGGCACGGACTCCCCACCGGCGGCCGCAATAATGGCCGCATAAGGTGCGCCCTTGGCATAGCCCGCCATGCCATCTCCAAACAGAAGATGCAGGTTGGCCAGACGCAAATGCCGCAGATTATCACGGGCCTTGTCATGCAAGCCACGCAGGCGCTCGATGCTGTAGACCTCGCTGGCCAGCAGACTCAACACCGCAGCCTGATACCCACACCCCGTTCCGATCTCCAGCACGCGCCCCAATCTGCCAGAAGCACCGTTGCGCAGAAGTTCCGCCATTCGGGACACAACACCGGGTTTGGAAATGGTCTGACCCAGGCCGATCGGCAAACTCGTGTCCTCATAGGCCTGATTGACCAGCGCACTGTCTACAAACCGATGCCGCTCAATGGACCTCATGGCCGACAACACCAAGGGGTCGGTAATACCTTGTTTGGCCAGTTTGTGCACCATGTTCAGGCGCACCGCACTGGAGTCCAGCCCGACACCTTGTGATAACACCCCTGCTGGCGGCTTGCCGACCGCGTTCAGTGCACTGTGACTAGGGCCCGGCACGGGCCTGATGCCTTTTGACTTACCCGCCGAAAAGTCCAGGCGGGCAGGGAAAGTTGGGCGTTCTTTCATGCGTTGATCATAGAGGGGCGATCGTCTGCGTGGCTGGATGCTCAGACGGATGGGCGACGACCCCCATTCTGGCAGCGGTTTGAGCCCAATAATTCAGGTTGTCATGGTCGGTCAAATCGACCTTCAGGGGCGTGATCGAGATGTGACCCTGCGCGGTGGCGTGAAAATCGGTACCTTCAGCCTCGTCCATGACCGGCCCGGCTGCGCCAATCCAATACATGGTGTCGCCGCGCGGACTGAGCTGCGTAATCACGGCCTCGGCCGCATGACGTCGCCCGAGCCGGCACAGCTTCACATGCCCGATCTCGTCGAACGGCAGGTTGGGAATATTGACATTGAGCAGCCAGGGGCTCGTCCCAATCAGGTTTTGGCGAGACATCTGCAAAATCAGATCACGCACCTTGCGACCGGCCGACTCCAGATGCCCCCAATTTTTCTCCACCTGGGAAAACGCAATGGCCGGTATGCCAAACAAGAAACCTTCCATTGCCGCACCCACGGTGCCCGAGTAAATGGTGTCGTCGCCCATGTTGGCGCCGTTGTTGATGCCCGAAACCACCAGGTCGGGCCGATATCCCAGCAATCCGGTCAGGGCAATATGCACGCAGTCCGCAGGCGTGCCATTGACGTAGCGAAAACCATTGCTGGCACGGGTCACATACAAGGGGGAATGCAGGGTCAACGCGTTCGATTTGGCGCTGTTGTTTTGTTCCGGTGCGACCACTTCGACTTCGGCCACGTCTTTCAGGGCTTCATACAGCGCCACGATGCCTGGCGCCTGATAGCCGTCGTCATTGGAAATAAGAATTTTCATATTCAATCAGAGTTGACATTCATTGTAGGTGGCCGACCGAGCCTGTCATCTGGGTCACGCGAGAGACATTTTCCACAACGACATACACCTATCATTCGCGCTACTTCTTTGGAGAACTCCCATGCATGCCTGGCTCTGTGAAAACCCCGTGGGCGTTGACGCCCTGTCCTGGAAAGAAATGCCCACGCCGCAGCCGAAGGCGGGCGAAGTACTGATTGAGATCAAGGCTGCCAGTCTGAATTTTCCTGATCTGCTGATTGTGCAAAACAAGTACCAATTGAAGCCAGCCCTTCCATTTGTGCCAGGCTCAGAGTATGCGGGCATCGTTCAGGCTGTGGGCGACAGCATCACCCACCTTAAAGTGGGCCAGCACGTGGCCTGCCTATCGGGCACCGGCGGCTTTGCCACACACACCTTGGCGCCAGCCGCACTGTGCATGCCGCTGCCCGCCGACTTCTCCTTTGTGGATGCCGCGGCCTTCATCATGATCTATGCCACCTCGTACCACGCGCTGGTGGACCGGGCCCAACTCAAGGCCGGTGAAACCGTGCTGGTACTGGGCGCCGCTGGCGGCGTGGGTACTTCGGCCATACAGATTGCCAAGACCATGGGAGCCCGGGTCATTGCCGCGGCCTCGACCGATGAAAAATGCGCGCTGTGTACGTCAATCGGCGCCGACGCCATCATCAACTACGCTACCGAGAATCTGCGCGATGCCGTCAAGTCACTCACCGACGGCAAAGGCCCGGATGTCATCTATGACCCGGTGGGCGGCGACTTCACTGAGCCCGCCTTCCGTTCCATTGCCTGGCGCGGCCGCTATCTGGTGGTGGGTTTTGCGTCCGGACCCATACCGGCACTGCCGCTCAACTTGGCACTACTCAAAGGCGCCTCCATCGTGGGCGTGTTCTGGGGCGATTTCGCCAGGCGTGAAGCCAAAGCCAATGCGGCCATGATGATGGAGTTGGCGCAATGGTATGACCAGGGCAAGATCAAACCGGTAATTGACCGCACCATGCCCATGGCAGACCTCAAAGCCGCCTATGCCTACATGGGCTCCAGGGGCGTCAAGGGCAAGCTGGTAATGGTGAACTGAGCGTGTCAGAGTAAAGATAAAAAAATGCCCACAGCATGTGGGCATTTTTTATGATTTGGGGTGGCTGATGGGGCTCGAACCCACGACAACAGGAATCACAATCCCACCCCACAAACCAATGCTGGCGCGGGCTACAGCCTGATCCGTGGGAAATTTTAGGTGGATTTTCATCACGTATTTATAGGCGATCCTAAGATCCATTTCCCACGAAATTGCCATCAAAACCGACCTCTCACAGCCCACTTTTTTTGACAGGCACTGTACACCGCGATACGGCTTGACACCGATTGGACTCAAAGGTCAATCCATTCCGATCTTCGATCAGGTTGCACTTGATCCATCCGGGTTAAGCAGCTTGTACTGGGCCGGAGACTCCTCAAGCGCGTTGGCTTTCTTGATCTCAGTGATGAGCGCGTTCAAGTCTGAATAGTCGAATTGAATGCACCAATTTGCCATTTTGGCAAGACTGTTCACAAACCCTTCCGGTTCGTTTTTTCGAGTTAAGGCACGAGCGCAATCAACGTACTGTGGGTGATACAGCGTCGGGACAATGATGCGACTCAAGCCCACTCGGGTTAATTCGGAGTTCATCACCAGCCGCGAAAGTCGGCCGTTGCCGTCCTCAAACGGATGGACCTCGGATACCAGAAACGCGTAATAAATGGCTCTTGCTACCCCTTCTGGAACAGTCAAGGCGAGCTGAGAGCCTTCTGCCAGCGTTCCACGCACAAATGTTGGGCCGACGAACTGCGTGGTGCCTGCAAAGTTATCGACCATTTTTATCTTGCCGGGATTCACCTCTGGGCGCATGCGAAGCATTTCTTCATGCCATCTTTCGAGGCCTTCAAGAAATTCAGAACCTGCTGTGGGTGGGCTATCACGATAAGGCGTGGTCATGGCCAAACGGAACACCCCCAGGATGTCGTGCGAGTCCTTGGGACGACTGGACACCAGCGTGTTGTGCATGACGATGTCGCGCGCCTCTTCTATGGCGAACTTGGTGCCTTCGACATAGTTGGAGAAGTACGATTCAACGAAAGCCCAATGTTGCCGCGCTTGCCCTTGTTGGTACCGAGCCGGTATGTACGGTAGTGCCGTTGTCCGCAAGTGTGCCGCGAGACGTTCGAATCGCCCCATGCGCTCTGGGTCAACGGGCGTTCCCTTGGCCACAAGTCTCCCATCTTTCGTTTTTAGCGTTCCTTGAGCGTGTGTTCCAAGCAAACTCCCGACGAGTTCGCGAATCTTTTTGACCTCCTTTTCCATACCGAGGAGTTGACCCAGTTCCGCAGCTTGGTCTCGAATGTCATTGAGTGCTTTTTCGCCGGAGGCGTTCAGAACCGTAACGAGGAACGTCTCAACCGCGATGGGGCCCGCCCTGCTGGGAGCCGACTTGCCTATGTTCTCAAGTAGCATTCGGGTCCGGCCCGACCAATGCAGCCCCGTAGCGCCCAGTGGAAGGTCTGAAGGCAATGGGCCTGGACCCCGCAGTAGAACCAGGGTTAAGCCTGGCAACGATAGCTTTTTGCCGAAAAGGGTTGGGTGCGAGAGGACAACAGTGTTGTCAGCGTTGAGCTTGCCGAGCATGGCACTCATGTGGGAAACCACCCCACCCGGAACCAAGGCGCCAGCGATGCGTTGCCAGTGCTTCCGGACCAATAACTCGACTTCGGAATCCTCGCCATTTTTTACGTAAATGCCTTTAGCGATTCGGCGCAATTCCCCCGCAGCGGCCTGCCGCTGCACCTTCCTGGCATCGGAAGATGAAAGTCCTGCGACCAGAAAGAGTTCTTCACTTTGTCGCGTAGAGGCTAACTTTGAGTAATCCATGGAGTCATTATGTCGCATTTCAGCTAACATTATATAGTAAATGTCGTTTTATGGCTAATTTATAAAGCTTTGATCGTCTACGTCTACTATGAGGCGGTGTCGCCCGGCAACTCAGAAACAAGAACTACACATGCTCAGCATGTCGTTTTTCAGCTAAATAACCATGGGAAATATCGTTTTCTAGCTAACATTTTCGCTTAATGGTGGCATCGAACCAGACTTTGTCCGCGTGGCTCAAGGTTTTGCCTGATGCACTCACTCCTGAGGGAACTGTCGTCAGAAGATAGGGGTAGATCTTGCTGCCAGGAGCGGCTTTGCTGGTGCCGGGTTGCGGCGCCGGCACCTTGATGCCCGTACGGCGCATGAGAATGCCAATGTGGCGCCGCCCGACGTGGATGGTGGTGATACCGAAGACGCCTGTCACTACGTGGGCGCGAACCTGCGCATGCGCAGCTTGTGTAAAGTGTATTCAACGCGAGTCGCAGGGGACGTGGGACCGACGAAATCCCTGGAGTACGAACCCACATCAACGAGCCCAAAAAAGCCTGCCAGCGTGTTGGCCAGATTGCAGGTTTGAAATTTACGCCACATGATCTGCGCAGAACATTTGCCACGCTTTTTGATGAGTTGGGTGTCAACTCTACGACCCTAGAGAAAGCACTAAACCACTCACCAACAACCACTGCTTCAAAACATTACATCGTCCAACGTCTCGCTCACATGAGAAAGCTCTATCAGGCACTCGAGGACAAAGTATTACTTGAAGTCGGCATCAGTGATTCGTCACGACAAGCAAGCATCGAGGACATCTCTCCTGCCGACCTTGCTGCTTCCGGCTGTGGCAATCACGAAAGCGCGCGCCTCTAAAAAATGGAAAAAAGCGAGGTGAGGCTAATCAGAGTGAGTGATGCCACTGCAAATCTTTCCTTGGGTTGCACAGTTCCCGCTTCGAACAGAATTTTCGACATTTTGTACACCTGAAAAATCTCACGCGAAGCCGTCATACAAGCTTTCAATAGTTTGAAATTCCAATGACGGGTTTGGAGCAGGCAATCCAGCAAGCTGTACTACCGGATCTGACCAATTCCGGAATTTCGAGATAACCACTCTATAGCGGTCGCTCAACTCGCATTTCATAGATTGATCTCGTGGTGGGTAGCAAAAACCACTGAAAAAAACGCCGCCTTCGGATGTGGTACGACATGAATTGACGCACTGCTGCGGACAATGTCCTCACATGAAAAGCGACACCAATCCATACTTGAGTGACGCACCGGTCGTGCCATCAAAGCAACTCCCGTTGTTCCCACTTGATCCGTGGGGTGCTGAACAAGCGGTCGCCTTGCTTGAACGACCCTGTCCAGAAATAGCGCGCGCCATGATGGGGCCCCTGATTCTTGGCGACGGATCCGATCAGATGGATACACCGCTGCGTTGTCTCGCAGTAACGCAGGACGGCACTTTTGCGGCCTCTACCTGGATAACGCAGTCTCAACTCAACGACCCCAACGCCTTGTGGAGTCAGGTGACTCACAAGCTCACTATGGCCCGGCAACGCCCGATTCCATCAGCTAATTTTGGATGGCGCTCTACCCCTGAAGATTGCCTGAAAATCTGGTCTGCCCCAGATTTTTGGGTCCCAATTCCGCTACATGGGGACCCCATTCACCGCTCGGTACGCGCCATTTCAAAGTTGCTGGCCATCAATGAGCATGGCTCGGAATCATGCCTTACTCAGGTGGACCAGCTTCAGATCGAGACCCAGGCGCAGGCAGTAGTCGGTGAGCAAATTGCTGCCGGGGTACTGCATGTACTCAACGCACTTGAACCCGAGCTTTGCGAGGTTCTCACCCAGCGACCTCAATTGAGCATGCTGATGGCGCACCAACTGATTTGCATGGCCAAGTTGCATAGCCCCTGTGCCGTCACCTATGTCTTGCAAGCCATGCGGACAGAGTCGCTGGGAGTGTTGCACCTGATCACCAGTGGCCAGCCCGACAACGATGCCAAGCAGGTGCGGGAGGCGATTTTCAACGGTCACAGCCTACCCGATATTTTTTCGAATCTGGGGATTGCCAAGGCGGCGCACCGGCAAACCGTGCGCAAGCCTGCGCGATCCAGAGAGCCTGCACCTGCGATGAGTCTGAGCGATCTTCCAATTTCTGGGCGAGGCTGGCTCACGGCCATGCGCCTGACCAAGCACTTGCCGTTGCAGGGTACAGCAGACGGGGCTGAGTTCAGCCGGTTGGTGGAACGACTCATCGCACAGAATTTTCAGCAAGTCAAAACCGGACCGCAGGTGCTGCAGTATTGCATCCGACCCGGCTACCAAAATAGCTGCGATCGATTGGAGCGGTTAATAGCATGGGCACGGGCCTTCACCACGGCTGCCAGCGAACTGGCCAGCATAGACGTAGGTTTTGACGATGCAATTTCATTTGCGTTGGTGAAAATCTCGGCGGAGGGCTTGGGTTTTGGGGCTGACTGCAGTCGAGTTCTGGACTCAGACAACCTCGCCCAACTCATGATCGGTGTGTCGCAAATTTCTGGCAAGTCGATGAACCAGCTTATGCAGCGTATCTTCGACGCGCATCCGGGGCTTCCGGGTGAATTTCAGGCACCTGAATTTGTCACCATCCAGGCGCTCAACAGCATGGACTTGGTTAGATCCCACGGAACAGATTGCAAAAACTGTCTCGAGAATCCGGCAACCGTCGTGCGCTATGCGGCAGAGGGTGTTGCCCTGTACGGAGTGCGATCAGCTTCTGGCTTTGCCGGCACGATTGCCCTCAGGTATGACTGCACGGAAGACAATCCGAAAGTTGAAGTCCAGGAAGTCAGGGGAATGAATAACGAAATGGCGCGGTTTGATCTCTGCCGACTGGCTCAGTCGCTCGCTGATTCGTGGACCACAGCGCAGCAAGTTGGCACTTGGGTTGCCTATGAAGACCAGTGTTCTCAGTGGCGTCGCTTGGCTTCACTTTCTGCGTCGCAGCTGTCGCAATAGGTGCGCCGCAACCGACCTTCGCGCAGTTTTCCAGGAGCGCCACAGACCTCGCATATGCGAGGGCTTTCTTTATTCTCGGCTTGCAAAATTTTCGCCCTCAGTTCCTCGGATACCGGGCCGTTGACGTAGAAGCGCAGGCCGCCGAATTTCTCCTTGATCTGGGCGATGCGCGGCCAATATTCCTTGGGCACGCCCTGTGCAATCAGCGTCTCAATTTCGAGTTCGCAGGCTCGGCTCAAGCGGTCAATGAGGGCAAACCAATCATCGCCACACTCGATGCCACGCTCATCAAACGGGGCCGCGTCATCCTGCAAACGCGCCTCAACATCGGAAATTATTTCAGGATCAACAAGGCGCTTCCCCGGCTTGCGGAAAAACTTAGGATAACGCCGGAACAGTTCTGCCTGCAATTCAACTTGCATCGCTTTGTCCCGACTTATCCGGCAATGAAACTGACGACCTTGCCCAAGCTGATTCAAAAGTATAAAAATCAAGGAGCACCTCGATTTCCTTGATGTGAGCAATCAAATGCCATGGAAGCATACTGTGGTCAATGATGCAATGAACTAGATAGCCATGATGATCCGCACGCAAGGGATTGCCCTCGCGGCCCTCCAGACTGTTCCAGTTGTAAGGCACTCCATCTTGTATCTGAAGCGAAGGCAAGTAGGGACCAAGTGAAATCCGTAGCGGTTCTTTTCCATCGCCGCAGGTTTCATAAAATGCCCGCGCCGGACCGGGATCCAGCAGCACCGTGACGTCGTAGTTAAATGGCATGGCCCAGTCAATCAAGCCCGATCTATCCTGTTCACGCAGGGTCGCCATGATAGATTCACAGTGGCCAATAAAGCACATCTCAGCTGCATTGATTTCTTCAATCGTGCTTCGAATGGCGATGGCCGTCTCGGGCGCGACCGATGTGTTCTGGGGGCAAGGTCCGAATAATTGCAAGCTCCATGTTCTCGTTCTCGGCCATCTGAATGGATTGCTCAGTGCGCCGCAAGGAGTCGGCCATTTGGGCATACGCTTTTGGGTATTCAGGCGGCAGAACATGTTCCGTCGCGAGCGATTCGAATTCTGTGCGGGCATAGCGGAGTGAACGCCTGGCCGCCTCAAGCGCGACGATAACGTGTTCCAGAGTCGCGGCTAAATAGACAGCGTCCAGCATGTCAGTGTTGTCGGATGGTGGCATGGCAACTTCATCGACTGGTTGGTTGTTTTTCGGAACGGTATTTGCCTCGGCTGGCGTAGCCATCGCATCAAAAGTAGCGAGGCCACGCAGCAAAGCATCGTCTTCCAGATAGAAAATGTCTGGGCAGGGCTGAATTTCTCCAGCGGCGTTCACAACGAGTTGCGCAAGTCGAAGTTCTGGGTTTCGCTCCCATACTTCGCGCAGTTTGTCGAGCACCATATTGATTCGGGTTGGGTCGCGCGGGGGATGCATGAATATATGCGGGTGTTCCATCATGACTTGCTTAGCTGTTTCAAGACACTGCATTTCTTTGACGGAATCAGGCATATTGGTTTTCCAGTGAAGCATGAAGGTCATAGGTTTTCTGCCCAGCGTTCCCAGAAACCGGGCTCATCGTGGGCTGCGTTTTCCATGGCCTTGTCGAGGGGGCAGTAGAAAAAGGTGACCTCTGGAAACCGCATGTGCCCATCAGGAAATTCGAGAAACGCCTCCAGGGCCTGAAAGGCTGGCAAGGACTTGTCGTAGGGCAAATCGATATAAAGTTGCCCACGGTAGCCCATTATCAAGCTCTCGTTGGCGAAGTGGCCACAAAGTTTCCAGCCGATGCCGTGCGCATCCAGCCAGTCGATGATCTGCTGCCGTATCGGCAGTGTTTCCCATTCCAAGTCAACCTGATTCAGGATTTCTTCATCATCTTTATTGTCAGATGCAGGGTGGTGGAACACCACGTACAAGACATCGTGCTTCTTTTGACGTGCAATGGCGTCGATGTGTTCAATCAACATGGGCATGGGCATTTCCAAATGGGGACCGATGCTTCATTGTGGTGAGCGGTACGTCAACCTGTGACGCAGCCATGATGCCTTGATGACGTGCGACACGTTACGTCGCTCAAACCGCGAAACTGTGAGTTTTATTAAGAATCGAAGGTCGCCATGTACCAGAACGCAGCCAACGCCATCCCGCCGGAATTGATCGTCGCCCTGCAAAAAGCAAAGCATGTCGTGGTGTTCACGGGCGCCGGGGTTTCGGCTGAGAGCGGCATACCCACCTTCCGCGATGCGCTCACCGGCCTGTGGGAACGCTTCAATGCCGAAGACCTGGCCACGCCCAGCGCCTTTCGCAAAGACAAGGAACTGGTCTGGGGCTGGTACGAATGGCGGCGCATGAAAGTATTGCGCTCGCAGCCCAACCCCGCCCACATCGCCATCGCTGAATTGACGAAGCTTGTGCCCAAACTCACTGTCGTCACGCAAAACGTGGACGATCTGCATGAACGCGCTGGCAGTACCGATGTGCGGCATCTTCATGGCAGCCTGCATTCACCGCGCTGCGCTACCTGTGGCCGGCCCCACATCTTCCCGCCCGGCATCCCGGAAGAACCCGACGGCGGACGCCGATTGAGCCCACCAGTTTGTAGTCATTGCGGTGGCTTTATCCGCCCCGACGTCGTCTGGTTTGGGGAGGACCTGCCGGTCAGAGAGCTGAACCGTGCCTTTACCGCAGCAAAAGAGTGCGACGTGCTTTTCGCCATTGGCACCTCTGGCTTGGTGCAACCGGCGGCACGCATCCCCTCACTGGCAAAACAAGCGGGCGCACGCGTGGTGCAGATCAATCCGACGAGTACCGGACTGGACCGCGAATGCACCTGGACGCTACGGGGCGCCGCTGGGGAAATCCTGCCAAGCCTGTTGCAGGCGGCGTTTCCGCCAGCGTGAAGGGATGATTCTGTTTCTCGACTTCGATGGCGTACTTCATCCCCAGTACGAGGGGCAACCTGTGCCGGTGGACACGCCGTCGGCCACCGCGAAATAGTGTGGCTGCGATGTATCGACCGCGCCATGTTCGAGAGCGCGGCCTTGATGCACCTGGCCATCAAGCAGCACGTCATCTTCGCTGTTGGCTTTGCCGGTACCGCGCTGGCTGAAGGAATTAAAGGCAATCCGCATGGGCGAAGGGCTGAATAAATCCTTCGTACCGACCGTGCGATGGGTGCATCTTGGTTTTCAACAGCGTTTTGTGCTTCATGTCGCCAAGAATGCCACGCACGAATGCTTTACGCTCCTCAAAACGGTTGCTGGAACCCCATGCCAAAATGACGATGTCGGATTCATGCAGCGCGGCCTTGATGGCCGCATCGTTGAGTTCGCCAATTTGGTGCGGCAAGCCATCAAAATCATTCGTCTGGATGTAGGCGAACTGATTGACAACAATCAGGCGGCGCACACCGTCAAATTCCGGCAGGCCCTTTTTGAAAACCACTTTCTCCAGGAACTGGACTGACTTGTCAGCCACGTCTGCACCGGCATAGCTTGGGTTTTGCATCACAGCGCAGACGGTTTTGCCGGTGGGAGCCGCATCTTTCAGGGTGATCTCAAGGCGGTTGCGATAGCGTGACTCGCCTTCCCAGGAAAACTGGGCTTTCACTTCTACGCCGTCAATGTGTTCGTATCGCACGGCTATCTTTCGTGACACCTATTTGGATGGCCGGAGTTGGATGTGGCACCAGTGCTTGTAGATCCACAATAGATGCAATGCTGGCCATCAGTACCATGTTTGTGGCATCCATCGGGATGACCCGAGTTGGACGTGGCGCCGTAACTGGTTGAGTTACAGAACACGCAGTGTTTCGAATCTACGCCTGTATGTTCGTGACATCCATGAGGATGACCAGAGTTCGATGTGTTTCCAAAACTTGATGAACCGCAAAACTTACATTTAGTTCCCATTTCAAATCTCCTTAATATTGATTCCAGATTAACGCTTCACTTGACCCAAAAATCATGCTGATGCTGATGTGACATCTTGGATGACAGGCAAAGGAAACCACTCGCTGAATTTAAGCTCATCAAAGTAGCGCGCATACAAGTCGTACACCCTGTGCTCAACGGCATTTTGAAAAGCCTGCGCCCTCTCGGCGTTCCAAGCGATGCCACTGCCTTTGCCAGAACATACCTTCCAGAACTCAATATGTACGGGCTGGATCGCACTGTCCTGAAGTAGTGGGTTGCTCCGCCCGTCATTCCCTCTTTCAAAATTCAGTTTTTCAACAGCGGAGTCATCACCATCAGCCCTGTTTTCACTTGCGTACCAGACACGCAAGTTGCCAATGGAATTACCAACATGGACGTGTCCTTTGTTGCGATCATTGGCCAAAAAATTCAGTAGACGGTCTTGCGATGTGATGCCAGTCCAGTTGCCCCAGTGATTGGACGGGCAGATATGATCGTAGTCGTATGGAACCTCATCATCCGACCTGACTTCATTGGGGTTCTTCTCGATCCGATCCACATAAGCACGCTGCAGCCACAGCAGCATGGCATGCTGATAGTGGTTTCCATTACCCCACCAGCGATGGAAGACACTCATGGCTTGGCGCATTGCATCATCTTTTGCCTGAAATCTTTCCCAGCCCAGCATGGGTTTTGCTTTTTCCACATCCTCGGAGATAGCCAACGTTTGGAAGACCTCCTTGGTGGGCAGTGGCCAAGCCACCTCTCTGTTTTCCTCAACGCCGCGGGCAATCAAATGCTGGACAAGCTGCCGCCCAGGGAATTGGCTCAGGCCAGTCGCTTCGTTAGCTTTGATCCAGGCAAAGGCCCATGCGCTTGCCTTGCCAATATCCGGCAAGGCAAGGTGTGCATAAAGAACGAAGCGCAGCATCTCGTTGCGCGATTGCGCGACCACCTGACTAAATTGAGCCTCATCGACCGCATGCTGTTTGGTTGCAGACAGCGCCCAACGGAGCAAGATTTGCAGCACGGGCCTGGAGGCAAGAATGAAGCCGTGCATTGGCAGCCCAGGGTCAGCAGTGCCGTTTTCAGGATTGAACTTCAAACCCTCCGTCAGGGTATGCAATGCCTGGCTCAAGCGGCCAGACCGGACCAACTCCAGAAAACTTTGCAGAAATTGGGGGTCTTTTCGTAGACTGTCAAAATTGGCTTTGTTGGGGCTTTCGAAATCGGTCATTCCTCTTTCTGCAGCGACCAGCCTGACCGCAGTCATGACAATGTCCGTTGGGCCGAGCAACTGTGAAAAGCCCTTATTCGAGGCAATGGACTCCACCAGTTGGAAGGTCTCTGGTAGCTGGTGTTTGATGACGGAATACACATAGTCAGCATCACTCAAGGCCGTGCCGCCAGTACCCACACGCTTGAACAACACGGCCAACGCCGGATCGTCACCCTCCTGCGCGTCAGACTCAGTGAAGCATTTGTCTGGAATGGCGATGAGCGGAATCTTGAGTGCAAAGAGGGCCTGCAAACAATCGGAAAAACGATCCAAGGCTTTCAAGGAATTCCACTTCTCTGTGATCCCTTCAAAATCTTGCCAGGATTTGTTGCGATGCGTTTTCGCTTCCAGCAACTGCGCGAGTACAGCGTCCTTCCAGCGGAGAGCGTCACGATCCACATCCAGGTAGGTCTGGATCAAATCGTTCAGTCGTATGGGGAAATGGCTGTCCCAGGGAAACTGCTTACCCTCTTGCGGGGATTTCTTGGCCTCCCGCCGGTCTCGCAAGGAAAGTTTGGCATTGGCGTCGGCTTTGGTGAATCCATAAGGGTGTGCCGTGCTGGTGACGTGCATGCGAAACAGGTGCTCCGGCGCAGGCTTGTCCGCGAAATCCACCCACAGTGTGCGGCTCTGCTTTTGATCAGCGCTTGCATGAGGCCAACCCAAGAGCATGGTCAGCGTACGTTGCTGGCCATCAATGAGGGCTGCCCCACCTCCTTCTGGAACGGGCTGAAGTTGCGTACTGCCCACCCTACGAACCAGAATGGCATTGCCATGCTTGTCGGCAGCATTCAAACGGCTCAGCATCAGGCTGCCAATTGGCATGCCACGCAGCAGAGAGTCCCACAGCGTGATGATCTGTTTGGGCTTCCACACGGAGCCACGCTGGATCATGGGAAGCGCTACGAAATGCTGGGCATCTTCACCGGCTGACCAGTCCAGCCATTCCGTGAGCTTTGGACTGCTGAACCCTTCCAAGAAAAAGTCTTTTAATTTGTTTTCGACTATCACGCTGCTCATTGTTTCGCCCTCCCTTTGTTGACAGTGCTTACTGCGTCTCCAAACCCCCGCAACCACCAATCCAGCATATCCGAGTCCACCACCGTCGCAGTAATCTCGTAGGCGTCATCCAGTTCCACCACCTGCTGATCGAGAGACAGCGGGCATTCCACGACGTGTTTTCCGGCCTCCTTCTCAATCCGAAAACTCAAACGTATCTGCGTGCCATCGCCATAACCAAAACGCCCGTTTTCATCAAACTGCTTGAGGTTAAACTCCTTGGGTCGGTCGAAGATCAGGGTGGAGGCCTTAGCCGAAATCATGCGATGCAGCGCCAGGCAGCGTTCATCCTCGTAGCCATCAAACCGGCAAACCAGGTACATGCGCGGCCCCTGCTGCGCCAGACCCAGCGGCATGACCTTGGAACTGGTCTTTTTGCCAGCGGCATTTTGGTAATCCACGTCCAGCCACTGGTTGCCGTACAGCGCATTGCTGACTTGCTCAAACACGTCGGCGTCAATTTTGGGCGGCAGCAGCGACTGGCTGGTGCTGACCACGCGCACTTTGTCCAGCCATTCGCGCTCGCGCTGGGTTTTGGCCGTCTCACCCAACTGGCTGCGTGCCTGATCAAAAAAACCATCCATGGATTTCATCAGCTTGGCGGGCAACAGACTGCCCAGCTGTTGCTCAGCCAGTGTGAGAAGCAGGCATTCCTGCGGGCTCAGGCTGCCAATAGTCAAGCCTCTGGCTGACTCTTTCCAGCGGTAGCGGTAGGGCTTGCTGCTCATGTCCCGCTCAATGCCGTACAGGTCAGCATCGCACAGGGTTTCGAGCAGACGCTGAATCGTCCTGGGCTCTCGGGCAAAGCCATCATTCGCCAGTTTCTGACGTAGCTCTGTGGCGGTGATGGTTCCGCGCTTGGGGATGGAGTGCAGCAGTTCGATTGAAAGCTGCAGTGTGTCGTGGGGACTCGGTCGCTTGGACATACAGATTTGGGCCTACAGTTTCAGGTCAGTGCGGCCGGCAAACACCTGCCACAGGCGCACCATGGCATAGGTGTCGAGCTTGCAGTAGGCCAGCAGTTGTTGTTCGATCTGATTTTTTCGCTCGGCTTGGGTGTCGGGGTGAATGGCCTCCAGGAAAGCTTCCATCGCCATGCCGCCGTCCTGCACGCCATCGAGGGCGTCGTAACGCAGTTCTGGCACCACGGCGGGTAACACTTTTTTGATGCTCCAGCTACCTTGCTGGCTCGGGTGGTAGTAGCGCTCACGGGCGATGGGCAGCAAGTCCACCACGCGGGCGTTGATGGCCAGCAATGCCACACTGAATTGCGGATACCGGATTGCAAGCTCGCTCATGCGTGAGGTTTCAAACGCGGCGTTGTAGACATACACCGGCCCGCTCTCACCACAGACTGCGATCAGGGCTTGGGCGAATGGCTCGGACGGGTCGCCGCCGGAGAGATCAAGAAACTCGGTGTGATCAAGTTGACCCGACGCGCTCAGGGTATGCAGGCTGAACTGGAAAGTGTTCTGCTGATAGGGACGCGTGCCTTTCCAGATCGGCACGGCAAACTGGATGGTCTCGAAGTCCAAAAAATACGCCGGCAGGCTATGGACGGACAAATCTGCGGCGGCGCCCGCTGCATCGAAGAACACCGTATTGGCCAGGGTGTGGGTCTTCACCCGTTGCTGTTTGGGGTTGAGCAGGTCGTCGGGCACGTCCGCCAATTCAATCACGCCCTGCTCGGCCAGTTGCTGCGCTTTGGCGCCGAAGTAAGGCAACCAAGAGACCGGGTATTGCGCTTTCGGTTCGTCGCGGCTGCAATAGTCATAAAAACCGCAGGAAAAAGGCGTGTCGCAATGCGCTCCTGTTTCGGTAGCCGGCTCTGCAGGGCTAGCGCTGGTTTCCTGTGCTTTTTCTATCCAAGCTTTGACTTCTTCGGTGCGAGAAAAGGCTTCAGTCGTGAGATCGTTTTCTTTCAACAGCCCGCTGTAGTCGCCAGCCCCCGGATAAGTCCAGGAACTGTCTATGTGTGCCAGGACCATGCTTTGCAACGGCACCCCGGCCGACTGCGCCACAAAAGCTTGTACCGCCACGTCGTCGCGGTGGTAGTCCTTGACGCTGGTGGAGGATTTGACTTCCACCATACGCCAGACCTGTTTGCCCTCCATCTGTTCAGGCAGCATGACGTCGGCAAAAGCCAGTGCGCCTCCGGCCGAGAATCCGGCTTCAAAGATGGGCTGTGTGGTGTGAAGCAATTCCGTGGTTCGCTCAAACGCACGACTGAATCCCTCGCTTTGAACATCAATCAGCACACCCTGACCTTCGGGGTCGTAAATGCGCTGGGCGATGTCACCGACCTGAAACCCTACCTGAAAGCTTGCTTCGGTTGCAGCGGAATCCTCGCGCAGATCCGGGCGATGAACTTCCAGCCACAAGCGCTTGGGGCACTGGCGCAGGGCCAGAAGCTTTGATTTTGAAAATGTGCGCATGTTGCCTCTTCCCTGTTTTGTTGTCAGTCTATCGCCCAGCCCGCTTGCAGCAAGGCATCCGCATCATCAAACCAGAGTTTCCCGCCTCCGGGTTTGCTATAAAAAAGGGTTCTTCATTAATTTCACTGTGATTTTTTGCTCGCTGCGGGACAATCCAGTTTTTCAAAGCTATCAGAATCAATATGAAAGACACCGCGCTGTATGAGCAGCTTCTTGGACTGAAGGCACCTTGGTCGGTCAAGAAGGTA
>JAUSMR010000104.1 GCA_030645955.1 Gallionella sp. | reverse complement strand
CAGAGCATTCAGTAACTTGAAGGAGGTAAGGCAAAACCTGACTCAGTGGTTTGATTGGTATAATCAGGAGCGTTTTCATCAGAATCTTGATAACCAAACACCGAATGAAGTTTATTGGCAATACACAACAATTCATCAGGCTGCCTGAGCTTGATTAACCCGCCTTGTCAGAGCTTAACTTCGCTTTCAGGTTGTACAGGTTAATGGCTCCACTTCATTAACACAAAATCATTGACACCCTCGTTACTCAGCAAATTCCATCAAGGAGAGAGTTGATGCGCCTCACAAAAGCCAGATGTGTGACCAAGGGGAAAAGATCTTTAAACAATACAAAACGTCAGTAGGGCATCCAATGCTTGATGTACAACGCAAGGTAATTTGATCGTTGCCATAATCTTTCACGAACACAACTAATAGGACTGTCATTCTTAACAGAAATTCTGCGTCATGTTCAAACCGTGCTTATCCGGTTGTCTCCCAAGCCCACTACCGGTAGTATGTTGAGCATCTGCGCCAACCTGAGGTGGTCATGGTTATCGACGTGCTTGAGCGAGACGATTTGCCGTTCCCTCGCTCGCTTCCTGATTTTCAGCGACTGTTCCCGAACGAAGCGGCCTGCGCGGCCTATCTTGAGCGCGCCCGATGGAGCGACGGATTCGTTTGTGACTACTGCGGCACACTCGGAGAGCCTTATCGCTTCGCCAATCGCCCCAGCGTTTGTCGGTGCCGTCACTGCAACCGAGACACGAGCCTCACTGCGGGCACCGTTATGGAACGCACCCACACACCTCTCTCCGTATGGATCTGGGCACCCTACTTGGTTGCCAGCCAAACACCCGGTATGTCTGCTGCCCAATTCCAGCGGCAACTCGGGCTGTCGCTTTATGAGACTGCTTTCCAGATTCTCCACAAACTGCGGGTCGGCATGGTGCGTCCCGACCAAGATCGGATTGGTGGCAACCCCTTCGATGCCGTCGAGGCCGATGAAACCTACGTCGGAGGACGTACTCGCGGCAAGGGTCGAGGCGTTCACGACATGGTTCTCGTCGCCGGTGCGGTCGAGGTTAAACCGCGCAAGCACGGTGGCAGCCTCAATAAGCGGAGGACTGGGCGTTACGCCGGACGTGTTCGGCTCGCTGTGGTGCCAGACCGCAGTGCCAAATCGTTGGGCGGTTTCATTGAGCGCGTCGTTACGCCAGGCGCCACCATCATTTCCGATGACTGGAGCGGCTACGCGGCGCTTGAAAAGCGAGGGTATCTTCATACCGCCGTTGCGGAACGTGGCGACATGCAAGTTGCCGAAACTTTCCTGCCCATCATTCACCTCGTGCTCTCCAATCTCAAAACATGGTTACGTGGCATTCACCACGGCGTCAGCCCGCAACACCTGCAAGCCTATCTCAACGAATTCACGTTTCGATTCAACCGCCGTTTCTACCCTTTCAACGCATTCCGTTCCCTGCTTGGCATTGCTGGTGATGTCACTGCGCCGACCTATGCTGAACTTTATACAAAAAAATCACGGCCCACTACTACATCTAGCTACCTTGGGAGTTAACCGGATAAGCACGG
>JAUSMR010000103.1 GCA_030645955.1 Gallionella sp. | reverse complement strand
AGCCAGAACTGTGCGGTGGTATTGAAGTAGCGCGCCAGCCTCAAGGCGGTGTCAGGCGTCACGGCGCGCCGCTGGCGCACGATGTCGTTGATTCTGGGCGCCGGTACATGCAACTCCATCGCCAAGGCGTTGGCGCTCATGTCGAGCGGCGCAAGAAACTCCTCCCGGAGAATCTCACCGGGATGGATCGCTCGCATTTTGTTGGTGGCCATGTCGTACCTCTCAGTGGTAGTCAACGATTTCGACGTTCTCCGGCCCGGCATCGGTCCATGCGAAGCACACGCGCCACTGTCCGTTGATGCGGATGCTGTGCTGGCCCGCACGGTTGCCGCTCAGCGCCTCCAGGCGATTGCCTGGCGGTGAGTTCAAGTCCCGCAGATCCATCGCATCGTCCATCATTTGCAGTTTTCGCTGTGCAACGCTTTCGATGTTCCGAAACCGCCGGGGGCTTTTCCCCTCGTAAAGCGCTTCGGTGTCGGCGCACCGGAATGAACGTATCGTCATGGCGCAATGTAACCCGTTCCGCGTTTAACGTCAAACGGTAATCGCGTAACATCCTACAGCGATATTACGCCGCCGTTCCGAGCGGACGCTGTGGTATCGCATTCTTCAGACCTACGGCCTTCCTATCCTTCCCGGCATCCCAGTCTGGTCTCGCTGATCATAAGCGACACATAATGTCGCTACCGCCATCTACTATCCCGGTATGCACTTTACCGAGGGAGTTTCAATGGCACGCCGCCGATTCACACCCACCATCAACGACAAACTTACCCAGCAATACGATCAAGTCTGTTCCTTGTGGCTGGGGCGCCTTGTCGCCAAGTCCCAGTGCACTCCTGACCGACTGAGAGGCTTCTGGGACGACTACATTGCCAACAGCATCGATGTCTGGAACGACGATACGGAAACCGAGTTTACAACCGCTGACATCAAGAAGCACTTCGTTGCATGGCGCAAGAAAATCGAGCATCGCAAACCGACCCTCGCCGGAACCCCTCTGGCGGAAAATATTGCATGGCTGGGAGAGCGGTTGGGCTTCGACCAACTGGAACGCGACATTTGTACCGTGATCATGCTGCTTCAAGCCAATGGCTCGTTTCAGAATTCGATGTCTCGGCTAAGTATCAGCTGCACAGACATGCGCGCCGCTCAGATTCTGTCCAACATGACCGGGCACGATCTTGTGGCGATCAGCCGCACCTTGTCCCGTGCGGGTGCGCTGGCCCAGAGCGGGCTGGTTCGCTTCGAGCATGACATAACCGATTTTGAGAGAAAGTTCAGAGTCGCCGACAACATGCCGAACCTCCTGCTTACCCGGCAGGAACCTCCGGATCAGCTGCTGACCCACTTTTTCCGTCCGGCCTCGCCGGGAAAACTGAAGGAAGAGGACTTTGTGCATCTCGAAGCTGACTATCGGCTTCTGCACAAGTACCTCACCCAAGCCCTGGTGGCGAGCGAGGTCGGCGTCAACATCTTGATTCACGGTAAACCCGGCACAGGCAAATCTGAATTCGCACGGCTGTTGGCGGCGTCGGTTGGCGCAGTCTTGCACGAAGTCAGTTGTGCCGATGAAGACGGCGATGCGCAGAAGGGGGAAGCACGACTTGCGTCTTACCTGTTGTGCCAGCGCCTTCTTGGTCCGGTAGGCGATGGTTTGGTGCTGTTCGATGAGATAGAGGATGTGTTCCCAAGCGATATGGGCGGACTCATGGCGCTATTTGGTCAGAAGGCACGCTCCGTCGGAAACGGCAAAGCATGGATCAACCGCATTCTGGAAACCAATCCGGTGCCGGCCATCTGGATCAGCAACTCAATCGCGCAGATCGATCCCGCCTATCTGCGACGCTTTGATTTCACCCTGGAGATTCCTACGCCGCCGGAAGCGGCACGGCACAGCATTGCAAAAAAGTATTTTGGCAGCACCCAAGTCAGCGGCGACTGGATTGCACGGCTGGCAAAGTGGGACGAAGCCACTCCCGCGCAAATGGAAAAAGCGGCACGAGTCGGCAGCATGGCCAGCTCGTCCGCCGGTCGCGACATTGAACAGATCGCCGAGCGCGTCCTTCGCGCGAGCGCCCAGGTGCTCGGGCAATCCCCTTTGCCGACCCGCGAGGCTCAGGCTGCTTACAGCCTCGATTACGTCAATACCAGCCGATCACCGGAACAGATGATTGCCGGCCTGCGTCGAGTCGAACGCGGCAGCTTTTGCTTCTACGGCCCACCTGGCACCGGCAAGACTGCGCT